>NZ_NKFL01000004.1:1438914-2158372 GCF_002223055.1 Burkholderia sp. HI2500 | reverse complement strand
TTTGCCTGATGACCATAGCGAGTCGGTCCCACCCCTTCCCATCCCGAACAGGACCGTGAAACGACTCTACGCCGATGATAGTGCGGATTCCCGTGTGAAAGTAGGTAATCGTCAGGCTCCCTAAGCCAAGAACCCCCGCCCGAAAGGCGGGGGTTTTTGCATTTGGGCGGCGGAAATGCATGTGTGGTGAGAGAAGAGCGCTTCATTCATCACATCCCAACGGCACGCACACCAGATCAATCAGCCGCCATCCTGCAGTCGATCCTTATCCCGGAACGAAACCACGCGATTTGATACGATCGACGTGTCGTCGGCGATTGCACACGTCGACGTTCATGTTTGAAACCAGGGCTTGATGGAGAGAGCGGAAATGAATATCGGCGACGCGTCGCGCGAATCCGGAGTCAGCGCAAAGATGATCCGGTACTACGAACAGGTGGGCCTGCTGGCGCCAAGCAAGCGTACCGACGCCGGTTACCGGATCTACGGCGCAGACGAGATCCATATCCTGCGCTTCATCCGTCAGGCGCGACGCCTTGGCTTTCTCGTCGAGGACATCCGCAAGCTGCTGATGCTCTGGCAAGACCGTTCCCGCGCGAGCGCCGAAGTGAAGTCAATCGCCCTCGAGCACGTGGCCGAACTCGACAAGCGCATCGCCGAGCTGAGCGACATGCGCGACACACTGGCCGATCTTGCTGCGCACTGTCATGGTGACGGGCGGCCCGAATGCCCGATTTTGGCGCGTCTGTCCGACCCTGTCGGTGAACCAAATTAGTGCGTTCGCTCGACGTCCCAATCAGGCATTGACTCGATTTTGATAAAAATCAATGGGTTATGAAGTGGCGTCGGTCAGCCATTCCGATTTGGAATGGTTCCCATGCAAGTATTTCACTAGCATCTTGGTGCGGCATCGCTATAATTAGGGATAACCCTATACGGGAAATCCCTGAACACCGATTCACCAGGGGTCCCCCTTCCTTGGAGAATGTCATGATCGCCTACATCGTCGAAAAGCTGAGCAACTGGTTCGAATCCGCAGAACGTGAACGCCGTGAGGCCTACCTTGCCACGTCGTCGGACATCGTCCAGCTCGAGAGCCGCATCCGCTCGCTCGAAACCAACGGCTACTCGCTGTAATCGAAGTCACCGTCAGGTGCCACGTGGCACCGAACGATAAGCAAGCCCCGTATTTGACGGGGCTTTGTTTTTTTGTGCGTCGGATCTGGCGCAATCGTCAGTGCAGCGCTATGGTATGCACCTGCTTTTCATCCTGAAGGACACGATCATGCGTTTGCGTCTCGATGTGCGTCGAAGTGCCCGCGCGCGTCTCGTTGTGGGCGCGGCGGTGCTGGTCCACGGACTCGCGGCTGTTGCTGCGACGTCGTCCAAGCCGCTGATTCTCGATACGCAACGCGGTATCCAGGACGGCAAGGGCGGGTTGGTGCTGCAGACGGCCCCGTTGTCTTCCGAGCCGATCGTCGAGCCGGCAGGGATGCGCGCTCCGGCCGGGCAGGCGCCGAACACGTCGGTTCCGCTGTTCGTCGCGCCGTATATCAATGTCCCCGCATGGGGTGGGCAGCCGGTCAACCAGCCGAGGCTCGCGCCGAGACCTCAGCCGTAACGGCCAGTCACCCGATCAGTTTCCGCGGTGCTCGATCTGGCAGCGGGCGCCGCTATCCTGTCCGAGCATCTCGACCAGGTAGGGCAGTGCCTCGTTCATGCTCTGGGCGAGCGTATACGGCGGATTCAGAATGAACATCCCGCTGCCGTAGAGACCTAGCCCGTCAGTCGGCGGATTCGACACCGTCAGTGTCAGGTGCAGCCAGTTGTTCGGTTGCAGGCGCTTCAACTGCTCGGGAAAACGCTGCGATTCCGTCCGGGTCACCTGCGGGTACCAGACTGCATAGCAGCCCGTCGCGAAACGCTTCAGACACTCCGTCACGCAAGCCACCGTGCGCGCGTAATCCTTCTTGTCCTCGTAGGACGGGTCGATCAGCACGAGTGCGCGTCGCGGCGGCGGCGGCAGCAGCGCCTTGATGCCTTCGAAGCCGTCGCCGGCGAAGATCATCGCGCGTCGGCCTGCATCGCGGAAATTATGGCGCAGCACGTCGATTTCCGTCGTGTGCATTTCGAACAGGCGCATGCGGTCCTGCTCGCGCATCGATCGCCATGCGATGTACGGGGAACCCGGGTAGAAGCGCAGTTCACCGTCGTCGTTCAACGCGCGTACTTCATCCACATAGTCGCCCAGCGCCTCCGGCAGGTTCTTCTCGTTCCACAGTCGGCCGATGCCGGTGTCGAATTCCGACGTCTTCGCCGCGTAGCCGTCGCGCAGCGAGTACACGCCGGCACCTGCATGCGTGTCGATGTACCAGTAAGACTTGTCCTTCTTGTTCAGGTAGCGCAGCAGCTGAACGACGACGGCGTGCTTGAGCACGTCCGCGTGGTTGCCTGCGTGAAAACCGTGACGATAACTGAGCATGGCGGGCTGCCTGAAACGAAAGGTGAATCGATGAAAGCGGTCGATCGTGCGCGGCCGTCAGGCCGGGCGCCGATGCGGGCCGCGTATTGTACGCGAGTGACCGCGCATCGCCTTACTCGTACGCATCGCCGACCACCTCCTCGATGCGTTGCTTCACATCCGGCGTCAGCTTCGCGGCAACGTCGAGCGCGCGCATGTTGTCACTGATCTGCTCGATCCGCGACGCGCCGGTGATGACTGAACTCACACGCGGATTTGCGAGTACCCACGCGATCGCGAGTTGGGCCGTGCTGCAGCCGAGTTCGGCTGCAATTGTGCCGAGCCGTTCGACGATGTCGTTGGCGGCCGGATTGGTCAGGCGGTCGCGCATCCAGTCGTAACCCTGTAACTGGGCGCGGCTGCCGGGCGGCACGCCGTTACGGTACTTGCCGGTGAGCAGGCCCGATGCCAGCGGGCTCCAGGTCGTGAGGCCGAGACCGTAGTCTTCGTAGAGCCGCGCATATTCCTGTTCGACCCGCGTGCGGTGGAACAGGTTGTACTGCGGCTGCTCGACGACCGGCTTGTGCAGGTGATGCCGCTCGGCGATCTCGCACGCAGCACGGATCTCGTCGGCACTCCATTCCGACGTGCCCCAGTACAGCGCCTTGCCGCGCACGATCATGTCGCTCATTGCCCAGACGGTTTCCTCGATCGGCGTGTTCGGGTCGGGACGATGGCAATAGACGAGGTCGACATAGTCGAGTTGCAGCCGGCGCAGCGAGCCGTCGATGGCGTTCAGCAGGTATTTCCGGTTCAGCGTGTGATACTGGTTCGGCGCTTCGGCGAGCCCCCAGAAGAACTTCGTGGACACGATGTAGCTGATGCGCGGCCAGTCGAGTGCCTTGAGCGCGTGGCCCATGATTTCCTCGGATTTGCCGCCGGCGTAGACCTCGGCATTGTCGAAGAAATTGACGCCAGCGTCGCGCGCCGCAGCCAGGCATTCGCGTGCGACCCGCTGGTCGACCTGGTTGCCGTACGTTACCCACGAACCGAGCGAAAGCTCGCTGATCTGCAGGCCGGAGCGGCCTAGCCGTCGATAGTGCATGCGAATCTCCTGCGTGATGGAACCGACCTTAAGCTTAGACGTTTTGCGCGCGAACGGCGGGGCCGATCGTGCACAATGACGGCTGGCCCGCCAGCACGATCGCGCGACGGTAGCGGATGCGGCGGGCGCTTGTTTTATCGATCCGACAACGGGAGGAGACGGACATGGCAGCAGATCTGAGCGGCAAGACCGCAGTCGTCACGGGCGCCGCGAGCGGCATCGGCAAGGAAATCGCACTCGAGCTCGCGAAAGCGGGCGCGGCCGTCGCGATCGCCGACCTGAACCAGGACGGCGCGAACGCGGTCGCTGACGAGATCGTCAAGGCGGGCGGCAAGGCGATCGGCGTCGCGATGGACGTGACGAACGAGGAAGCCGTGAACAGCGGTATCGACAAGGTGGCCGAAACGTTCGGCTCGGTCGACATCCTGGTGTCGAACGCGGGCATCCAGATCGTCAATCCGATCGAGAACTATTCGTTCGCCGACTGGAAGAAGATGCAGGCGATCCACGTCGACGGCGCGTTCCTGACGACCAAGGCCGCGCTGAAGCACATGTACAAGGACGATCGCGGCGGTGTCGTGATCTACATGGGTTCGGTGCACTCGCACGAGGCGTCGCCGCTGAAGTCGGCGTACGTGACGGCCAAGCACGGCCTGCTCGGCCTGGCCCGCGTGCTGGCGAAGGAAGGCGCGAAGCACAACGTGCGCTCGCACGTCGTGTGTCCGGGCTTCGTGCGCACGCCGCTGGTCGACAAGCAGATTCCGGAGCAGGCGAAGGAGCTCGGGATCAGCGAAGAGGAAGTGGTGAAGAAGGTGATGCTTGGCAATACGGTCGACGGCGTGTTCACGACCGTTCAGGACGTCGCGCAGACGGTGCTGTTCCTGTCGGCCTTCCCGAGCGCCGCGCTCACGGGCCAGTCGGTCGTCGTCAGCCACGGCTGGTTCATGCAGTGATGCGGGTGCGGGCGGGTCGCTGCCCGCCGGTGAATGGCATAAAAAACGCGCTCCACGGAGCGCGTTTTTCATTTTGGCAGGGCGGGGCCGATGACGGCTGCCGCCTGCTCAAGCCGTGTTACTTCAGGACGGCTGCGACCGCATTGGCGACCACGTCGAGGTTGCGCGTGTTCAGTGCTGCGACGCAGATCCGGCCCGTGCCGACTGCGTAGATGCCGAACTCGTCGCGCAGGCGATCGACTTGCGCCGAGGTCAGGCCCGAATACGAGAACATCCCGCGCTGCTCGTTGATGAAGCTGAAGTCGCGATCGACACCGCTTGCCTTCAGGCGCTCGACGAGACCATTGCGCATTGCGCGGATGCGATCGCGCATTTCACCGAGTTCCTGCACCCACGAAGCGTGCAGTTCCGGCGAAGCGAGCACCGCTGCGACCACGGCGCCGCCATGGGTCGGCGGGTTCGAGTAGTTCGTGCGGATCACGCGCTTCAGTTGCGACAGCACGCGCGTCGCTTCTTCCTTGCTCGACGTGATGATCGACAGTGCGCCGACGCGCTCGCCGTACAGCGAGAACGACTTCGAGAACGACGACGACACGAATGCGTTCAGGTCAGCCGCGGCAAACAGGCGCACGGCAGCGGCATCGGCCTCGATGTTCTCGCCGAACCCCTGGTAGGCCATGTCGAGGAACGGCACGAGGTTGCGCGCCTTAACGACGTCGACGATCTGCTGCCATTGCGCTTCGGTCAGGTCCACGCCGGTCGGGTTGTGGCAGCATGCATGCAGCACGACGACCGTACCTGCCGCGTAGCTGTTCAGTGCCGACAGCATGCCTTCGAAGTTCACGCCATTGGTGGCAGCGTCGTAATACGGGTACGCAACGACTTCGAAGCCGGCTGCTTCGAACAGCGCGCGGTGGTTTTCCCAGCTCGGATCGCTGATCGCGACCTTCACGTTCGGGTTCACGGTGCGCAGGAAATCCGCGCCGATCTTCAGCGCGCCCGTGCCGCCCAGTGCCTGGGCCGTGACCACGCGACCTGCCGCGATCAACGGCGAGTCGTTGCCGAGCAGCAGCTTCTGCACGGCCGCATCGTAGGCGGCGATGCCGTCGATCGGCAGGTAGCCGCGCGGCAGGCCGGCTTCGACACGCACCTTCTCTGCTTCACGAACCGCGCGCAGCAGCGGAATCTTGCCTTCTTCGTTCGTGTACACACCGACGCCGAGGTTGACCTTGGTCGGACGCGTATCGGCGTTGAAGGCTTCGTTCAGGCCCAGGATCGGGTCGCGGGGAGCAAGCTGGACAGCGGAGAAGAGCGACATGATGATTCGGCAGTAGTGAAAAGAGGGTCAGGCTTTCAACGGGCGGGGCGGGCGCGGTGGATGGACCGCGCGCAGGCAGGCACGACGCCGGAAAGCGCAGCAGCCTGACATTGTAGCGAATTCACGCAGGCGGGGGCGGCGTTTCGGCGGCGAAATTCGGCCGGGAATCGCGATTTCGGGCGGCCGTCGCGCGTCAGGAGCCGGCAGCAGTTCGCGAGGCCGCGAAGCGCTAGAATGCTTTCTTTGCCCTCGCTCCGGCCGCATTCCATGTCCGAACATAAAGCCGAAACCGGCGACGCGCTCGACGAATCGAAATTCGTGACCTTCGAAGGGTCGCCGTTCCAGCTGTATCAACCGTATCCGCCCGCAGGCGACCAGCCGACCGCGATCCAGACGCTCGTCGAAGGGGTCGAGGACGGCCTCTCGTTCCAGACGCTGCTCGGCGTGACGGGCTCGGGCAAGACCTTCACGATGGCGAACACGATCGCGCGGCTCGGCCGCCCGGCGATCGTGTTCGCGCCGAACAAGACGCTCGCCGCGCAGCTCTACTCGGAATTTCGCGAGTTCTTCCCGCGCAACGCGGTCGAGTACTTCGTCTCGTACTACGACTATTACCAGCCTGAAGCGTACGTGCCGCAGCGCGACCTGTTCATCGAGAAGGACTCGTCGATCAACGAGCACATCGAGCAGATGCGGCTGTCGGCGACGAAGAGCCTGATGGAGCGCCGCGACGTCGTGATTGTCGCGACGGTGTCGGCGATCTACGGTATCGGCAATCCGTCCGAATATCACCAGATGATCCTGACGCTGCGCGCCGGCGACAAGCTCGGCCAGCGCGACGTGATCGCGCGGCTGATCGCGATGCAGTACACGCGCAACGAGCAGGATTTCCAGCGCGGCACGTTCCGCGTGCGCGGCGACACGATCGACATCTTCCCGGCCGAACACGCGGAACTGGCCGTGCGCGTCGAACTGTTCGACGACGAGGTGGAGACGCTGCAGCTGTTCGACCCGCTGACGGGGCGCGTGCGGCAGAAGATCCCGCGCTTCACCGTGTATCCGTCGTCGCACTACGTGACGCCGCGCGACACCGTGATGCGCGCGGTCGAGACGATCAAGGACGAATTGCGCGAGCGCCTCGAGTACTTTCACAACGACGGCAAGCTCGTCGAGGCGCAGCGCCTCGAGCAGCGCACGCGCTTCGATCTCGAGATGCTGCAGGAGCTCGGCTTCTGCAAGGGCATCGAGAACTACTCGCGACATTTCTCGGGCGCGGCGCCCGGCGATCCGCCGCCGACCCTCGTCGACTACCTGCCGCCCGATGCGCTGATGCTGCTCGACGAGTCGCACGTGCTGATCGGCCAGCTGAACGGCATGTACAACGGCGACCGCGCACGCAAGGAAAACCTCGTCAACTACGGGTTCCGACTGCCGTCGGCGCTGGACAACCGGCCGCTGAAGTTCCCCGAGTTCGAACGCAAGATGCGCCAGGTCGTGTTCGTGTCGGCCACGCCGGCCGACTACGAGAAGAGCGTGACCGGGCAGATCGCCGAACAGGTCGTGCGGCCGACGGGCCTGGTCGATCCGGAAATCGAAGTGCGGCCGGCGAGCTCGCAGGTCGACGACGTGCTGGCCGAGATCAACGCGCGCGTCAAGGCCGAGGAGCGCGTGCTGATCACCGTGCTGACGAAGCGCATGGCCGAGCAGCTCACCGAGTTTCTGGCCGATCACGGGGTCAAGGTGCGTTACCTGCACAGCGACATCGATACGGTCGAGCGCGTCGAGATCATCCGCGACCTGCGGCTCGGCACGTTCGACGTGCTGGTCGGGATCAACCTGCTGCGCGAAGGGCTCGACATTCCCGAGGTGTCGCTCGTCGCGATCCTCGACGCGGACAAGGAGGGCTTCCTGCGCGCGGAGCGCTCGCTGATCCAGACGATCGGCCGCGCGGCGCGGAACGTGAACGGCAAGGCGATCCTCTACGCGGACAACATGACCGAGTCGATGAAGCGCGCGATCGGCGAGACCGAGCGGCGCCGTGCGAAGCAGATCGCGCACAACGAAAAGATGGGCATCACGCCGCGCGGGGTCGTGAAGCGCATCAAGGACATCATCGACGGCGTCTACAACGCGGACGAGGCACGCGCGGAGTTGAAGGAAGCGCAGCAGCGCGCGAAATTCGAGGACATGTCGGAAAAGCAGCTCGCCAAGGAAATCAAGCGCCTCGAAAAGCAGATGGCCGACTACGCGAAGAATCTCGAGTTCGAGAAGGCCGCCGCGACCCGCGACCAACTTGCGCTGCTGCGCGAGCGTGTGTTCGGCGCGAACGTCGGCGATCACGTCAACGGCGGCCGGTAAATCTTTCCAAGCGTCACCGAAACCCTGCGGTAACGAACCTGTAAGCCTTGTCGGATCAGGGGTTTACACGGCTCTCCGTTTGTTCCGAAACAGGTTCGGTGCTAAACTCCGTGATTATTGAGAATTGTTCGCATTAACGTTCTTTGTCGCGTTAGTGTTTTCAGTGGGCCGGCTGGCGGTCGGTCCGCATGGTTCCAGATCAAATAACAAGGAGTGTCCATGTTGGGTTCTTCGTTCATCCGCACGACGGTTGCGGTAGCGGCGGCGCTTGCCGCGATGTCGGCCTTGGCTGCCGAATATCCGATCGGCAAGCAGCAGATCCAGGGCGGCATGGAAATCGGCGCGGTGTACCTGCAGCCGATCACGATGGACCCGGAAGGGATGATGCGCAAGGCGTCGGATTCCGACATCCACCTCGAGGCCGACATCCATGCGGTCAAGAACAACCCGACGGGTTTCGCGGAAGGCGACTGGATGCCGTACCTGCAGGTCACGTACAAGCTGACGAAGCAGGGCGACACGAAGTGGAAGGCTGAAGGCGACCTGATGGGCATGGTCGCGAGCGACGGTCCGCACTACGGCGACAACGTGAAGCTGAACGGCCCGGGCAAGTACCACCTGACGATGGTCGTCAAGCCGCCGATGCAGACGGGCCACATGGCGTTCGGCCGTCACATCGACAAGGAAACGGGCGTGGGCGCATGGTTCAAGCCCATTACCCTCGAGTACGACTTCCCGTTCGCCGGTATCGGCAAGAAGGGCGGTTACTGATCGGTGGCATCACGAACGGCGCGCTTCGGCGCGCCGTCGGCGTAGAGAACCCAGAATGAAAATTCCCCAGAAAATCGTTGCCGCAGCCGCTGCGTTGTGGCTTGCCGGCGCAGCGTACGCTGCCGATCTGCCGACGTTCAAGCTCGAGATGACGGACGGCAAGCTGAATCCCGCCCGCATCGAAGTGCCGGCCGGCCAGCGTTTCAAGATCGAGATCAAGAACACCGGCAAGGGCGCCGCCGAATTCGAGAGCGTGCAACTGCGCAAGGAGAAGGTGCTCGCGCCGGGCGCCGATTCATTCGTGGTCGTCGCACCGTTGTCACCGGGTGAATACAAGTTTTTCGACGATTTCCACCAGCAGGCGCAGGGCGTGATCGTCGCGAAGTAATGCGTTTTATCTGCGCGCGGGCGCACCTGCCTGGTGTACCGCGCGTCAGGAGGTATCGATGGGTCAGATCTTGTTCATCGTCTGGCGGGAGAGCGTCGAAGCGCTGCTCGTCGTCGGCATTCTCTATGCATGGCTGAAAAACGGCGACGACGACGCGCGCCGCGGCCTGCCTTTTCTCTGGGCCGGCGTCGGTGTCGGCTTGCTGATGGCCGTCGGCCTCGGTGCCGCACTGGTCGGTTTCACCGAAGTGCTGTCCGGCGACGCGCAGGACTACTTCCAGACTGCCATGGTGCTGATCGCATGCGTGCTGATCGTGCAGATGGTGCTGTGGATGCGCCGGCACGGCCGCACGCTGAAGCGCGACATGGAGCAATCGCTGCAGCAGAGCACGCGCGATTCGAACTGGTGGGGTGTCGCGGTGCTGGTCGCGCTCGCGATCGCGCGCGAAGGCAGCGAGACGGTGATCTTCCTGTACGGTCTCGGTTTCGGCCAGTCGGGTCACGTCGACGGCAGCCAGATGCTCGCGGTCGTGATCGGCCTCGGCCTCGCGTTCCTCACGTTCTATCTGCTGCAACTCGGCGGCAAGTATTTCTCGTGGCGGCATTTCTTCCGCGTCACGGAAGTGATGCTGCTGTTCCTCGGCGCCGGCCTGTTCCAGACGGGCGTCGACAAGCTGATCGACAAGGAAATCCTGCCGCTCGGCATTTCGCAGGTGTGGGACACGTCCGCGATCCTCGATGATTCGGGCACGTTCGGCTCGCTCGTCGCCACGCTGACCGGCTATCGTGCCCACCCGGCGCTGACCAACCTGGTCGCGTATGCGGTGTACTGGGCGGTGGTCTGGCTGCTGATGAAGCGCGCGAGCCGTCGTCCGGCAGTCGCGGCAGGTCGCGCGGCATGAGCGTTGTCGCCGCAGCCAAGCAAGGCTGGCTCGCGCAGGCCGGCCAATGGATGCAGCGCCACGGTGCGCTGATCCGCGGCATCCAGTGGGCCGTCGTCGCCGTCTATGCGTTCCTGATCATCGTGCCGGCGGTGTTGCCGCTGCCGGACGACTCCGCACACCTGTGGAACAACCTCACGCTGATCGCGCAATTCACGTTCTGGGGCATCTGGTGGCCGTTCGTACTGCTGTCGATGGTGATGCTCGGCCGTGTCTGGTGCGGCGTGCTGTGTCCGGAAGGGGCGCTCACCGAATTCGCGAGCAAGTTCGGCCGCGGCGGCCCGATTCCGCGCTGGATGCGGTGGGGCGGCTGGCCGTTCGTCGCGTTCGGGCTCACGACGATCTACGGGCAGATGGTGAGCGTGTACCAGTACCCGCTCGCGGTGCTGTTCGTGCTCGGCGGCTCGACCGTCGGCGCGATCGTGATCGGCGTGCTGTACGGCCGCGAAAAGCGCGTGTGGTGCAAGTACCTGTGCCCGGTCAACGGCGTGTTCGGGCTGCTCGCGCGGCTCGCGCCGATGCGCTACAAGGTCGACGAGGATGCATGGCGCCGGTCGTACAAGAACGGCGAGCATGGGCATCGCGTGATTCCGATCAACTGCGCGCCGCTCGTGCCGTTGCGCAACATGAAGGGCGCGGCGGACTGCCACATGTGCGGCCGCTGCAGCGGGCACCGGGATGCGATCTCGCTGTCGTTGCGCTCGCCGTCCGACGAGGTCGTGAACCTCGGCGCGCAGCAGGCGAACCCGTGGGACACCGCGCTGATCCTGTACGGCCTGCTCGGCGTCGCGATCGGTGCGTTCCACTGGACCGTCAGCCCGTGGTTCGTGCAGATCAAGCAATGGCTTGCGGGCTGGCTGATCGACCATGACATCACGTGGCCGCTCGAGACCAATGCGCCGTGGTTCCTGCTCACGCACTATCCGGATCGTAACGACGTGTTCTCGTGGCTCGACGGCGGGCTGGTCATCAGCTACATCGTCGGCACGGGGCTCGTGTACGGCACGGCACTGCTGGTGCTGCTGGCCGGCGCGACGCTGATGCTCGGCCGCTTCGATCGCGTGCGGCTGCATCATCTTGCACAGGCGTTGATTCCGATTGCAGGAGCGGGGGTGTTCCTTGGCCTGTCGGCCACGACACTGTCGCTGCTGCGTGCCGAGCAAGTGCCGCTCGGCTGGGCGACCGATGTGCGCATCGCGATCCTGGTCGGCGCCAACGCATGGAGTGCGTGGCTCGCGTGGAAAGTGACGGGGCGTTATGCGGGCTGGCCGCGCCGGCTTGCGGCGTTCGCGTGGTTCGCCGTCGCGCTTGCCGTCATCGACAGCGCCTGGTGGTTGATGTTCTGGGGTTTCTGAAGCGGATCGCGTGCCGCTTCGGCGGTCACGCAGCGACGCGGTAACGAACCTGGGCGGCATGCTTCACGCATCGGGCGCCCAAACAAAAAAGCGACACGTCGAAGGACGTGTCGCTTTTTTTCTTCCTTGTGCGAGAACCAAAAAAAGTGGCTTGGCTTGCTGCAACGGCTGCTTGAGTGTGTTTGCACGAAGGGGTCTAGATCTCGCGTGCAAGCCGTTACGCTGGCTACTGCCCAACACCTCTCAGGGAGGTGGTCCCCACAATACTCTGTCTTACTTCGTCAGGATCAGTTTGCCGAGCCGTGTGGCGCGCAACTGATAGGTCTCTCCGTTATGCGCGATGCTGACGTGGCTTTGGCCTTGCAGCAGCGCATCGCTGCTGACGACCCGCGTGCCTGCTTCGCGGTTGCCGGCGGGTTTCGCCGGCGTGGTGACCGCTGCCGTCTTCTGACGGCTGCTGCCTGCGGTGCCGGTCGTGCGGCGCAAGGTCAGCGTGGTCGGGGTCGGGCGCATGGTGTCGGTCATTCGGTTGATCGGTGACTGTCGATACGATGGAATGAATTCTAAATGATAACTATTCCCATTTACAAAAACTCTTTATCGATCGAAACGACGAGCCTGATAGCTTGAGTCAAAGGAGCGGCCCGTAGGCCGCGATCGGGTTCAGTGCAGCGGATCGGGGTCCTTGCGGCCCTGCGCGTATTCGCGGATCAGGCGGACCGTGTCGATATCCGACGTGCGGTACGCTTCCTTGACGATCCCGTGCGTCTGACGCGCGTCTTCGCTGTCGTCCGTGACGACCAGCGTCGTGCGGTATTCGAAACGCAGGAACAGCTCGTGGTCGTCGCGCTCCTCGATCGTCATCGTCAGCGAGCCGCCGATCTCGCCATCGGCGGCGAGGATGTCGTAGCGAACCTGCTGGTTCGGCGTGAACGTGACGTGGTCGCGCACGGTCGCGTGACCGTAGTGCAGCTCGCGTTCGAGCGTAGTGTCCGTCCGTTCGTGGACGACACAGCTGTCGAGACCGAGCACGAACAGTTGCGGCTGTTCGGCGCGCAACACGAGACCTTCCCAGAGCTGGTCGCGGGTGAGGGTCGGCACGGCCGGATCGTCGGAATTGATCTGGATCAGATGTTCGAAGTTCAAGGGGACGAGTTCCTTCTGGTGGCGGGCGGCCACGTGGTTCAAGAAGTCATTGTGACGCAAAACGGGCGGTTTCGCGGCACCTGCGCGCCCGTCCGTGCGTCATGCTTCGATGCGCCCCATGCGACCGGTCTGGTAGTCGACGACCGCCTGCCGGATCTCTTCCTCGGTGTTCATCACGAACGGCCCGTAGCGGACGATCGGCTCGTTGAGCGGCACGCCGCCGATCAGGAGCAGGTCGAGCGGCGTGTCGCCGGCGGCGAACGTGACGGTGTCGCCGTCATCGCAGTACACGACCATGTGTCGTGCGTCGACCGCCTGCCTGGCGGGCCCGTAGAGGCCTGTTCCGTCGATCGGATAGGCGAACACACGATAGCCTGCCGGGACGGCCTGCGTGACCGTTGCGCCCGGTTGCAGCGTGAAATGCTGGTAGAGGATCGGTGTGCGTGTCTCGATCGCGGCGCGGACGCCGAACGCTTCGCCGGCGATCACGCGCACCCGTGCGCGGCCGTCAGGTGAGGTCGCGGTCGGGATGCGGTCGGCGGGGATCTCCTGGTAGCGCGGCGCGATCAGCTTGTCGCGGCGCGGCAGGTTGACCCACAGCTGGAAACCGTGCGAGCGGCCGCCCGTTTGCGCGAATTCCGGGTCCGGCATTTCGCTGTGCACGACGCCGGCGCCCGCCGTCATCCATTGCACGTCGCCCGGGCCGAGCGTGCCGGCATGGCCGGACGAGTCGCGATGGCGGAAGCGCCCGTCGAGCGCGTAGGTCACGGTCTCGAAGCCGCGATGCGGATGGTCGGGGGCGCCCTTGGCTTCGCCGGGCGCGTAGTCGACGGGGCCCATTTCGTCGAGCAGCAGGAACGGATCGAAATCCATCAGCAGCCGGGTCGGGAACGGGCGGTGAACCACGAAGCCGCCGCCTTCGGTCGTGCGAAGCGCGGGGAACGTACGGTCAAGCGAGCGAGCGGTCGTCATGCGGAAGCCCTCGAAATCAACGGAATAGCGTTATTTTTGAAACATAGCGCTATTATATTGGGCGTTTTACCGTTCAATTCGCGAAGGTTCGCAATGGATTGTTCTGAAATTGGAACGATGACATGAATATCGATGCACATAACCTGAACGACCTCATGTACTTTTCGCAGGTCGTCGAACATGGCGGTTTCTCGGCCGCGGAGCGCGTGCTGGGCATCTCGAAATCGCGCCTGTCGCGGCGCCTGACCGAACTCGAGGCGGCGCTCGGCGTGCGCCTGCTGCAGCGCTCCACACGCAAGCTCGCGCTGACCGAGGCGGGGGAACTGTTCTACCAGCATTGCCAGGCGATGCTGGCCGAAGCGCAGGCGGCGATGAACGCGGTGCAGCAGTTGCGCTCATCGCCGCGCGGCTCGGTGCGCGTCAGCGTGCCCGTGACGCTGTCGCAGACGATGCTGTCGCGCATCCTGCCCGAATTCCTGCGTCGCTATCCCGAGGTGAAGGTGCACGTCCGCGTGACGAATCGGGTGATCGACCTGTTCGAGGATTCGATCGACGTCGCGCTGCGCGTGCGCTCGGAGCCGCCGCAGAACGCGAACATCGTCGTGCGGCCGCTGTGGCGCACCGAGCAGATGCTGGTCGGCGCGCCGAGCCTGCTGAGCCAGAATGCGCCGCCGCTGGTACCGGACGACCTGAGCGGCTTCGAGACACTCGATACGCCGAGCGTCGACGGGCGGCACGTGTTCAACCTGATCGCGCCGGACGGAACGCGTCACGTGCACGAGCACGACCCGCGGCTTGTGACGGCTGACCTGATGACGATCCGTGAAGCCGTGCTCGATGGCCTCGGCATCGCGGCATTGCCGGAGATGATGTACGGCAACGCGCTGAGGGCGGGGCAACTGTCGCCAGTGATGCCGGGCTGGACGCTGCCGGTGCCGCAACTGTACGCGGTGTTCGTGTCGCGGCAGGGGATGCCGCCGGCGGTGCGTGCGTTCGTCGACTATCTGGTGGAGAAGCTCGATCACGGCGCCTACCAGGATCCGGGGTGCCCGGAACGCGCGAAGAAGGAAGCGGCGGCGGATGTTTCGGCGACCTGAACACGACGCGCACGGCGACGCAAATTTGTTTTGTCATTGAAGCGTCGCCTGCAATCGCAAGTTTCAATCGCCGGAACCTTGAATGCGCGTGCGCGCGGGCCTATATTGAAATCCCATTTCGTGAAGGAAGTTCTGAGCGAAATCAGGTGGCCGCATATATTGTGAGCCAGATAGGGCAGAACGCGCAGTCCGTGCAGACCACGGCAGAGTCGCATTTGCGTTGCTCGAGGCGCAACCGATACCGCCAAAGAGCCCGCCGCCCGAAGGCGCCCGCGTGCGCATGAAAAAAGGCCTTCATCTGGCGATGAAGGCCTTTTACTTTGTGCGCGGCCGGCGAGGTGCGGCCGGCTAGGCGCCGGCGATGCGTTACCGCAAGACGTGCGCGCGTTACTTCGCTTTCGCGCCCGGCTCCGTCACGAAGCCGAGCTTCGTCAGGCCGCCTGCCTGCGCATCCGACATCACTTCCGCGACGTGTTCGTACGCGACCTTGCGATCCGCACGAAGGTGCAACTCCGGCTGCGGCGTGCGTTTTGCCGCTTCCGCGATGCGTTCCTGCAATTGTGCGCGCGTGACCGTGTGGTCGTCCCACAGGATCGTGCCGTCACCCTGGATCGCGACGTCGACCGTCTGCGGCTTTTCGTCGACGGGCTGGCTGCTGGCGTGCGGCAGGTCGATCTTCACCGCATGCTGCATCGCCGGGATCGTCACGAGGAAAATGATCAGGAGTACGAGCATGACGTCGACGAGCGGCGTCATGTTGATCTCGCTCATCACTGCATCGTCGTCATCGTCGCTGAAACCGGTGTTCATTGCCATGGTTCACCCCGCCTCAGCTGGCGCGCGTCGCGAGACGCAGGCCGTCGCGCGTCGACGACGAGGCCAGGCTCGCGCCCGTCACGAAGTACGCATGCAGACCGTGCGCGAAGCGACGCAGCTTGCTGACGACACCCTTGTTCGCGCGGGTGAGTGCGTTGTAGCCGAGCACGGCCGGGATCGCGACGAACAGGCCGAAGGCGGTCATGATCAGCGATTCGCCGACCGGGCCCGCGACCTGGTCGATCGACGTCTGGCCGGATGCGCCGATCGCGAGCAGGGCGTGATAGATCCCCCAGACCGTGCCGAACAGGCCGACGAACGGCGCCGTGCTGCCGATCGACGCGAGGATCGCGAGACCGCTCTGCATGCGCGAGATGCCTTCGTCCATCGTGTCCTTCAGGCAGCGCGTGACCCAGTCCGACACGTCCATGCGATCGTGCAGGTGCGGTTGCGTCTGGTGGTGGTGATCGGCGGCTTCCTTGCCCGACAGCGCGAGCGCGAGGAACGGGTTGTCGTTCGGCGTCGATGCGGCGAGGCCGAGCTTCTTGACGCCGTCGTCGAAATTGTCCGAATGCCAGAATGCCTGTTCGGCGTTCTTCGTCAGGCGGTTCAGTCGGATCACGTTCCAGCCCTTGATGACGATCACGATCCACGACAGGACCGACATCACGAGCAGCGTGATCGCGATGGCGCGCGTGACGAAATCACCTTGCGCCCAGACGTGCGCGATACCGTAGCTTTGCATTTTCTTGTTTCCTTTGAATCTACCGAATATGACGGGTTAGTCGTCAAGCGTGAAGTTGAAGGGCAGCGTATGGGCGGCGCGGATCGCCTGGCCATTCTCGATATACGGCGGGCAGGTGCTGGCGCGCGTCGCGTCGAGCGCGGCTTCGTCGAGACGCGGGTAGCCGCTGCTCTTCTGCAGCTGGACGCTTTCGATCTTGCCCGTCACGCCGATGATGAAGTGAACATAGGCCGTGCCCGTTTCGCCGCGACGGCGCGACATCGACGGATAGGTCGGCTTGACGAAATTGCAGCTGAGCGCCGACACGTTCTTCGGCGCGCTGACCTGCATCGTCTCGCGCGCCGGGCCGGGTGCTGCAGCCGGTGCAGCAGGCGCCGGCGCGGCCGGAGCCGGTGTCGGGTCGGCCACTGCCGGCGCGGGCGTCGGCGATGGTGCCTGCGAGACGGGTTGAGGCGTCGGGACCGCCTTCTGCACCGGCTTCGGCTCGACCTTCGGCTTCACGCGCGGCGTGGGCTTGGGCGGCGTAGGCTGCTGCGCGGCCGACTGGACCGCGACCGGCTGGGCAGGAGGGGCAGGCGGAATGAGCTGCGCGGTGATCGACTGAACCTCGATCTCCTTCGGCGGCGGCGGCGCGTTGCGATGGAGCCAGGCGGCCGTCAGCATGATCGCATGTGCGGCAAGCACACCGACCGCGACGACGATCACTCGGGGATTCATACGTGGTGCAGCCGGCACGGCGCCGGCAGGAGCGAGATGCGAAGCCTGCATGTTAGCTTGAAAGAACGATGTCGCACCCGGGGCGCGGCGGGTGAATCGGCATCACTTGCGGAAGATCAGCAGCGAGATGCAAACGGTGGTCACAAATCCGATCAGCAATTCCATGACAGGCTCCTGGGCAGGTAAGCCGCTGGCTCGCGCAGACGGTGGCTTGCTGACGGTCAAAACAAAAAATGCGGCCTGGGCCGCATGCGCACACTCGGCGCCGGTCAGGCGGCCTTGCGTTCGTAGAACGTGACCGGGATCGGGTGAGCGTGATGCTCGACACCGCACCGGCTCGCGCAGACGCCTTGTTCGGCCATGAGGTCGCGTACGGACTCCTCGCACTTGCCGCAGCAGGTGGCCACGCCAAGCTCGAACTGGAGTTCATCGAAAGAGTTCACGCCCTCTGCGAGGGACGCGCGAATCTTGCGATCGGAAACAGACTTGCACACGCAGACGATCATGATGAGTTGCGATAGCTAACGGTAATGCGAATTATTATCATTAAATTTGTGGACGTTGACAAGCCTGGGGCAGGCTTTTTTTAAGGGCATCGGACCCTTGAAACGTCGGGAGGGTGGAACGGCACGCGGAAGAGGGCGTGCCGGCCGGTATCAGGCGGTCGCGCAGGCGCGCGCGTTCGGCGAGGAAATGGTGACGGATTCGACCGGTGCGGCGAGGCCGAGCAGCGTCGAGGCGAGCACCTGCAACTGGCGGCCGTCGCTGGTCGAGCAGAAGCGGGGCGGTGCTGCGCGCGTGCCGGCCGGTGCGCGCAGGTTGCGCTCGTCGAGCACCCGCACGAGCTGGCGCGCGATCGCGTCGCTGGTGTCGACGAGCGTCAGGCGGTCGCCCACAAGGTCACGAATCGTTTCCGTGAAGAACGGGTAATGCGTGCAGCCGAGTACCAGCGTATCGGCGCCGTCGTCGAGCATCGGTTGCAGGTAGCTGTCGAGCAACGCGCGCAACGCGGGCGAATTCGTATCGCCGCGCTCGATGGCTTCGACAAGCCCGTGGCCGGGCTGACAGATGAAGCGGCGGCCGGCGCCGTAGCGGTCGAGCAGCGCCTGGAAGCGCGGGCTGTTCAGCGTCGACTGCGTGGCGAGTACACCCGCGACGCCGCTCGCGGACACGGCGGCGGCGGGCTTGATGCCCGGCTCGACGCCGACGAGCGGCATCGACAAGTGTTCGCGGACCGTGGCGATCGCACGTGCGGTCGCCGTGTTGCACGCGATGACGAGCGCTTTCGCCCCTTCGCGGGCCAGCCACTCGCCGATTGCCAGCGTGCGTTCCGTAATGAACGCCTCGTCGCGCGGACCATACGGCGCATGGTGCGAATCGGCGACGTAGATGAACGATTCGTCGGGCAGCTGCGCGCGCACGGCGCGCAGCACCGACAGGCCGCCCAGCCCTGAATCGAAGATGCCGATGGGCGCGACGGTCGTGGCCGTCGCAGGAATAACGGAGGGTGTCGACATGAACGGGCCGGGGGCGGTAACGGGAAGCGTGGAGCGAGTTTACTCCGGCGACCCCATCATCGTTTGCTGGTAGTTCTGCAGGCCGACCTTGCCGATCAGGTCGATCTGCGTTTCCAGCCAGTCGATGTGCTCTTCGGTGTCGTCGAGGATCTTTTCGAAGATCTCGCGCGACACGTAGTCACGCACCGATTCGCAGTAGGCGATCGCTTCCTTGCACGTGGACTGCGAGATCTGCTCGAGCTTCAGGTCGCACTTCAGGATCTCTTCGGTTTCCTCGCCGACGAGCAGCTTGTGCAGATCCTGCAGGTTCGGCAGGCCGTCGAGCATGAAGACGCGTTCGATCAGCCAGTCGGCGTGCTTCATTTCGCCGATCGACTCGTCGTACTCGTGCTTGCCGAGCTTCTCGAGGCCCCAGTGCTTGTACATGCGCGCATGCAGGAAGTACTGGTTGATCGCCGTGAGTTCATTCTTCAACTGGGCGTTCAGATATTCGATGACTTTCTTGTCGCCTTGCATGGCTTGTTCCTTGTTCAGTGGGGCTTCAGAAACCGAACGATAATCGCTCGAACGAGAAAAGCCAAGCCTCGAAGCCTTGCCGGGCCTGCCTTTTGCGTGTAATGAGAATCAGCCTCGAACAACCGGCCACACACAATAATGAGAATGAGAAGTAAAAAGGCCGGACTCGCGTCCGGCCTTTCGTTCGATCGCGCTTAAGCGGCTGCGACCGGGATCTTGCCGATCTTCGCTTGCCACTCCTTCGGACCGGTCTGGTGCACCGACGTGCCCGACGAATCGACGGCGACCGTCACCGGCATGTCCTGTACGTCGAACTCGTAGATCGCTTCCATGCCGAGGTCTTCGAACGCGAGCACCTTCGCACCGCGGATCGCCTTCGACACGAGGTAAGCTGCACCGCCGACGGCCATCAGGTAGGCCGCCTTGTGCTTCTTGATCGCGTCGATCGCGACCGGGCCGCGCTCGGCCTTGCCGACCATCGAGATCAGCCCGGTTTGGGCGAGCATCGTCTCGGTGAACTTGTCCATGCGCGTGGCCGTCGTCGGGCCTGCCGGGCCGACCACTTCGTCGCGGACCGGATCGACCGGGCCGACGTAGTAGATCACGCGGTTCGTGAAGTCGACCGGCAGCTTCTCGCCCTTCGCGAGCATGTCGGCGATGCGCTTGTGCGCAGCGTCGCGGCCGGTGAGCATCTTGCCCGACAGCAGCAGCGTCTGGCCCGGCGTCCAGCTCGCGACTTCTTCCGGCGTCAGCGTGTTCAGGTCGACGCGCTTGCTGGTTTCCGTGTTCGGTTCCCAGTTGACCTTCGGCCACGCGTCGAGCGACGGCGCTTCAAGCTTGGCCGGGCCCGAGCCGTCGAGCACGAAGTGCGCATGGCGCGTCGCCGCGCAGTTCGGGATCAGCGCGACCGGCTTCGATGCCGCGTGCGTCGGTGCCGCCATGATCTTCACGTCGAGCACGGTTGCCAGGCCGCCGAGGCCCTGCGCGCCGATGCCGAGCGCGTTGACCTTCTCGTGCAGCTCGACGCGCAGTTCCTCGACCCAGTCCTTCGGGCCGCGCGCGATGATTTCCTGGATGTCGATCGGCTCCATCAGCGATTCCTTCGCCATCAGCATCGCCTTTTCGGCGGTGCCGCCGATGCCGATCCCCAGCATGCCGGGCGGGCACCAGCCCGCGCCCATCGTCGGGACCGTCTTCAGCACCCAGTCGACGATCGAGTCGGACGGGTTCAGCATCACGAACTTCGACTTGTTCTCCGAGCCGCCGCCCTTTGCCGCGACCTGCACGTCGACCTTGTCGCCCGGCACGATCTCGTAGTGGATCACGGCCGGCGTGTTGTCCTTCGTGTTCTTGCGGGCGCCTTCCGGCGGATTGACGATCGACGCGCGCAGCACGTTGTCCGGGTGCGTGTAACCGCGGCGCACGCCTTCGTTGATCATGTCGGTGAGGCCCATCGTCGCGCCGTCCCAGCGCACGTCCATGCCGACCTTCACGAAGATCGTGACGATGCCGGTGTCCTGACAGATCGGGCGCTTGCCTTCCGCGCACATGCGGCTGTTCGTGAGGATCTGCGCGATCGCGTCCTTCGCGGCCGGGCTCTCTTCCAGCTCGTACGCGCGGCCGAGGGCCTGGATGTAGTCGAGCGGATGGTAGTAGCTGATGTACTGCAGCGAATCCGCGATGCTCTGGATCAGGTCTTCCTGTTTGATGACGGTCATGGCTGAGACTCTGTGGGGACAGTGGGGAATGCGTTTATGCGTTGACGGCTGCGTCGGCCGGCTTGCGGGACTCGTTCGCCGCGGGCGCGTGCGCGCCGTGGGCGTGCGGCTCGTGGAAATGGGCCGGGTGCGTGTGCGTCGTCAGGCGGTCGACCCACGCCATCACGAGCGCCGACACCAGGAACGACACGTGGATGATCACCTGCCACATGATCGCGTGCATCGTGTGCTGGTCGGGGTTGATGAACGTCTTCAGCAGGTGGATCGACGAAATGCTGATCAGCGCCATCGACAGCTTGACCTTCAGCACGCCCGCGTTCACGTGGTCGAGCCACTCGGGCTCGTCGGGGTGACCCTCGATGCCGAGGCGCGACACGAACGTCTCGTAACCGCCGACGATCACCATGATCAGCAGGTTCGAGATCATCACCACGTCGATCAGGCCGAGCACCGCGAGCATCACGCTGATTTCGTCGAGGCTCGTCGCATGCGACAGCAGGTGCCAGACTTCCTTCAGGAACAGGAACACATAGACGGCTTGCGCAACGATCAGGCCGAGGTAAAGCGGAACCTGGAGCCAGCGGCTCATGAAAATCAGCGCGGGAAGCGGGCGAAGCGGGCGACGCGCGGGGCGGCCGGGCGAATGCGGGGCAGACATGGTGGACAGTCGGGCGCGGTGCGCAGGTATCGGGGGTAATCTTGAAAAGGCGCGCTATTGTAACGCGTCGGCCGGCGCGACTGCAGTGACGCGCCGGCGCTGCCGGGGACGGATCAGGAGGCGGCGGCCGGCACGCGTTTCACGCGCAGGCTGGCCAGCACGATGCCGGTGACGACGCACGCGAGCGCGATGCCGTGGGCGAGCGTCGGGCGCTCGCCGAGGAACGCGATGCCATACGCGGCGGCCGCGACCGGCAGCACCGCGCTGAACACGCCGGCGAGGCTGCCCGGCACGTGCCGGATGCCTTTCATCCACAGCCAGAACGAGAAGATGCTGGCCGACAGGCCATACCAGACGATGAGCGCCCAGGTGCCGGCCGGCACGCTCGCGTAATCGAAATGCCACATGGCCGTCGCGCCGAGCGGCAGCATCAGGCACAGGCCGAACAGGTGCGTGTACGCGCAGATGTCGATTGGCGCGAGCGTCTGCGTGAGGCGGCGCGACAGGATCACGTAGATCGATTCGCAGCACACCGCGCCGAGGATCAGCAGGTTGCCGGTCAGCGACGACGTGCCGTGCCCGGCCGCGCTGCCGTTCGCGAGGTTGATCGTCACGACGCCGGCGATCGCGAGTGCGATCGATACGAGCGCACGGCCGTTCGGTTTTTCACGCAGGATCAGCCACGCGAACAGCGCGACGATCGCCGGGATCGTGCTGGTGATCACGCCGGCCGCGACCGCGCTCGTGCGCTGCACGCCGTTCAGCATCAGCAGCGTGAACATGAAGGTGCCGAAGAACGCCTGCAGGAACAGGTTCAGCCATTCGCCGCGCTTGACCGTGCGCATTTTCACCGGGCTGAACAGCGGCCACAGCACGGCGATCGCGATCACGAAGCGCAGCGTGGCGAGGATGGCGACGGGGACGAAGACGACGATCGATTTACCGATACCGACGTTGCTGCCGACGAACAGCATCGACAGCACGAGAAAGAAAGCGTAGCGATTCAAGCTGGAATCCGGAAGGCGAGTTCAGTTAGGATTGTAGGGTCGCGCTCGTTACAGCGTAAAGCTGCACGCGGGCGCCGCCCGAAGGGCGAAACGGCCGTGCCGCGTAAGTGACGGGTAAGTTCGAGCGCTTATCGTGGAAACTGTCGGGTCGCCCGGTCGCCTTCGTGCGACGTGGTGCGGCGCAGCATCGCGCAGCGGCCTTCGGGCCGTGCGCGGGTGGTGGGTAGGAGACAGCGGCGCGCTTGCGCCGGCCAAGACGCGCGGCGCGCACGATCGCGCCGCCATGCAGAGGATTCATGTTCACCAAGGGGTAGTCGATGTCTGCGATTGAATCGGTTCTTCACGAAACCCGTCAGTTTGCGCCGCCCGCGGCGCTCGAACAGGCGGCGACCATTTCCGGCATGCCGGCCTATCGTGCGCTCGCCGCCGAAGCCGAGAACGATTACGAAGGATTCTGGGCGCGTCTCGCGCGCGAGGGTCTTGCGTGGCACAAGCCGTTCACGAAAGTGCTCGACGAGTCCAACGCGCCGTTCTACAAGTGGTTCGACGACGGCGAGCTGAACGCGTCGTACAACTGCCTCGACCGTCACGTCGAAGCCGGTAACGGCGAGCGCGTCGCGGTGATCTTCGAAGCCGACGACGGCACCGTCACGCGCGTCACCTACGCGGATCTCCTCGCACGCGTATCGCGGTTCGCGAATGCGCTGAAGAAGCGCGGGATCGGCAAGGGCGACCGCGTCGTCATCTATATCCCGATGTCGATCGAAGGCATCGTCGCGATGCAGGCCTGCGCGCGCATCGGCGCGACGCATTCGGTCGTGTTCGGCGGCTTCTCCGCGAAGTCGCTGAACGAGCGGCTCGTCGACGTCGGCGCGACCGCGCTCGTCACGGCCGACGAGCAGGCGCGCGGCGGCAAGACGCTGCCGCTGAAGAGCATCGCGGACGAAGCGATCGCGCTGGGCGGCTGCGAGGCCGTGAAGAGCGTGATCGTCTATCGCCGCACCGGCGGCAAGATCGACTGGCACGCCGAGCGCGACCTGTGGATGCACGAACTGACGGCCGGCGAATCCGACCAGTGCGAGCCGGAATGGGTCGGCGCCGAGCACCCGCTGTTCATCCTGTATACGTCGGGCTCGACCGGCAAGCCGAAGGGCGTGCAGCACAGCACGGGCGGCTACCTGCTGTGGGCCGCGCAGACGATGAAGTGGACCTTCGACTGGAAGCCCACCGACGTGTTCTGGTGCACGGCCGATATCGGCTGGGTCACCGGCCACACATACATCACGTACGGCCCGCTCGCATGCGGCGGCACGCAGGTCGTGTTCGAAGGCGTGCCGACCTATCCGGACGCCGGGCGTTTCTGGAAGATGATCGGCGACCACAAGGTCACCGTGTTCTACACCGCGCCGACCGCGATCCGCTCGCTGATCAAGGCGGCCGAGGCCGACGACAAGGTGCATCCGAAGAGCTACGACCTGTCGAGCCTGCGCATCATCGGCACCGTCGGCGAGCCGATCAATCCGGAAGCATGGATGTGGTATCACAAGCACGTCGGCCAGGAGCGCTGCCCGATCGTCGACACGTGGTGGCAGACCGAGACGGGCGGCCACATGATCACGCCGCTGCCGGGCGCGACGCCGACCGTGCCCGGTTCGTGCACGCTGCCGCTGCCGGGCATCATGGCCGCGGTGGTCGACGAAACCGGCCAGGACGTGCCGAACGGGCAGGGCGGCATTCTCGTCGTCAAGCGCCCGTGGCCCGCGATGATCCGCACGATCTGGGGCGACCCGGAGCGTTTCAAGAAGAGCTACTACCCCGAGGAACTCGGCGGGCGCCTGTATCTGGCCGGCGACGGCACCGTGCGCGACAAGGACACCGGCTACTTCACGATCATGGGCCGGATCGACGACGTGCTGAACGTGTCGGGCCACCGGCTCGGCACGATGGAAATCGAATCGGCGCTGGTCTCGCACGAGCTCGTGGCCGAGGCGGCCGTGGTCGGCCGTCCGGACGATACGACGGGCGAGGCGGTCGTCGCGTTCGTGGTGCTGAAGCGTTCGCGTCCGGAAGGCGAGGAAGCGGCGGCGCTGGCGAAGACGCTGCGTGACTGGGTCGGCAAGCAGATCGGGCCGATCGCGAAGCCCAAGGACATCCGCTTCGGCGACAACCTGCCGAAGACGCGCTCGGGCAAGATCATGCGGCGCCTGCTGCGTTCGCTCGCGAAGGGCGAGGCGATCACGCAGGATACGTCCACGCTCGAGAACCCGGCCATCCTCGAGCAACTCGCCGAAGTGCGCTGATCGTACCGGTTGCGCATCACGCGCACGAGCCCCTGCGCGGCAATCCCGATTGCCCGCGCAGGGGCTTTTTGTTACATAACGGCATGACCGTTCCGACCCGTCCCGCGCCTGCCGCGCCCCCTCCCGTTCCCGAGCCGCTCGCGCGTGCCCACGCACGCTACTGGCGCTTCAACGTCGCGCTGATCGCGGTGCTGATGGTGATCGGCTTTTCGGTATCGTTCATCGTGCCGTTCTTCGGGCCCGCGCTCGCCGGGATCCGTTTCGCCGGGTTCAGCCTGCCGTTCTACGTCGGCGCACAGGGCGCGATTCTCGTGTACCTCGTGCTGATCGTCGTCTACATCGGGCTGATGCAACGCGCGGACCGCACGCTGCGCCGTGCGTACGACGATCATGCGGCACGCGCCGGCCACGTGAACGGTGGGCGCTGATCCATGCTGACGCGCCGACTGATCCGCGCCTACGCGCTCTACACGCTGGGGTTTCTCGGGTTCGTGCTGCTGATGTGGCGGATCGAGCGGGCCACCGGCTCCGGCGTCTGGATCGGCTACGTGTTCCTGTTCGTGCCGATCGCCGTGTATGCGGTGATCGGGCTGCTGTCGCGCACGTCCGATCTCGTCGAATACTACGTGGCCGGGCGGCGCGTGCCGTCTGCCTTCAACGGGATGGCGACCGCGGCCGACTGGCTGTCGGCCGCATCGTTCATCGGCCTGGCCGGATCGCTCTACGCGACAGGCTACGATGCGCTCGCCTACGTGATGGGCTGGACGGGCGGGTTCTGCCTCGTCGCGTTCCTGCTCGCGCCTTATGTGCGCAAGCTCGCGCGCTACACGATTCCCGATTTTCTCGGGACGCGCTTTTCGAGTACAGCCGTGCGCGCGCTGGCGGCCGGTGCGGCGATCCTGTGTTCGTTCGTGTACCTGGTCGCGCAGATCCAGGGGATCGGCCTGATCGCGACGCGCTTCATCGGCGTCGATTTCGCGATCGGGATTTTCTGCGGGCTCGCGGGCATTCTCGTGTGCTCGTTTCTCGGCGGGATGCGCGCGGTCACGTGGACGCAGGTCGCGCAGTACATCATCCTGATCAGCGCGATCCTGATTCCGGTGTCGCTGATCGCGATGAAGAACGGGCTCGGCCCCGTGCCGCAGTTCAATTACGGCAAGCTGATGGAGCGGGTCGCGGCGCGCGAGGCGCAGGTGCGCGATGCGTTCGACGAGCAGCAGGTGCGCGACACGTACCGCCGGCAGGCCGCGGATATCCAGACGCGGCTCGACCGGCTGCCGGCATCCCATGCGGACGCCCGCCGGAATCTCGCCGACCAGCTGGCCGACCTGCGCCGCCACAACGGGCCGCTGCGCGAGATCAGCCAGCGCGAGCGCGAACTGGCCGATTTCCCGCGCGATCCGGCGGCGGCGCGCGTCGCGTGGACGCAGGCGCGCGACGATCTGCTGGCCCGTGCCGAGCCTCCCGTGCCGATGCACGAGCCGTTTCCCGCCGCGAGCGAAGACGAACGCAAGCCGCGCGAGCGGAATTTCCTTGCGCTGCTGCTGTGCCTGTCGCTCGGCACCGCGAGCCTGCCGCACATCCTGACGCGCTACAACACGACCACGTCGGTCGCGTCCGCACGGCGCTCGGTCGGGTGGACCTTGTTCTTCATCGCGCTGTTCTACCTGAGCGTGCCGGTGCTCGCGGTGCTGATCAAGTACGAGATCCTCGCGAACCTCGTCGGGCGGCCGTTCGCCGAATTGCCGGCGTGGGTCACGCAATGGCATCACTTCGAGCCCGACCTGATCAGCGTCGTCGAGGTGATTCGGGACGGCATCGTGCACTGGTCGGAAATCCAGATGCAGCCGGACATGGTCGTGCTGGCCGCGCCGGAGATCGCCGGGCTGCCGTATGTCGTGTCGGGGCTGATCGCGGCCGGTGCGCTGGCCGCGGCGCTGTCGACCGCGGACGGGCTGTTGCTGACGATCGCGAACGCGCTGTCGCACGACGTCTATTACTGCATGGTCGCGCCCGATGCGTCGAGCCAGCGGCGCGTGACGATCTC
Organism: Burkholderia sp. HI2500; assembly: GCF_002223055.1. Lineage (NCBI taxonomy): Bacteria > Pseudomonadati > Pseudomonadota > Betaproteobacteria > Burkholderiales > Burkholderiaceae > Burkholderia > Burkholderia sp. HI2500. Next base: position 2,131,467 of record NZ_NKFL01000004.1, on the reverse strand, counting down.
GAAGGTGCTGCTGCTCGGGGTCGCGCTGTTCGCGTCGTATGTCGCGTCGCTCAATACCGGGAAGATCCTGTTTCTCGTCGGCGCCGCGTTCTCGCTGGCGGCCTCGAGCTTCTTTCCAGTGCTCGTGCTCGGCGTGTTCTGGAAGCGCACGACGACGCGTGGCGCGATCGCGGGGATGGTGACCGGGCTCGCCGTGTGCGTGTACTACATCGTGTCGACCTATCCGTACTTCACGCAGCTGACGGGGTTCGCGGGGAGTACGTGGTTCGGGATCGAGCCGATCAGCTCGGGGGTGTTCGGGGTGCCGGCGGGGTTCGCGGTGGCGATCGTCGTGAGTCTGTTTGACCGAAAGCCGGATGAATATACGCGGGCGCTGGTGGATTACATCCGGCATCCGTGACGCGGGTGTCGTCCGGCGTTGCTCAAGTGCCGGGACCCGTTCGTGTTGGCGCCATGACGGGTGGGTCAGAGCGCTGAAATGCCGAGCTCGGCTCCCTTGGTCGTCTGCACCCGGTTGAAATCACAGCTTCCATCCGTCACGCCTTTGGCGTTCGGGATGGCGACGCAGACATAGGCACGGATGCCATGCGGCAAGGCCACGTGGCGGAACTCGCCAACCTTGATCGTCGCGACCCGATCGACGGCAAATTGATCGTTGATCGGTGTCACGCCGGACGGGATCGACATGATTACTTCCGACGTGGCGTTCCCGGCTTGCGATGTCAGCGTCTGGCTGCTGCCGATCTCTCCGTTGACCGAGAACCGTATCGCCGCCTGTCCCTCGGACACGCGCTGGACCGTGACCGCGAGCGTCGGCTTGGCAATTCCCGCTGCGCATTTGCCTGCGGCGCAGTCGCGAACGGAAAGAAGCGTGCGAAATGGAGAGGCGGGCTGACCGATGACCGACAGGTCGGTCGACGATCCGCCGTCGCGCAGCGATTTTTCGAGCGGCGGGGGAGCGGTCACCGCGATGGTCGTGCTGATCGACGCGGGCGAAAATGCCGTCGCGCAAGCTGACAGCATCGTCGCAGCAACAGCCATCATGGCGAACCGTGGACTCAATCGCATGGATCTGACTCGCGGTGATGAAACCCTGGATATCGTCAGGAGAATACGCTTCTTTAGCGTGGGGTGTTCGGGATTTGCTGTGTGCTGCACGCTCGGATCAAGCAGGGAAGCGAGCCGGCTGCGCAGGGGCGGGGCCGCTTCCTGGTGATCAGTTTGAACCGAATTTGTCGATCGGCAGATTGACTGCGCTCAACTTCCACGACCAGAGGCCGTCGCGTTTGAAGATAAACGTCACCTCGTCGTCCGTTCCTTTTCGAGAGGTTGCAGCGACGGTCGCCCCGTTCTTGTAGCCGACCGACTCCCTTCGAATTCCCCGTGCCAGCCGACCTGTCGGCTTGCCTCTCTCCGGAAACGAAAATGCCCGCTGGCGCGGGCATTTTTGAATACTGGCGGAGAGAGGGGGATTCGAACCCCCGATAGGCGATTAACCTATACACGCTTTCCAGGCGTGCGACTTAAACCACTCATCCATCTCTCCGGAAGACCGAGAGTATAGCAAACTCCGGGGGCAGTCCGCCACTCCGTCCGACGATCCATGCAAATCGAACGGGGCGCGAGGTCGGCGGCCCGCCGGACAACCGTCGAGCGGGCGGTCGCGCCATCATGCGATTATGCTCCGTCCGCCTGCATTTTCCAGCCCTTCGTTCAACAGGAACGCCCCCGCCATGTCGCTGTCCGCCTTGCTCGCATTTGCCCTGATCCTGTCCGTCGGCGTCGCGACGCCCGGTCCGACGGTGTTGCTCGCGATGAGCAACGGCTCGCGGTACGGATTGCGTCACGCGATGGTCGGCATGCTGGGGGCTGTCACGGCCGATGTCGTGCTCGTTGCGCTGGTCGGGTGCGGTCTCGGGATGCTGCTCGACGCGTCGGAAACGGCATTCGTCACGCTGAAGCTGGCCGGTGCGGCGTGGCTCGCCTATGTCGGCGTGCGGATGCTGCTGTCATCCGGCGGCTCCGCCGCTGCGCAGGCGCTCGATCACGCGACGCCCGATCGCCGGACCGCGTTCCTGAAGAGCTTTTTCGTCGCGATGAGCAACCCGAAGTACTACCTGTTCATGTCCGCGCTGCTGCCGCAGTTCGTCGACCGGTCGCACGCGATCGCGCCGCAGTACGCGATCCTTGCGGCGACGATCGTTGCGATCGACGTTATCGGGATGACCGGCTATGCATTGCTCGGCGTGCATTCGGTGCGCGTGTGGAAGGCCGCGGGGGAGAAGTGGCTGAACCGTGTCAGCGGGTCGCTGCTGTTGATGCTCGCGGGCTACGTCGCGCTGTATCGCAAGGCCGCGAACTGACGCGGCGATGCATCGGGAACAAGCCCTCCACCAGCTGGCTCGGCGATGAAGCCGATTGAGCGCTTCACGCTCGAAACGCACGACGGTCCGTATGAAGTGTGGCCGTCGCGCACGCATGTGCTCGTGAACGGCGAACGTTGCGGCCTCACCGTTTCCGGCTATGTGCTGCTTCGCCAGTTCGAGACGCCGGACGCCTATCTGCTCGTCACCGACTACGACTGCCTGTTCGAGGAGGCCGTCACGTTCACGCTCGTGTCGAAGGATCCGTTGAAGGAACTCGCGCGGCGCACGGTCGGCGCGATGTACGCGTCGTGCCATCTGGACGACATGACGTGGGCCGACGACCGCCATTTCAGCGCGACGTTCGTGGACGTCGAAGGACGGTGGGATTTCACGATTCGTGACCGATCGGTGCCGTTCTTCCTGCCTCGGCTCGGGATGAATCGCGTGCAGGACCGGTAGCGCGCGATCGGCACTCGCGCGCGTCTCGTCCACGTAGGCGCGCCGTCTGAAACCCGCCGGAACAGGCGGTTTCATTTCTCTTTCACATTGATCTGACATGTAAGTTTCGATGCGCTCGAATCTTGCGTGGCCTGCATGCACGACGGCAGAAGCAGCGACGATCGGGCTTCGCGTCTACCCGTCACATTACAAAATGAATGGAAATTGAAAGAATTCCTTCCCTTGACGCAACGCGCTCGGGCCATTTATTGTCCGTCTGCCGCCCGTGAGAGAGCACGGCGGCAATCGCGGATGCGCGCCTCGCGCGCATGACAACACGCAGCAGAAAGCAGAAAAGGAAACGTGGTAGCCACATGAAGCCGCTCTTCGACGACAAGAATTCCGATGCGGTCAGCGATCGTCCTTCCACCCCGTCTTCGTCACCCGTTGCAGCGCCCGTCATCGTGCCTGCCGCCGCCGTTGCCACGCCGGCGGCACGCCCGACTGAGAACGTCCGCCTGATCACCGTCGACGAGATCGACCAGCTCGGCGCGACGCAGGGCACGCGGATCGCGGCCTTCTCCCAGCAGATTCTCGCGAGCGTCCGCGCGTCGGATGCCGACCAGTTCGGCGACAAGCTCAACGAACTGATCGCGACCGCCAAGGGGCTCGACCCGCGCGGCGCCGACAAGGGCGGGCTGCTCACCCAGGTCACGCGGCTGTTCCGCTCGACCAAGGAGAAGCTGCTGTCGCAATACGAGTCGGTGAGCAAGCGGATGGACACGCTCGTCGTCGAGCTCGAGAACCATGCGCAGCGCCAGAAGGCCGGCATCGACGAGCTCGAGCGGATGTACAACGACAACTACGCGCTGCACCAGGAGCTCGCGCAGTCGAAGGCGCACGGCGAAACGGCGCTCGCGACGCTGCGTGCGCATCTTGCGGCCGGCGAGCAGCCGGTGGACGACGCGTTCGCCGCACAGCGCCTGCTCGACGTGAAGCGCAAGGTCGACGCGCTCGAAAGCAAGCTCGACGATCTCGACCGCGCGATGCTGATGTCGAAGCAGCTCGCGCCGCAGATCCGGATGGAGCAGGACCAGAAACGCACGCTGACGTCGAAGTTCATGACGATCAAGACCGTGCTGATCCCCGCGTGGACCAACGCGTTCGCGCTCTACCTCGAGCAGCTCAGCACGAAGCGCGCGGCGGCGCTCGCCAATGCGACGTACGACGCGGCCGACGAGGCGATCCGCGCGCAGGCCGACCTGAACCGCCAGAACGCGCAGGAAGTCGCGAAGCTGAGCCAGCGCCCGGTGATCTCGACCGACACGTTCGAATACGCGCAGCAGCAGCTGTTCGGCGCATTCGACGACATCACGCAGATCATCGCCGACGGCCGTCGCCAGCGTGAGCAGGACGCACCGCGCCTGCGCCAGCTCGAACAGGACCTGATCACCCGATTCGCTCCGAAGCACAACTGAAAGAACCGAGAGAACACCGCATGATTACGCTTGAGAAACGCGCGGCGAAGGTCGCGATCGTCCTCGAAAAACGCCAGATCCTGAAGCCGCCCGTCGTGCGCGTCGGCGCGGCGCTCGACATCTCCGGCTCCGCGAAGCCGCTGTACCAGTCGGGCGTGATCCAGGACACGCACGACCGGATTCTCGGCATCGCATTGAAGTTCGACGACAACGGTGAAGTCGATACGTGGACCTTCACCGAAGGCTACGACCGCCTGCCGACCGCAACGCCGGACAACTACGGTTCGTATATTTCCGACCACGTGCTCAACGCGCGGATCGACAAGTGGGGCGGCACGCAGTACGCACCGGTGATGAACGACATCGTCGACTTCTTCTTCCGTGCGCCGGCGCCGTCGCCGAAGCGCGAAGAGAAGCGCGGCTTCCTGAGCCGGCTGTTCGGCGGCGCGGACGAGGCGCCCGCGCCGGCCGCCGCCGCGCCGGTGAACGGCCATCTGCCCGCATGGGTGCTGTTCGTCACCGACGGCCAGAACCCGAAGAACGACCGCAAGCGCGTGCGCCAGCTGCTCGCCGAGTCGCGGCACTACCCGCTGTACTGGTCGCTCGTCGGCGTCGGCGATCCGAGCGAATTCGGCTTCCTCGCGGAAGTCGCGGACGAGATGCCGAACGTCGGCTTCCTGCATCTCGAATCGCTCGACGTCAGCGACGAACAGATCTACGAACAGCTGATCACGCAGGAATTCTGCGACTGGGTGCGCGCGAAGTAAGTGCAGCCCGCCCGCCTTTTATCCCGAACTCGATTACCCCCATCATGTTGAAAGACTTCAAGATCCCGTTGTCGCTCACGGTGCTCGCGCTGATCGCGGCCTATCTCCTCGGCGGCGTGAAGGACATGCTGATCGTCGCGGTCCTGTCGGTGCTCGAAATTTCGTTGTCGCTCGACAACGCGGTCGTCAACGCATCGGTGCTCAAGAACTGGTCGGAGAAGTGGCGCAACCGCTTCATGGTGTTCGGCCTGCCGGTCGCCGTGTTCGGCATGCGGCTCGTGTTCCCGCTGCTGATCGTCGCGGTGATCGGCCACATCGGCATGTGGGACGCGCTGAAGCTCGCGATCGAGTCGCCGGCGCAGTACGCGTCGATCCTCACGTCCGCGCATCACCAGGTATCCGCATTCGGCGGCGCGTTCCTGCTGATGGTGTTCTTCAAGTTCATGCTCGACACCGGCAAGGACGAGCACTGGATCGGCTTCCTGGAAGGCCCGATGAGCCACCTCGGCCGCATCACGGCGCTGGAAGTGGCACTGACGCTCGCCATCGTCATCGTCGCGTCGCTCTACGTGCCGGCAGCCGAGCAGGTGGCCTTCCTGCTCGCGGGGGCGTTCGGCGTGATCAGCTTCGTGATCGCGCATGGCATCGGCGATCTGATCGGCGGCGAGGACACGGGTACGCGCGTGGTGCGCGAGGGCGTCGCGGGTTTCATGTACCTCGAAGTGCTCGATTCGTCGTTCAGCTTCGACGGCGTGATCGGTGCGTTCGCGCTGTCGAACAACATTTTCCTGATCGCGCTCGGCCTCGGCGTCGGTGCGGCGTATATCCGGGAGATGACGCTCGTGCTGCTGAAGAAGGGCACGCTCGCGCAATACCGCTATCTCGAGCACGGCGCGTTCTGGGCAATCGGTGCGCTCGCAACGATCATGTTCCTCGGCGTGAAGTTCGAGGTGCCCGAGGTCATTACCGGCCTGGTCGGTGCGGCGATGATCGCGGCGGCCGTGTGGTCGTCGATCGTCGTGCAACGCAAGGAAGACCGCACGGCTGTAGCGGGCGAGTGACCTGGCGTCGCGCGCGGGTCGAACACCATCAACGAGGGGCCGCGCAGGGCGGCCCGGCATTGCCGCCGGCACAACGGCGGTTCCAGCAGAAGAGGTTCAGATGATCAATTTGTCGAAAGGCGGTCGCGTCAACCTGTCGAAGGAAGCGCCCGGCACGCAGAAGTTCCGCATCGGTCTCGGTTGGGATGCGAACGCGACGGACACGGGTACGGACTTCGATCTCGACGTGTCGGTGTTCCTGTGCAAGTACGACGCGCAGAGCAATCCGAAGCTGATCTCGGATCAGCACTTCGTGTTCTACAACAGCGAAGTGCGCACGATGGAGCGCAAGGACACGTTCATCCAGCCGGGCGACGATTTCCCGAAGCGCGGGATGCCCGCGTCGAAGTGCCTGGGTGTCGTGCATAGCGGCGACAATCGCACGGGCAGCGGCGACGGCGACGACGAGGTGATCTTCATCGACATGACGAAGTTGGCCGCGGACATCGAGGAAATCTCGGTGGTCGTGACGATCGACCAGGCCGAAGCGCGTCGCCAGAATTTCGGCCAGGTGCGCAACAGCTACATCCAGATCGCCGACGAAGTGTCGGGCGCGGTGATCGCGAAGTACGCGCTCGAGGAAGACTTCTCGATGGAGACGTCGGTGCAGGTCGGCAGCTTCTATCGCCGCGACGGTCACTTCATGTTCAAGGCGGTCGGCGCCGGCTACAACCGTGGCCTGGGCGACTTCGTGCGCGCGTACGGCGGCGCGGTCTGACTGGCGGCAGCCCGGCCGGCGGGATACCGCCGCGCCGGGCAGGAAGCAGCGATGACGAATCCGTCCGACGAGCCGAAGCGGCTCGAATTCGATACGACGCCCGAGCGCACGCCCGGGCGTCTTGCGTTCGACGCGCCGCCCGCGGCCGCGGCGCCGGTTGCGCGCGGGCCGGAGCGGCCGGCGCCGCAGGCGCTCGACTTCGGGCCGGCGCCTGCGTCCGGCAAGACCGTGCGCACGGCGCCGGCCGAGGCGGTCGGCCGTGCGGTGTTCGGCGAATCGAACCATCCGCAGCTCGAAGCGTGCTTCCGCGCCGCGCAGGCCAGTTTCCCGAATCTCTATCCCGACTACGCGCCGCGCATCGAGCGGCACATCCGGCAACTGGTGCCGCTCAAGCTCGCGACGATCGCGACGATCGGTGACGGCGCGCTGGAGACGGCGGGCAACCTCGTCGAAGCCGTGGCGGCCACGACGCGCGAATTCAACGAGCTCGGTGCGGCCGACATGATGGCCGGCATGCTCGCGCAGGCGACACGCAAGGCGGGCATGTTCGAGCGCTGGTTCGGCGCGGCGACGGGCCATGTCGACTACCGCGCGGCGATCGGGGCGCTCAAGCAGTCGCTCGGCTTCTTCCCGCGTCGTACCGAAGAACTCGCCGCGAAGGTCCGCCATGCGGAAGAAAACCTCGTGGTCGTGCTCGCGGCGCTGAGTGCGGTGTCGGACGTCGTGCGCGCGCCGGACGATGCAGGTGTCGAGCGCACGCTGTTCGACCGCCGCAACATCGTCGGGCAGGCGGTGCAGCAGATCCGCATGCAACCCGCGCAATTGCGCGGGCTCGACGAGCGCGTGACCGATCTGCTGTCGCGCGCCGATCATCTGATGAACGTCGTGCTGCCGGCGGCGTTGGCGGCGCGGCCGCAGCGCTGAGCACACGGCGCGACGGGCACGAACGCGTGCGCTGCGGCGCGCGTGTTCGCTGCGCAGGCCACGTCGCGTCACGCCATTTCACGTGCGCCGGCGCGAGTCTGCTATCTTCCCGGGCATCTCATCGCTTTCCCGCCGATTCTCCATGACTGACCGCATCGTTGCCGCATTCGATTTCGACGGCACCATCACGACGACCGACAGCTTTCGCCATTTCGTCCGCTATGCGGTCGGCACGCCGCGCTTCGCGTGGGCCGGATTGCGCGCGCTGCCGTGGATCATTGCGATGAAGGCCGGGCTGCTGTCGCGTGGCGACGCGAAAGCGAAATTCGCATCGTTCGCGTTCGGGCCGGTGCGCGAGGATGCGCTCGATGCGCAGGCGCGCACGTTCGTCGACACCTATCTGCCGAGCCTCGTGCGCCCGGAAATGCTCGAACGCATCCGCGAGCATCGGGCACGCGGGCACGAAGTCGTGCTGGTGAGCGCGTCGCCGTCGCTGTATCTGGAGAAGTGGGCGAAGACGGCCGGCTTCGATGCGGTGCTCGCGACGCGGCTGGCATTCGAGCGCGGCGCCTTCGCCGGCCGGCTCGACGGCGAAAACTGCTGGGGGCCGCAGAAGGTCGTGCGGCTGCGCGGGTGGTGGGGCGACCGGCCGCCGAAGCAGTTGTTCGCGTACGGCGACAGCCGTGGCGACAAGGAAATGGCCGAACTCGCGAACTGGTCGTGGATCCGCGGGCAAGGGCCGATGCCGCCGATCGGCGCTTGAGGTGGTGCGTTACGCGTCGGCTTGAGCCTGGCGCGTGCCGCGCGCCGGACGATAACTGCCCCAGCGATTCGCCCGCGCGAACGTGCCGACGTCGTTGAAGCGCACGCCGACTTCGCGCAGCGCCGCATGCGCGGTGCGTGCGGTCAGCTGGCGGATGTAGAACGGGTCGCGCACCACGAAGTGATGGATCGCGTGCGTGCTGCCGAAGTTGAAGCAGAACAGCTGGAACGGCAGCATCCACCACGGGTTGAGCACCTGCGTCTGCTGGATCACGTTGCGTGAATCGATATCGCCGAAGTAATGCATGTTCGAGCTGACGAAGTTGATGCAGAAGCTGCGCACGAAGTTCGGCCCGAGCCACACCACGGCCAGGAAATCGACGACGCTCATCACGCGCTCGACCATGGCCGGCACCGTCACCGGGTAGCCGAACGCACGCAGCGCGAACAGGCCGACGTGATAGACGATGAACGCATGCCACAGCACGTAGTACACGTGACCGACCGGCATGTACGACGACACCTGCTCGACGCGTAACTGCAGGCGCTCGGACGGATCCTGCACCGGCTGCGCGGCCACGTACTGCTTCACCTTGCGGCGCATCGCGGTGGGCCGCAGCACGACGGCGAGCATGCCGTCCGCGATCATCAGCAGGCGCTTCACGCCCCAGCGCTCACCGTTCGTGATGCCGTATTCCTCGAGATCCGATTCGCCGCCCGACACCTTGTGGTGATGCAGGTGCATGCGCCGCCGCGTCCACGGGTTGATCGTGCCGGGCCGCGTGAGCCAGCACAGCGCCATCATCAGGTGATAGGCCCACGGCGTCTTCTTGAAGTACATCAGGTGGATCAGGTCGTGCTCGAGCTCGTGGATCAGCGACGTGACGAACGCGGCGAGCGGCAGCGCGACGTACCAAGCGATCGATCCGCGCGCATAGAGCCACGCGATCGCGAGCATCGCGCTCACGGAGACGGCCATCACGGTCGCGCCGACGAGGTTCTGGTTGTCGAGCAGCGGAAAGCGCGCGCGAATCGCGTCGCTCGCGGCGTTGACCTCGCGGCGGACGTACGCGACCTTGTCCGCGTCGTGGCGAAAGGCGGTTCGTGCGGGTTGGCTCATCGACCGGGATTCCTGCGGAAAGGGTGGGGCGCAATGCCGATGTGACAAGCATAGGCGCGCACCGGACCGCACGCGAGGGCCGCCGGTGCCAATGGTGGTGTCATTTCGGGCCACGATGGCCGGCCGGCGCGGCTAGAGTCACGCCCCGGTGTCATTGCGGGCCAGCGACGCTACAATCCGCCGAAACCGCTCCGGAGTCCGCCGCATGGTCCTGTCCGTCCCGGATGCCGCGCGCCAGCTGAACAAGGCGACGGTGTCGTCCGCGTATGCGCTGTTCATGCTGATGCTGGCCGAGGAGCGCGGCATCGACGGCGCCCGCGTGCTGGCCGGTTCGGGCGTCGAGCGCGACCGGCTCGCGCAGCCCGATGCGCGCATCACGCCGCTGCAGCAGGCAGCGATCGTGTTCAACCTGCTCGACGCGACGGACGACCCGTCGATCGCGATCGAGATCGGCCTGCGCAGCAGCCTGACGAAAGCGGGACTGATCGGCTTCGGGCTGATGAGCTGCGCGACGCTCGGCGAGGCGATCGCGCTCGGCATCCGCTACCTGCCGACGCGCGTGCCGTTCTTCTCGGTGCGGCTCGCGCAACTCGACGGAATCGTCGACATCGACGTGTTCGAAGCGTTTCCGCTCGGCCGGTTGCGCCAGTTCGCGGTCGAGAACTTCCTGGTCGAGACGGCGATCCTGTTCAACTCGCTGCTGCATCCGGTGCCGGGGCGCACACTGCAGTCGCGTGCCGAACTCCATTTCGAATGGCCGGAGCCGCCGTGGTTCGAGCGTTATCGCGCGCGGCTGCCGCGCTGTCATTTCGACGCGAGCGCGAACCGCATCCGCTGCGATGCCGCGTTGCTCGACGAGCCGATCGGCACCGCGAACGCGCACACCGCGCAGATGATCGTGCAGCAGTGCGAGGCCGAACTCGCGCGGCTCGGCTATGCGGAAAGCATCGTCGAGCGCGTGCGCAACCTGCTGATTTGCGGTGAGGGCGGCTATCCGTCGGTCGATGACGTCGCGCGCGAGCTGCATGTGTCGGCGCGCACGCTCAAGCGCAAGCTCGCCGAGTACGGCGCGACCTATTCGACGCTGCTCGACGAGATCCGGTTGCGCGACGCGCTGCGGTTGCTCGAAGGCACGCGGCTGCCGGTCGACGAGATCGCCGCGCGCGTCGGCTATACGGATCGCGCCAATTTCACGCGGGCGTTCAAGCGCTGGACGGGCGTCGCGCCGAGCGAGCGGCGCTGAACGCGGTTACGCACCGGCCTGCGTGGCGGGCCTGCTGCGGCATGCGCCGCGTGTCACGGCTTCAGACGATCGCGACCCAGTTCGCCCCACGTCCGCCCGGCACGCGTGCGCGCGGCGACAGGACGCCGTCGTCCGGCGCGATCGCATACACCGACACGAATTCAGACTGTTCGCCGCAGGCGACGAGCCAGCGTCCCGACGGGTCGATTGCGAACCCGCGCGGCTGCGTTTCGGTGGCGGTCGCGTGCGCGGGTTCGAACGTGCCGTCTTCGCTGCGGCGATAGCAGAGCAGGCGGCTCGACGTGCGTTCGCTGACATAGGCGAAACGCTCGTCGGGCGTCAGGTGCAGGTCGGCGGCCCAGACGGACGGTTCGGTGGGCGCGGGCGGCCGCGCATGGCCTTGCGCGAGTTCGGCGACGGCCGGATGGCGCGCGCTCACATGTGCATCACCGAGCCGGCCGGTGTCGGGGTCGCGCGCGAACGTCGCAAGCGTGGCCTGGAATTCGCTGACGACGACGAGCGTGCGGCCGTCATCCGCGAATTGCAGGTGACGCGGGCCGAACCCGGCCGGCACGCGCGTTTCGCCGTGTTCGAGCGCGCGCAGGCCGGCTGCGTCCTCGACGAGCGCGAAGCTGAACACGCGATCCGAGCCGAGCGAGCTGACGTATGCGAAACGGTTGTCCGGCGACACGATCACCGCGTGCGCGTTCGCGATGCTGCCCGTGACCTGCAGCGGCGTACCGTCGCCGTCGCGCACGCGCGCGGCGTCGTAGAGGCTCAGCGAATTCCCGCCGTACGACGCGCCGAGCAGCCAGCGCCCGCTGCGGTCGAGCGACAGGTACGCATGGCTCGCGTCGATCGCGGTGGTGCCGATGCGCACGAGCGCGCCGGTGGCCGCCACGACGCGGAACGCGACGATCGTCGGTTGTTCACCGCGCGTCGCGACGTAGAGCCGCGCACGGTCGGCCGGCACGGCGATCGGCATCGCGACGTCGGCCGCGGGATAGCGGGTGAGCGGCGCAAGCGTGCCGTCGGCCGCGAGCGAGAAGGTGGCGAGGTCGCCGTCGGCGGCATTCGAGACGACGACGGTCAGGCGGTCAGTGTTCGGCATGGCGGAGCATCGAAGCGTTCGTGAAGGACGCGTCGGCCGGCAGGCCGCGCGGCGGATCGCTGCGCCGGTGCGTGCGCGCGAACAGCGCGGCGACCGCGGCGACGAGCGAAGCGACCGCGAGCGCATACAGCCCGCCCGTGATCGAACCCGTATGTTGCTTCAGATAGCCGAACGCCGTCGGTGCGACGAAGCCGCCGAGGTTGCCGACCGAGTTGATCAGCGCGATCACGGCCGCGGCCACGCGCGTGTCGAGATAGCCCTGCGGGATCGGCCAGAACAGCGACGAGGCGGCCTTGAAGCCGAGCGCGGCGAAGCAGATCGACGCGAACGACCACACCGGATCGTGCGACGTCGACGCGAACAGCCCGCACGCGGCGAGCACCAGCGCGACCGCGAGCCAGCGCTGCGGATGCCTCCACTTCGACGACAGCACCGCGAAGCCGTACATCGCGCCGATCGCGATCATCCACGGAATCGTGTTGTACAGGCCGACCTGGAAATCGGTGAGCCCGCCCATCTTGCGGATGATCGTCGGCAGCCAGAACGTGGCCGCGTAGATCGTCAGCTGGATCGAGAAATACAGGAAGCAGAACAGCATGATCTGCGGATCGCGCAGCAGCGCGGTGGCGCGCACCGGCACGTTCGAGCGGACGTCGCGCGTCGCGCGCTCGTCGTCGAGCGCGTTCTGGAGCGCCGTGCGTTCTTCGGCCGTGAGCCAGGTCGCGTCGCGGATATGCGATTTCAGCAGCAGCCAGCTCGCGCCGCACAGGGCGACCGAGAACAGCCCTTCGATCAGGAACATCCATTGCCAGCCTTCGAGGCCGAAACCGCGGATCGACAGCAGCGCGCCGGTAACGGGCCCGGACAGCACCGACGCGAACGCGGAGCCGCCGAGGAAGATCGCCATCGCCTTGCCGCGCTCCTGCGGCGGCAGCCATTGCGACAGGTACAGCACGACGCCGGGGAAGAAGCCGGCCTCGGCCGCGCCGAGCAGGAAGCGCAGCGCGTAGAACGACGTGTCGTTCCACACGAACGCCATCGCGGCCGCGACGATGCCCCACGTCGCCATGATCCGGGCCAGCCAGATGCGTGCGCCGTAGCGCTGCATCAGCAGGTTCGACGGCACCTCGAACAGCGCATAGCCGACGAAGAACAGCCCGGCGCCGAGGCCGTACGCGGCCGCGCCGATGCCGATCGACGCCTCGAGGTGGCGATCGACGAAGCCGACGTTCACGCGGTCGATGTAGTTCGCGATGAACATGATCAGCACGAGCGGCAGCACGTGCCACTTCACTTTCGAGACGGCGGACGCGAGCGGGTCGCGTCCGGACAGGGCGGGCGAGGGCGGGTTCAAGCGTGTCTCCGGTCGGGCGGCGGCGGACGGGGCGGTGGCCCGCGTCGGCATCCGGGTGGCCGTTTGTGTAGTATGTCGTCGTATGACATGGTACGCCTGAGTGTCGATGAAGACGTCGCGGGTTTACCCGGAAATTGCCCAGAAATTGGGGAATTTCATGAGGAGCGTCAGTGACTCGTTCATGTCTGATGACGTATGACATGAGACGGGTAGGCGCCCATTGCCGCGTCTTCGGTCGCGGCCCGCACTGCGCGCGGGGGGCATCGGACGGGCCGCCCGTCCGGCGGCTGCCGTCGCCTTTGCTACGCCATCGACACGACGCTGTTGAGCAGCGTCTTCACGAGCACGGCCTGCCGTGTGGCGCCCGTCTTCGCGAAGATGCCGCGCAGGTGCGCACGTGCGGTGTTCTTCGTGATGCCGGTCGCGGCGGCCGCTTCGTCGAGCGTCAGCCCGTCGACGAGCAGCAGCGCGATTTCGGTTTCCATCGGCGTGAGCCGGAACAGCCGGTGCAGCATGTCGCGCGACGTCTGCGGCGACGACGCCGGATCGCGGACGAACACGGCGACGGCTGGCCGATGCTGGCGGTCCTCGGCGCCGCGGTAGGGCGCGAGCGGGCGCAGCAGCACGCTCAACGGCATCGCGCCGCCGGGGCGCGACAGCGTGGTGGCTTCGATGCGCGCGAGCGCGCCCGCACGGAAATGCTCGAGCGCGGCCTGCAGCGCCTTCTGCAGCCGGCGCTCGTCGAGCGGGCACGATGCGTGGAGCCGCTCCTGGCGCACGCACAGCCCGTCCTGCTGCTCGATCAGCCGCTCGGCGATGCGGTTGCGCTTGATCACGCGGCCGTCCTCGTCGACGATCGCGGTGCCGACGTCGAGCCGGTCGACGGTGCCCGCATACAGCGCGCGTTCGGCATCGAGCACGTCGAACGCCGCGTGCAGCTCGACCGCCCGCTGCAGGTGCGGCAGCAGCGTCGCGACCTGCGCGCGCTCGGCCGCGTCGAAATCGCGGCCGCCGTGCGCGCGGCTCACGAAGAACGCGCATTCGACGCCACGTTCGCCACGCAGGTTCGCGCCGAGGATGTAGCGCAGGTCGAGCGGCTGCAGGTACTGCCGGTAGAAATCGTGCGCGCGCCACGCGGTTTCGCCGAACAGCCGGTCGGCCGTGAAGACCTGGCCGGGCGGCTGGTCGAGAAACGGGCACAGCGCGTAGAACTGCTCGCTGTACGACGGCTCGCCGGGCAGCAGCGGGCCATGCGCCGACGCGTTGATGATGAGCCCGTGCCGCGCGCCGCCGGGGTTGCGCAGCACCAGCGTCGTGAAGCGCGCGTCGAGCCGCGCGCGGACCGCTTCGAGGAAGCCGGCCCACGGGGTTGTCTCTGACGGGCCCTGATAGACGAGCCCGAGCCACGCGCTGAGTTCGCGCGCCGTCCACGCCGCGTCGTCGAAACCGTCGTGCGCGGCCGGGTCGCCGGGCGCCAGCGCGATGGGCATGCTCGTGTTCTCCTGGTCGGGATGAAGGATTCCCGGACCAGCATACCGGCCGCCCGGCGGCCCGCGTCATCCGAACGGAGTAGGCGACGCGGGCAGGCCGGCAACCGCCGGGCTGCCCGCTTGCGGCGCTTACGCCGCGCGCTCGCGCAGCAGGTACGCGACGATCCGATCGGCCGCTTCTTCCGGCGACTCGGCGACCGTGTCGACGCGCAGTTCGGGCTGCGCGGGCGGTTCGTACGGCGAATCGATGCCCGTGAAGTGCTTCAGCTCGCCGCGCCGCGCCTTCTTGTACAGGCCCTTCGGGTCGCGCTCTTCGGCCACCGCGAGCGGCGTGTCGACGAACACTTCGACGAACTCGTCGGGGCCGACCCGCGCGCGCGCCATGTCGCGCTCCGCGCGGAACGGCGAGATGAACGACACGAGCGTGATGAGCCCCGCGTCGAGCATCAGCCGCGCGACTTCGGCGACGCGCCGGATGTTCTCCACGCGATCGGCCTCGGTGAAGCCGAGATCGCGATTGAGCCCGTGCCGCACGTTGTCGCCGTCGAGCAGGTACGTGTGCTTGCCGAGTGCATGCAGGCGCTTCTCGACGAGATTCGCGATCGTCGACTTGCCGGCGCCCGACAGGCCCGTCAGCCACACGATCCGCGGCGTCTGCGCCTTCTGCGCGGCACGCGCGGCGCGGTCGACGTCGACCGCCTGCCAGTGCACGTTGTGCGCGCGGCGCAGCGCGAAGTGCAGCATCCCGGCGCCGACCGTGTCGTTGGTGACGCGGTCGATCACGATGAAGCCGCCCGTGTGGCGGTTGCGGTCGTATGGGTCGAACGCGACCGGCCGGTCGAGGCTCAGGTTGCACACGCCGATCTCGTTGAGCGCGAGCGTGCGCGCCGCGAGATGCTCGCGCGTGTTCACGTCGATCTTGTACTTCGGCGTCGCGCAGGTCGCGCCGACCGTCTGCGTGCCGAGCTTCACGAGATACGGGCGGCCGGGCAGCAGCGGCGCGTCGTGCATCCACACGAGCGTCGCCTCGAACTGGTCGGCCACCTCGGGCGGCGCATCCGCGCGCGCGATCATGTCGCCGCGGCTGATGTCGATCTCGTCGGCGAGCGTGAGCGTCACCGCTTCGCCGGCGCGCGCGAGGTCGCTTTCGCCGCGTTGCGTGATCACCGACGCGACGCGGCTCTCCTTGCCGGACGGCAGCACGCGCACGCGCTCGCCGACGCGGACCTCGCCCGATGCGATGCTGCCCGCGTAACCGCGGAAGTTCAGGTGCGGGCGGTTGACCCACTGCACCGGCAGCCGGAACGGTTCGTCGCTGGTCACGCGCGCGGCGAGCGGCAGCGTGTCGAGATGCTGCATCAGCGTCGGGCCCGCGTACCACGGCATCCGCGCGCTTGGCGCGATCACGTTGTCGCCGCGCAGCGCCGACATCGGGATGCTGACGATCTCCGCCAGCCCGAGCTCGGCCGCGAACGCACGATAGTCGGCGTCGATGCGCTCGAACACGGCGCGGTCGTAGTCGACCAGGTCCATCTTGTTGATCGCGAGCACCACGCGCTTGATGCCGATCAGCGCGACGAGATGACTGTGGCGGCGCGTCTGCGTGAGTACCCCCTTGCGCGCATCGATCAGGATCACGGCAAGATCGGCGGTCGACGCGCCGGTGATCATGTTGCGTGTGTATTGCTCGTGGCCGGGCGTGTCGGCGACGATGAACTTGCGTCGCGCGGTCGCGAAGAAGCGGTACGCGACGTCGATCGTGATTCCTTGCTCGCGCTCGGCCGACAGGCCGTCGACGAGCAGCGCGAAATCGAGTTCGCCGCCTTGCGTGCCGACTTTCTTCGAATCGGCCTCGAGCTGCGTGAGCTGGTCGTCGAACAGCATGTTCGATTCGTAGAGCAGGCGGCCGATCAGCGTGCTCTTGCCGTCGTCGACGCTGCCGCACGTGATGAAGCGCAGCAGGTCCTGGGTTGGCGCGTGCGCTTCGCCGGCGGCGCTTGCCTCGGGCGCGGTGAGAACGTGTGCCATCAGAAATATCCCTCCTGTTTCTTCTTTTCCATCGAACCGGCCGAATCGCTGTCGATCAGTCGTCCTTGCCGTTCGGACGTGCGCGTCTCGCGCATCTCCTGCAGGATGTCGTCGAGCGACGTCGCGTCGCTGTCGATCGCGCCCGTCAGCGGATAGCAGCCGAGCGTGCGAAAGCGCACCTTGCGCATCTGCGGCACTTCGCCGTCGCGCAGCGGCAGGCGTTCGTCGTCGACCATGATCAGCGCGCCGTCGCGTTCGACCACGGGCCGTTCCTTCGCGAAGTAGAGCGGCACGATCGGGATATCGTGAAGCTGGATGTACTGCCAGATGTCGAGCTCGGTCCAGTTCGAGATCGGGAACACGCGCAGGCTTTCGCCCTTGCGCTTGCGCGCGTTGTACAGCGACCAGAGTTCGGGGCGCTGGCGCTTCGGGTCCCAGCGGTGCTGTTCCGAGCGCAGCGACACGATGCGCTCCTTTGCGCGCGATTTCTCCTCGTCGCGGCGGGCGCCGCCGAACGCGGCGTCGAAGCCGTAGTGATCGAGCGCCTGCTTGAGCCCCTGCGTCTTCCACACGTCGGTGTGCACGGCCGAGCCGTGCGTGAACGGATCGATGCCGTTCGCGATGCCTTCAGGGTTGATGTGCACACGCAGGTCGAGGCCGAGGCGCGTGGCCGTCTCGTCGCGAAACGCGATCATCTCGCGGAATTTCCAGGTCGTATCGACGTGCAGCAGCGGAAAGGGCGGCTTCGCCGGGTAGAACGCCTTCATCGCGAGATGCAGCATGACCGAGCTGTCCTTGCCGATCGAGTACAGCATCACCGGGTTCTCGCTCTCGGCGACCACCTCGCGCATGATGTGGATGCTTTCGGCCTCCAGCCGCTCCAAGTGGGTCAACATCGTTCGTCTCCTTGTTTCATGCCGGCGCCGCGCGACATGTGCGGCGTTTCGTGCATGACACCGACGGTATCGGGCGAGCGGCATGCCGATCTTCGTCCGGGTGGACTAAGCCGCGGCACGGCGGTGACGCGGATCTTTCCTTAGTCCACCCGGACGAAGTGGCGCGCGACGGCGACGCTTAAGGTGAGCGCTCGACCATCGGCGGAGACGACACATGACGGACGACAAACGTGCCACGCAATTGCTTTCGGGCCAGACCTGGGCCGACTTCTGCGACACCCTGAAACGCAGCGGAGAACAGATCCTGCGCGCCGAGGCGCCGGACGATCCGCTGACGCGCGCGGAAGGATTCCGCTACCTGAGCCGGCTGATGCGCATCGCGCTCGAGATGCACGTCGAGTTCGCGGACGGTGCATGGCCGGGCTTTTTCTCGCCGTCGCACGAGACCGCGAAGATCGGCGCCGACAATCCCGACAACCTGTACCAGTACGCGCGTCTCGACGGCCGCTGCGAATATCGCGTGACGGGGCGGCGCGGCACGGTGGCCTACCTGAGCTTCGGCACGCAGAAGGGCGGCTACGAGACCGACGGCAAGATGCTGCAGACGGGCTTTCTCGACGCGAAGCAGCTCGATATCGCGCCGGACGGCAGCTTCGAGATCGTGCTGAGCGAAACGCCGCGTGCGGGCAACTGGGTGCGCATGGAGCCGGGCACCAACGCGCTGCTGGTGCGCCAGACCTTCCTCGACCGGCGCGCGGAAACGCCGGCACAACTGAAGATCGAGCGCATCGGCGCCGACGATCGCCCGGCGCCGCTCGACCCGCTCGTGCTGCAGGGCGGCCTCACGCGCGCCGCGCAGTTCGTCGAGCAGACGTCGAAGCTGTTCGCGGACTGGGCCGCGAGCTACCGGTCGCACGTGAATGCGCTGCCGGCCGCCGACCAGGCGCTGTGCCAGTCGGTCGGCGGCGATCCGAACATCTATTACTACCACTCGTGCTGGTCGCTGGCCGATGACGAAGCACTCGTGATCGACGTCGACACGGTGCCCGACTGCGATTTCTGGAACGTGCAGCTCAACAACTACTGGATGGAATCGCTCGATTACCGGCACTTCGATATCTGCGTAAACAAGCACAGCGCGCGGCTGAATGCGGACGGCGGCGTGACGGTGGTCGTCGCGGCCGCACGGCCGGGCGATGCGAACTGGCTCGATACGGCCGGGCATCGCACCGGCACGATCTGCTGGCGCTGGGTGGGCGCCGCGCAGCCGGTGCATCCGCGCACGCGGGTGGTGAAGCTCGCGACGCTGAAGGAGGCCGCATGAACGCGCCGCTGGATCGAACCCGCACGCTGCTCGCGCCCGACGGGTTGATCGCCGAAGCCGTGTCGCGCACGGGCGGACTGACCGCATTCGGTGACGGGCCGTATCGCGAAGCACTCGACGTGATGTGCGCGTCGCTGATCGACGAAGCGACGCTGTCCGCACGCGGCGCGGAGATGATGCGCGAGAAGCTCGTCGGCCAGCTCGTGAACCGGCTCGTCATCGAGGATTACTTCCGGCGTCATCCGGAAATCGCGGAGATCGCGATCGACGATCCGCTCGTGATCGTCGGCCTGCCGCGCACCGGTACGACGCTGCTGCAGCGCCTGCTGGCCGTCGACCCGCGCTTCCATGCGGCCGCGTGGTGGGAAACCCGCTACCCGGCGCCGCTTGCAGGCGAGACGCTCGCCGAGCCGACGGTGCGCATCGCGCGTGCGCGGGCCGAGGTCGCGACGATGATCGACTGCATTCCGCAGATCCTGACGATCCATCCGCTCGATGCGATGCTCGCGGACGAGGAGTTCATGCTGATGGAGCATGCGTTCGTGTGCGCGATGGATTCGTATGCGAACGTGCCGCGCTACACCGCGTGGCTCGCGCGGCAGGATCTCACGCTGGTCTATACGTACCTGAGGCGGATGCTGCAGTTCCTGCAATGGCAAAAGGCGCAGCGCGGCGTCGCGCCGGCTGCGCGCTGGCTGCTGAAGACGCCGCAGCACCTGCATGCGCTCGACGTGCTGTGCCGCGTATTTCCGCGTGCGCAGGTCGTGCTCACGCATCGCGATCCGGCGCAGACGATTCCGTCGATGGCGAGCATGGCGCACACGTTGTGGCAGATGTATGCGGACGATCCGGATCCGCTTGCCGTCGGTGCGCAGTGGAACGCGGGGATGGCACGCGCGATCGGTGCGGCGATGGCCGCGCGCGATGCGCTGCCGGCCGACCGCTTCCTCGACGTGCGCTTCGAGGACACGGTGTCGAATCCGCTCGGCGTTGCCGAGGCCGTGTACGCGTTTGCCGGGATGCCGCTCGATGCGCGGCAGCGCACGGCGATGACGGACTGGATGGCGCGCAACGGCCGCGACAAGCGTGCCCCGCACGACTATTCGATCGCGCGCTTCGGCTTCACCGATGCACAGCTCGCGCGCGACTTCGCCGCGTATCGCGCGCGGCACCTGCGGGCAGCCGGCTGACGGCCATTGCTCGCGAGATCAACGACAACCAGGAGACAACCCATGTTGCTGAAGGACAAGATCGTCGTGATTTCCGGAATCGGGCCCGGGCTCGGCGTGAAGCTCGCCGTCGAGGCCGCGCGCGAGGGTGCGCGCGGCGTGGTCGTCGCGGCGCGCACGCTCGAAAAGCTCGATGACGCCGAAGCGCGAATCCACGCACTCGGCGTCGACTGCGACGTGCTGAAGGTGCAGACCGACATCACCGACCGTGCACAATGCCGCCAGCTCGCGACGCAGGCCGTCGAGCGCTTCGGCCGGATCGACGCGCTCGTGAACAGCGCATTCGTGCACGGTACGTTTCCGGAACCGGTGGAGGAGGCCGACCTGGATGGCTGGCGCGTGGTGTTCGACACCAACGTGTTCGGCACGATGGCGCTCACGCAGGAAGTCGTGCCGCACATGAAGCGGCACAAGCGCGGCGCGATCGTGATGATCAACACGCAGGCGACCCGCAAGCCGTTTGCAGGGGAAGGCGGCTACGCTGTATCGAAGGGGGCGCTCGCGGTTGCGGCAAAATACCTGGCGCGCGAACTCGGCGTGCACGGCATTCGTGCGAACAGCATCCACATGGGGTGGATGTGGGGCGTGCCGACCCAGACGTATTTCCGGCAGGCGGCTGCCGAGTACGGCATGACGGAAGAGCAGGTCATCGCGCCGATCGCGTCGAGCATCGCGCTCGCGAAGCTGCCGACCGACGACGACTGCGCGCGCGCGGCGCTGTTCCTCGCGTCGGACTATGCGAATGCGGTGACGGGCGCGACGCTCGACGCGAATGGCGGCGATTTCATGCCCTGACGATGGAGCAAAGGATCATGCAGGACAACCACGAAATACGACACTTCTTTGCATTCAACGGCGATGCGGACGGGCTGTGCGCGCTTCAGCAGCTGCGGCTCGCGGAGGGCGTGCACGGCACGCTCGTGACCGGCGTGAAACGCGACATCAAGCTGCTCCAGCGGATCGACGCGCGGGCGGGCGACATCGTCACCGTGCTCGACGTGTCGCACGACCAGAATCGCGACGCGTGTGCGCGGCTGCTGCGCGACGGCGCGACGGTCCGCTATTTCGACCATCACTTCGCGGGTGAACTGCCCGACGATCCGCGCTTCGACGCGCATATCGACACGGCGGCCGACGTCTGCACGAGCGCGATCGTGAACCGCTATCTCGACGGCCGGCACGTGCGCTGGGCGATCGTCGCGGCGTTCGGCGACGAGTTGCCGGCGCTCGGCCACGCGCTGGCGAGTGAGCACGGGATCGACGAGGCGCAACGCGACACGCTCGCCGAACTCGGGCTCTACCTGAACTACAACGCGTACGGCGAGTGTGTCGGCGATCTGCATTTCGACCCGGCCGCGCTCGCCGATGCGATGCTGCCGTGCGTCGACCCGCTCGATTTCGTGCGCGAGACAACCGTGTTCGCCGCGCTGCGCGACGGCTACCGCGACGACATGGCGCGCGCGTGCGCACTCGCGCCGCTGCGCGAGGTGCCCGGTGCGACGCTGGTCCGGATGCCTGATCATCCGTGGGCGCGGCGCGCGACGGGCATGCTCGCGAACGAACGGATGCGCAACGCGCCGCATGCGGCGCTCGCGGTGCTGTCGCCGCGCGCGGACGGCGGGCTCGTCGTCAGCGTGCGCGTGCCCGATGGCCGGCCGCTCGGCGCCGACGAATTCTGTCGCGGCTTTCCGACCGGCGGCGGGCGCAAGCGCGCGGGCGGCATCAACCATCTGCCGGAAACCGAGTTCGACGCATTTGCCGAGCGATTCGAGGCCGCGTTCAGGCTCGATTGACGCAGCGGGCTGCGACGATGCGTGCGCCGTGCACCTGCGCACGACGCGCGCATCGCGAATGGATCAACCGGTCGCGCCCGCGAGCACGGCCGGCACGTTGTGACCGTAGCAGCGTTCCTCGACGCGCTCGGCGATGCGCCAACCTTGCGCGGTGCGCACGAACCGGTCGACGTACCACAGCCCGAGAAACATCACCTGCGTGCCGCCGTCCGGCAGCGCGACTTCCATCGGATTGAAGCAGATCGTGCGGCCGCGTGCGGTATCGCCGTCGAGCCGGATCGACAGGTTGGCGACCATGTGCTGGTACTGCGGAAACTGCGGCAACACGGTGCGCAGCCAGACCTTCACCTCCGGATAGCGGCCGGCGATGCCGCCCATCGAGCGATAGTCGATCGCGGCATCGGGTGTGAACACCGCGTCGAGCGCGTCGAAGTCGCGCGTGTCGATCGCGCTCGAATACGCGACGATCAACTCGCGGATGTCGTGATGGTCGGACAGCGTTTGCAGATCGGGCATCGGCGGCTCCCGGTCACGCGCCGTTGCGCCGGCGTGCCGCGTGGAGCGCTTCGGCGCGCTGCTTCACGTCGCGCGCGCACTGGTCGAAACCCTGTTTCACCCAAGCGCCGTGGTTCTGCATGATCGTGTCCGCATTGATGCCGAGGAACTGGTCGGTCGTGAAATAGCGGCAGCGCTCCGCGCCGATCGCGTCGATGTACTGGTCGCGGCGCGCGGCGTCCTTGTTGTCGTCGGTCGGGCGCTGCTCCCACGACAGCAGGCGTTCGGGTTCGTACGCGACGAGGATCTCGTTGACGGGAATCACGGTCTCCGTGCCCGGGATGCGCACCTGCATGTGCACGAAATCGCCGAGCCTGCCGGTCGTTTCGAAGCCGACGCAGAACGTGTTCCATTCGCCGTAGCGCGGGAAGTCGGTCAGCACTTCCCAGACGACGGAGGCCGGTGCGTCGATGTCGACGGTGATCGAGGTGACGAGATTCGAGGGTTTGGTCATGGCGATGTATCGGATCGGATGAAACCGCGCCTACCCGGGTGGCGGGACGCGTCGCGGCAGTCGCAAGGAGTCGCGCCGGTATCGGTCGGCGCGCGTGACGGGTGTGGCTCGGGACGTGCGGGGGCGTTTTCGCCGGCACGTGCCGCGCAGCGCAGCGCACCCGACATCGAGCGTAGGCCGGCGCACGCGGCGAAGAATCGTCGGAATGGACTAAGGCGTTTCACCGGGGCGGCAGGGGGGGGGCGATCGCCGCGACGGTCGGCGGCAGGGGCGCGCCGGCGCATCATGCACGCAGAACGTCGACACCACGCAGCGCAGCCGCGACAATACGGGTCTCTTTCCGCTTTCGTCTTCGAGGTGCCCGTGTCCGCCAAGTCGTCCATTGCTCCCGTGATCGTCTGGTTTCGCGACGATTTGCGCGTGACCGACCAGCCCGCGCTGACGCGCGCGGTGGAATCTGGTCGGCCGCTCATCTGCGTATTCGTCGACGACACGGGCGACGGCGCCGGACGAACGCTCGGCGGCGCGGCGCGCTGGTGGCTGCACGGGTCGCTGGCCGGGCTCGACGCGGCGCTCGCGCGTCATGGCGGGCGCCTGCTGCTGTTGCGCGGCGACGCGCCGCGCGAGATCGAGCGCATCGTGCACGACACGGGCGCGCAAGCCGTGTACTGGAACCGCCGCTACGCGCAACCGCAGCGCGACGCCGACGCGGCGCTGAAGGCCTCGCTCAAGGCGCGCGGTGTCACGGTCGAGAGCAGCAACGGCAGCCTGCTGAACGAGCCGTGGGAGGTGCTGACGGGCGGCGGCACCCCGTATCAGGTGTTCACCGCGTACTGGCGTGCGGCGCGACGGGATCGCACGGTCGCCGCGCCGCTGCCGGAACCCGAGCGGATCGCGTTTCATCCGTGGCCGAAAACCCTGCGTGACCGCGCGCTGGCGCTCGACGCGCTTGCGTTGCGGCCGCATTCGCCGGATTGGGCCGGCGGCCTGCGCGATGCGTGGCCCATGCCCGACGAAGCCGGCGCGCACGCGCAGCTCGACGCGTTCCTGACGACATCGCTCGCCGGCTATGCGGACGCGCGCGATCTTCCCGACCGTCCCGCGACGAGCCGGCTGTCGCCGTTCCTGCGCTTCGGCAACGTGTCGCCGCGACAGGTGTGGCACGCGGTGCAGGGTGCCGCGAGCGCAGGCGGCGCGGCGGTTGCCGCGGACGCCGACAAATTCCTGAGCGAACTCGGCTGGCGCGAGTTCAGCTACACGCTGCTGTACCACTTCCCGGCGCTCGCGACCGACAACTTCCGCGCGCAGTTCGACGCGATGCCGTGGCGTGACGATCCCGCCGCGCTGCGCGCATGGCAGCGCGGGCTGACCGGCTATCCGCTCGTCGACGCGGGCCTGCGCGAACTGTGGACGACCGGCTGGATGCACAACCGCGTGCGGATGGTCGTCGCGTCGTTCCTGATCAAGCACCTGCTGCTCGACTGGCGTGCGGGCGAAGCGTGGTTCTGGGACACGCTGGTCGACGCCGATCCCGCGAACAACGCGGCGAGCTGGCAGTGGGTGGCCGGCTGCGGCGCCGACGCCGCGCCGTATTTCCGCATCTTCAATCCGGTCGCGCAGGGGCAGAAGTTCGATCCGGACGGCGCGTACGTGCGGCGCTGGGTGCCCGAGCTTGCCGGCCTCGACAACGCATCGATCCACGCGCCGTGGGAAGCGTCGCCGCTGGAACTCGACGCGGCCGGCGTGCGGCTCGGCGTCGATTACCCGGCGCCGCTCGTCGAGCATGCGGCCGCGCGTGCCCGTGCGCTCGATGCGCTGGCGGCGTTGCCGAAGCGCCGCTGACCGCACGCGCCGGACGGCCGCATCAATTGCAGAACGCGACGTGTTCGAGCAGCGCGTACACGACGCCCGAACTGAAATAGGCCGCGCCGCACCACGCGACGAACGCGAGCGTGCCGGCGGCCAGCGCCGCGCGGATCATGCCCATGCCGCGTTGCCCGATGCCGGGCGCGCGACGCGCGCGTCGTTGATCGGCAGGTGCAGCAACGCCGCGAGTACGCCGAGGGCGATCGAGCCGATCCACAGCGGCATGTACGAATGCGTCGCGTCGTACACCACCGCGCCGAGCCAGACGCCGAAGAAGCTGCCGAGCTGGTGCCCGAAGAACACGAAGCCGAACAGCGTCGCGATGTAGCGCACGCCGAACATCTGCGAGATCACGCCATTCGTCAGCGGCACGGTGCCGAGCCACGTGAATCCCATCACGGCCGCGAACACGTAGACGCTCGCGGGCGACAGGGGGGCTGCGACGAACGCGGCCATCGTGAGCGCCCGCACGAGGTACAGCACCGACAGCACGTACTTGCGCCGCAGCAGCCCGCCGAGATGGCCGCACGCATAGGTGCCGGCCACGTTGGTCAGCGCGATCAGCGCGAGCGCGACGCTCGCGTGGCGTGCCGGCAGCCCGTGGTCGAGCAGGTACGCGGGAAGATGCGTCGCGATGAACGCGAGCTGGAAGCCGCATGCGAAGAAGCCCGCGTTCAGCAGCCAGAAGCCGCGATGCGCGAACGCCTCGCGCACGGCTTCGCCGATCGACTGGTCGGGGCCGGCGGCGGCAGCCCGCGCGGGTCGGTCGCGTAGCAGCAGGGCGAGCGGTGCGAGCAGCGCCGCGACGAGCGCCAGTGCGATGAACGCGTGCCGCCAGCCGATGCCGCCGATCAGCGTCTGCGCGACGGGCACCATGCAGAACTGGCCGAGCCCGCCGATCGCGCCCGCGACGCCGAGCGCCCAGCCGCGGCGGTCGGGCGGAAACAGGCGGCTCAGCGCGCCATAGATCGACGCGAACGCCGAGCCCGACAGCGCGATGCCGATCACGAGCCCGGCGCCGACCGTGAACATGCCGGTCGTCGCCGCATACGCCATCGTGACGAGCCCGGCCGCATACAGCAGCATCCCGGCGACGATCACGCGCAGCGAGCCGAAGCGATCGGCGACCATCCCGGTGAACGGCTGCGCGACGCCCCAGATCAGGTTCTGCAGCGCGAGGGCGAGCCCGAACGCTTCGCGCGACCAGCCGTGGTCGAGCGACACCGGCGCGAGGAACAGGCCCTGCACGTGGCGGATGCCGAGCGCGGCGCCCATGATCAGGCCGCCGGCCAGGACGGGCAGCCAGCGGCGGCGGACTTCCTGCTCGATCGGGGTCATGCGTGTCTCCGGATGAAGGCGCGCGGCAACACGGCCGCGCTCGATCCGATTAGACGATCGCGCCCGTCGTCGCTCAAGCGATCATTCGGTCAGGTTGGCATGCGTGGCAGGAATGCGATGTGGGGCGCGCGGAGTGGGGCGGAGCGCCCGCCACAGGTCGGGATCGTTTGCTGACGCCGCGCCGGCTTAAACCGACGCAGTGCCATGCGCACGCATCGCGGTATCGCATTCGGCCGCTTCGGCGAGCATCCAGTCGCGCACGTCGGCGACTTCGCGGCGCGGGGCCGGATCGTGCTGGAACAGCCAGTAGCCGTACGCATCCGTCAGCGCCTGCGTGTGCGGCCCAAGCACCGCGAGCCGCCCGTCCGCGAGCATCGGCGCGACGAGCGCGAGCCGGCCGAGCGCGACGCCCTGGCCCGCGATCGCCGCCTGGATCACCTGGTCGTACTGGTTGAAGCGCAGCACGCCTTTCGGGCGCGCGTCGCCGAGCCCGGCCGCGTGCAGGTGCGCGCGCCACTGCAATTGCGGCTGCGGCGGCCCGTCGAATTCGAGCAGCACGTGGTCGGCGATCGCGGCCGCGTTCGTGACAGGCCGCGCGGCGAGCGCCGGATGCGCGACCGGCACGACGATCTCGTCGAACAGGCGCAGCGCGCCGGCCGGCGCGCGGTCGCGCGGACAATAGCGGATGCCGAGGTCGATGCCTTCGGCGCGCAAATCGAGTACCTTGTCGTTCGCGGCGACGCGCAGGTCGATCTCCGGCAGGCGCGCCTGCAGCCGCCCGAGCCGCGGCAGCAGCCACAGCGCGGTGACGCCGATGCTGGCGGTGATCGTGACGGGCTGGCGCTCGCGCGTGGCCGCGAGCGAGGCGATGGTGTCCTGCAGCCCGTGCAGTGCCGCATCCGCGACGCGAAACAGCCGCTCGCCTTCCGGCGTGAACGCGATCTTCCGGTAGCCGCGCTGCAGCAATGCGACGCCGAGGTGCGCTTCGAGTGCATGTACCTGGCGACTGACCGCCGATTGCGTGACGCAGAGGTCCTGCGCGGCGAGCGTGATGCTCATGCGGCGGCCGACGGCGACGAAACCGCGGACGAGGTCGAGCGACGGGAGACGGGAGACGGACGAGCGGCGTTGACATGCGCGTGACTCATGCGAACGGAGCAGCAAGATTGGTTGAGAACGCGGGGCGCGTCAAGTTCAATGGAGGCTGGCGCGGGCGGTGAAGGCGGCGCAGGCGCACGTGCGTTGACGCCCCGGCCGGCTGCGAAGCATGGACGTGGGCAGGCACTGACGCGCTCACCCGGACGGACCGCGAAGCATGGGACCGGAGACACGATGACGATTTCGAACGAAGGCAGCGAAATGACGCAGGGCACCCGCGCGGCGGACGCATTGCCGCCTGAGCCGGTGACGCTGCGCGCGGCCGACGGCTATGCATTGCGCGGCCATGTATGGCGCCATCGCGGCGGCAGTGTCGTGCGGCCGGTGACGGTCATCAATTGCGCGACGTCGGTGCGTTGCGACTACTACTTTCGTTTCGCGGCCTGGCTGTTCGCCCAGGGGCGCGACGTGCTCGTCTACGACTATCGCGGCATCGGCGGGTCGCGCCCGGCGCAGCTCGCGAAGCTGCGCGCGAACTGGCTCGACTGGGGGCGGCTCGATTGCGAAGCCGCGCTGCGCTACGCACGCGACGCGTTTCCGGGCCAGCCGATCGACGTCGTCGCGCACAGCATCGGCGGGTTCGCGCTGGGGCTCGCCGCATCGAACGTCCACGTGCGGCATGCGGTGACGGTCGGCGCGCAGTATGCGTACTGGCGCGATTACCGGCCGGCCGAACGGCGGCGCATGTGGTGGAAGTGGCACGTCGCGATGCCGGTGCTCGCGGCCGTGTTCGGCTACGTGCCCGCGAAGCGGCTCGGCTGGATGGAGGACACGCCGCGCGGCGTCGCGTTGTCGTGGGTGCGCTCGCAGGCACGCTTCGAGGAGGGCTATACGAGCGGCCCGCTCGCCGAACCCGCCGCGAGCCGCGCCGCGTTGCCCGCCCGCTTCGCGGGGCTGTCGGCGCCGATGCTCGCGATTGGCCTCGACGACGACGGGTTCGGCACGGTCGCGGCGATCGAGCGGCTGGTCGGCTACTACACGGGCAGCGACGTCACGCATCTGCGGATCGCGCCGGCCGACATCGGCGTCGACGCGATCGGCCATTTCGCGTTTTTCCACAGCCGCTTCACCGAAACACTGTGGCCGCTCGCGCTCTACTGGCTGCAACACGGCGCGCTGCCGGCCGATGCGCCGGGCAACGTGCATGCGATTCACCCGGCATCGCGCGGGCGCGGGCCCGGTAGCGGCGTGCCGGGCGTTGCAGCGAACGGGCGATAGGGCGGCCTCGTCATGCTTGGCGCATGCCGAGAGGACAAGCGCCGGCGCTCGGCATCGACGCCGGCGGGCCGCAACGGTTCGCCATGTCGCCTGATCGATTAACATCGGACGTTTCCTTCCACAGGCCGCCGCACGTCGATGCTCGTCCCGCCCGATTCCGTTTCTCCGTCTGAAAGCTCCCGCGCCTGGCGCATGCAGCGGCTCGACGCGCCGCCCGCCGCGGCGCGCGCCGGCGTGCAGATCGCGCGTGTCGATTTCGACTGGTGCGTACCGCTTGCGTCGCCAGCGTATGCGGCCCTGAGCGACGGCGAGCGCGCGCGGGCCGCACGCTTCATGCGGCATGAGGATACGGTGCGCAGCGCCGCGACGCGCGCCGCGCTGCGCGACGTGCTCGGCACGGCCCTCGGCATCGCGCCGCGGGCGGTGGCGATCGTCGTCGATGAATCGGGTCGGCCGTCGCTGGACGGCGCGCATCGCGCGTCGCTCGACTTCAACGTGTCGCATGCGGGCGATCATGCGTTGATTGCGTGGGCCCCCGCGGGGCGCGTGGGCGTCGATATCGAGTGCTGCAACCGCGCGACCGACTGGCGCGCGCTGACGCGCGAAGTCTGCGCGCCCGCCGAGGCCGCCTATCTCGACAGCCTGCCGCCGGCCGAACGCGCCGGCGCATTCATGCGCGTCTGGAGTGCGAAGGAGGCGCTGCTCAAGGCGCTCGGCACGGGCATCGTCGGCGGGCTGAGCGCGTTCGCGGTCATGCCGCCGCGCGATGGCGCGACCCCCGCGACGACGATCGTCGAGCCGGCCGCGCCCGCCGCCGGCGTCGCGGCGTTCGATGCGGCGTGGCTCGACGCGGCGCCCGGCTATGCGGCATGCGTCGCGTGGACGCGTGCGTGAGCCGCGGTCAGCGCGCGGCGCTCATTCAAGCGGCGCGTCGTTCGGCGCCGCATAGCGCGCCTTGATCACGTCGCTCATCGCGAAGTCGAACGACAGCCCCTTCGGCGGCACCGGCTTCATGAACCACTTGTCGTACAGCGCGTCGATCTCGCCGTGCTTCATCAACTGCACGAGCACGCCGTCGACGAGCGCCTTGAACTGCGGATCGTCCTTGCGCAGCATGAACCCGTAGGCCTCCGACGATTGTGGCGTGCCGACGATCTGCCAGTCGGCCGGTTTCGCAGCGAGCTGGCGCACGCCCGCGAGCAGCACGTCGTCCATCATGTACGCGGCCGCGCGGCCCGATTCGAGCGTGAGGCGTCCTTCGCCGTAATCCTTCGCGCTGATGATCTGCATGTTCATCTTCTTTTCCTCGTTCATCTTGCGCAGCAGGCGTTCGGACGTCGTGCCCTGGTTCGTCACGACCGTCTTGCCGGCGAGGTCGGGGAAGTCGCGGATCCCCGAACTCGTGCGCGTGAGCAGGCGCGTCGTCGCGACGAAGAAGGTGGTCGAGAACGCGACCTGCGCGTGACGCGCGGCGAGGTTGGTCGTCACGCCGCATTCGAGATCGACGGTGCCGTTCTGCACGAGCGGAATGCGGTTCTGCGACGTGACCGGAATGAAGCGCACCTGCAGGTCGGGCTTGCCGATGCGCGCCTTCACGGCGGCGATCACGCGGTCGCACAGGTCCTGCGAGAAGCCGATGACCTTGCCGTTCGCGTCGGCGTAGGAGAACGGCACCGACGTTTCGCGGTGGCCGATCGAGATCAGGTTGCTCTGCCGGATCTTCTCGAGCGTGCCGGACAGCGGCTCCGCGGCGAGCGACGCGCCGCACGCGAGTGCGCACGCGGCGAACAGCAGGGGGCGGCCGAACCGGATGGCGAGTCGTGACGGGAAGGACATGGCGGTCTCCATGGCGAATGGTGATCCGTATGTTGCCAAAAACAAAATAATTGCAACAACTGTTAAGCGCCGGATCGCACGGGCCGATGCGGCGGGCCGCGCCGGGCATCAGGGAAACTCCCGAGTCGAAATCGATGAAAAACGGGTTGTCTAGACAAGTTGGCGTGGCTACACTTCAATCCATTCCGAACTTGTCTAGACAGGATTGCTCACATGATTACGTTGACCCCCGGCCATCTGACCCTCCCGCAACTGCGCCAGATCGCACGCGAATCCGTGCAGCTCGCGCTCGACCCGGCCAGCTTCGCGAAGATCGACGCCGGCGCGAAGGCCGTCGCCGACATCGCTGCGAAGGGCGAGCCGGCCTACGGCATCAACACGGGCTTCGGCCGCCTGGCCAGCACGCACATCCCGCACGACCAGCTCGAACTGCTGCAGAAGAACCTCGTGCTGTCGCACGCGGTCGGCGTGGGCGAGCCGATGGCACGCTCGTCGGTGCGCCTGCTGATGGCGCTGAAGCTGTCGAGCCTCGGCCGCGGCCACTCGGGCATCCGTCGCGAAGTGATGGACGCGCTGATCAAGCTGTTCAACGCGGACGTGCTGCCGCTGATCCCGGTGAAGGGCTCGGTCGGCGCATCGGGCGACCTCGCGCCGCTCGCGCACATGTCGGCCGTGCTGCTGGGCGTCGGCGAAGTGTTCATCCGCGGCGAGCGTGCGAGCGCGATCGACGGTCTGCGCGTCGCGGGCCTCGCGCCGCTGACGCTGCAGGCGAAGGAAGGCCTGGCGCTGCTGAACGGCACGCAGGCATCGACCGCGCTGGCGCTCGACAACATGTTCGCGATCGAAGACCTGTACCGCACCGCGCTCGTCGCCGGCGCGCTGTCGGTCGATGCCGCAGCCGGCTCGGTGAAGCCGTTCGACGCACGCATTCATGAGCTGCGCGGCCACCAAGGCCAGATCGACGCGGCCGCGTCGTATCGCGACCTGCTCGAAGGCTCGCCGATCAACCAGTCGCACCGCGACTGCGACAAGGTGCAGGACCCGTACAGCCTGCGCTGCCAGCCGCAGGTGATGGGCGCGTGCCTGGACCAGATGCGCCATGCGGCCGACGTGCTGCTGGTCGAAGCGAATGCCGTGTCGGACAACCCGCTGATCTTCCCGGATACCGGCGAAGTGCTGTCGGGCGGCAACTTCCACGCCGAACCCGTCGCGTTCGCGGCCGACAACCTCGCGCTCGCCGCAGCGGAAATCGGCGCGCTGGCCGAACGCCGCATCGCGCTGCTGATCGACGCGACGCTGTCGGGCCTGCCCCCGTTCCTCGTGCGGGACGGCGGCGTGAACTCGGGCTTCATGATCGCGCACGTGACGGCGGCCGCACTCGCATCGGAAAACAAGACGCTCGCGCACCCGGCGTCGGTCGACTCGCTGCCGACCTCGGCGAACCAGGAAGACCACGTGTCGATGGCGACGTTCGCCGCGCGCAAGCTCGCCGACATCGCGGACAACACGAAGCACATCCTCGCGATCGAACTGCTGGCCGCCGCACAAGGCGTCGACCTGCGCGCGCCGTACCACACGAGCCCGAAGCTGGCGCCGGTGATGGAAACGATCCGCGCCAAGGTCGCGCACTACGAGCTCGATCACTACTTCGCACCGGACATCGCCGTGATCGCCAAGCTGGTCGGCGAGCGCGCGTTCGCAAAGGTCGCGCCGTTCTCGTTCGCGTCGGAACAGTAAGCCCATGAGCGCGCCGGTCTACCAGGAGATCAAGGATTTCATCCTGGCCCGCATCCACGCAGGCGAGTGGGAGGAGGGCGATCAGGTGCCGTCCGAGAACGAGCTGGCGCGCGAATTCAAGGTGGCGCGCATGACCGTCAACCGCGCGCTGCGCGAGTTGACGGCCGAGCAGGTGCTCACGCGCATGAAGGGGGCGGGCACCTACGTCGCGCGGCCGAAGTACGAGTCGACGCTGGTGGCGATCCGCAGCATCTCGGAGGAAGTCGGCGCACGCGGGCATGCGTATCACGCCAGCGTGCTCGGCCTCGACACGATCCGCGCCGACGACGCGCTCGCCGACGAGATGCAGGTCGCCGTGCGCACGAAGCTGTTTCATTCGCAGGTGCTGCACTTCGAGAACGACGAGCCCGTGCAGCTCGAAGAACGATGGGTGAATCCGGCGGTCGCGCCGGATTACGCCGAGCAGGATTTCACGAACACGACGCCGAACCTGTACCTGATGCGCGCGGCTCCGCTGCAGCGCGTCGAGTACCGGATCGAAGCGGCGGCCCCGGCGCCGGAGCGGCGCGAGCAGCTGCGGATGGACGACGTCGAGCCGTGTCTGGTTTTACATCGACGCACCTGGTCGCAGGGCGTCGTCGCCTCGGTGGCGAATCTGTGGCATCCCGGCAGCCGTTATCGCTTCACCGGGCATTTCTGATTCCTATTTGATAGTCATTTTCCTTCGGGAGCAGTCGTCATGAACCATCCGAAACACATCGATCCCCGTCTCGATCCGACGCGCACGATCCGCGCGCCGCGCGGCAGCGAGAAAGTCTGCAAGACCTGGCTGGCCGAAGCGGCCTACCGGATGATCCAGAACAACCTCGACCCGGAAGTCGCCGAGCACCCGCATGCGCTCGTCGTGTACGGCGGCATCGGCCGTGCGGCACGCAACTGGGAATGCTACGACCAGATCCTCGCGTCGCTGAAGGATCTCGAAGAGAACGAGACGCTGCTGATCCAGTCGGGCAAGCCGGTCGGTGTGTTCCGCACGCACAAGGATGCGCCGCGCGTGCTGCTCGCGAACTCGAACCTCGTGCCGCACTGGGCGAACTGGGATCACTTCCACGAGCTCGATCGCAAGGGCCTGATGATGTACGGCCAGATGACGGCCGGCAGCTGGATCTACATCGGGAGCCAGGGCATCGTTCAGGGCACCTATGAAACGTTCTTCTCGGTCGCGAACCAGCACTTCAACGGCGATCCGTCGGGCCGCTGGATCCTGACGGGCGGCCTCGGCGGCATGGGCGGCGCGCAGCCGCTGGCCGCGACGATGGCCGGCTTCTCGATGATCGCGGTCGAATGCGACGAGACCCGCATCGACTTCCGCCTGAAGACGCGCTACGTCGACAAGAAGGCGACGACGCTCGACGAGGCGCTCGGCATGATCGAGGAAGCGAAGCGCACCGGCAAGCCGGTGTCGATCGGCCTGCTCGGCAACGCGGCCGACGTGTTCGCCGAACTCGTCACGCGCGGCATCACGCCGGACTGCGTGACCGACCAGACGAGCGCGCACGACCCGATCAACGGCTACCTGCCGCAAGGCTGGACCGTCGCGCAATGGCGCGAAGCGCAGAAGGTCGATCCGCAGAGCATCGTGAAGGTCGCGAAGCAGTCGATGGCCGTCCAGGTGCGCGCGATGCTCGCGCTGCAGGAACGCGGTGCGGCGACGCTCGACTACGGCAACAACATCCGCCAGATGGCGCTGGAAATGGGTGTCGAGAACGCATTCGACTTCCCGGGCTTCGTGCCGGCCTACATCCGCCCGCTGTTCTGCGAAGGCAAGGGCCCGTTCCGCTGGGTCGCGCTGTCGGGCGATCCGGAAGACATCTACAAGACCGACCAGAAGGTGAAGGAGCTGATCCCCGACGATCCGCACCTGCACAACTGGCTCGACATGGCGCGTGAGCGCATTGCGTTCCAGGGCCTGCCGGCACGGATCTGCTGGGTCGGCGTGAAGGATCGCTATCGCCTCGGCCAGGCGTTCAACGAGATGGTCAAGAACGGCGAGCTGAAGGCCCCGATCGTGATCGGCCGCGACCACCTCGACACCGGCTCGGTCGCGAGCCCGAACCGCGAGACGGAATCGATGAAGGACGGTTCGGACGCCGTGAGCGACTGGCCGCTGCTGAACGCACTGCTGAACACCGCAGGCGGCGCATCGTGGGTGTCGCTGCACCATGGCGGCGGCGTGGGCATGGGCTTCTCGCAGCACTCGGGCGTCGTGATCGTCGCCGACGGTACCGCCGAAGCGCACGAGCGTCTCGGCCGCGTGCTGCTGAACGACCCGGCGACGGGCGTGATGCGCCATGCGGATGCCGGCTACGAACTCGCGCAGCAGACGGCCCG
Source organism: Burkholderia sp. HI2500 (assembly GCF_002223055.1). Lineage (NCBI taxonomy): Bacteria > Pseudomonadati > Pseudomonadota > Betaproteobacteria > Burkholderiales > Burkholderiaceae > Burkholderia > Burkholderia sp. HI2500. Next base: position 2,096,773 of record NZ_NKFL01000004.1, on the reverse strand, counting down.
CGAAGCCGGCCTGAAGCTGCCGATGCTCGGCCGCTGAGCATGACGGCGCTCCACCAGGCGCCGGCGATTGCGACGATGATCCGCGCGGCGGATCTCGTCGCGTCGCCATGGAAGAACGGTGGCGGCGTGACGCGCGAAATCGGCGCGTTCCCGCCGGGCGCCGCGCTCGACGCGTTCGCGTGGCGCGTGAGCGTCGCCGACGTCGGCACGGCCGGGCCGTTCTCGCGTTTCGACGGGATCGACCGCACGCTGGTGCTGCTGTCCGGCGCGGGCATGACGCTCGCCGAGGCAGGCGGCGCCCGCCACGTGCTCGACGCGCCGCTGGCCCGCGCGGATTTTGTGGGGGAAGCGGCGATCGACGCGACGCTGCACGACGGCGCGACGCGCGACTTCAACCTGATGACGCGCCGTTCGGCCGCGCGCGGCGCGCTCGACGTATGGCGCGCAGGCGCGCACCGCATCGAGCATGCCGATACCGTGCTGCTGCATTGCGCGGCCGGCGAAGCCGCGGTCGAAATCGACGGCACACGCTACACCCTGGAAGAAATGGACACGCTGCGGCTCGACGGGCCGCGGCGTGCGTTTGACGTCGTCGTGAGCGGGAGCGGCGCGTTGCTCGCCGTGTCGCTCGCCATCGGCGAACGAGACTGAACGCATGAAACCGACTGTCTGGCATCACCTGAGGCTGTGTCCGCACGGCCATCCTGACGAGACGATCGACGACGCGGCGATCGCCGTCGACGAAACCGGCACGATCGTCTGGCTCGGCGCGATGTCCGCGCTGCCGCACGGTTACGCCCACTGGCAGCGCGAGGATCTGCACGGCGCGTGGGTGACGCCGGGCCTCGTCGACTGCCATACGCACCTCGTGTACGGCGGCACGCGTGCCGACGAATTCGCGCAGCGCCTCGCGGGCGTGAGCTACGAGGAGATCGCGCGGCAGGGCGGCGGGATCGTGTCGACGGTGCGCGCGACGCGCGCGGCCGACGAGACGACGCTGTTCGTGCAGGCTGCAGCACGCCTGCAGCCGCTGCTCGCCGAAGGCGTGACCGCGATCGAGATCAAGTCGGGCTACGGGCTCGACCTCGCGAGCGAACGCAAGATGCTGCGCGTTGCACGCCAGCTCGGCGAACGCTTTCCGGTCACCGTCTACACGACCTTCCTCGGCGCGCACGCGCTACCGCCCGAATATGCGGGCCGTGCGGATGCGTACATCGACGAAGTGTGCGACCGGATGCTGCCGGCGCTGGCCGACGAAGGGCTCGTCGACGCGGTCGACGTGTTCTGCGAACGCATCGGCTTTTCGCTCGCGCAGACCGAGCGCGTGTTCGAGGCCGCGACGCGGCGCGGGCTGCCCGTGAAGCTGCATGCGGAGCAACTGTCGAACGCGGGCGGCACGGCGCTGGCCGCGCGTTATCGCGCGCTGTCCGCCGATCACCTCGAATTTCTCGACGAAGCCGGCATCGAGGCGATGAAGGCAGCCGGCACGGTTGCCGTGCTGCTGCCCGGCGCGTACTACTTCATCCGCGAGACACAACTGCCGCCGATCGAGCTGCTGCGCAAGCACGGCGTGCCGATCGCGCTCGCGACCGATCACAACCCCGGCACGTCGCCGCTCGAATCGCTGCTGCTGACGTTGAACATGGGCTGCACGCTGTTCCGCATGACAGTGCCCGAAGTGCTGCAGGGCGTCACGCGCCATGCGGCCGCGGCGCTCGGCCGCGCGGATCGCCACGGCGCGCTCGAGGTCGGTCGCCAGGCCGACTTCGCCGCGTGGTCGGTCGGCTCGCTGGCGGAGCTCGCCTACTGGATCGGCCGGCCGCTGTGCGAGCAGGTCGTACGCGGCGGCACTACCGTGTTTCGCCGGATGAATGGATAGCCTCATGACCGACACGACGTTGTTCGCAGACCATGCGTACCTGCCCGATGGCTGGCGCCGTAACGTCCTGCTGCGCTGGGACGCGGCCGGCACGCTGACCGGCGTGACGCCCGACACCGACGCACCCGCGGGCGTCGCTCGCGCGGCGGGGCCCGTGCTGCCCGGCATGCCGAACCTGCACTCGCACGCGTTCCAGCGCGCGATGGCGGGGCTCACCGAATACCGCGCGAATCCGTCCGACAGCTTCTGGAGCTGGCGCGACCTGATGTACCGCTTCGCGCTGAAGATCACGCCCGACGCGCTCGCCGCGATCGCGCGCTGGCTGTATGTCGAGATGCTCAAGTGCGGCTACACGTCGGTGTGCGAATTCCACTACGTGCATCACACGCAGGACGGCTCGCGCTATCCGCAGATCGCCGAGCTCGGCACGCGCGTGATCGACGCCGCGCGCGCGGCCGGCATCGGCATCACGATGCTGCCGGTGTCGTACCAGTTCGCCGGTTTCGGCGACAAGCCGCCGCGTGACGACCAGCGCCGCTTCATCAATACGCCCGACGGCCTGCTCGAACTGCTCGACGCGATGCGCCGCGTGGCGCCGGAGCACGGCGGGCTGCGCTACGGCGTTGCACCGCACTCGCTGCGGGCGGTATCCGAGAACGGCTTGCGCGTGCTGCTCGCAGGGCTGCCCGACGATGCCCCCGTGCATATCCATATCGCCGAGCAGACGGCCGAAGTCGACGACTGCGTGCGTGCGTACGGCGCGCGCCCCGTGCAATGGCTGCTCGATCGTTTCGACGTCGATGCACGCTGGTGTCTCGTGCACGCGACGCACGTCGACGCGGCTGAAACGGCGGCGCTCGCGAAGCGTCGCGCGGTTGCCGGCCTGTGCCTGACGACCGAAGCGAACCTCGGCGATGGCGTGTTCCCCGCTGTCGACTATCTCGCGCAGGGCGGCGTGATCGGCGTCGGCTCGGACAGCCACGCGTCGGTCGACTGGCGCTCGGAGTTGCGCCTGCTCGAATACGGGCAACGGCTCGTGCACCGTGCACGCAACGTGCTGGCGAGCGAGTCGCAGGCGCATGTCGCCGATCGCCTGTTCGACGCGTCGCTCGCGGGCGGCGCACAGGCCAGCGGGCGGCGTGTCGGTGCGCTGCGTGAAGGGTGCCGCGCCGACTGGCTCGTACTCGATCCCGATCATCCGGCGATCGCCGAACACGACAGCACGTCGTGGTTGTCGGGTATCGTGTTCGCGGAGCACGGCGACACGCCGGTGCTCGACGTCTACACGGGCGGCGAGCGCGTCGTGAGCGGCCGCCGTCATCGCGACGAAGCCGTCGCGTATGCCGACTACCGCGCCGCGCTGGCGCAACTGCTGCGCTGACGCGCGCAACCGGCGCACGCCGCAAGCGTGCGCCGGCAGACCTCCAACGGTGATGCGACATGACTGAACAACCGGCTGTATTCACGCTGAAGCAGGGCACGCTGCCGCTGCTGATCTCGATTCCGCACGCAGGCACGTACATTCCCGATGACATCGCCGCGACCATGACGGCCGACGCGCGCTTCGTCGACGACTGCGACTGGCATCTCGAACGGCTGTATGGATTCGCGGCCGACCTCGGCGCATCGATCCTCGTACCGTCGCATGCGCGTTACGTCGTCGACCTGAACCGTCCGCCCGACAACGAGAACCTGTATCCGGGGCAGGACACGACGGGGCTCGTGCCGGTCGATACGTTCGACAAGGCGCCGCTGTATCCGGCGAACGCGCAGCCCGGCAACGACGAGATCATGCGTCGCCGCGATCGCTACTGGCTGCCGTATCACGAGGCGCTGCAAGGCGAGGTGGCACGACTGAAGCGCGAGCACGGCCGCGTGCTCGTGTGGGAAGCGCATTCGATCCGCTCGCACGTGCCGCGCTTCTTCGACGGCCGCCTGCCGGACTTCAACTTCGGCACGTCGAGCGGCGCCAGTGCCGCGCCTGGCCTGGCAGAGGCGCTGGCCGCGCGCGTGCTCGAACACGGCGGCTATACGGCCGTCGCGAACGGGCGCTTCAAGGGCGGCTACATCACGCGTCACTATGGCGTGCCCGATACCGGCGTCGAGGCCGTGCAGCTCGAGCTCTCGCAGATCACCTACATGGAAGAGACGCGTCCTTACGCGTATGACGAAGCACGTGCGGCGCGGATTGTGCCGCTATTGCAGACGCTCGTCGAAACCGCGCTCGCGCATCGTTGAGCGCGGGCCGCACGGATGCGGCAGCGCGGCGGAACAGGCGCGTCACGGCCCGCTGGCGCGCGGCATGCCGCACCGATGCAGTGCACAACACGGCATCGATCCACGGGATCGATGCCGTTTTTTTTCGTATGGCTTTCGTCTGTTCGATGACGTCATCGGTACCTGAAAATTTGACGCAATTTTTAGGTGATATAAGCTGAATGTCAGGAAGTCGTCACGCGCGCACGGGCGGCGGGGCCATCGATCGTGGCCGCAACCCGCCGGAATGCGCTGCGAGACACCTTGCCGACGTGTCGCCGCGCGGCATTGCCGCATGCGCTTGATCGCGACACGTGTCCTGCCTTCATCAGTCAGTCGAGTACGATCGTGAAAGCCGCCAGCCCTTCGATACGCCGGACGCGAAGTCCGTCGGCGGGCGCGCCGCCTCAGGCCGGGCCGTCCCGGCATGCTGATCGCGGCACGCGTGCCGCCTTTTTGCGCGAGCCTCGTTTCTTCGCCATTTCCCATCGCGGCCTGCGCCGCTTCAATCTCGTGACCGCGCATGTGTTCAGCGCGGTGCAGTGCGACGGCAGCGCATCGTTGTTGCCCTAGCGTCGTTTTCCACTTCCGTTCCGGGTCGCACCGCCTGTTACCGCATCGTCCGCGCGGCAGGATCGCGCATGGGCATGCGCTGCGTCATGGTGCGCGCGTGCGGCGCCGGCGCGAACCTTCAACGTCCCGTGTGCGAACGAGTCGCGCGCGATTACCGGAGAGCCGCCCATGCGTGCGCGCCCGATCGTAGCCGTCACCGCCGACCGCATCCTGCGCGGTGCGCATCCGAACCACACGGCGGGGGAGAAGTACCTGGCCGCGCTCGTCGACGGCGCTGGTGCGCTTGCGTTCGTGCTGCCCGCGCTCGGCGCGCGCCAGCCGGCCGATGCGATCGTCGCGGCAGTCGACGGCTTGCTGTTCACCGGCAGCTATTCGAACGTCGAGCCGCATCATTACGGCGGCGCCGCGAGCGAGCCCGACACGCTGCATGATCCCGCGCGCGACGCGACCGCGCTGCCGCTGATCCGCGCGGCGATCGACGCGGGCGTGCCCGTGCTGGCGATCTGTCGCGGCATGCAGGAGCTGAACGTCGCCTACGGCGGCACGCTGCATCAGCGGCTGCACGCGACCACCGGCTTCGACGATCACCGCGAGCGGCCGGCCGATCCGCTCGAACGGCAGTACGGCCCCGCGCACGTCGTGCAGTTCGCGCCGGGCGGCCTGCTGCAGCGGGTCGCGCGCGGCGCGCACGAAGCGACGGTCAATTCGCTGCACGACCAGGGCATCGCGCAACTCGGCGCGGGGCTCGTCGTCGAAGCCAGTGCGCCCGACGGGCTGGTCGAGGCCGTCAGCGTGCGCGGCGCGCGCGCGTTCGCGCTCGGCGTGCAGTGGCATCCCGAATGGCGCTACGCGGAGCAGCCGCTGTCGCGCGATATCTTCGCGGCATTCGGCGCGGCGTGTCGCGCGCGCATGACGCATCGCATTCATGCGGCCGGCGGCGCGATGCCGTCGCCGGCCGCATCCGACGTCGACTGATAGAGGCCGATCATGCAACCCGAACTGAGCGAATTCCTGCGACAGCACCGCATCACCGAGGTCGAGGCGATCATTCCCGACATGGCCGGCATTGCGCGCGGCAAGATCATTCCGCGCAACAAGTTCGAATCCGGCGAATCGATGCGCCTGCCGCAGGCCGTGATGGTGCAGACCGTCACCGGCGACTATCCGGAAGACGGCACGCTGACCGGCGTGACCGACCCCGACATGGTGTGCGTGCCCGATCCGTCGACGATCTGCCTGATTCCGTGGGCCGTCGACCCGACCGCGCAGGTGATCCACGATTGCGTGCACTTCGACGGCTCGCCGGTCGAGATCTCGCCGCGCTACGTGCTGCGACGCGTGCTCGACCTGTACAGGGCGAAGGGCTGGCAGCCGGTCGTTGCACCCGAGCTCGAGTTCTATCTCGTCGACATGAACGCCGATCCCGACTTGCCGCTGCGTCCGCCCGTCGGCCGCACCGGGCGTGCGGAGACCGGCCGGCAGTCGTATTCGATCGAGGCCGTGAACGAGTTCGATTCGCTGTTCGAGGACATCTACGAATACTGCGAGATGCAGGGGCTCGATATCGAGACGCTGATCCACGAGGTCGGCGCCGCGCAAATGGAGATCAACTTCGTGCATGGCGATGCGCTGTCGCTCGCCGACCAGGTGTTCCTGTTCAAGCGCACCGTGCGCGAGGCGGCGCTGCGCCACAACATGTACGCGACCTTCATGGCGAAGCCGATGCAGGACGAGCCGGGCTCGGCGATGCACATCCACCAGAGCCTGGCCGACGCGCGCACGGGACGCAACCTGTTCTCCAACGAGGACGGTACGGTGTCGCCGATGTTCCACAGCTATCTCGCGGGGCTGCAGAAGTACACGCCCGCACTGATGCCGATCTTCGCGCCGTACATCAACTCGTATCGCCGCCTGTCGCGCTTCATGGCCGCGCCGATCAACGTGCAGTGGGGCTACGACAACCGCACGGTCGGTTTCCGCATTCCGCAGTCGGGCGCGTCGGCGCGCCGCATCGAGAACCGGATTCCGGGCGTCGACTGCAATCCGTACCTCGCGTTCGCCGCGACGCTCGCAGCCGGCTATCTCGGCTTGACCCAGCAGCTCGCACCGACCGAGCCGATCGCGTCGGACGGCTACAACCTGCCGTACCAGCTGCCGCGCAATCTCGAGGAGGGCATCTCGCTGATGGCGGCCTGCACGCCGCTGGCCGGCATTCTCGGCGACAAGTTCGTGAAAGCGTACCTGGCGCTGAAGGACACCGAATACGAAGCGTTCTTCCGCGTGATCAGCTCGTGGGAGCGCAGGCATTTGCTGCTGCACGTCTGAGCGTGCGGCGCGGTTATCCGGAGGAAACATGACCGATAGAAATGACGCTGTATCGCTGCAATCGACCGCGGATTATCGTGCGCTCGACGCCGCGCACCACATCCACCCGTTCTCGGACATGGGCGCGCTGAACCGTGCAGGCAGCCGCGTGATCGTGAAGGCCGACGGCGTCTACCTGTGGGACTCGGACGGCAACAAGGTGATCGACGGGATGGCCGGCCTCTGGTGCGTGAACGTCGGCTACGGCCGCAAGGAACTCGCCGACGCCGCGTATCGCCAGATCCAGGAACTGCCGTTCTACAACACGTTCTTCAAGACCACGCACCCGCCGGTGATCGAGCTCTCCGCGATGCTCGCGGAAGTCACGCCGGCCGGCTTCAACCACTTCTTCTATTGCAACAGCGGCTCGGAAGGCAACGACACCGTGCTGCGCCTCGTGCACCAGTACTGGCGCGTGCAGGGCCAGCCGCAGAAGAAATACGTGATCTCGCGCAAGAACGGCTATCACGGCTCGACGATCGCCGGCGGCACGCTCGGCGGGATGGGCTACATGCACGAGCAGATGCCGTCGAAGGTCGAGCACATCGTGCATATCGACCAGCCGTATTTCTTCGGTGAAGCGGCGGCCGGCGAAACGCCGGAAGCGTTCGGCCTGGCGCGTGCACAGCAGCTAGAAGCGAAGATCCTCGAACTCGGCGCGGAGCACGTCGCCGCGTTCATCGGCGAGCCGTTCCAGGGCGCGGGCGGCGTGATCTTCCCGCCGTCGACGTACTGGCCGGAAATCCAGCGGATCTGCCGCAAGTACGACATCCTGCTGGTGGCCGACGAAGTGATCGGCGGCTTCGGCCGAACCGGCGAATGGTTCGCACACCAACACTTCGGTTTCGAGCCCGATCTCATCACGATGGCCAAGGGCCTCACGTCGGGCTACGTGCCGATGGGGGCCGTCGGCATTCACGAGCGAGTCGCGCGGCCGATCATCGACAACGGCGAATTCAACCACGGCCTCACGTACTCGGGCCACCCGGTCGCGGCGGCCGTCGCGGTCGCGAACCTGAAGCTGCTGCGCGACGAAGGGATCGTCGAGCGCGTGAAGAACGACATCGGGCCGTATTTCCAGCGCCGGCTGCGCGATGCGCTGGGCGACCATCCGATCGTCGGGGAGATTGCGGGAGCGGGGCTGGTCGCAGGTGTTCAGCTTGCGCGCGACCGGGAGCGGCGCGAGCGGTTCGGTGCGAACGTCGATATCGGCACGATCTGCCGCGACTTCTGCTTCAACGGCAACCTGATCATGCGCGCGACCGGTGACCGGATGCTGCTGTCGCCGCCGCTCGTGATTCGCGAGGCGGAGGTCGACGAGATCGTCGACAAGGCGAAGCGCGCGTTCGATGCGACGGCGGAGCGGGTGGGGTGCGCGGAGTAAGTAAGCCGGCGCAGCATCGCGTGCTGCGCCGAGGAGCAAGCGCGGCACCAAAACGAAAAGGCCCTGCGTCGTGAGACGCAGGGCCTTGAATTCTTTGGTGGGCGGTACTGGGATCGAACCAGTGACCCCTGCCGTGTGAAGGCAGTGCTCTACCGCTGAGCTAACCGCCCAAAGAAGCTGAAATTATGTCAGGGCTTTGAGGGTCTGTAAAGCACTTTCTGCAAATATTTTTCAGATCCCCGCACATACCTGCCAGCCGGCCGTTCGCTCAGCCTGCGAGCGCGGGCAGCGCGTCGATCGACGCGCGCACGTAATCCGCGAAGCGCAGCGCAACCGGCTCGGTGGTGCCGCTACGCTTCAGCGCGAGCGTGCGCGATTCGAGCGACGCATCCTTCAGCGGCCGGAACGCGAGCCGCTCGCTCTTTACCTGCTGCAGCAGGCGCGGCACGAGCGCGATGCCCATCCCGAACTCGATCATCGACAGGATCGTCTGCCACAGCCGTGCCTCGTGGCGGATCAGCGGGCTGAAGCCGGCATTCACGCACTGCGCGATGATCAGGTCGTGGTAGTGCGGCGCCGCTTCGCGCGGGAACAGGATGAACGGTTCCGCGGCCAGTGCGGCGAGCGCGACCTGCTTGCGCTTTGCGAGCGGATGCGCGGCCGGCAGGCAGCACACGAACGGTTCCGCATAGACGGGCGTCGATTCGACCTCGGGCGGGAAGTGGCCCCAGTGCGCGTAGCCGAGATCGATCTGGCCGCGCTGGATCGCCTGCACCTGCGCCTGCGTGTTCATTTCGCTCAGCACGACTTCGACACCGGGATAGTCGGCCTCGAAGCGTCGCACGGCATCGGGCAGCCCGCGATACAGCATCGAATGAACGAAGCCGATCCGCAGCCGGCCCGCGAGCCCCGACGCGGAGCGCACCGTCAGGCGTTCGGCCTCGGCCGCCTGCAGCAGCAGCCGGCGCGCTTCGCCGAGCAGCACCTCGCCCGCGTTGGTCAGCGCGACGGTCTTGTTGGTGCGCGAGAACAACTGCACGCCGAGCGCGTCCTCGAACTTGCGGATGTCGAAACTCAGCGCCGGCTGCGAGATGAACAGACGCTTCGCCGCGCGCCCGAAATGCAGCTCCTCGGCGACCGCCACGAAGTAGCGCAACTGCCTCAGTTCCATCGTGTCTCCTCGCGGCGTCGGCATCGATAAGCGATATCTATCGTACCGGATAAATCCTGTATTGGACGCTTATCGATCGCGCGCCTACGCTCTGCGGAAGGCTTTGCACGGGACTGGCCGGGCGCCGCGGCGCCCCTCCAGCCGACGGGCAGGCAACCCAGGAGACGCACGCATGAACGACACCGCTCGCACGCCGGACGCCGGCGCATCCAATATCCCCGACAGCCGGGGCATCAATTTCTTCACCATCGATCCCGATCTCGGCGCGTTGCTGAAGCTGCATCTCGGCGATGCCCGCTATGCCGAGCTCGAGCCGCAACTGCGCGCGCTCGGCGCACGCGTGTCGGGCGAACTCGACGAATGGGCGTCGCGCGCGGACAAGCACCCGCCCGTGCTCGAGCATCGCACTCGGCGCGGCGAGGCCGTGCAGCGGATCGACAAGGATCCCGCGTATGTCGCACTCGAACGCGTCGCATATTCCGAGCTCGGGCTCGCTTCGCTGAGCCACGGATCCGACTCGGTGCCGCCGCTCGTCAAGTACGCGCTGACGTTCCTGTTCGTGCAGGCGGAATTCGGGCTGTGCTGCCCGCTCAGCATGACCGATTCGCTGACACGCACGCTGCGCCGTTTCGGCGATCCGGCGCTCGTCGCGCGTTACCTGCCGATGCTTGCGTCACGCGACTTCGACACGCTGTACCAGGGCGCGATGTTCATGACCGAGCAGGCGGCGGGTTCCGACGTCGGCCGGATCACGACGCGGGCGACGCGCGAGACCGGCGCGCATGGCGAGACCGTCTGGCGCCTGACCGGCGACAAGTGGTTCTGCTCGAACGCGGATGCCGATCTCGCGATGGTGCTCGCGCGGCCCGACGGCGCGCCGGACGGCATCAAGGGCCTGGCGCTGTTCCTGCTGCCGAAGACGCTGCCGGACGGCACGCGCAACCGCTACCGGATCGTGCGCCTGAAGGACAAGCTCGGCAGCCGTTCGATGGCGAGCGGCGAGATCGCGCTGGAAGGTGCACAGGCGTACCTGATCGGCGAGATCGGCCGCGGCTTTCACCAGATGGCCGACATGATCAACATGTCGCGGCTGTCGAACGGCGTGCGCGCGGCGGGGCTGATGCGGCGCGCGCTGAACGAGGCGCTGCACGTCGCCGCGCATCGCGAGGCCTTCGGCCGCAAGCTGATCGAGATGCCGCTGATGCAGCGCCAGTTGCTGAAGATGCTGCTGCCGGCCGAGGCCGCGCGCGCGATGTTCATGCAGATCGCGCTGCTGCTGCCGCAGGCCGATGCGGGCGACGAGCAGGCCGCGCGCTGCGTGCGGATCCTGACGCCGCTGATCAAGTTCCGCGCGTGCCGCGATGCGCGGCGCGTGACGGGCGATGCGATGGAAGTGCGCGGCGGCACCGGCTACATCGAGGAGTGGAGCGACGCGCGCATCGTGCGCGATGCGCATCTCGGCTCGATCTGGGAGGGCACGAGCAACATCGTCGCGCTCGACGTCGCGCGGGCCGCGCAGCGCGAGCACGCGCTCGATGCGCTGCGCGCGTTCCTCGGCGACCGCCTCGGCGCGGCGCCGCTGCCCGATGCGAGCCGCGCGGCGCTGCGGCGCATCCTCGCGCGTGCCTGCGACGCGCTCGCGCGGGTCGCTGACGAAGGTGACGACGCGCGCGTGCGGCAGGCCGCGTCCGCGCTGTACTACGCGAGTGCGGCCGTGCTGATGGCGTGCGAGGGCGTGCGGCTCGCGCCGGATTTCCGGCGGCTCGCGCTCGCGCATCTGGTCGTGCGCCACAAGCTGCTGCCGGTCGATCCGCTCGCACCGGCGTCACGCGACGACGAATCGCCCGCATACGCAGCGCTGCTGGGCGGCACGCCGATCGCGCTCGATACCGCGCTCGACCTGCTGCCGGAGGTCGAACGATGAGCACGACGCGTGGCGCACTGGACGGCCTGAAGGTCGTCGACCTGAGCCGCGTGCTTGGCGGCCCGTACTGCACGCAGGCGCTCGCCGACCACGGGGCGACGGTGGTCAAGATCGAGCCGCCGGACGGCGACGAGACGCGCGGCTGGGGGCCGCCGTTCCTCGGCGATACCGCGTGGTATTTCATGGGCGTGAACCGTAACAAGGAAGGGCTCGCGCTCGACCTGTCGCGCGACGAGGGGCGCGCGATCCTGTGGCGCCTGCTTGAAGAGGCCGACGTGCTCGTCGAGAACTTCAAGCCCGGCACGCTCGCGCGCTGGGGAATGGACTACACGCGCGACCTGCAGCCGCGCTTCCCGCGCCTGATCCATTGCGCGGTGACGGGCTTCGGTGAAGGCGGCCCGCTCGGCGGGCTGCCCGGCTACGACGCGGTGATCCAGGCGATGGCGGGGCTGATGAGCGTCAACGGCGAGCGCGACGGCGACGCAACGCGCATCGGCCTGCCGATCGTCGACATGGTCACGGGCCTCAACGCGCTGGCCGGCATCCTGCTGGCGCTCGCCGAGCGCGAGAAGAGCGGGCGCGGGCAATCGATCGACATCGCGCTGTACGACTGCGGCGTGTCGCTGCTGCATCCGCACCTGCCGAACTTCTTCGGCTCGGGGCGCGTGCCGGCGCGCAGCGGCAACGCGCACCCGAACATCGCGCCGTACGACAGCTACCGTACGGCGACCGTGCCGATCTTCCTCGCGATAGGCAACGACCGGCAGTTCGCGCGGCTCGTCGCGCATCTCGGCGTGCCGGCGCTCGCCGGCGATCCGCGCTTCGTCGACAACCGCAGCCGCTGTGCGCACCGGCCTGAACTGAAGGCCGAACTGGAAGCACGGCTCGCCGCGCACGCCTGCGAGCCGCTCGCACGCGACCTGATGGCGGCCGGCGTGCCGTGCGGGCCGGTGCGAACGGTCGCCGACGTCGCGCACGATCCGCATGCGCTGCACCGGAACCTGTTCGTCGAGATCGGTGCGTATCGCGGCACGGCGTCGCCGGTGAAGCTGTCGCGCACGCCGGCCACCTATCGTTCGCCGCCGCCCGCGCTGGGCGGCGATACGCGCGCGGTGCTCGAGCGCCTCGGCGTCGATCCTGCGCTCCAGCAGCAACTGCTCGACGCCGGCGTGCTGAAGATCGCACCCGACCAGACGTGACCGACCGACGCGCGCGCCGGTGAGCATGGCCGGCCGACGAAACGGAACGTCAAGCAACGCAACGTCAAGCAACGCCGCCGGCCGGCGGCGCAATGCCGGCCACCCGGGAAAGGCGCGCGACAGTCGCGCCCCCGACACACCAACATGGAGACATCGATGAGCCGCCAGCAATCCCCGACTGCCGCGCCGCAACTGCGGCCCGGCCGCGCCGCCTTCGCGGCGTTCGTCGGCACCACGATCGAGTGGTACGACTTCTACATCTACGGCACGGCGGCAGCGCTCGTGTTCGGCAAGGTGTTCTTTTCGAGCACGATGGATCCCGGCGTCGCGACGCTGCTGGCGTTCGTCACGTTCTGGGCCGGCTTCGCCGCGCGGCCGCTCGGCGGCATCGTGTTCGGGCATCTCGGCGACCGCGTCGGCCGCAAGACCGCGCTCGTGATCACGCTGGTGATGATGGGGCTGGCGACGACCGGCATCGGCCTGTTGCCCGGCTATGCGCAGATCGGCGTCTGGGCGCCGGCCGGCCTCGTCGTGCTGCGCGTACTGCAGGGCATCGCGGTCGGCGGCGAGTGGGGCGGCGCGGTGCTGATCGCGAGCGAGAACGCGCCGAAGCATCGCAGCATCCTGTATGCGGCGTTCGCGCAGCAGGGCTCGCCCACCGGCAACCTGCTGGCCACGGCCGCATTCTTCGCGCTGAGCGCGCTGCCCACCCCGTCGTTCCTGATGTGGGGCTGGCGCATTCCGTTCCTGCTGTCGGCCGTGCTCGTGATCATCGGCATGGTGATCCGGCTGAAGCTCGAGGAGTCGGCCGACATGCAGCGCGTGCTCGCGCGCAAGCGCACCGTGAAGCTGCCGCTGCGCGACGTCGTGCGCGATCACTGGGTCGTCGTGCTGCTCGCGGCCGGCACGCTGCCGGTGATCAACGTCACGTACTTCCGCAGCACGTTCGCGCTGTCGTGGGCGACCAAGGAGCTCGGTTACGCGCAGGGCACGTTCCTCGGCATCCTGTCGATCTCGCTCGTCGTGCAGTTCCTGATGCAGCCGGTCGGCGCGTGGTTCGTGTCGAAGGTCGACATGCGCCGCGCGATGTGCTGGATCCTGATTCCGGAAATCGTGCTGATGCCCGTGATGTTCCATGCGCTCGCAACGCGCTCGTACTGGGTGGCCGTCGCGGGCATGTGCATCTCGACGATTCCGTCGGCGATGTTCTATGGCGCGGTCGGCGGCGTGCTCGCGCGCGTGTTTCCGGCCAACATCCGCTACACGGGCCTGTCGCTCGCGTACCAGTTGAGCGCGCTCGTCGTCGGCGGCGGCACGCCGGTGCTCGCGCAGGCGATCCTCAATTCGACCGGCAGCATCGTCGGCGTCGCGGTCGCATCGGGGCTTTACGCGCTCGTGTCGCTCGTGTGCATGCTGGCGCTGCTGAATCGCACCGGGTATCGCGCGGACGAGCTGTCGACGGCCGAACGCAGCGATGCGGCCGAATGGGGTACGGAAGGCGCCGCCGCTGACACTCCGGCCGGTGCGGTCCCGCCGCCGGACGATCGCGGCACGCTGAAGCCGGTGGGTTGAATCGGGCGGTCGGTGTGACCGGGGCGGCCCCGGCCGTGTCGCATCGCAGCGGTTCGGATGCGCCAAAAGCAAACGGCACCGTGCGATGACACGATGCCGTTTGTCGTTTCCCGCGAAGTGACCGGCGCGGCCGGCCGTCGCGAATGATGCCGGTCAGCCTTCCGTCGGCGGCACGTAGCCGGACGCCTGGTCGGCGCCGTCGCCGAAGAAGTACTTCTCGGTCTGCTTCATCAGGTACTGGCGCGCACGCGGGTCGGCCATGTTCAGGCGGTTTTCATTGATCAGCATCGTCTGCTGCTTCAGCCAGCCTTGCCACGCTTCCTTCGAGACGCTCTCGTAAATGCGCTTGCCGAGTTCGCCCGGCAGCGGCGGGAAATCGAGGCCTTCGGCTTCCTTGCCGAGCTTCGCGCATTGGATCATTCGAGCCATCGTGTACTTCTCCTGTAATCGGACTGGGGGAGGGCAGTCGTGCCTGCGCTCAGAGCTGTTTCATCAGCACGAGCGACTTGCGCTGCCAGTTATAGAGTTTGCGGCGGTCTTCCGGCAGGTCGTCGACGCTGACCTTGACGAAGCCGCGCTTGAGGAACCAGTGCTCGGTGCGCGTCGTGAGCACGAAGATGTGCGTGAGGCCGCGCGCGCGGGCACGCTGCTCGATGCGCTTGAGCAGGCGTTCGCCGTCGCCCGAGCCTTGTGCTTCCGGCGCGACCGTCAGGCACGCCATCTCGCCGATCTTCTCCTGCTGGTACGGATACAGCGCCGCGCAGCCGAACAGCACGCCATCGTGCTCGATCACCGAGAAGTGGTCGATGTCGCGTTCGATCTGGTGGCGGCCGCGCCGCACCAGCGTGCCGTCCGACTCGAGCGGCTCGATCAGCGACAGGATGCCGCCGACGTCGTCCGGCGTCGCTTCACGCAGGCTCTCGAGGTTCTCGTACGAGATCATTGTGCCGACGCCGTCGTGCAGGAACAGTTCGAGCAGCATGCTGCCGTCGAGCGATTGCGGGATCAGGTGCGCCCGGGTCACGCCGCCGCGGCACGCGCGGATCGAATGCTTCAGGAAGAACGCGTCGTCGCCCTGGACGTTGCCGGAATCGAGCAGCTCGGCCGCCGCGTCGAGCGACATTTCACGCACCAGCTCGCCTTCGTCGTCGACGATGCCGGGCGCTTCGGTCAGGAAGATGATCTTGTCGGCGCGCAGCGCGATCGCGGCGGCCGACGCGACATCTTCCATCGACAGGTTGAACGCTTCGCCGGTCGGCGAGAAGCCGAGCGGCGACAGCAGCACGAGCTTGCGGCTCGCGAGCGAATGACGGATCGATTCGGCGTCGATCTTGCGCACGATGCCCGTATGCGCGAAATCGACCCCGTCGAGAATCCCCACCGGCCGTGCGGTCACGAAGTTGCCCGACACGACGCTGATGTGCGCGTGCGCCATCGGCGAGTTCGGCAGACCCTGGCTGATCGCGGCCTCGATGTCGAGACGCACTTCACCGGCCGCTTCCTTCGCGGATTCGAGCGCGCGCGCATCGGTGATGCGCAGCCCGTGCGAAAACTCGGATTCGACACCGTGCAGGCTCAGCTGCTCCTCGACCTGCGGGCGCGAGCCGTGCACCAGCACGATCTGGATACCCATCGCCTGCAGCAGCGCGATGTCGGACACGAGCGCATTCAGCAGCCCCTGCTGCACCACCTCGCCGCCAAACCCCACGACGAACGTGCTGTTGCGGAACTTGTGGATATAGGGCGCGACGGAGCGCATCCAGTCGACGAACTGCGCGTGACTGGCGGTCGAGTCGTCGGCAGCCGGCGGCGTCGTGGCGCCGGTCTGGGCGGGAGGGAGGTCGGTTTGGGAATTCATGGGCGGGATTATAATGCGCCCCCATGTCGAATGTACCTAAAAGTCCCGCGCCGACGCGGGCCAAAGCGCCGTCGGCCCGGCACCCGGATGGTGCGGCCGATGCACGCCAGCAGCAGGGCCAGCCGCCGCGCCGGCCGCAGGAACAGCCGGCGGGCAAACCTGCACACGCGCCGCGCGGCGACGCATCGCGCGACGCGCGCCAGCCGGCCGCGAAGGATGCGTCCGCTGCGACGGGCGAGCGCGCGCCGCGCCGCGAGCGTCCGCCGCGCGCGGTCGTCGCACCAAACCCGGTTCCGCCGATCACGTACCCCGAAAGCCTGCCGGTGTCGGGCAAGCGCGACGAAATCGCGCGCGCGATCGCCGGTCATCAGGTTGTCATCGTCTGCGGCGAAACCGGCTCGGGCAAGACCACGCAGCTGCCGAAGATCTGTCTCGATCTCGGCCGCGGCCTCGGCGCCGGCGGCACGGGCCTGATCGGCCATACGCAGCCGCGCCGCCTCGCCGCGTCGTCCACCGGCCGCCGGATCGCCGAGGAGCTCGGCACGCCGTTCGGCGAAGTGGTCGGCTACAAGGTGCGCTTTACCGACAATCTCGCGCCGGGCGCGTCCGTGAAGCTGATGACGGACGGGATCCTGCTCGCCGAGACGCAGACCGACCCGTTGCTGAAGGCGTACGACACGCTGATCATCGACGAGGCGCACGAGCGCAGCCTGAACATCGACTTCCTGCTCGGCTACCTGAAGGAAATCCTGCCGAGGCGGCCGGACCTGAAGCTGATCGTCACGTCCGCGACGATCGACGCCGATCGCTTCGCGCGCCATTTCGGCACCGACGCGCGCCCGGCGCCCGTGATCGAGGTGAGTGGGCGGCTGTATCCGGTCGAGATGCGCTACCGGCCGGTGGCCGAGGATCGCCCGGCCGTGAAGCACGCCGAAGGCACGGGCGGCCGCGACCGCGTGAAGACCGCGCGCGAAGCCGAGCGCGACCTGATGGACGCGATCGTCGACGCGGTCGACGAGCTGTGCCGCGAAGGCCCCGGCGACGTGCTGGTGTTCCTGCCCGGCGAGCGCGAGATCCGCGAAGCGGCCGAGGCGCTGCGCAAGCACCATCCGCCGCACACCGAGATCCTGCCGCTGTTCGCGCGGCTCTCGGCGGCCGACCAGGACAAGGTGTTCAAGGCGTCGAACGCGCGCCGGATCGTGCTCGCGACCAACGTGGCCGAAACCTCGCTGACGGTGCCGGGCATCCGCTACGTCGTCGATACGGGCCTTGCGCGCGTGAAGCGCTATTCGTACCGGAACAAGGTCGAGCAACTGCAGGTCGAGTCGATCTCGCAGGCGGCCGCGAACCAGCGCGCGGGCCGTTGCGGCCGCGTGGCCGACGGCGTCTGCATCCGCTTGTACGAGGAAAGCGACTACCAGGCGCGCGCGCGTTTCACCGATCCGGAAATCCTGCGCTCGTCGCTCGCGTCGGTGATCCTGCGGATGAAGTCGCTGCATCTCACCGCGATCGAATCGTTCCCGTTCCTCGAGCCGCCGCCCGGCCGCGCGATCGCGGACGGCTACCAGCTGCTCAACGAGCTCGGCGCGGTCGACGACGACAACGCGCTGACGCCGCTCGGCCGCGAACTCGCGCGGCTGCCGCTCGACCCGCGCGTCGGCCGGATGATTCTCGCCGCGCGCGACCAGCAGTCGCTGCGCGAGGTGCTGATCATCGCGAGCGCGCTGTCCGTGCAGGACCCGCGCGACCGCCCGATCGAAGCGCAGGAGCAGGCCGACCAGGCGCACCGCCGGTTTGCCGACGAGCGCTCCGAATTCCTGCAGTGGCTGAAGATCTGGGCGTGGTTCGAAGAGGCGGTCGCGCACAAGAAGTCGAACCGCCAGCTGGTCGACGCGTGCCGGCAGAACTTCCTGTCGCACCTGCGGCTGCGCGAGTGGCGCGACGTCCATTCGCAGCTGCTGACCGTCGTGCGCGAGCACGGCTGGCGGCTGAACGAAGTCGAGGCGACCTACGAACAGGTCCATCTGGCCCTGTTGACGGGCCTGCTCGGCAACCTCGGCCTGAAGGCCGATGACGATCCGCACTATCTCGGCGCGCGCGGGATCAAGTTCTACCTGTGGCCGGGCTCCGTGCTCGCGAAGAAGGCCGGCCGCTGGGTGATGGCGGCCGAGCTCGTCGAGACGAGCCGGCTGTACGCGCGCTGCCTCGCGAAGATCGAGCCCGAATGGGTCGAGAAGATCGGCGCGCACCTGTTGAAGAAATCGCTGTCGGAGCCGCACTGGGAAAAGCGCCCGGCGCAGGTCAGCGCGTACGAGCGCGCGACGCTGTACGGGCTGCCGATCTACCACCGCCGGCGCGTCGCGTTCGGCAAGCAGGATCCGGCGCGGGCGCGCGAGCTGTTCATCCGCGGCGCGCTGGTCGAGGGCGAGTTCGACACGAAGCTCGCGTTCTTCGCGCACAACCGCAAGCTGCTCACCGACATCGAGCAGCTCGAGCACAAGTCGCGCCGGCAGGACGTGCTGGTCGACGACGAGCTGATCTACGCGTACTACGACCAGGCGATTCCGGAAGGGATTCACACGGGCGCCGCGTTCGAGCGCTGGTATCGCGACGAGGTGAAGAAGGGCGGCCAGCCCGAGGACAAGCTGCGGCTGCTGTACCTGTCGCGCGACGACCTGATGCGCCACGAGGCGGCCGGCGTGACGACCGAGCTGTTCCCGAAGCGGGCGACGATGGCCGGCGTCGAGATGGCGCTCACGTATCACTTCGAGCCCGGCACGCCGCGCGACGGCGTGACGCTCGCGGTGCCGCTGTATGCGCTGAACCAGGTCGATGCGCGCCGCTGCGAGTGGCTCGTGCCCGGGATGCTGAAGGAAAAGGTGCAGTTGCTGCTGAAGTCGCTGCCGCAGAAGCTGCGCCGGCATTGCGTGCCGCTGCCCGAGTACGCGGCCGGCTTCGTCGAGCGGATGGGCCGCGAGCGCTTCGGCGCGGGCGGGCTCGTCGAGGCGCTGATCGCCGACGTGCGCGGCGAGACGCAAATCGCGATGAAAACGGCCGACTTCAAGCTGGAAACGCTGCCCGCGCACCTGTTCATGAACTTCAAGGTGATCGACGAGCACGGCCGCCAGCTCGCGATGGGGCGCAATCTCGCGCAGCTTCGCCAGGAGCTGGGCGCGCAGGCGCAGCAGCAGTTCCAGAAGATCGCGGCGGCGTCGACGATCGCGGCGGGGGGCGATGCCGACGACGGCCAGGCCATCGGCCAGGCGCCGTCGGCGGTTGCCGCGACGGGTGCCGCCGGCCGCCACGCGAAGGCCGGCAAGGGCGCGGCGCCGCAGACGGCCGCGCCGGCGGAAGCCGGTGCGACCGCGCTGTACGAGAACCTGACGACGTGGAATTTCGGCAAGCTGCCCGAGCTGCTGGAGATCCGCCGGCGGGGCCAGACGCTGTACGGCTACCCGGCGCTCGTCGATCGCGGCACGCATTGCGACGTCGAGGTGTTCGATTCGCCGGAGGAGGCCGCGCGCATCCACCGGGCCGGCCTGCGGCGACTGTTCGCGCTGCAGCTGAAGGAGCCGATCAAGTTCCTCGAGAAGAACCTGCCGGGCCTGCGCGAGATGGCGATGCAGTACATGTCGCTCGGCACGCAGGACGAGCTGCGCGACCAGCTGATCGACACGGCGCTCGACCGCGCGTGCCTGCAGGACCCGCTGCCCGACGACGACGCGAGTTTCCACGCGCGCCGCGACGAGGGCCGGAGCCGCCTGAACCTGCTCGCGCAGGAAATCGCGCGGCTGGTCGGGCAGATCCTGGCCGAATACGCGGGGCTCGTGAAGAAGCTCGCGCAGGCGAAGCCGTTCGCGCAGGCGCATGCGGACCTGCAGCAGCAGCTCGCCGCACTGGTCGGCAAGCGCTTCGTGATCGATACGCCGTACGCGCAACTGGCGCACTTCCCGCGCTACCTGAAGGGCATCGCGCTGCGGATCGACAAGCTGAAGGCCGACCCGGCGCGCGACGCGAAGCAGTCGGCCGACCTGTTGCCGCTCGCCCAGCAGTACCAGCGCGCGGTGTCGCAGCGCGGCGGTGTCGCCGATGCACGGCTCGCGGAATTCCGCTGGCTGCTCGAGGAACTGCGGATTTCGCTGTTCGCGCAGGAACTGCGCACACCGATGCCTGTCTCTGTCAAGCGTCTGCACAAGGTCTGGGAGTCGATGCAGCGCTAGCGCAACAGCGGTTTCCCGGGCCCGCACCGGTGGCCGGCCCCGGCCGGCCGCGCGGCGCCTGCCGCGCCGGCCGACCGGGCCGCCGCGGCGTGCGTCGAAGTGGCGCAATGCCGGCTTCGGTCAACCGGCCGGGCCGGTTGAACGTTTTACAATGACGGTTGTTCCTCGACGTGAGTCTTCATGCGCACTTTCCTTTCCCTCGGCCGCACGCTCGCGCTGGCCGCCGCCGTGCTGGCGCCCGCCGCACACGCGAATAACGTCATCATCCTCAATTCGGCCGAAGCAACGCTTTCCCTGATCGACCAGCAGACCCGCGAAGTCGTCAGCACGATGCCGACCGGCAAGGAACCGCATCACCTGATGGCGACGCCCGACAATTCGTCGCTGATCGTTGCAAATTCGGTCTCGAACAGCCTGATGTTCCTCGATCCGAAGACGGGCAAGCTGCAGCGCACCGTCGAGGGGATCGACGATCCTTACCAGCTCGGCTTCTCGCCCGACCGCAAATGGTTCGCGGCGGCCGGCCTGCGGCTCGACCGCGTCGACATCTACGGCTACGACGGCCGCGACCTGAAGCTCGTGAAGCGCGTGCCGCTCGCGGTGATGCCGAGCCACCTCGCGTTCACGAAGGACAGCAAGACGCTGCTCGTGTCGCTGCAGGTTTCCGGCGAGATCGCGGCGATCGACCTGCCGACGCAGACGGTCAAGTGGAAGATGAAGGTCGGCAAGGTGCCGGCCGGCCTGTGGCTCACGCCGGACGACAAGTACCTGCTCGTCGGGATGACCGGCGCGGATTACGTCGCGGTGGTCGACTGGCGCAACCAGAAGGTCGTCAAGCAGATCTACACGGGCAAGGGCGCGCACAACTTCCGCTCGCTCGCCGACGGCACGCACGTCGCGGTCACGAACCGGGTCGCGAACACGATCAGCATCATCGACGAGAACACGCTCACCAACGTCGGCGACATCACCGGCCTGCTGCCGGGCCCGGACGACATGGAGCTGTCCGCCGACAAGAAGACGCTGTGGGTGACGTTCCGCTTCGCGAAGAAGGTCGGGATCATCGACCTGGCGTCGCGCAAGCTGGTGCAGACGATCGCCGTCGGCCGCTCGCCGCACGGCATCTATTTCTACGACCGCGCGCCGTGGCGCGCCGCGAACGGCGCGTGACGGGCGGGGGAGAACGATGCTGCACCTGATCGATGCATTCGTCTCGGACATCCAGACCTGGCTGTACGTCGACGTCGTGCAGCCGCTCCTCTTCAAGTTCAACCTGATGGACTATGACGAGGACACCTACGACGCGCTGTACTGGGTGATCGTCGGGGCGCTGCAGATGGTGCTGATGTTCGTGCTGCTGCGCCCGCTCGAGGCGCTGCTGCCCGTCGAGCGCTGGACGAACCGCCGGGCCGTGCGGGTCGACGTGATCTACACGGCGATCGCGAAGCTCGGCATCTACTCGCTGTTCTTCTTCTTCGCGCTGCAGCCGCTGTTCGACAACTTCCAGGCGTGGCTGCGCCTGCACGGCGTCGCGAACCTGAATCTCGACTACCTGTGGCCGGGCGTGACCTCGAAGCCGATCGTCACGTTCGCGATCTATCTCGTCGTGCTCGATTTCGCCGGCTACTGGTATCACCGCTGGCAGCACAAGTTCGGCATCTGGTGGGAGCTGCACGCGGTGCATCACAGCCAGCGCCAGATGTCGCTGTGGTGCGATGACCGCAACCACGTGCTCGACGACGTGATCCAGTCGTGCTTCTTCGCGGCGATCGCGCTCGTGATCGGCGTGACGCCGTCGCAGTTCGTCGTGCTGACCGCGTTCACGAACTTCATGCAGAGCATTCAGCATACGAATGCGCGGCTGCCGTTCGGCTGGCTCGGCGAGCGCCTGCTCGTGAGCCCGATCTTCCACCGGCGCCACCACGCGGTCGGCTACGGCCACGAAGGCACGAAGTACGGCTGCAACTTCGGCGTGCTGTTCCCGTGGTGGGACATGATGTTCGGCACCGCGTCGTGGAACCGCACGGTCGAGCCGACCGGGATCCGCGACCAGGTCGAGGGCGTGTCCTACGGCGAAGGCTTCTGGGCGCAGCACGGCCTCGCGTTCGTGCGGATCTTCCGGCGCCTGTTCCCCGCCAAGCGCGGCGCGGCATCGGCCTGACCCGGCCATTCCCACGTTGAGCGGCTCTCCCACGCGGCCCGCATGTGCTTTGGCGCATGCGGGCCGCGTGGTTTATCCTTTCCCCGTTTTTCTCCGTCGATACAGGCTCGCATGAACGACTTGCTGCGTTCCTTCGTCCGGGCATTGGCGAGTGCACTGCATCCGCGCATGCTGTGGCTCACCCTGATGCCGTTTCTCGTCTCGGCCGTCCTGTGGGGCGTCGTGCTGTGGTTCTCGTGGCAGTCGCTGCTGGACCTCGCACGCGGCGCGCTCGACGGCTTCGTGCTGACGGCCATGCTGTACCGCGCGTTCGACGCGATCGGCATGTCGCAGCTGCATGCCGTCGTCGCGCCGTTCGTGGTCGTGTCGCTCGCGATTCCGCTGATCGTGCTGACCGTGCTGCTGCTGATCGCGACGATTTCGATGCCGGTCGTGATCAAGCACCTCGCGAACCGGCAGTTCGCGGCGCTCGAGGCGAAGCGGGGCGGCACCTTCTTCGGCAGCGTGTTCAATTCGCTGTGGGCGGCGCTGGCCGGCGTCGTCGTGCTGGTCGTCACGATCCCGCTGTGGTTGATTCCGCCGTTCTTCGCGCTGCTGCCGCCGGTGATCTGGGGCTGGCTCACCTACCGCGTGATGACCTACGACGCGCTCGCGCTGCACGCGAGCCGCGACGAGCGCCGGGCGCTCGTGCGGCAGCATCGCTGGCCGCTGATCGGCATCGGCGTCGCGACCGGGCTGCTCGGCACCGTGCCGACCTTCGTGTGGGTGTCGTCGGTCTGGATGATGGTGCTGTTCCCGTTCGTCGCGGCGGCCATGATCTGGGTATACGCTTTCATCCTCGTCTTCTCGGCGCTGTGGTTCGGGCATTACTGCCTGCGCGCGCTGGAGGACCTGCGTGCGAGTTCGCGCGCCACCGCAATCGACATGGGGCAGGCATGAGCATCGGCATCATCATCATCGGCGACGAAATCCTTTCGGGCCGCCGACAGGACAAGCATCTGGCGAAGGTCATCGAGCTGCTCGGCGCGCGCGGCCTCACGCTCGACTGGGCCGAATACGTCGGCGACGATCCGGCGCGCATCACGGCGACCCTCGCCCGCGCGATCGCGTCGGGCGACATCGTGTTCTCGACGGGCGGCATCGGCGCGACGCCGGACGACCACACGCGCCAGTGCGCGGCCGCCGCGCTCGGCGTGCCGCTCGAACTGCATCCGGAAGCGAAGGTGCTGATTTCCGAGCGGATCCGCGAAACGCACACCGATCCGGCCAAGCCGGTCGATTTCGAGTCGCCGGAGAACCAGCACCGCTTCAACATGGGCGTGTTCCCGGTGGGCGCGACGATCATCCCGAACGGCTACAACCGGATTCCCGGCTTCTCGGTCGGCGACCTGCACTTCGTGCCGGGCTTCCCGGTGATGGCGTGGCCGATGATCGAATGGGTGCTCGACACGAAGTACGCGCACCTGCATCACGCGACGCCGCACGCGGAGCGCTCGTTGTACGTGTTCGAGCTGCCGGAATCGACGCTCACGCCGCTGATGGAGCGCATCGAGCGCGATTTCCCGGGCGTGCGCGTGTTCAGCCTGCCGAGCGTCGGCGATGCGGAGCGCGGCGGGATCTATGCGCGCCGCCACATCGACCTCGGCGTGAAGGGTGAGCCGGAAGCGGTCGCAGCCGCATACGTGAAGCTGCGCGAAGGCGTGCACCTGCTTGGCGGCGACGTCGTCGAACCCGATACGCCGCGCGCCTGAGCGGCCCCTCAATCAGCCGCACAAAAACCACGGGCCGCGCAACGCGGCCCGTCATCGGCATGTCATCGCCCGGCTCGACGATGGGGTTGTCGCAACCGGCGGGAGCGGCGTGCCGTCAGGCGCCGATCCACGGCAGTTTCCGGAAGCACCAGCCTTCGACCGTCTTGCGGTGGCCTTCGGCGTCCTTCGCGCCCTCGAAGCCTTCGAGCAGGTCGAAGGCCTTCGTGAAGCCGGCCTGCGTGGAGGCGACCGCGGCGAGCTTCGAGCGCGCGGCGCTGCGGCACAGGAACAGGATGGGCGTATCGGCCGGGAGGGCCGCCTTCAGTTCGTTGACGAATTCGGCGTTCGGCACGCCGCCCGGGTAGCGCGTCCATTCGAGGTGCAGGTACTGGCCGTCGCCGACGAGCGGGCGGCCGATCCAGTCGAGTTCGGCGCGGGTGCGCACGTCGACGAGGCGCGCCGACGGATCGAGCTGCAGCAGTTCGAACGCCTCGGCCGGCAGCAGCGCCCCGGCGTAGTTGAGCGCGGCTTGTGCGCGGCGTTCGTCGGCCTTCGCATAAAGCTGGTCGAGCGTACTCATGGCAGGGAGTCTCCTATCGGTCAAACGAACATTCTAGCGCGGCGTCGCGGCACGGATGTCCGCGTGGAGTACGGTGTGCGCACCCCACACGCGTTCACCAAAAGAGTGCAGAATGGTGCGCATGCACCAAGATGATTCCGCGAACGGAGCGCGCTGCGATGATTGCACCATCGCGGTGCTTCCGGTTGGCAGGCGGTGGGCAGTCGAGCCCCGGAATTGCGCAGCACAGCCCCGTCGCGACGAGCGCTGGCGCGATTCGCGCCAATCTCGCGCATAGGTGGCACGGAAGCTGCTTTATAGGATTCGGTCGAATCGGGGCGCGCTGCGCCAAAGCAAGACCCCGGTCAGCTCGATAAACGAGGCGGTTCCCAGTCCGCCGGAATTGTTCAATCAGGAGAAGAGGTTATGAGTAAAACCGTCGCCGACGTCATGCAGCTCGTGAAGGACGAGGACGTCAAGTTTGTCGATTTCCGCTTCACGGATACGCGCGGCAAGGAACAGCACGTGTCGGTGCCGGTTTCGGCGTTTGACGAAGACAAGTTCGAAAGCGGCCATGCATTCGACGGCTCGTCGATCGCCGGCTGGAAGGGCATCGAGGCGTCGGACATGCTGCTCATGCCGGACCCGACCGCTGCCTTCGTCGACCCGTTCTATGAAGAGTCGACCCTGGTGCTGACCTGCGACGTGGTCGAGCCGGCCGACGGCAAGGGCTACGAGCGCGACCCGCGTTCGCTCGCGAAGCGCGCGGAAGCGTACCTGAAGAGCACGGGCATCGGCGACACGGCCTACTTCGGTCCGGAACCGGAATTCTTCATTTTCGACTCGGTCCAGTGGAACACGGACATGTCGGGCTGCTTCGTGAAGATCAACTCGGAAGAAGCACCGTGGTCGGCCGGCAAGGAATTCGAAGGCGGCAACACGGGCCACCGTCCGGGCACGAAGGGCGGCTACTTCCCGGTCGCGCCGGTCGACACGTTCCAGGACATGCGTTCGGAAATGTGCCTGCTGCTCGAACAGCTCGGCATCCCGGTCGAAGTGCACCACCACGAAGTGGCGGGCCAGGGCCAGAACGAAATCGGCACGAAGTTCTCGACGCTGGTGCAGCGCGCCGACTGGACGCAATGGTCGAAGTACATCATCCATAACGTCGCGCACTCGTACGGCAAGACGGCGACGTTCATGCCGAAGCCGGTCGTCGGCGACAACGGTTCGGGCATGCACGTTCACCAGTCGATCTGGAAGGACGGCCAGAACCTGTTCGCGGGCAACGGCTACGCCGGCCTGTCGGAACTGGCGCTGTTCTACATCGGCGGCATCATCAAGCACGCCCGTGCACTGAACGCGATCACGAACCCGACGACGAACTCGTACAAGCGTCTGGTCCCGCACTTCGAAGCACCGGTCAAGCTCGCCTACTCGGCACGCAACCGTTCGGCATCGATCCGCATTCCGCACGTGTCGAACCCGAAGGGCCGCCGTATCGAAACGCGCTTCCCGGATCCGATGGCGAACCCGTACCTGTTGTTCTCGGCACTGATGATGGCAGGCCTCGACGGGATCCAGAACAAGATCCATCCGGGCGAAGCCGCGGACAAGAACCTGTACGACCTGCCGCCGGAAGAGGATGCAAAGATCCCGACCGTCTGCGCGGGCCTCGACCAGGCAATCGAAGCGCTCGACAAGGATCGCGAGTTCCTGACCCGTGGCGGCGTGTTCACGGACGGCATGCTCGACGCGTACCTCGCGCTGAAGGAGCAGGAGCTGGCGAAGTTCCGCATGACGACGCACCCGATCGAGTTCGAGATGTACTACTCGCTCTAATCGGCGATGGCGCTCGATTCAGCGCCGTCATGCCGGTTCGTTCCCGTCGCGCGGCCTGCGGCGGGAACGGCGGAGTCTGAAAGGGGCGGCGTCCAGCCGTCCCTTTTTTGTTCCCGTGATTTTCCTTTTCTGGCCCGTTGAGGCGCGACAAGCACGCAGATGGTTCTGAAGAATCTGATCAAGGCGAGAACGGGGCAGCCCGAGCGACTGACGGACGACGAGCGGCTCGCACGCTCGGGCCTGCTGGCGGGGCTGGAAGCGCTGCCGACGGTCGTGATCGTGCTCGACCGCAAGACGCTGCGGATCGCGTTCGCGAATCCGTCTGCCGAGGCGATGCTCGACATCTCGCGCCGGCAGCTCGCGCAGCGGCCGTGGGGCGAGATTTTTCCGAATGCGAACGAGCTGGCATCGACGATCACCGCGATCGGCGAGGAACGCTTTCACGCGACGCACCTCGATACCGTGCTCGACCGGCCCGGCCGCGAACCGCTGCATGTGCACGCGATCGTCGGCTTTCTCGAGACCGCGCCCGATTTCGTGCTCGTCGAGCTGTTCGAGAACGAGCGGCAGTCGCGTACCGATCGCGAGGAGCGCATCCACGACCTGACCGCGGTCAACAAGCAACTGATCCGCAACCTCGCGCACGAGATCAAGAACCCGCTCGGCGGCATTCGCGGCGCAGCCCAGCTGCTCGAATTCGAGCTCGGCGAGCGCGAGCGTGGCGAGTTGCGCGAATACACGCAGGTGATCATCAAGGAGTCCGACCGCCTGCAGACGCTCGTCGACCGGTTGCTGGAGCCGCACCGGCACCCGCACATCGTCGGCGACGTGAACATTCATGAAGTATGCGAACGCGTGCGCGCGGTGATGCTTGCGGAATTCCCGCGCGGGCTCACGATCGAGCGCGACTACGACGTGAGCGTGCCGGACTTGCGCGGCGACAAGGAGCAACTGATCCAGGCGCTGCTCAACATCGTGCGCAACGCCGCGCAGGCGCTGCGCGAACGCATCGCGCAGGGCGACGCGAAGATCGAGCTGCGCACGCGCATTGCGCGCAAGGTGACGATCGCGAAGCGCCTGTACCGGCTGGCACTGGACTTGCACGTGATCGACAACGGGCCCGGCATTCCGGAGGAAATCCGCGACCGGATCTTTTACCCGCTCGTGTCCGGGCGCGACGACGGCAGCGGCCTCGGCTTGACGCTCGCGCAGACGTTCGTGCAGCAGCATGACGGGACGATCGAGGTCGAAAGCCGGCCCGGACGTACCGAATTTCAGATCCTGCTACCGCTCGACCATTGAGCGGCGGCATGGCGATTCACCAGATTTACCCATATCTGACCGACCTATGAAGCCGATCTGGATAGTAGACGACGACCAATCGATCCGCTGGGTGCTCGAAAAGGCGCTCGCCCGGGACAGCTTCGCGACGAAGAGCTTCGCGAACGTGCGTGACGCGCTGGCCGCGCTCGACCACGAGACCCCGCAGGTGCTCGTATCCGACATCCGGATGCCGGGCGGCTCGGGCCTCGAGTTGCTGCAGGCGATGCACGAGCGCCTGCCGGGCCTGCCCGTCATCATCATGACGGCGTTCTCCGATCTCGACAGCGCCGTCGCGGCGTTCCAGGGCGGCGCGTTCGAATATCTCGCGAAGCCGTTCGACGTCGACAAGGCGGTCGAGCTGATCCGCCGCGCGGTGGAAGAAAGCCTGCGCGGCGGCGCGCCGCAGGACGAGCGCGTGGCCGAGGCGCCCGAGATGCTCGGCCAGGCGCCCGCGATGCAGGACATGTTCCGCGCGATCGGCCGGCTGTCGCACTCGGCCGCGACCGTGCTGATCACCGGCGAATCGGGCACCGGCAAGGAGCTCGTCGCGCGTGCGCTGCACCGTCACAGTCCGCGTGCGAACGGGCCGTTCATCGCGCTGAACACCGCGGCGATTCCGAAGGACCTGCTCGAATCCGAGCTGTTCGGCCATGAGCGCGGCGCGTTCACCGGCGCGCAGACGACGCGGCAGGGCCGCTTCGAGCAGGCCGAGAACGGCACGCTGTTCCTCGACGAAATCGGCGACATGCCGTTCGACCTGCAGACGCGCCTGTTGCGCGTGCTGTCGGACGGGCAGTTCTATCGGGTCGGCGGCCACAACCCGCTGCGCGCGAACGTGCGCGTGATCGCCGCGACGCACCAGAATCTCGAATCGCGCGTGCGCCAGGGGCTGTTCCGCGAGGACCTTTACCACCGGCTCAACGTGATCCGGCTGCGCCTGCCGCCGCTGCGCGAGCGCAGCGAGGACATCGCGCTGCTCACGCGCCACTTCCTGCAGAAGAGCGCGCGCGATCTCGGCGTGGAGCCGAAGCGCGTGTCCGACGAAGCGCTGGCTTACCTCACGTCGCTGGCGTTTCCCGGCAACGTACGCCAGCTCGAGAACCTCGCGAACTGGCTGACCGTGATGGCGCCCGCGCAGACGGTCGAGATCAAGGATCTGCCGCCCGACCTCGTGCCGGCCGGCGCGCCGGTCGCTGCAACGGGCGACGGTGCCGATGCGCACGGCGGCGGCGAGACGGCGCTCGCGCAACCGGCGACCGGTGTGGCAGCGGTGGCGTCCGCGCCCGTCGGGGCGGCGCCGAACGGCGGTGTGCCGGCCGGTTATCCGCTGTGGGAGCACGGCCTGCGCACCGAGGTTGCACGGCTGTTGCGCGAGAACTCGGCCGACGTGATGGACGAACTCGCACGCCGCTTCGAGGCGGCCGTGATCCGCGAGGCGCTCGACTTCACGCGTGGCCGCAAGGTCGAGGCCGCGGAGCGGCTCGGCATCGGCCGCAACACCATCACGCGCAAGATCCAGGAACTCCATCTGGAGCCCTGAGCACGATTTGCGGCATGCGCGGGCATCGCGCATGCCGCGATCGGACATAATCGCGGTTTGCACGCCGTTTGCCTGTAGCAGCCATATCCTAATGTCGTGTTCTGGCTATTTACAGATGTCGGGTTTTTGACTGCTGGCATGCTGGACGGCTCGTTGAGCGAGCGCGGAGCCGACCATGCAGCCAGCCGGATTGGTGACACTGACGATGCGAGAGCTTGATCGACTCAAGGTAATCCAGGCCGTGGTGGACACGGGCCTGAAGCCCGGACGTGCGGCCGAACGGCTGGGACTGAGCGTGCGACAGGTGGAAAGGCTGGTCATCCGATATCGAGAGCATGGACCTAGCGGCGTTGCTTCGGGCCGTCGTGGCCGGCCAGGCAACCGCAAGCTCGACGAAGGACTAGCGTTACGCGCCTTGACCACTATTCGAGAGCGTTACGCCGATTTCGGGCCGACGTTGGCCTGCGAGAAGCTGTGGGAATGCCATGGCATTCGGCTGGCCAAGGAAACGGTCAGGAAGCTGATGACGGACGCTGGCTTGTGGATTCCACGTCGGCAGCGTCCGCCGAAGGTTTATCAGCCGCGAGCGCGCCGGGCGTGTCTGGGTGAACTGATCCAGATCGATGGTTGCGATCATCGGTGGTTCGAGGAACGGGCGCCGGCCTGCACGCTGCTGGTGTACGTGGACGACGCGACGAGCCGGCTGATGATGCTGCACTTCACGCAGACCGAGTCGACGTTCAGCTACTTCGAGGCCACGCGAGCGTATCTGGAGCGCTACGGCAAGCCGGTGGCGTTCTACAGCGACAAGTACAGCGTGTTCCGCAATACGAGCGCCAGCAAGACAGGCCAAAGCGTGACGCACTTCGGTCGGGCGATGTACGAGCTGAACATTGACACGTTCTGCGCGAACAGCAGCTCGGCCAAGGGACGTGTCGAGCGAGCGCACTTGACGCTGCAGGATCGGTTCGTCAAGGAGTTGAGACTGCGCGGCATCAGCACGGTGGCCGACGCGAACGCTTACGCGCCCTCCTTCATGGCCATGTATAACGAGCGCTTCGCGAAGCCACCGAAGAGCGGCTTTGATGCGCATCGACCGCTGCGGTCCGACGAGGATCTGGATCTGCTGCTGACCTGGCGCGAGACACGCCGGGTCACGAAGGCGCTGACGGTGCAGTACGACCGGGTGCTCTATCTGCTGGACGATACGCCGGGGAATCGGGCGTGGATACATCGTGACATCGAGGTGTGGGAGTACCCGGACGGACGCATCGAGCTTCGGGCGGCTGGCCAGCTACTGTCGGCACAATCCTACGATCGGCTGGCCGAGGTGGATCAAGGCGCGATCGTGGATCACAAGCGCCTGAGCCATGCGTTGCAGGTGGCACAAGCGTTTCAGGCGCAGCGCGACAGCCGGCGGATCGGCACTGCGCCGTCGCGAACGCATCGGGGGCTGCCGGTGCGGGCAAATGAAGCGCAACCCGGCACGAAGAAACCTCGCCGGTTCACGGTGACTGACATGGAAGCCGCGATTCTGGAAGTTGCGTCAAAAGCAGAAACTGAGCGGCGGTCTGCCAAGGCCCGCGGGTGAGCGTAAGCGCCCTGCTGCTTCAGGCTCGGCGCTTCAACGCTGAAGGACGGAAAGGCCGATGAAACATGCGACATCTGTATTTAGCTGGCACTACGACATCTGAATCCGGGTATGACATTGCCATTCCGCCGATCCTCAATGTCCGATTCCTTCCGCTGGCCCACCGGGGCCGACCCGTTCCGTTTCCTCGAAGCGCTCGACAGCAAGCGCGCCCGCACGTGGGTCGACGAGCAGAATGCGCGCACGCGCGCCGCGCTGCGTGACGACGACGCGTATCGCGCGCTGACGGCGCGCCTCGCCAAAGCGTACCTGCCGCGCGAGCGCCCGGTGATTCCGACGCGCTGGCGCGACTGGGCCTACGACCTGTGGCAGGACGATCTCCATCCGAAGGGGCTGTGGCGCCGCACGCGCTGGGACGACTGGCGCGCGGGAAAACCGGCATGGGAAACGCTGCTCGACGTCGACGCGCTCGGTGCGGAGGAGGGCGAGTCGTGGGTGTTCGAGCAGGACGCGATCCTGTACCCGGACGGCGATCGCGCGCTGCTGTCGCTGTCGCCGGGCGGGGCCGACGCGGTCGTCGTGCGCGAATTCGATCTCGTCGAACGTCGTTTCGTCGACGGCGGTTTCACGATCGACGAGCCGGGGCATCACACGGTCGGCTGGATCGATCGCGATACTGTCTACGTGAGCTGGGATCGCGGCGAAGCGCATGCGACCGCGGCCGGTTATCCGTATGAAGCGCGGCGCTGGGTGCGTGGCACCGCGCTCGCCGACGCGCCCGTCGTGTTCCGCGGCGAACCCGACGACATCAGCGCGGGTGCGGGATTCGATCCGATCGACAACCGTCACGTCGCGTGGCGCAGCGTCGATTTCTTCGACGCACATGCGTACCGCTTGACGGAGGCGGGCGAGTGGGTGCGCTACGACGTGCCGACCCACGTCGAGGTCGGGTTCTGGGAAGGCTGGCTCATGCTGGAGCCGCGCCTCGACTGGGAGTGCGACGGCGTGCGCCATGCGGGCGGCTCGCTGCTCGCGATCCGCGAGCAGGCGTTCCTGGCCGGGTCGCGCGAACTCACGACGCTGTTCGCGCCGCAACCGTCGACATCCGCATGCACGTGGACGCACACGCGCACGACGCTGATCGCGAGCTGGCTCGACGACGTGCACAACCGCACGATGCTGTGGCAGCCGAGCCAGGCCGACGACGGCACGTGGACGTGGGACGCGCGGCCGTTCGCGTGGCCGGGGCCGGGCGATGCGCAAATCGACGTCGAGCCCGTCGAATCGACGCTGAACGACGAGATTTACGTGGACGTCGACACCTATCTCGATCCGCCCGAATGCTGGCTGGCCGATCTTGCGGATCGCGCGGACGATGCGCCGTCGCGCCGCGTGCTGCTCGACCGGCCGCCGGTGCAGTTCGATGCGGCCGGGCTCGTCGTGCGCCGCGCGAGCGCGCGTTCGCAAGACGGCACGATGGTGCCGTACACGCTGATCGGGCCGCGCGATGCACTCGACGTGGCCGACGGCGCCGCGCGTGTCGCGCGGCCGTGCCTGCTGTCGGGCTATGGCGGCTTCGCGATTCCGAACCTGCCGGGCTACAGCGATGCGTTCGGTATCGGGTGGCTCGAGCGCGGCGGCGTGATGGCGTTCGCGCACATCCGCGGCGGCGGCGAGTTCGGGCCGCGCTGGCACGTCGATGCGCAGCGCGAACACCGTCAGCGTTCGTTCGACGATTTCATCGCGGTGGCCGAGGATCTGGCCGCGACCGGCGTGACGACCGCCGCGCAGCTCGGCATCGAAGGCGGCAGCAACGGCGGGCTGCTGGTCGCCGCGTGCATGGTGCAGCGGCCGGAGTTGTTCGGCGCGGTGCTCTGCCGCGTGCCGCTGCTCGACATGCAGCGTTATCCGAAGCTGCACGCGGGCGCCGCATGGCTCGACGAATACGGTGACCCGGACGATCCGCACGAAGGTGCGGCGCTAGCCGCGTACTCGCCGTATCACCGTGTGCGCGAAGGCGTCGCGTATCCGCCGCTGCTGCTGACGACGTCGACGCGCGACGACCGCGTGCATCCGGCGCATGCACGCAAGATGGCTGCGCGCATGCACGCGCTCGGTCACGAACGGGTGTGGTACTGGGAGAATACCGACGGCGGCCACGGCAGTGCCGACGATCTGGAACGCGCGGAGGCCGATGCGGCCGAATTCGGGTTCCTGTGGGCTCATCTCGGGCCGGCGCCCGCGCGGCGCTGAACGCGCGCGGGCTGCCCGGGAGATCAGCCGACGACCGCGACGACGGGCGTGTGGTCGGACGGCTGTTCCCACGTGCGCGGCGTGCGATCGACTTCGCACGACGTGCAGGTTTCCGCGAGCGCCGGCGACAGCAGCACGTGGTCGATGCGCAGCCCCGCGTTGCGGCGGAACGCCATCATCCGGTAGTCCCACCACGTGAAGGTCTTCTCCGGCTGTTCGAAGCGGCGGAACGCGTCGACGAAGCCCAGCTCGATCAGCTGCGCGAAGTGGGCGCGCTCCTGCGGCGACACGAGGTTCTGGCCTTCCCATTTCGCCGGGTCGTGCACGTCGCGGTCTTCCGGCGCGATGTTGTAGTCGCCGAGCAGCGCGAGCTTCGGGTAGCGCTGCAGCTCGGTGCGCAGCCACGCCTGCAGCGCGTCGAGCCATTGCATCTTGTAGACGAACTTGTCGGAGTCGGGCGCCTGGCCGTTCGGGAAATAGGCGGACACGATGCGCACGCCGTCGACCGTCGCGGCGACCACGCGCTGCTGCGGGTCGTCGAAACCGGGGATGTTGCGCACGACGTCCGATTCGTCGACGGACAGCGTGTCGCGCGCGAGGATCGCGACGCCGTTGTAGGTCTTCTGGCCGGTGAACCAGCTGCGGTAGCCGACCGCCTCGAGATCGGCGCGCGGGAATTTCTCGTCCGGCAGCTTCAGTTCCTGCAGGCACAGCACATCGGTTCCGCTTTGCGCGAGCCAGTCGAGCACGTGCTGCTTGCGGACGTTGAGCGAGTTGACGTTCCAGGTGGCGATTTTCATCAATGGCTTATGTCTTTGATTTATAAGTGTTTTTCGTTGTGTTGCGCGCGGTGATATGCGTCAAGATATACAATTTCGAACATGCCGACCTGTTACCCCGAACTCGCACGCCACGTCTGCCACGCTCGCCCCGGACCAATAGCGATATCGCATACAGTCGTCGCGCTCCAGGCGTGCCGATGGCGACCTGGGCCGAATGTCCAGCTTGCCATCCAAGGTTCTATCGAGCACCGCAGCCTGCAGCGCATCGGCCGCGCTGTCGCCAACGGCGGCGCGTATCCAGTGGTTGCTTGGGATTGTGCGAGGGATGGTCAGCCATCCAGTCTTTGCGCCTTGGCGACGGTGCGCCTTGCGAAGCAGCGTGAAAAGGCCGATTCCGATCACATCGGCGATTTCCCGAGCATCTGAAGACAGGTCGCGGCGCGCACGCTCAAACACGCTGATGCGAGACCACTTGATCGACGGCAACGGCAGGAGCGCCCCGGCGTCAATCGCTTCGCCAACAGTCATGTCTTCTGGGAGATCGGAGAGTCGTTGCATGCATTGTCCAATGCAGATTTTACTGAACATCAGTGTACGGCAGTTGGCACGTGTTTGCAATAAAATAATCTTAAAAATCAACCACTTATTCATCGTTGTGAATGCTTTGACGAACAATTCAACGCGTGCGATTACGCATCCGGCGCCTCGCCTCGCTTCTCGAAGGGATTCGTGTTGTTCGCTGATGCACCGGTCGCCCATGCGAAAGTGCGGGCGATAGCTCCCGCAAGACAGGCGCATTTGCCTTTACATTTTGCTAACGATTGCTTCCCGTTGGCGTATAGTTGAAACCGAAATTTCAACCTACGGGGGCGACATGGCAGAACAAAGCTTCAGCATTTACCGGATCGATCGATGCTTCAAAACATACGGTATTCGGCCATTCGTGTTAATCGCTTCTATTAAGTATGGGAGTCCGGCAGATGCCACGTTCCGTGCGGGATACCTGATACTCCATGCGAATGGCGAGGTGCATCAAAAGCTTGATGTGATGGAGCGCTCGATTCTAAACAAGGTGCCCGCAGAAAGTAGGGTGGAGTTTTCTGAGCGAGCTGCATTGGACGATGCCCTCGATTTACTCAGCGCGGATATTGAGACGGGAGGCGAAGCAATCTCAAGCAAGTTTGCTTCGCCGGCTACGCTTCTCGATCTTTTCGCGGCTCGTATGCGCGAAGCAATAGCAGCACCCACTATGAGCGAGGATGACTATTTACCATCGCTTGGCGACGTGATCGAGAAATTGAAAGGCGCAAAGGCCTTCAAGCGGGTGTGATGCGCGGCGCTATTCCGGTAGCTGATCGACGCCGGCCGCGCGCAAGGCAGCGGCGGCCAGTGCCAGCGCATCACCGCGCCGCCGCTCGCGGTCCGCATCGGTTACGACAGGACCCAGCAGCCGTTCCACGACGGCGCCCCAGTTCGTTGCATCAGCGTCGCGCTGGGTGACTTCCCGGCCGGCGTCCGGGGCCATCCGGTAGCGGGCGACCGTCACTCGGCGACCAAATTGCGCAGCGGCGGGAGGTTGTCGTACAGCGCCTGCGCAATGCTGCGGGCAAGCCGGTTGCGCGAATCTTCATCAATTAACTGCCCCGCGAGCGGTTCAAGTGCATCCGCCGCATCGTGAGCAAGGGCGCGCGCAACATTGCGCAGGCACGCATTGGGCAACGCATCACGCTTGTCTTGCTCGGTGTGGCGCGCCAGTTCTTCGCTCGTCGGCACCAAGTTTTCGGCAGCGCGGCGCATGGCGGCAATCACCGCGTCCGGGTTGGAAAATTTCGAAGTGTCCATTTCGTTACTCGTCCTCATTTGCTTCGGGTTGGTCAAGGTATTCATTCAGGTCCGCGTCGGCCGCTTGCTGCAGCGCCTGGCGGATTTTTTCCTTCAGGATGGTTTTCCAGCGCGTCTCATCCTTCTCGCCGCTCAGGGCAAGCCACGCCACTTGAGGCATGTTGTAGAACACGTTTTGCCGGATCGCGGCGGCTTGCGCCGCTTGCGCCATCGCGAATTCATGGATTGGCGCGTACTGCCCGCGCTCGACTTGCAGCTTGTGTTCAGCCATCGCAGCGTCTGCGTCCAGCTTGCGCAGCTTGGCTTCCTGCAGTTTCGTCCCGACTTCACCGCCGCTGCCAAGTGCCTCAAACAGCGCCGGCACGGCCTGATCCAACAGGTAGGTATTGCGAGCAGACCTTTCCAGCACGCCAGTTTCAGCAAGGCGGCTGATATGACGCGCCGTCACGCCGAACCATTTGGCGAGCGTTGCGGCATTCGCCACGGGGCCGGAAACTTCGATATCTTCGTTGCGTGCGCTCATGCATCAGCCTGTTCCGTGGTTGTGGGTGCCCAGTCGCGATATTGGAAGGCCAGGCCTTTCCAGGAGCGGAGGCCGTCGCGCAGTCGGCCGGCTGCGGCGCGGCTGTCGGCTGACTGGCGCGGGTCCTGGCTTATCGTGTCGGCGGTCGCCATCGCTGCGGTAATCAGGGCAAAGATATTGCTGCTGTCCACTCCGCTCATCGGCGGTCACCCCGCAAAATCGGCTCATTCCAGTCGGCCTTGCGCGCGCCACGCGGTGCGGGATGGTGGCGCTTGCCCTTGCCGTACCTGCGCTTTCCGTCGGGCTTGCTGGGGGCCGGAGTCGGGGCAGTTTCGGCAGGGCGTTTAAACAACGCGGTCAGGAGCGCTTTCATTCTTTGTCGCCTCCTGTCAGGCGCGCCTGCTGCAGACCAATCGCAGCGTTATCCAGTTCGACAGCCAGACGACGCAGGCTAACCTGCGCTTGCCGGACAATCGCGCTGTCGGGCCGCGCGACGCTCAACATTTCGCCGTGCGCCAGCAGCGATCTGGCAATCGTCGTGCATGCGCTCGACGCCGATTGAATTGCAATTTGCGGTGTACTCATATTCGTGTGTGTTTGGTGGTGCGTCGCATTTCCGGCCCGACGCTGGCGAAGAAACGGGTCCGTTTGAGATTGCCGGTGGAACCCATACCGCGAGCCAGACCATCAACCGCACGCCTGGTCAGTGCGCCCACGCTCTTCCCAAAGTGCCGCGTCGTGAGCTACGGCATCCGGCTATTTACCCGGCCGGCGCGGTTTGGAAATTGGTTGGCCCGTTTCATCATCGTGGTGGTGCCGTACCACGCTCGCGAACTTCTAATCCGTGGCGCCGCGAGCGGCCACGTCGGCCTTACCCGGCCGCAGGGACGAAATCGTTTTGCTGGCTATCCAGCGCGCGCCGCAGCAGAGCCGTGGCGGTCTGGTTGAAACTCATTTCCGCCCCGACGCGTTGCGACATGGCGCGTTGCTCGGCGATGATCTTTTCCCGCACGTCGCGCGGAATCGTCAGACTGATACGTTGCTGTTCCATGTTCAAAACCCCAATGGCTTCCAGGCTGCCCATTCGCTGCGCAGCGAACGAGGCGCGCTGGCAGTACGTTGAAACTCCGCGACGCGGCTTGCGATCAGCTTCACGGCGCGAGCCGACTGCGCTTCGTTCAGCGCAGGGAAGGCTTGCCGCAGCCAGTCGCGCGCACCGTCGAACGAATAGCGGAACGTGCCGTGCGCGGTCATCACCAACACGCGCGGATTTCCTTCGTCGTCCGCGCCGCGATCCATGATGGTTGCGTCGACGATCACGGTTGCGGCTTCGACTGGCAGCTCGTCGCAGGCCGGCGCTTCGGCGGGCTTTCGCCCGACCACCAGGGCGCGAAGGCGGCCGAACATCAGGCCACCGCGAAGAACGAACCCGGACGCGCGATGACAGCCTGCGCGTTCACGAACGCGGTGAATTCGATGGCGCCCGACACGCTGGTGCGACGCGCCAGCAGCTTGATTTCAGGCCAGATCGCAATGCCACCACCGCGCCAGTCGGCAACGTAGGACGCGGTGCTGGCGGCCGTGAATTCCGCATCGACGCCAGCCAGGGCCAGCTTGCCGTCCTGCCGGATCGATGCGGCGGCAGCCGCTGCCGTGCCGATCAGGCCGCGCAGGTTCGTGAACTCGATGAACTGGGCCGCTGCGGCGCCCAGGCTGAACGTCGGCGGCGTCGTCACGGCCAGGGCGGTCAGGAAAATCTTGTCGATATACAGCGACGCGCCACGAACGACGGCTTCCAGAATCGAGCGGCGCAGGAATTCGCCGCCGCCCAGGCTGCGGTTCGTCGCACGATCAACAATGAACCGCACGGCCGCGCTCGGCACGTCAGGCCATAGAAATTTCGCATCGTTGTTCGGCAACGTGCCCACCGTCGCGTCGGCGCCATCGGCCACCGCCGAGAACATGGCGGGATCAGTTACGCGCAGAAGCTGGGCATCCTCGTAGAAGCCCAGCAGCCCTTCCGTCTTGTCGCCGTTGCCGATGGCGATTGCGGTGTCGCGCGGCGTCGCCCAGATCGGCCGCACGCCGGCCTGGATGACACGCGAGTGCTGCTCGATCATGGCGCGCAGGTCCAGCGTTTCGCCAGCCGGTCGCTCCGAAACGCCATGAATGCCGCCAGGGCCGACCGGGGCACCGTCTTTGAGCAGCGTGTTCACGTCGATCACGGCTGCCGACACGGCCGGCTTCGGCGTGCGAAGAACGCGCCCCTCGCCGCGATCATGCTCGACATAGCCCATCTGGCGAGATGCGTCGTCCAGCAGGGCATCGATAGGGTTGTCAACGATAGCGCGGCCATCGGTGCCACGGCCACGCGTGCCGCTGAAAGTGCGTTCGAATGCGGCGCGCACTTCGTCATCGGTGAAGTGCGACAGCGGGCGTGGTTGTTCGTTTTCGGTGTCGATCATGTGGTAGCTCGTTCTGATGGAATTTGCGTCGGCGTCGCGCTATTGCGGCGTCACTTCGCGTAGGTTATGCGCCACCTGATACGGCGTATTCTCAAAAAATTTCCACGACGGCCACCGACGAATCGGACATTGGACATGCGTTTTTGGGGCAGCCAGTTTCCCGATGGTGCGGAAGCGGTGCCCCCGCCCCCTCCACGGCCCTGGGAAGGACCCAAATGAAAGCCATTCTCATTTGTGCGCGCCATCCCAGCCACGCAGCATCCCCGCCAAGGATGCACGTACCCCGCGCCACCAGCCTCGCCACGCCGCTCGCAGGCACGTGGCAATACCTGAGCACGCTGCAGCACGCGCACGCCAGGCAATGCGTCACCCATGCGTCACCAGCCACAAACCCACGCCAGATAAGGCTTTGCGGCCAGCGCCATGAGCAAAGGTGACGGATATGACGCGTTCTCCCATATGACGGCTGACGCGCGTGCGTGCGCGCGCGGTATTCGGGGATGTGGGAAATATCCGTCATATCCGTCACCACTCCCCGGAAACCCTTGCTACATAAGGCTTTGCGAGATGACGCATAGGACAGTGAATGCGTCACCGATGCGTCACTTCCGTCACCAAAGAAAAACCCGGCACGTGGCCGGGTCGTGTGATGCTGGTGGTCGTTAGAACGGTCGGTCTGGCTCGGCGTCCCAGTCGCCTGGGAAACGCGGGTCATGTGCAGCGGCACGCGGGATCACGCGGACGCCTTCAAAACCGCGTGCGCTCTTTGTCCGCCACGTCGCGAAGCCGCGCTTGCGCATCGCTTCGCCGAACGTCTTGGTGTTGCCGGCCTTTTCCCCGGCTGCTTCCGCGTAGCGCTTCCAGCTTGCGAATAGCTCGGCGCTTGTATCCTTGTGCCGTGGCTCGCGTTCGCAGCATTCTTCCAGCCACTGACCGAACACGTCCTGGTCCTCGAAGTATTCGCGCGTAGCATCCACAACGACGGCGGGGCGCACAAGGCCGTTCGTCTGCCAGTCCAGGCAACCATCAATCGCCCACCGCAGAATGGCTGGCCACTCGTCGCGAAGCTCTTTTTCCAGCTCCGGGTTCGGCGCAGTCGGCTTGTGGATGAACGGGATGATGTTGAAACGGCGCTTCGTGGCATCGTCCACATTGTTCAGGCGCGGCTTGTGGTTGCCCACGATGACCAGCTTGAATTCGGGGCGATACGTGAAGAAGTCGCGCCGCATGAAACGCGCCGTGATCGGGTCGCCTCCGGTCATGTTCTTGATCCGCGTTTCCGCCCATGCGCGGCCATCCTCTGTTTCGCTGGCGCTCACAAGGCGCGCACCCTTCAATCCCGCAAGGTCAGTGGGGTGCTTGTCGTGCGCGGAAGCGGTGAACGTGTCCATTGCGGCAGTTTGCGCGTATTCGCCCAGGATGCCCGTCAGCGTATTGAGGAAAACGGATTTTCCGTTTCCGCCTGCCCCGTAGATGAAGAACAGCGCGTGTGCGGACGTGTCGCCCGTCAACGAATAGCCAGCCATCTGCTGCAGGAAGCGGATCAGGTCTGCGTCGCCTCGCGTGGCATCCTCCAGGAACGCCAGCCAACGGCGCGGCACCGTGCCGGTCGCAGCGGGCGCGGTAGCCGTCTGTCGCGTAATGTGGTCGTCCTGGATTGCTCGGTGCAGATCGCCGGTGCGTAGGTCCACCGTGCCGCCAGGCGTGCCCATCAGCCACGGCGTACAGTCCCAAACTTCGGACGTGACAGCGAGGCGGCGCGACGATGCGGCGAATTTCTCGACAGCGGATGCCGTGCGGGCCGTGGCGAATTTCGGCGCGTTGCCGAAGTCGCGGCAGATTTGCCGCGCCCATGCGAAGGCAAGCTGCGTCGATTCCTTCTGCCAGCGGGTGCCGGTCCACGCGTACCACGCGCCGGCCGTGTGGCAGTAGCGCAGCGCGTCGGCGTGGCGATACTCGAAAACCAGTGCGAGCGCATCCTCGCTAATCTGGCTGGGATCGAGTATCGGTGCGTCATCGGTCGCAGGCCCAAGCGCGTTTTCCTGCTCGACCATCGCGCGCAGTTCGTCGGTGTCGTGTCCGGCTTCCAGCCAGTCCGATACATCGCCCTTGTGCGGAAGATTCGGTAGCGACAGCACGCGCACGGACGCGGCGATGCCTTGCAGCTTGCTAGTCACCAGCTGCGCATGCGCACGGCCGGCGTCGTCATTGTCTGGCAGGATCACGACGTGACGGCCCTTGAAGTGCGCCGTCAGTTCATCGCGCCATTTGTTCGCCCCGCCTGCGTTGCACGTTGCCAGCAGACCGAGCGCCGCCAGGTTGTCGGCGTCTTTCTCGCCTTCGACCACGAAAATGGTTTCGTCGGCGCGCTCCAGCATCTGCGGCAGGCGATAGGGCACTTGTTCAACGCCCTTGACCGACCAGGACCAGCCGCTGCCATCGGGGCGACGCTGCCGGAAATCCTTCGGGTCCATGCGGCACACCTGGAACAGCAGCACGCCGTCTGCGTCCAGGTAGTCGTATGTCGCGACGATGCGCTTACGCGGCGCTGGCGTGTTGTCATTTGCAGTGACGATGCCGTTTTCTTCCATCCATGCGACGGCGGCGCGGCCTACGTTGCCCGTCTCGCGCTCGATCAGCGCCAGCACGCCGCCGCCAGTGCCGCCTTCGTGGTCGTGCCAGACGCCGCTTTCCAGGTCGATGGACAGGCTGCCGCGCGTGCCGTAACGCAGTTCGTGTGCCTTGCGTTCGGTCGGCTCGCCCAGCAGCAGCGTGGCGACTTGCGGCATGCAGCCGGCGTATTCGTGGCGCGCGTTCATGCAGCACCCCGCGTCATCAGCGACAAGTCGGCCACGACAGGCAGCACGAAGCCGGAGAACCCAGCGCGACGCGCGAGGAATTCCATGTCGATGGCAATGTCAGCGGCATCCTGTCCGCGCTTCAGCAGCTTGCTGGCAAGCGCGACGGCGGCAGGGTAGAAATCTGCTGCAGTGCGAGCGCAGGTGAAACGCCAGAACAGCCGGTAATCGCTGCGTGGTGATACACGCGAAGGCTGGCGTCCACGTCGATTAGGAATGCTATAATTATTGCCGTCACGCATCAAATTTTCGGGAGCTTTCATCAGTAGGTGGACGCTCCCTTTTTATTGCCGCGCATCGGCGCGCGACTTGATCCACGAATCGATTTCTGCCTCGATCCAACCGGAGGCGCGTTTTCCCAGCGATATTTGCTTAGGCAGCCCCGAGTGATGCATTGCGTAATACACGCCACCACGGCTCAGGCCAGTCTTTTCCATCACCTTGGGCATGCGAATGACGTTGAGGTTTGCTTGCATGATGTTCCCGCATCCTTTTTGGTTTGCATGGGGCCATCATCGACGTGCAGCGATGCCAAGTATTCTCAGAAAATTTCCGCTGCGCATGCCAATGCGTTTAAACGCAGGCATGCAAGAAAACCCCCGCAATAGGCGGGGGCTGTCTGATTATGTAGGCGCGCGTGATAGATCATCGACTAAATCGGCCCAGCGCTGCAGCAGCGCGCGGCGCTCATCCAGCAACTGGGCGCGGTTGTAGGCGCGGCTCACCGTAGAGCCGACGCTATGCGCCAAACACAACTCGATCACGTCGTGCGGTTCCTGGGCTTCGTGCCAATACGTGCTGAACAGCGCACGAAATCCGTGCGGCTTTGCCTCTTCCGTGAACCCCATGCGGTCCATGATGTTGTTGATGCTCCGATCAGCCATCGGACGCTTAGGGTCGCGCCGGTTCGGAAACATCACATCGCCACCAGATAGGGCGCGCAGCTGGCGCAAGAGTGCAACGGACTGGCGCGACAGCGGCACGACATGTTCTTTCGCGCCTTTCATGCGTTCCGGGGGGATACGCCACTCTGCGGCATCGAAATTGATTTCCGACCACTGGCCGCCGATTACCTCGCTCTTGCGCGCAGCGTTCAGGACAATGAGCCGAATTGCGATCTTCCCCTGCAGGTCGGCAGGGTCGGAATCCAGCGCGCGCAGGAAGTCGCCCAGACGGTCGATCTTCAGCGCGGCGTGATTCTCCTTCGGGCCTCTGCCGGTCAGCTTCAGCGGGACGATGTTGGCGGGCACAATTCCGTGGTCGGCTGCCTGTTCCCATATCGCACTTAGGTACGTGCGTAGGTTATGGGCGACTTCGGGCGTCTTCGCGGAGACGTCCTTCAACAATTCGGCTAGTTCAAACCGAGTAACGTCCGTCATCAGGCGGTCGCCCAGCTTCGGCATCAAGTGTTTGGTTATCTCGCGCTCGCGCTGGGCAATCGACGCGGGCCGCAATGCGCCGTCTGTTCGCATACGCCAGGCGGCACACATAGCACGGAATGATCCTGCTTGGCGCTGCAGCTCGGCCGCCTTTTGCTCGGCTTCCTGGCGCTTTCGATGCTCGGTCGGATGGATACCTTGGGCCACCAGCTTGCGGGCGTCCTGGTGCTTACGTCGCGCTTCTGCCAGCCCAATGTCGGGGTACGCGCCCAGCGACACCAGGATGGGCTTGCCCATCACGGCGGCGCGGTATTGCCACAGGCGTGAACCGTTTTTCTTGACTAGCAAATGAAGGCCGCCGCCATCTGGCAGCGTGTAGTCGCGCTCACGCTTCTTCGCGCTCTTGCACGTCGTGTCAGATAGCTTGGTGGCGTAGGAGTGCATGGCCTGTATATCGGTTGGTTGATATACAGGCGAATATACAGTTTTGGGCTTGATTTGGCAAAACGTCACTTGACGTTGGGAAACGCCATTCCCTTGAAAATACAGGGTTTTACGACGACCCGTTGCCTATCTTTGTTCAGCAACGTTCGAATGACGATAGCAGGTGGCGATTTTCATGAACGGGAGTGTGCGTGCGGGGTGAATGCGAAGGCCGCCATCTTACCGCGAGCACGGGGCGCGAACGAGCGCTTCGTGCGGGGCGGGGGAGGCGCCGCGCGCAGCCGTTTCGATGAACCGGGAAGAAATTGTGACAAAAGTATTGACGTGAGTACTTCCTCACCCTATAATTTATTTCTCTGACGCGGGGTGGAGCAGTCTGGCAGCTCGTCGGGCTCATAACCCGAAGGTCGTAGGTTCAAATCCTACCCCCGCAACCAAGCACACCAGACGATGTGCAGCGCAAGTGACCGATGCGCGCTTCGTCGACAGGAACCCGGCCCCGTGCCGGGTTTTTTGTTTTCCGCGCGGCAGCGATCAGCGCGCCGCCCACTCGACCGCCGCCTTCGCATGCAGCGCGGTCGTATCGAACACCGGCAGCGGCGAGTCGTCCGCGCCGATCAGCAGCGTGATTTCCGTGCAGCCGAGGATCACGGCCTGCGCACCGCGCCGGGCCAGTTCCTCGATGATCGTCACGTACGTCGCGCGCGATTCCGGCGAGACGATGCCGTGGCACAGCTCGTCGTAGATGATCCGGTGCACGTCGTCGCGCCCGCGTTCGTCCGGCACCAGCACCTCCATCCCGAACTTCCCGCGCAGCCGCTCCGCGTAGAACGGCAGCTCCATCGTGTAGCGCGTGCCGAGCAGCGCGACGCGCTCGACGCCCGCATCGCGCAGCGCAGTGCCGGTCGGATCGGCGATGTGCAGGAACGGCAACTTCACCGCGGCTTCGATCGCATCGCAGACGCGATGCATCGTATTGGTGGTCAGCACGACCAGATCGGCGCCGGCCGCTTCGAGCTGTCGTGCGGCGCCGGCCATCCGTTCGCCGAGCGCGGCCCAGTCGTGCGTGCGCTGCAGCGCTTCGATCTCCGCGAAATCGAC
The DNA here is from genome assembly GCF_002223055.1 of Burkholderia sp. HI2500. Lineage (NCBI taxonomy): Bacteria > Pseudomonadati > Pseudomonadota > Betaproteobacteria > Burkholderiales > Burkholderiaceae > Burkholderia > Burkholderia sp. HI2500. The sequence goes on along the minus strand of NZ_NKFL01000004.1, from coordinate 2,051,959 downwards.
CGTGACCAGCACGCTCTTCGCGTTGTGGTGTCCACCATGCAACGCCTTCGAATGGCGATTGATCATCCGGTAGTACTCGGCCGACGATTCCCAGCTCATCCCGCCGATCAGTCCGATCGTCTTCATCCGTCACCTTTTGCGTTTCGTGTCTTGCGGCAGACGAGTATAGGCGCGGCTGTCCGTGCCCGGCCGGTACGATCCGCGCAAGGCGGGCCAGTACGGCGCCGCCGGGCCCGGCCGCACGCGACAGTTGAAACCGGCACTGTGTTTTTGTACAGTATCGGCACCGTGAACCCGACCATCATTCCGCCTGCCGATCCGCACGTGCCGCCGCCGGCCGACGCGCAGCCGCGCATGCGCAAGATCATTCACTGCGACTGCGACTGCTTCTACGCGTCGGTCGAGATGCGCGACGACCCGTCGCTGCGCAACCGGCCGCTCGCGGTCGGCGGCCGGCCCGACCAGCGTGGCGTGATCGCGACCTGCAACTACGAGGCGCGGCGCTACGGCGTGCATTCGGCGATGTCGTCGGCGCTGGCGATGCGCAAGTGCCCGGACCTGCTGATCCTGCCGACCGCGATGGACAAGTACCGCGCGGCATCGCGGCAGATCATGGCGATCTATCGCGACTACACGCCCGACGTCGAGCCGCTGTCGCTCGACGAGGCGTACCTCGACGTCAGCGGGTCGGAGCGGTGCCAGGGGAGTGCCACGCTGATTGCACGGGAGATCCGCCAGCGCGTGTTCGACACGGTCGGCGTGACCGTGTCGGCCGGCGTTGCGCCGAACAAGTTCATCGCGAAGATCGCGTCCGACTGGAACAAGCCCGACGGGCTGTTCGTCGTGCGACCGCACGAGATCGACGCGTTCGTCGCGGCGCTGCCGGTGCGCAAGCTGCACGGCGTCGGCAAGGTGACGGCCACGCGGCTCGACCGGCTCGGCATCCAGACTTGCGCGCAGTTGCGCGACTGGCCGTTGATCGACCTGCACCGCGAATTCGGCGCGTTCGGGCGGCGGTTGTACGAACTGTCGCGCGGGATCGACGAGCGGCGCGTGCAGGCCGACCAGGAGCGCAAGTCGGTCAGTGTCGAGACGACCTACGTGACCGACCTGACGACGCTCGAGCAGTGCGCGGAGGAAATCCGCCGCCTCGTCGTGCAACTCGACGCGCGGATCGAACGGGCGGGCGCCGCGCGCTCGATCCGCAAGCTGTACGTGAAGATCCGCTTCGCCGATTTCCAGCGCACGACGGTCGAGTGCGTGGCCGATGCGACGAATGCGGACACGGCCGTCACGCTGCTCGCGAAGGGGCTGCAACGGCGGGCGCAGGCGGTGCGGCTGCTCGGCGTCGGCGTGCGTATCGACGAAGATACCGCCGAGCGCCACGGGCAGTTCTCGCTGTTCGACGACGAGTCGCCCGCGCCATGAAAAAAGGCACCGCCGAAGCGGTGCCTTTGCTCACATGCAGCCGAACGCGCTGGCGGCCCGCTCAGTGCGCGGGCGCAGCCATCCCGTTGTGGCGCAGCAGCGCATCGATCTGCGGCTCGCGGCCGCGGAACGCCTTGAACGAATCCATCGCCGGTCGGCTGCCGCCGACCTCGAGGATTTCGCGGCGATAGCGCGTGCCGGTCGCCGCATCGAGCACGCTGCCGCTCGCGGCCGCCGCTTCCTCGAACGCCGCGTACGCATCGGCCGACAGCACCTCGGCCCACTTGTAGCTGTAATAGCCGGCCGCGTAGCCGCCCGCGAAGATGTGGCTGAACGTGTTCGGCCAGCGCGAGAACGCGGCTTGCGGGATCACGTGATAGCGCTCGTTGATCTCGCGCGCAAACGCGGTCACGCCGGTGGCGCCCGCCGGGTCGAAGTCGACGTGCAGCAGCATGTCGAACATCGAGAACACGATCTGACGCAGCGTGCCGAGCCCGCTCTGGAAGTTCTTCGCCGCGATCATCTTGTCGAACAGCTCGCGCGGCAGCGCGGCGCCCGTGTCGACGTGCGACGACATCGACGACAGCACGTCCCATTCCCAGCAGAAGTTTTCCATGAACTGCGACGGCAGCTCGACGGCATCCCATTCGACGCCGTTGATGCCCGACACGCCGAGTTCGTCGACGCGCGTGAGCATGTGGTGCAGCCCGTGGCCGAATTCATGGAACAGCGTGATGACTTCGTCGTGCGTGAAGCAGGCGGGCTTGCCGCCGACCGGCGCCGAGAAGTTGCAGGTGAGATAGGCGACCGGCGTCTGCACGCTGCTGCCGCGCTTCGCGCGCGAACGCGCGTCGTCCATCCATGCGCCGCCGCGCTTGCCTTCGCGTGCGTACAGGTCGAGATAGAACTGCGCGACGAGCGAGCCGTCGCGGTTCTCGACGCGGAAGAAACGCACGTCCTTGTGCCACACCGGCGCGTCGTCCGGCTTGATCTGCACGTCGAACAGCGTCTCGGTGACGGTGAACAGGCCCTTCAGCGCGGCCGGCTCCGGGAAGTACTGCTTGACTTCGTTTTCCGAGAACGCGTAGCGCTGCTGGCGCAGCTTTTCGGCCGCGAATGCGACGTCCCACGGCGCGAGTTCGGCGAGGCCGAGTTCCTTCGCGGCGAACGTGCGCAGCTCGTCCCAGTCCTTGTCCGCGTGCGGGCGCGCGCGCGTGGCGAGATCCTCGAGGAACGCGATCACCTGCTGCGGCGATTCGGCCATCTTCGGCGCGAGCGACACTTCGGCGAAGTTGCGGAAGCCGAGCATCAGCGCCTCTTCGCGGCGCAGCTTCAGCGCATCGGCGACGATCGCCGTGTTGTCCCATTCGGCCTTGCCGTCACCGTACTGCGGCCCGAGTTCCGACGCGCGCGTCGCATAGGCGCGGTAGAGCGTCTCGCGCAGTGCGCGGTTGTCCGCGTATTGCAGCACCGGGAAGTACGACGGGAAGTGCAGCGTGAATTTCCAGCCTTCCTTGGCATCCTTTTGCGCGGCTTCGCGGGCGGCCTCGATCGCGTCGCCGGGCAGGCCGGCCAGGTCGGCCTCATCCTGCACGAAATACGCGTACGCGTTGGTCGCGTCGAGCACGTGATCGGAGAAGGCCTTCGACAGCGCGGCCTGCTGTTCCTGCAGTTCGGCGAAGCGCGGCTTCTGGTCCTCGGGCAGCTCGGCGCCCGACAGGCGGAAATCGCGCAGCGCGTTGTCCAGGATCTTCTTGCGTTCGGTGGACAGCGTCGCGTATTCGGCGCTTGCGGCGATCGCCTTGTACTTCTCGTACAGCGCGAGGTTCTGGCCGACGCTCGACCAGAATTCGGTCACGCGCGGCAGATTCTCGCCATAGGCGGCCCGCAGTTCGGGCGTATCGGCAACCGCGTTCAGGTGGCCGACGATGCCCCACGCGCGACCGAGCGGCTCCGTCGCTTGCTCGACCGTCTCGACGACGGCTGCCCAGGTTGCCGGCGTCGCGGCCGCGCTTGCCGTCTCGACCGCACGGTTGGCGTCATCGAGCAGCGTGTCGAGCGCGGGCGTCACGTGTTCCGGGCGGATCTCGCCGAAGCGGGGCAGGCCCGAGAAATCGAGCAGCGGGTTGGTGTTGGCGCTGGCGGACATAAGACTCCCTGTCTGTTGCCGGATGAACCGGAGTGAAAAGGGTAGGCGCGCAAGGCAACGCGGCGCCCGATATCGACATTATTGGGGCGCATCGCGCGCTTTCCAATCGTTAGTTTCTAACGATGCGATTGACGCGGGGTCGGATGCGGGGTGGAGTCGTTTGATGGCGCGACCGACGCAGTGCGGTGCGGCCGGCGAGGCGCCGGCGCGCGGAACCGCACGCCGGCTGAATGATGCAGGGGCTCAGGCGGCCGCGTCGGCGGCGCGCTCGGCGGCTTCGATCGTGTTGATCAGCAGCATCGTGATGGTCATCGGGCCGACACCGCCCGGCACCGGCGTGATGTGGCCGGCCACTTCCTTCACGCCCGCGAAGTCGACGTCGCCGCACAGCTTGCCCGCGTCGTCGCGGTTCATGCCGACGTCGATCACCGTCGCGCCGGGCTTCACCATGTCGGCGGTCAGGATGTTGCGCTTGCCGACTGCGGCGACCACGATGTCGGCCTGCCGCGTGTGCGCGGCGAGGTCGCGCGTCTTGCTGTGGCAGATCGTCACGGTCGCGCCGGCGTCGAGCAGCATCATCGCCATCGGCTTGCCGACGATGTTCGAGCGGCCGATCACGACCGCGTTCGCGCCCTGCAGCGGGATGTCGTGCGCCTCGAACATCTTCATCACGCCGTACGGCGTGCACGGGCGGAACAGCGGCTTGCCGGTCATCAGCGCGCCGGCGTTCGCGACGTGGAAGCCGTCGACGTCCTTTTCCGGTGCGATCGCCTCGATCACCTTGTGGCTGTCGATGTGCTTGGGCAGCGGCAACTGGACGAGGATGCCGTGGATCTTCGGATCGCGGTTCAGCGCGTCGATGTGCGCGAGCAGGTCGGCTTCCGACAGCGTGTCCGGGTACGCGTCCTTCAGCGAGAAGAAACCGTTGTCCTCGCACGCCTTGATCTTGTTGCGCACGTAGACTTCGCTTGCCGGGTTGGCGCCGACGAGGATCACCGCGAGACCGGGCTGGTGGCCGCGTGCGGTCAGGGCGGCGGCGCGTTCGGCGGCCTGTGCGCGCAGGGTCTTCGAAAGGGCGTTGCCGTCGATGAGGAGGGCTGTCATGGTGGTGGTCCTGCCGGGAAGTTGGAATGCGGTCGTGCGGCGCCCGAAGCGTCGCAGCAAAGCACGCGATTATACCGTTCGCCTGCCGCCGTCCGACAGCGAATAAGCAGGAAGCGTCATGGCCGCGGCGCTCGTGCGCCGGGAGAAAGGCCGCCGCCGCGCGAGTGGGCCGCATCGCGCGGGGCGGCCAGGGCTGGCTGCGGGCCGGGCGGGCAGCGCCGCCGCGGCCGGCGCTCGCTCAGGCCTGCTTCTTCGACAGCGCGAGGCGCAGCAGGTCAGCCACCGTGTTGACGTTGAGCTTTTCCATGATGTTCGCGCGGTGCGCTTCGACCGTCTTGATGCTGATGCCGAGATCGTCGGCGATCTGCTTGTTCAGGCGGCCCGCGATGATCCGTTCGAGCACCTGCTGCTCGCGCGCGGTCAGCTTCGACAGGCGTTCGCTCGCGGCACGCTGTTCCTGGACGCTCTTGCTTTCGCTTCGGGCCTTGTCGAGCATCCGCTCGACGAGCTTGCGCAGCTCGGCTTCGTCGAACGGTTTCTCGATAAAGTCCATCGCACCCTTTTTCATCGTCGAGACGGCCATCGGCACGTCGCCGTGACCCGTGACGAAGATGATCGGCAGCGCGGCATTGTCGGCAATCAGGCGCTCCTGCAGTTCGAGGCCGCTCATGCCCGACATCCGGACGTCGAGGATCAGGCACGCGATCTGGCCGGCCTGCTGGGCAGGCTGGTAGGCATCGAGGAACTGCTCGGCGCTCGAGAAGCATTGCACGCGATAGCCGTTCGCCTCCAGCAGCCAGCGCAGCGAGTCCCGTACGGCCTCGTCGTCGTCAACGACAAAGACGGTTTCCTGAGTGGTGGTGACAGGGCTATTCATAGTTCTCCCGTAACGGTATGTGATGCCGATGCCTCGCGCCCCCCTTGGCCGAGATCAGCGGGTTCCCCAATGGGCAGGCTGCAGTGGAACGTTGCGCCGGATATGCGGCCATCCGGCTCGACGTTGTTGACCACCCACAGACGCCCCCGATGCGATTCGATGATCGAACGGCAGATGTTCAGCCCCATGCCCATGCCATCGGACTTGGTGCTGTAAAACGGTTCAAACAGGCGCTCGGCGGTCGCTTCGTCGACGCCCGGGCCCTGGTCGATCACGCGGATGTCGACGAAGCCCGCCTCGATGTCGGCGACGACGCGGATCACGCCGTCCACCGACGCCGGCTTCACGTCGGCCATCGCTTCGGCCGCGTTCTTCATCAGGTTCACGAGCACCTGCTCGATCAGCACGGGGTCGACATAAATAATAGGCATTCTTGCGAGGATTTCCGTGACGATCCGGATCCTGCGCTTCCTGGCCTCGATTTCGGCGAGCCCGACCGCGTCGGCGACGATGTCCGCGACCCGCGCCGGCTGGCGCTTCGGCTCGCTGCGCTTCACGAATTCGCGGATCCGCTTGACGATCATCCCCGCGCGCAGCGCCTGCTGCGCGGTCTTTTCCAGCGCGGGCTGCAGCGTTTCCGGCGTGCCGCGGCCGCTCTTCACGAGCGCGAGCGTGCCCGAGCAGTAGTTGTTGATCGCGGCGAGCGGCTGGTTCAATTCGTGAGCAATCGACGACGCCATTTCACCCATCGTCATCAATCGGCTCGTGAACTGCAGCTTCTCTTCCTGCTGGTGCGCGAGTTCCTGTGCCTTCTTGCGGGTCGTGATGTCGGTCGCGATCTGCATCTGCGCGAGGTGGCCGTCCACCCACTGGATGTACTGGCGGCGCACCTCGAACCACTTCTGGATGCTCTCGACGTACACCTCCTGCGCGTCCGCCGTGCTGCTCGTCAGCGCGGCGGCCGGCAGGCCCGCGAACGCGTCGACCATGTCGATCGAGTCGGACGAGGCCTGCGCGCGGTCGAAGCCGCCGCCCGACAGCTCGAGATGGCCGTCCGGGCGAATGCCGAACAGGTGGCGGTAGTAGCGGTTCGCGAACAGCAGCTCGGCTTCGTCGGCGGCCAGCACCGACACCGCGGCGTCGAGGCTTTCGAGCACCGTCGTGAAGCGCTCGTGCGCGGCCGCGAGTTCCTCGCGCGCGCGCTTCGGCTCGGTGATGTCGGTCATCGACGACATCCAGCCGGTCTGGCGGCCCGAGCTGTCGATCAGCGGCGACACGTACAGGCGCGCATGGAACAGCGTGCCGTTCTTGCGCCGCACGCGCAGCTCGAAGCCCGAGCTCGGCGCCTTGCCGCGCAGCGTCATGTCGAGCTGGCGCTGCATTTCCGGGTACGCGTCGCGCGGCCAGTACGGGAACGGTGCGACCTTGCCGACGAGGTCGGTTTCGTCCCAGCCCGTCATCCGGCAGAACGCGGGGTTCACGTGCGTGATGCGGCCGTGCATGTCGAGCACGCGCATGCCGATCAGCACCGAGTTCTCCATCGCGCGGCGGAAGAACGCTTCCGCGTACAGCGCCTGCTGCGCCTCGAAGCGCTGGCGCGTGTGCTTCCACAGGCTCCAGAGGCTCCACAGCACGAAGCACGACAGGCCTGCGACGAGCCATACGAGCGTGTTGTTGGTCAGGTTCGTGAGCTGCGGGAATGCGTACACGCGCACGGTCAGCCCCTGGCCGGGCGGATCGAGCGGCAGGTCGTAGTGCGAGTCGCGCGGCAGGCGCGGGCGCGTCGACGTGGACGACAGCTCGCGGTTGTTCGCGTCGGTGATCGAGATCTTGTACTTCGACGACAACTCCTGCGGGATGTCGTGCTTCAGGATGCCTTCGACCGAGAACACCGCGGCGATCGAGCCGAGGTACTCGCGGTCGCCGCGCATCACCGGTGTCTGCAGCGTGATGAAGCCGTTGCCGAAGTCGTCGTAGATCAGCGGCGAATACGCCTGGCGGCGCGTGCTGCGCGCCTCGTCGTACGCGCCGCGCACGGCGTCCTGCATCTGCGCTTCACCGGGCTTCGCGAGCCGCTGGCCGAGCAGCGGCGGATGCACGGTCGGCCAGCGCTGCACGCCGGGCGACGTGTACCAGTTCAGGTAGAGGATTTCCGGATGCGTTTGCATCACGTCCGCGACCGCCATCTGGAACGCGTTCTGGTCGAGGCGGCCGGAAGCGAGATCGCGCGACAGCGCCTGGAGCTGTTCCTGCGCGCCCGTCATCGACAGGCGGATCTGCTGCTGCGCCCATGCGACGTTACGGAAGAGGGTGTCTTCCTGCTGCTGCTGTTCGCGGCGATTGAGGCTCCACAGGATGAGGCTCATCACCACCAGGAACACCAGGATCGACAGCAGGGGCGTCAGCAAATAGGAATTGGACCACCACGGTCCGTGGTGCCAACGGGACGGCTGCGACTCCGCCGGCGGGCCCGACGGTCGCGCCGAGCGTGCGAAAAGCCGATCGGTCAACATGGCAGGATTGTAGCGCAGCGCAATACATGGAAAACCTATACCGGATATGTTGAACGGAAACGGATTTGTTCAGCCGCGATGCGCCGGAGAGCCCCGGAATATGGGTGCAGCGCAGCAATATTCCGCATTGCGAGAAAAGATCTCACAATTCGAAAATTTTGTTGCGCATGCCCGCGCACGCTCATTACAATCCGTCGGAGCTTGCCCGCAGCCGGTCGCGTCGCGTCGTCTGCACGAGAGCGATCCTCACATTCCAGGACCCAGGAGACGAGAATGTCCGCTGTACCGAACGAAGTGATGAAATATGTCGCCGCCGAACATGACGACGACCCGCAGGAAACCGTCGAATGGCTCGAGTCGCTCGACGGCGTAATCTCCTCCGTGGGCACTGGCCGCGCGCACTACCTGATCGAAAAGCAGATCGAATTCGCCCGCATGCATGGCGAACACCTGCCGTTTTCCGCGAATACCCCGTACATCAACACGATCCCGGTCGCCGCACAGGCGAAGATCCCGGGTGACCAGGACATCGAGCACCGCATCCGTTCGTACACGCGCTGGAACGCGCTGGCGATGGTGCTGCGTGCAGGCAAGGACACGAACGTCGGCGGCCACATCGCATCGTTCGCATCGGCCGCGACGCTCTATGACGTCGGCTACAACCACTTCTGGCACGCAGCGTCCGAGCAGCATGGCGGCGATCTCGTGTTCGTGCAGGGCCACTCGTCGCCGGGCGTCTACTCGCGCGCGTTCCTGCTCGGCCGCCTGAAGGAAGAGCAGCTCGACAACTTCCGCCAGGAAGTCGACGGCAACGGCATTTCGTCGTACCCGCACCCGTGGCTGATGCCGGACTTCTGGCAGTTCCCGACCGTGTCGATGGGCCTCGGCCCGATCATGGCGATCTACCAGGCCCGCTTCATGAAGTACCTGGAAGCGCGCGGCATCACGAAGACGGAAGGCCGCAAGGTGTGGGCATTCCTCGGCGACGGCGAGACGGACGAACCGGAATCGCTCGGCGCGATCGGGATGGCGAGCCGCGAGAAGCTCGACAACCTCGTGTTCGTGATCAACTGCAACCTGCAGCGTCTCGACGGCCCGGTGCGCGGCAACGGCAAGATCATCCAGGAGCTCGAATCGGAATTCCGTGGTGCCGGCTGGAACGTGATCAAGGTCATCTGGGGCAGCCGCTGGGATGCGCTGTTCGCACGCGACAAGTCGGGCGCGCTGATGCGCCGCATGATGGAAGTCGTCGACGGCGAGTACCAGACGTACAAGTCGGAATCCGGCGCGTTCGTGCGCGAGCACTTCTTCAACACGCCTGAGCTGAAGGCGCTCGTCGCCGACTGGTCGGACGACGACATCTGGGCGCTGAACCGCGGCGGCCACGATCCGCACAAGATCTACGCGGCTTTCCACGAAGCCACGAACACGAAGGGCGCGCCGACCGTCATCCTCGCGAAGACCATCAAGGGCTACGGGATGGGCGAGTCGGGCCAGGCGATGAACATCACGCACCAGCAGAAGAAGCTGCCGGTCGAGCAACTGAAGAAGTTCCGTGACCAGTTCCGCCTGCCGATCACCGACGAGCAGATCGCCGACGTGCCGTACCTGAAGTTCGAGGAAGGCTCGAAGGAACTCGAATACATGCGCAAGCAGCGCATGGACCTCGGCGGCTACCTGCCGCACCGCCGCGAGAAGGCGACGTCGCTGCCGGTGCCGGCGCTCGACGCGTTCGAGCCGCTGCTGAAGGGCACGGGCGAAGGCCGCGAGATCTCGACGACGATGGCGTTCGTGCGGATCCTGAACATCCTGCTGAAGGACAAGGCGCTCGGCAAGCGCGTCGTGCCGATCGTCCCGGACGAATCGCGTACGTTCGGCATGGAAGGCCTGTTCCGCCAGATCGGCATCTGGAACCAGCAGGGCCAGAAGTACGTGCCGGAAGATTCCGACCAGCTGATGTTCTACAAGGAATCGGAAACCGGCCAGATCCTGCAGGAAGGCATCAACGAAGCGGGCGGCATGTGCGACTGGATCGCGGCGGCGACGTCGTACTCGACGCACGGCGAGATCATGGTGCCGTTCTACATCTTCTACTCGATGTTCGGCTTCCAGCGGATCGGCGACCTGGCATGGGCCGCGGGCGACATGCGTTCGCGCGGCTTCCTGCTCGGCGGTACCGCGGGCCGCACGACGCTGAACGGCGAAGGCCTGCAGCACGAAGACGGCCACTCGCTCCTGTGGGCGGCATCGGTGCCGAACTGCGTGAGCTACGACCCAACCTTCGGCTATGAACTTGCCGTGATCGTCCAGGACGGCCTGCGCCGCATGGTGGCGGACCAGGAAGACGTGTACTACTACATCACGGTGATGAACGAGAACTACGAGCACCCGGCGATTCCGCAGGGCGAGCACGTGGCGGCCGACATCATCAAGGGCATGTACGCGTTCAAGAAGGCCGACGCCGACAAGAAGGCGCCGCGCGTCCAGCTGCTCGGCGCGGGCACGATCTTCAACGAAGTGATCGCTGCCGCCGACCTGCTGAAGAACGACTGGGGCGTCGCCGCCGACCTGTGGAGCGTGCCGAGCTTCACGGAGCTCGCGCGTGAAGGCCACCAGGTCGAACGCTGGAACCTGCTCCATCCGACCGAAGAGCGTCGTCTGTCGCACGTGCAGAAGTGCCTGAAGGACACGCAGGGCCCGGTCATCGCATCGACCGACTACGTCCGTGCGCTGGTCGACCAGATCCGCGGCCAGATCGATCGCCGCTTCGTCGTGCTGGGCACGGACGGCTTCGGCCGCTCGGATACCCGCGAGAAGCTGCGTCACTTCTTCGAAGTCGACCGTCACTGGGTCACCGTCGCCGCGCTCAACGCGCTGGCCGACGAGGGCACGATCGAGCGCAAGGTGGTCGCGGACGCGATCGCCAAGTACAACCTCGATCCGTCGAAGCCCAACCCGATGACCGTTTAACGCACACGCCGTGTGATGCCGCGCGCCGCTTCCTCGAGGGGCGCGCGCGGCCATGGAGACAGAAACAGATGAGTCAAGCGATCGAAGTGAAGGTGCCGGATATCGGCGATTACAAGGACGTGCCGGTGATCGAGATCGGCGTGAAGGTCGGCGATACCGTCGAACCGGAGCAGTCGCTCGTCACGCTCGAGTCGGACAAGGCGACGATGGACGTGCCGAGCCCGGTCGGCGGCGTCGTGAAGGAAATCAAGGTCAAGGTGGGCGATTCCGTGTCGGAAGGCTCGCTGATCATCCTGCTCGAAGGCGGCGCCGCGGCGCAGGCGAACGGCGCGGCAGCGCCCGCTGCTGCTCCGGCTCCGGCGGCAGCGCCGGCTGCTGCAGCACCGGCGGCCGCACCGGCAGCTGCCGGCGGCACGCTCGAAGTGAAGGTCCCCGACATCGGCGACTACAAGGACGTGCCGGTGATCGAGATCGGCGTGAAGGTCGGCGACACGGTCGAGAAGGAGCAGTCGCTCGTCACGCTCGAGTCGGACAAGGCGACGATGGACGTGCCGAGCCCGGCCGCAGGCGTCGTGAAAGAGATCAAGGTGAAGGTGGGCGATTCGGTGTCGGAAGGCACGCTGATCGTGCTGCTCGAAGCCGCAGGCGCAGCGGCTGCCGCACCGCAGGCGAGCGCACCGGCTCCGGCCGCTGCCGCTCCGGCGCCGGCACCTGCCGCCGCACCGGCGAAGGCCGCCCCGGCACCGGCTGCTGCTGCGCCGGCGCCGGCCGCCGCGTCGGGCGAATACCGCGCGAGCCACGCGTCGCCGTCGGTGCGCAAGTTCGCACGTGAGCTCGGCGTCGAAGTTGCACGCGTGCAGGGCTCGGGTCCGAAGGGCCGCATTACGAAGGAAGACGTCACGGGCTTCGTGAAGGGCGTGATGACCGGCCAGCGCGCAGCACCGGCCGCGGCAGCCGCGCCGGCAGGCGGCGGCGAGCTGAACCTGCTGCCGTGGCCGAAGGTCGACTTCTCGAAGTTCGGCCCGTTCGAAGCGAAGCCGCTGTCGCGCATCAAGAAGATCTCGGGCGCGAACCTGCATCGCAACTGGGTGATGATCCCGCACGTCACGAACAACGACGAAGCGGACATCACCGAGCTCGAAGCACTGCGCGTGCAGCTGAACAAGGAGCACGAGAAGGCGGGCGTGAAGTTCACGATGCTCGCGTTCGTGATCAAGGCGGTCGTCGCCGCGCTGAAGAAATTCCCGACGTTCAACGCGAGCCTCGACGGCGACAACCTGGTGTTCAAGCAGTACTACCACATCGGTTTCGCCGCCGATACGCCGAACGGTCTCGTCGTGCCGGTGATCCGCGATGCGGACAAGAAGGGGCTCGTCGACATCGCGAAGGAAATGGCCGAGCTGTCGAAGGCCGCACGCGACGGCAAGCTGAAGCCGGACCAGATGCAAGGCGGTTGCTTCTCGATCTCGTCGCTCGGCGGGATCGGCGGCACCAACTTCACGCCGATCATCAACGCGCCGGAAGTGGCGATCCTCGGGTTGTCGCGCGGCCAGATGAAGCCGGTGTGGGACGGCAAGCAGTTCGTGCCGCGGCTTACGCTGCCGCTGTCGCTGTCGTATGACCATCGTGTGATCGATGGCGCCGAAGCCGCGCGGTTCAATGCGTATCTCGGTGCGTTGCTCGCCGATTTCCGTCGCATCATTCTTTGATGAGCGGGGGGGGGGCTCGCGGGGGCGTGGGGTTCTTGTTGGTTATCCACGCCCTGTCGTTGAACCTGTTTTGCTAACGGTCTATTAGCGTCGCCCCTGCGCGGGGCGGCGGTCACTTTTCTTTGTCTTCCAAAGAAAAGTAACCAAAAGAAAGGCGCGTCCTTGGGCGGACGGCAAAGGTGGTCCTGCCCAGGTTCGCGTTCTCTTGTCAGGCCGTAGTCTTGGGTTCTTTTGCGGGTTTCTCCCCCCTCTGTCTGCAGCTAATCAAGAAGGGGACAGTAATGAGTCTCATCGAAGTCAAGGTTCCGGATATCGGCGATTTCAGCGGCGTCGATGTCATCGAAGTCAACGTCAAACCCGGCGACGTGATCGAAAAAGAGCAGACGCTCATCACGCTCGAATCCGATAAAGCCTCCATGGAGGTGCCCAGCGACGTCGCCGGCACCGTCAAGGAAATCAAGGTCAAGGCCGGCGAGAAAGTCTCGCAAGGCACCGTGATCGCCATCGTCGAAGCATCGGCTGGCGCCGCCGCACCCGCAAAAGCACCCGAAGCGGCCAAGCCCGCAGCTGCTGCGCCGGCACCGGCCGCCGCCGCTCCGGCACCCGCGCCGCAAGCCGGCAGCTACGCCGGTGCAGCCGACATCGAATGCGACATGCTCGTGCTCGGCGCCGGCCCCGGCGGCTACTCGGCCGCGTTCCGCGCCGCCGACCTCGGCATGAAGACGGTGCTCGTCGAACGCTACTCGACGCTCGGCGGCGTGTGCCTGAACGTGGGCTGCATCCCGTCGAAGGCGCTGCTGCATACGTCGCTCGTCGTCGAGGAAGCCGCGGCGCTCGCGTCGCACGGCATCACGTTCGGCAAGCCGGAAGTCGATCTCGACAAGCTGCGCGACTTCAAGGGCGGCGTCGTCAAGAAGCTGACGACGGGCCTCGCCGGCATGGCAAAGGCACGCAAGGTCGAAGTGGTCACGGGCGTCGGCGCATTCGTCGATCCGTTCCACATGGAAGTGCAGGGCGAAAACGGCAAGAAGGTCGTGAAGTTCAAGCAGGCCATCATCGCCGCGGGCTCGCAGGCCGTGAAGCTGCCGTTCATGCCGGAAGACCCGCGCGTCGTCGATTCGACCGGCGCACTCGAACTGCGCCAGCTGCCGAAGCGCATGCTCGTGATCGGCGGCGGCATCATCGGCCTCGAAATGGCCACGGTCTACTCGACGCTCGGCGCCGAGATCGACGTCGTCGAAATGATGGACGGCCTGATGATGGGCGCGGACCGCGATCTGGTGAAGGTCTGGGAAAAGTACAACGCGAAGCGCTTCGGCAACGTGATGCTGAAGACCAAGACGGTCGGCGCGGAAGCGAAGGAAGACGGCATCTACGTGAAGTTCGAGGGCGAGAAGGCCCCGGCGGAAGCGCAGCGCTACGACCTCGTGCTCGTCGCGGTGGGCCGCAGCCCGAACGGCAAGAAGATCGGCGCCGACAAGGCAGGTGTCGCGGTCACGGATCGCGGCTTCATCGACGTCGACAAGCAAATGCGCACGAACGTCCCGCACATCTTCGCGATCGGCGATATCGTCGGCCAGCCGATGCTCGCGCACAAGGCCGTGCATGAAGGCCACGTCGCAGCGGAAGCCGCACACGGCGAGAAGGCGTACTTCGACGCACTGCAGATCCCGTCGGTGGCGTACACCGATCCGGAAGTGGCGTGGGCCGGCAAGACGGAAGACCAGTGCAAGGCCGAAGGCATCAAGTACGGCAAGGCCGTGTTCCCGTGGGCCGCATCGGGCCGCGCGATCGCGAACGGCCGCGACGAAGGCTTCACGAAGCTGATCTTCGACGAGGAAACCCATCGCGTGATCGGTGGTGCCATCGTCGGCCTGAACGCGGGCGACCTGATCAGCGAAGTGTGCCTCGCCGTCGAGATGGGCGCGGACGCGGAAGACATCGGCAAGACGATCCATCCGCACCCGACGCTCGGCGAATCGGTCGGCATGGCCGCCGAGCTGTACGAAGGCGTTTGTACCGACCTGCCGCCGCAACGCAAGAAGTAACGCGGCCGGCTCGGCCGGCAGTGTGCCGGCCGTGAAAAAACGCCGCCTCCCGGGTGATCCGGGCGGCGGCGTTTTCTTTTATGCGCGGCCGATGCTCAAACGAACGTTCGAGAATGGTCGGCAACGTGCCGGTTCCAGCATGTTCCGGCGCCAGAAACGAAAAAGCCGCGCTGGGCGCGGCTCTTTCAGGAGCAGGGGACGCTTACGCGGCCGGCTTGCTCGTACGACGTGCAGCAGCGGCGGTAGCAGCCTTCGTTGCGACGGCAGCAGCAGCGTTGAAGTTCGTTTCAGCGATTTCGACGGCTTGCTTCGTGGCCTTCTGAACCGTTTCGTACGTGGTGTTCGCAGCGTTCAGTGCCGACTTCAGTGCAGCGACAGCCGTTTCCGAACCAGCCGGGGCGTTCTTCGCGACGTTGTCGACGAGTGCCTGGACCTTCTTGTTCTGCTCTTCGAATTGCGCTTCAGCAACCTTCGCGAACTCGGCTTGCGTCGACGATGCGATTTCATACAGGTGACGGCCGTACGACAGCACCTTTTCCGCGACCGGCTGCGACAGGCTGGCTTGCAGCGCGATCAGTTCCTGTGCGTCCTTCACCGACAGCAGGCGCTGTGCGTTTTCCTGGCCTTCGGCCAGCGTCGACTTCACGACCTGCAGGTTGAGTTCGATCAGCTTTTCGACGCCTTCGAACGCCTTGGTCGTCAGACCGAACAGGCTTTCGAGGTTGGCTTTCTGGGCGGCGGCGATTTGCTCGGGGGTCAGCAAGGACATGTCAAGCTCCTGAAAAGCGATCGCGTCGATCGCAGGGTAAAGGGCACTACGCTGGGGAACCTCGGATGCGCGTGCTTTGTGCAACGCAGCAATGAGGCTTATTTTAGGGCAGAGAAAACCAATGTCAAGTATTTTTTGTGCGTTGCACAATCGTGACAAATTATCGATAAAACAACGAGTTATCGTGCCTGTTCGGAATCGGTTTCATGCCGCGATCCCAGATGGTGCGCACGGCTGAGGGGCAGGCGCGGCGCACCATGATCATGCACAGGTAAACCTGACAGGCCCGTGGAACGTTATCCTTCTGTTCCTGTCGAAAAATGCGCCGTTTCGATGCGCGTCCCGTGGCGACGTGCCGCCGCCACGGCCGAGACCGGCGCCCCTGGCACCCCGAGCGCCGGATACGTAGTTTCCCCGCTTTAAATCGCCTCCGAAGTGACGTTATCTCAATTAACCGTGTGCAATCGGGAGACGGGTACTGTCGGGCAGCGCATCCCATGGATTTTTTCGATGGGAGCGGGAGGGTTCATTGGTCAGAGGTTGGCCGACCCTTACATTCCGGTTTAACGACGATCGGTAAGTGCCTAATATTGCTCTTTTTTTCAGCTTTAACTACACTTGCGGAAACCTCCCGCCCGCTTTGTCCAGACCCCAATGAAAGCCGAATCGTTTTCACCGCGCAGATTGTTGCAGAGCATGACGCTCGGCACGGCTGTGTCGGTCGCAGTCGCCTTGCTGGCGACCACTGCGTCCGTCGCGCCTGCTGACGCCTTTGCCGCCACTGCGAAGACCCAACAAGCCGCCAAGAAAAAGGCTGTCGCTCCTGCTTCGTCCGCGAAGAAGAAGTCGGCCAAGGCCAGCTCCGACAAATCCGCGAAGGTCGCGGCCGCCGACGCGCCGCGCGCGAAGGCGTCGCGCAAGCGCGTGACGCTCGCGTCGAACGTGCATGGCGGCCATCACGGCGCGGTCCGCAAGGTCGCGTTCCAGCCGCGCCGGCCGACCGTCGGCCAGGCGTTCGGCCTGCACGACACGCCGGACGCGCTCGCGCTGCGTTCGAGCGTCGCGTACGTCGTCGACCAGAACTCGGGCGAGCCGTTGTTCGACAAGAATTCGCACGCCGTCGTGCCGATCGCGTCGATCTCGAAGCTGATGACGGCGATGGTCGTGCTCGACTCGAAGACGCCGATGACCGACCAGCTCGAAGTCACGGACGAAGACCGCGACTACGAGAAGGGCACGGGCTCGCGCCTGTCGGTCGGCTCGGTGCTGTCGCGTGAAGACATGCTGCACATCGCGCTGATGGCGTCGGAAAACCGCGCGGCCGCCGCGCTGTCGCGTTACTACCCGGGCGGCCGTCCGGCGTTTATCGCCGCGATGAACGCGAAGGCGAAGTCGCTCGGCATGACCGACACGCACTTCGAGAATTCGACGGGTCTGTCGAGCTCGAACGTGTCGAGCGCGCGCGATCTCGTGAAGATGGTCAACGCGGCGTACCAGTACCCGATGATTCGTCAGTTCTCGACCGATCGCACCTACGAGGTGTACACGGGCAAGCGCAACCTGGTCTACAACAGCACGAACGCGCTGATTCGCGGCAATGGCTCGTGGGACATCGGTCTGCAGAAGACGGGTTTCATCAACGAAGCGGGCGAGTGCCTCGTGATGCAGGCGACGATCCACGGCAAGCCGATGGTGATGGTGCTGCTCGATTCGTTCGGCAAGTATTCGCGCTTCGCCGATGCGGCGCGCCTGCGCAACTGGCTCGATGCCGGCGGCGGCGAGCGCCTGACGGCGGCCAACACGCCGAACGGCGGGACCTGATCGCACGATGGCGTGGCGGTTCGCCGCCGCGCCGATGGCTGAAAAAAAGCCCCGCAATCGCGGGGCTTTTTCATTGGGCGCGGGAGCGGCTTACGCCTGCCGCTGCAGCCCGTCCGCATCCTTCGCGGGCGCCGGCCGGTAGCCGAGCGATTCCGAAATGGTTAGGGCCGTGCGGCTCAACTGGCCGAGCCACGCATCCTGGAGGCGATCGGCCGGCGCCGACAGCGACAGGCCCGCGACGAGCTTGCCCGAATCGTCGTAGATGCCGGCCGCGATGCAGCGCACGCCGAGCTCCAGCTCCTCGTTGTCGCGCGCGCACGATTGCTGGCGCACGATCGTCAGCTCGCGCTCGAGCTTCGCGATGTCGGTGATGCTGTTCTGCGTATGGCCGGACAGCCCCGTGCGCGTCGCATACGCGCGCACGCGTGACGTTTCGTCGGCCGCGAGGAACAGCTTGCCGACCGACGTGAGGTGCAGCGGCGCGCGGCCACCGATTGCGCGGACGACCTGCATCCCTGAGCGCTCCGAATACGCACGCTCGATGTAGACGATCTCGTCGCCCTGGCGCACCGACAGGTTCACGGTCTGCCCGGTGAGGCGGTGCAGTTCGCGCATCGGCATCAGCGCCGCGTCGCGTACCGACAGGCGCGCCTTCACGAGGTTGCCGAGCTCCAGCAGCCGCATGCCGAGGCGGTACGTGCCGGGATCGGAGCGGTCGACGAGACGGCAGGTCACCATGTCGTTGAGGATACGGTGCGCAGTCGACGGGTGCAGCTCCGTCCGCTGCGCAAGCTCCTTCAGGCTGACGGGGTCGCTGTGCGCGGCGAGCGCGTCCAGCAGCCGCATCATGCGTTCGATCACCTGGATCGACGTTTTTGAATCCGGGGTGGGTTGGCTCATGTCGGGGGAGAAATCGGTTGACGCGTCAAGCGGTGTTGGAACGATTGTATCTCGTATTGTGAAAAAAGCGAACGCCGTTCGAGGAAATCCTCGTTTCGCGCCGTGCGGGCTTGCGTGAGCGCCGGCGTTGGTCTTGCTGGCCAAACGGCGGATAATGAGAGCCGTTTTCTCGAAGGAGCACGTATGCGAGTCGGTTTGTTCGTGACCTGCCTGGTCGATCTGATGCGCCCCGAAATCGGTTTTTCGGCGCTCAAGCTGATTCGCGACGCCGGCTACGAGGTGATCGTGCCGCCCGCGCAGACTTGCTGCGGCCAGCCGGCCTACAACTCGGGCGACCGTGCGCTCGCGCGTGATCTCGCGGAAAAGACGCTGTGCGAGTTCGAGCAGTTCGATTACGTCGTCGCGCCGTCGGGTTCATGCGGCGGGATGATCCGCGCGCACTATGGCGACCTGTTCCGCGACGACCCCGAACTGATGGGGCGCTACACGCGGTTCCAGCAGAAAGTGTATGAACTGACCGACTTCCTGGCGAACGTCGCGAAGGTGTCGCTCGCGCCGGGCGAATTCACGGGGCCCGTCACCTATCACGATTCGTGTTCGGGCCTGCGCGAACTCGGCGTGAAGGCGCAGCCGCGCGCGCTGCTCGCGCAGCGCGGCATCGCGGTCACCGAAATGAAGGACTGCGAGCACTGCTGCGGCTTCGGCGGCACGTTCGCGGTCAAGTACGGCGACATTTCGGCGGCCATTGCGGACGAGAAGTGCGCGAACGTGCGGGCGTCCGGCACGGGCGCCGTCGTGCTCGGCGATCTCGGCTGCATGCTGAACATCGAAGGGCGGTTGCGCCGCACCGGCGACCGCGACACGCGCGTGCTGCACGTCGCGCAGGTGCTGGCGGGCGACGTCTGACGCCCGGTTCCGCTCACTTTTCCCCGATACCGCGATGCAAGTCCAATCGATGCATTTCAAGGCGCGCGCCGGCCAGAAGCTGGCCGACCAGCGCCTGCAGCAGAACCTGAAGAAGCTGTCGACGAAGTTCGTGTCCGCGCGCGCCGACGCGATGACCGCGATCGACTTCCCGGCCACACGCGCCGCGCTGAAGGATCGCCGCAACCGCGCGCTGGAGAACCTCGACGTGTGGCTCGCGGCGTTCGAGCGCGAGGCGACGCGGCGCGGCACGACGGTGCTGTTCGCCGAAACGACCGAGGATGCCGCGCGGCTCGTGGCCGACATCGCGCGCCGTCACGACGTGAAGAAGGTCATCAAGACCAAGTCGATGGTGTCGGAGGAAATGCGCCTGAACGCGGTGCTCGCGGAAATGGGCGTGCAGTCGATCGAGACGGATCTCGGCGAATACATCCTGCAGATCAACGACAACGAGCCGCCGAGCCACATCATCGCGCCCGTCGTGCACAAGGACAAGGACGAGATCGCCGACCTGTTCGCGCGCACGCACCATCGCGAGCGGCTCACCGAGATTCCGGACATGACGCGCGAGGCGCGCGAGGTGCTGCGTCCGCATTTCATGTCGGCCGACATGGGCGTGACGGGCGGCAACTTCGTGATCGCCGAGACCGGTTCGGTCGCGATCGTGACGAACGAAGGGAACGAAGGCATGTGCACGGTAATGCCGCGCGTGCATGTGGCGGTGACGGGCATCGAGAAGGTGCTGCCGACGCTCGAGGATCTCGCGACCGCGATGCGCCTGCTGCCGCGCTCCGCGACCGGGCAGAAGACGTCGAACTATTTCTCGCTGCTGACCGGGCCGCGCGGGCCGGGCGACGAGGACGGCCCCGAGCACAACTACGTGGTGCTCGTCGACGGCGGCCGCACGGGGCTGATCGGCGGCGAATTCCAGGAGATGCTGCGCTGCATCCGTTGCGGTGCATGCATGAACCATTGCCCGGTGTACCAGAAGGTCGGCGGCCACGCGTACGGCTGGGTCTACCCGGGGCCGATGGGGTCCGTACTGACGCCGAGCTACGTCGGGCTCGATCGCTCACTCGACCTGCCGCAGGCCGCGACACTTTGCGGGGAATGCGACAGCGTGTGCCCGGCCGGGATTCCGTTGTCGCACCTGTTGCGCACGCTGCGCGAGAAGCAGGTCGAGCGACACCTGCGGCCGTGGCGCGAGCGGGCGGCGCTCGCCGCATGGGGTTTCTTCGCGCGCCGGCCGATGCTGTACGCGCTGACGACCAAGGTCGCTGTGCGCATCCTCGAGCGGCTGGGCGGCAACGGCGGCACGCTGCGGCGCCTGCCGATGATGGGCGGCTGGATGGACACACGCGACATGCCGACGCCGACCGGGCGCACGTTCCGCGAGCTGTACGCGGCGTCGCAAAGCCACCTCGGCTGACGACTGTTCATCGGGCGACAACAGTGCGTTCGCTATTTGTATATTTATCTCGATAGATGCGGTCTATAGAATCCTGTCTGTAGTCCCCGGAATTGGGTTTCGGGGTACGAGGTCAAGGAGGTCCGCATCATGAAAAAGACAATATCGATGTACTGGCCGCTGGCAATCGTCGTTCCGCTGGCCGCGGCTGCCTATCTGCATGCGATGGCCGAGGCGCCGTCGCGTGGCCCGCTCGCCGTTCACCAGGCATCCGCCGAGCTGGCGCGTGCGGTGTCGTTCGGGCTGGTCGACGATGCGGCGAAGCCGCTGCCGGCGGCGTCCGGCGACGTCGTGCTCGCCGTGCCGAAGGCGCTGTAAGGCATGGCGCCGTCGCTTTGCGCGGCGGCGCGATTTCGGCCGCCTTTGTATAATGGCGGGCTGTTCTCCCACGCGGCTCGCCGCGGCTTTCCCATAGTGCGATGACCCGCGTTTCGATCTGTTTCGTCTGTCTCGGCAACATCTGCCGTTCGCCCACCGCGGAAGGCGTGATGCGTCACCAGGTCGACGCGGCCGCGCTGGCGGACCGGATCGCGATCGATTCGGCCGGTACCGGCGACTGGCATGTCGGCGAGCCGCCGGATACGCGTGCGCAGGCTGCCGCTCGCGGCCGCGGCTACGACCTGTCGGCGCTGCGCGCACGACAGGTGAGCGCGGCGGATTTCGAGCGCTTCGACCTGTTGCTCGCGATGGACGAGGCGAATCTCGCGAAGCTGCGCCGCCGCTGCCCGCCGCAGCATCGCGACAAGGTGCGCCTGCTGATGGAATTCGCGCCGGATTCGGCCGAGACCGAGGTAGCCGACCCCTATTTCGGCGGTACGCAGGGCTTCGAGCAGGTGCTCGATCAGGTCGAGCGCGCGTGCGCGGGCCTGCTGGAGACGCTCAGGGCCCGTACGGAGCGCTGATCGCGCGGTTTTCAGCGATCTGCGAATACCCTTTCAAAGACATGGATACTTGACTAAAAACGTCAAATATTTATACTTGACCAAAATCGTCAAGATTGCAGTCCCCTAGACACCATGAGACTCACCACCAAAGGCCGTTTCGCCGTCACGGCGATGATTGACTTGGCACTGCGCCAGGAGCAGGGCCCGGTGACGCTTGCAGGCATCAGCCAGCGCCAGCGGATTTCGCTCTCGTATCTCGAACAGCTGTTCGGCAAGCTGCGCAGGCATGAAATCGTCGAATCCGTGCGCGGCCCGGGCGGCGGCTACAACCTCGCGCGTCGCGCGCAGGACGTCACCGTTGCCGACATCATCATCGCGGTCGATGAACCGCTCGACGCCACGCAGTGCGGCGGCAAAGGCACGTGCGACGGCTCGAAGCAGCCCGACGGCCATTGCATGACGCACGAGCTGTGGTCGACGCTGAACCAGAAGATGGTCGAATACCTCGATTCGGTGTCGCTGCAGGATCTCGTCGATCAGCAGCGCGCTCGCGAGGGCGCACCTGCGGTGCTGCGCGACCGGCGCACGCCGGAGCCCGTTGCGGCGCCGGCCGAGCCGGTTCGCACGATGCCGCTCGGCCCCAATTCGGTGTTCAACATCGCGAGTTCGTGAGCGCGAAGGCGCCGCCATACCCCATAACGCACATAGTCCCTGCACAGAATTCCCGGAGCGACAGATGACCCAAGACACTCTCCACCTGCCCATCTATATGGATTACAGCGCGACGACGCCGGTCGACCCGCGCGTGGTCGACAAGATGGTGCCGTACCTGCGCGAGCAGTTCGGCAACCCGGCGTCGCGCAGCCACGCGTATGGCTGGGACGCGGAGCGTGCGGTCGAGGAAGCGCGCGAGAACGTGGCCGCGCTCGTGAACGCGGATCCGCGCGAGATCATCTGGACGTCCGGCGCAACGGAATCGGACAACCTCGCGATCAAGGGTGCCGCGAACTTCTACAAGGGCAAGGGCAAGCACATCATCACGGTGAAGACCGAGCACAAGGCCGTGCTCGACACCTGCCGCGAGCTCGAGCGCGACGGTTTCGAAGTCACCTACCTCGACGTGAAGGATGACGGCCTGATCGACCTCGACGTGTTCAAGGCCGCACTGCGCCCGGACACGATCCTCGTGTCGGTGATGCACGTGAACAACGAGATCGGCGTGATCCAGGACATCGAGACGATCGGTGAGATCTGCCGCGAGAAGGGCATCGTGTTCCACGTCGACGCCGCACAGTCGACCGGCAAGGTCGCGATCGACCTCGCGAAGCTGAAGGTCGACCTGATGTCGTTCTCGGCACACAAGACCTACGGCCCGAAGGGCATCGGTGCGCTGTACGTGCGTCGCAAGCCGCGTGTGCGCATCGAAGCGCAGATGCACGGTGGCGGCCACGAGCGCGGCATGCGTTCGGGCACGCTGGCGACGCACCAGATCGTCGGCATGGGCGAAGCGTTCCGTATCGCACGTGAAGAAATGGCGACGGAAAACGAGCGCATCCGCATGCTGCGCGACAAGCTGCTGCGCGGCCTGTCGCAAATCGAGGAAACGTACGTGAACGGCGACATGGAGCGCCGTGTCCCGCACAACCTCAACATCAGTTTCAACTTCGTCGAAGGCGAGTCGCTGATCATGGCGATCAAGGACGTCGCGGTGTCGTCGGGCTCCGCATGCACGTCGGCGTCGCTGGAGCCGTCGTACGTGCTGCGTGCGCTCGGCCGCAACGACGAGCTGGCCCACAGCTCGATCCGCTTCACGGTCGGCCGCTTCACGACGGAGCAGGAAGTCGACTTCGTGGTCAACCTGCTGAACAGCAAGATCGCGAAGCTGCGCGAACTCTCGCCGCTCTGGGAAATGCACCAGGAAGGCATCGATCTGTCGACGATCGAATGGGCCGCACACTGAGCGCCGGATTGAACATACCCGCGGGCGGATTCGCGCACGCAGACGTAACGAGTCAAGGAGTCTGAGTCATGTCTTACAGCAACAAGGTTCTGGATCACTACGAAAACCCGCGCAACGTCGGTTCGTTCGCGAAGGACGACGACACGGTCGGCACGGGCATGGTCGGCGCGCCGGCCTGCGGCGACGTGATGAAGCTGCAGATCCGCGTCGGCGCGGACGGCGTGATCGAAGACGCGAAGTTCAAGACCTACGGTTGCGGTTCGGCGATCGCATCGAGCTCGCTCGTCACCGAATGGGTGAAGGGCAAGACGCTCGACGAAGCACTGTCGATCAAGAACACGCAGATCGCGGAAGAACTCGCGCTGCCGCCGGTGAAGATTCACTGCTCGATCCTCGCGGAAGACGCGATCAAGGCAGCCGTGGCCGACTACAAGAAGCGTCACGACACCACGGCAGGCGATCAGGCAGCAGCCTGAGCGGCATCGAGCGGCTTCAGAAGGAACGCGGCGGGCCCTGGTGGCGCGCCGCGGCAAGGACATCATGGCAATTACACTGACCGAAAAAGCAGCACAGCACGTCCAGAAATACCTCGTCCGTCGCGGCAAGGGCATGGGCCTGCGGCTCGGCGTTCGCACGACCGGGTGCTCGGGGCTCGCGTACAAGCTCGAGTATGTCGACGAGCTCGCTCCCGAGGATCAGGTGTTCGAGAGCCATGGCGTGAAGGTGATCGTCGATCCGAAGAGCCTGGCCTACATCGACGGCACCGAGCTCGACTTCGCACGCGAAGGCCTGAACGAAGGGTTCAAGTTCAACAACCCGAACGTGAAGGACGAGTGCGGCTGCGGCGAATCGTTCCGCGTGTGACCACGCGGGTCTCCGCGCGATGCGGGCAAGAGGCGGCACGGGCCGCCTTTTTAATGTGCGGCGTTTGCCGCGCGACGAACCGGAATTGAACGCGACGATGGTCTCGCTGAAAGACAGCCACTTCGACCTGTTTCACCTGCCGGCGCAATTCGCGCTCGACGAGACGGCGCTCGACGCCGCCTATCGAACGGTGCAGACGCAGGTGCACCCGGACCGCTTCGCGGCGGCCGGCGACGCGCAGAAGCGCATCGCGATGCAATGGGCCACCCGCGCGAACGAGGCGTATCGCACGCTGCGCGATCCGCTGAAGCGCGCGTCGTATCTGCTGTCGCTGCGCGGTGTCGACATCGGCGCGGAAAACAATACCGCGATGGAGCCCGCGTTCCTGATGCAGCAGATGGAGTGGCGCGAGGGCATCGAGGATGCCGCGGCCGCCCGCAACGTCGACGCGCTCGACGCGCTGCTCGCCGAGTTGCGCGAAGAGCGGCGCGTGCGGGTGGAGCGCCTTGGCACGTTGCTCGACAGCGGCGCCGATCAGGCGGCCGCCGAGGCGGTGCGCCAGCTGATGTTCATCGAACGGGTCGCGTCGGAAGTGGGCGCGCAGATCGAGCGCCTCGAAACTTAACCGCGTGCCTTGCGGCACGCGCAGCAAACGGGCCGAGCGCCCGAACGAACCAAGATGGCTTTACTGCAAATTTCCGAACCGGGCATGGCGCCGGCGCCGCATCAGCGGCGACTCGCCGTCGGGATCGATCTCGGCACGACGAATTCGCTCGTCGCGGCCGTGCGCAACAGCGTGCCTGAAGTCCTGCCGGACGAAACGGGCCGGGTGCTGCTGCCGTCGGTGGTCCGCTATCTCGAGAAGGGCGGCCGACGCATCGGCCACGAGGCGAAAGAGCAGGCCGCCACCGATCCGCGCAACACGATCGTGTCGGTCAAGCGCTTCATGGGCCGCGGCAAGGCCGAGGTCGAAGGCGCGGCGAACGCGCCGTACGAATTCGTCGATGCGCCGGGCATGGTGCAGATCCGTACCATCGACGGCGTGAAGAGCCCGGTCGAAGTGTCGGCCGAGATTCTCGCGACGCTGCGTTATCGCGCGGAAGATTCGCTTGGCGATGACCTGGTTGGCGCGGTGATCACGGTGCCCGCGTATTTCGACGAAGCGCAACGCCAGGCGACCAAGGATGCCGCGCGCCTCGCGGGCCTCAACGTGCTGCGCCTGCTGAACGAACCGACCGCCGCGGCGATCGCCTATGGTCTCGACAACGGGGCGGAAGGCCTCTACGCGGTGTATGACCTCGGCGGCGGCACGTTCGACCTGTCGATCCTGAAGCTGACGAAGGGCGTGTTCGAAGTGCTGGCCGCGGGCGGTGATTCCGCACTCGGCGGCGACGATTTCGACCATGCGCTGTTCGATCACGTGCTCGCGCAAGCCGGCATCGACGCGAAGACGCTCGCGCCCGAGGACGTGCGCCTGCTGCTCGACCGTGTGCGCGTGCTGAAGGAAGCGCTGTCGTCCGCACCGGAGGCGTCGCTCGATGTCACGCTGTCGGGTGGCGCGCACCTCGTGCAGACGATCTCCCACGACACGTTCGCGTCGCTCGTCGAGCCGCTCGTGCAGCGCACGCTCACGCCGACCCGCAAGGCGCTGCGCGACGCGCAGGTGACGCCGGCCGACATCAAGGGTGTCGTGCTCGTCGGCGGCGCGACGCGCATGCCGGTGATTCGCGACGCGGTCGCGAAGTACTTCGGCCAGCCGCCGCTCGTGAACCTCGATCCGGATCAGGTCGTCGCGCTCGGCGCGGCGATCCAGGCCGACCTGCTCGCAGGCAATCGCGGCACCGGCGACGACTGGCTGCTGCTCGACGTGATTCCGCTGTCGCTCGGTGTCGAGACGATGGGCGGCCTCGTCGAGAAGATCATTCCGCGCAACTCGACGATTCCGATCGCGCGGGCGCAGGAATTCACGACCTTCAAGGACGGCCAGACCGCGATGGCGATCCACGTCGTGCAGGGCGAGCGCGAGCTCGTCGCCGACTGCCGGTCGCTCGCGCGCTTCGAGCTGCGCGGCATTCCGCCGATGACGGCCGGCGCCGCGCGCATTCGCGTGACCTACCAGGTCGACGCGGACGGCCTGCTGTCGGTGTTCGCCCGCGAGCAGTTGTCGGGCGTCGAGGCGTCGGTCGTCGTGAAGCCGTCGTACGGTCTTGCCGACGACGACATCGCGAAGATGCTCGAGGACAGCTTCAAGACCGCCGAGATCGACATGCGCGCCCGCGCGCTGCGCGAAGCGCAAGTCGAGGCCGAGCGGATGCTCGAGGCGACGCAGGCCGCGCTGGCGGCCGACGGCGAACTGCTCGACGCGGACGAGCGCGCGCAAGTCGACACGCTGGCCGCGGCGCTGCGCGCGGTCGCGCAAGGCGACGATACGAACGCGATCGAAGCGGCGACCAAGGCGCTGGCCGACGGCACCGACGAATTCGCGGCGCGCCGGATGGACAAGAGCATCAAGCGCGCGCTGTCGGGCCGCCGGCTCGACGAGATCTGAACTCACGAACTGCGCATCGGCCGGCAACGGCCCGCGCGACAATGAACCGTGCGGCGCCTGGCGCCGCACCCTGACTGACGGAACGGACATGCCTCAACTGGTGGTGCTGCCTCACGTCGAACTGTGCCCGGATGGCGCGGTGATCGACGCGACGCCCGGCAAGAGTATCTGCGACAACCTGCTCGAACACGGGATCGAGATCGAGCATGCATGCGAGAAGTCGTGCGCGTGCACGACGTGCCACGTGGTGATCCGCGAAGGCTTCAACGATCTGACGCCGTCCGAGGAGGACGAGGACGATCTGCTGGACAAGGCGTGGGGCCTCGAGCCGACGTCGCGCCTGTCGTGTCAGGCGATCGTGAAGGAAGATTCGGACCTGGTGGTCGAGATTCCGAAGTACTCGATCAACCACGCGAAGGAAAACCACTGACAGGAACCGGAGGCAGGCGATGAAATGGACCGATTCGCGTGAAATTGCCATTGCGCTGGCGGACAAGCACCCGGACATCGACCCGCAGCGGATCAACTTCGTCGACCTGCGCCAATGGGTGCTCGAGCTCGACGGCTTCAACGACGATCCGGCGCACTCCGGCGAGAAGATCCTCGAAGCGATCCAGGCCCACTGGATCGACGAATCGGACTTCGACGACGAAGACTGAGCCCCGCGTGCGCCGCAACGGCGCAGACGGCGGTCAATGAAAAAACGGCTCGTGAGCGATTGCTCACGAGCCGTTTTCGTTTTCAGGCCGCTTGCCCGCGCACGTTGCGCGGGCAGGGGAGTCATGCGATCACGCGCCGACCAGCGTGCCGTTCTGGATCCGCACGCGCTGGCCCTGGCCGAACGGCGGCGGGTTGCGGTACGTGAACGTGCGCGTCGCGCCGCTTTCCATCTGCACTTGCACCTGGTAGTCGGTTTCCGCGCGCACCTGCTTCTCGACCTGGTTGCCGGCGAGACCGCCGCCGAGTGCGCCGATGATCGTCATCGCCGTGCGGCCGTTGCCGTTGCCGAACTGGTTGCCGAGCAGGCCGCCGGCTGCTGCGCCACCCACGGCGCCGATCCCCGAGCTCTGGCCCGGCGTGCGCGTCTGCGTGATCGCGACGACCGTGCCGCAGCTCTGGCAGTACGACTGCGCGGGTGCTGACGGCTGCTGTGCGTATTGCGGCGGCTGCGGTGCCGTGGTGTGACGGCGATGCGGCGCAGCCGGACGCGGCGCGGGCTTCGGTTCAGCCTGCGCGACGGCGGCCTTCTGCTCGGCAGCCTTTTGCTGCGCGGCGGCCTGTTCGGCCGCCTGCTGCTGGGCCTGCGCGGCCAGCGCGGCGCTGGCGGCAGCGGCTGTATCGACGGCCGGCTGCGACGCGATCAGCGCGGCCTGGGTCTGGCCGTTCTGTTCGTTGCTGCTGGTGGCTTTCGGGAAGACGCCCGTGATCGCTGCCGTCGCCGCGAGGCTGGCGACGATGACGGCGCCGGCCGCGGTGGCGATCAGCGGGTGGAGGCGTTGCTTTTGCGGCGTGGTCTGATTCTGGTTGTCCATTTTGTTCTCCAATGTCGATCCGGATCGGCGCGCTGCGCCGGAGCAGGATCCCACGCTCGGGAGCGAGCAGACTCGGCGTTCCGGCGCCTCGTTCTGGTCCCGTGGTCATGCGTGGTGACGCAACAGGAGTGTCGTCCACGGCCCAGCGGCGCGCCGTATCAAGGTGTAACGAATTGCAGCGGAGCATCGGCAGCCATGACAGGGAAAACCCGGAAAAGGCCGTCGCGACGAGGGGATAAAACGGGGGAGGATCGAAAGCCGGCGGACGCCGGCTGGCGGGATTTACGCGTCGTTACAAAGCTGACGCGTGCGCGCCGCAGGGCGCGGCGCACACGCGGGCGCGGCGATCAGTCTTCGCGGCGCAGGTGCGGGAACAGCAGCACGTCGCGGATCGTCGGGCTGTCGGTCAGCAGCATCACGAGACGGTCGATGCCGATCCCGCAGCCGCCGGTCGGAGGCATCCCGTACTCGAGCGCGCGGATGTAGTCGGCGTCGAAGAACATCGCTTCCTCGTCGCCCGCATCCTTCTGCTCGACCTGCTTCTTGAAGCGCGCAGCCTGGTCTTCCGGATCGTTCAGCTCCGAGAAGCCGTTCGCGATCTCGCGGCCGGTCATGAACAGCTCGAAACGCTCGGTGATGCCCGGCACCGTATCCGATGCGCGTGCGAGCGGCGACACCTCGACCGGGTAGTCGATGATGAAGGTCGGCTCCCACAGCTGCGCTTCGGCCGTTTCCTCGAACAGCGCGAGCTGCAGCGCGCCGATGCCCGCGTTCAGGAACGCCGGCTGCGACACGTCGACGCCGAAGCGCTTCAGTTCGGTGCGCAGGAACGCGTCGTCCGACAGCTGGCCGTCGGTGTAGTCCGGTGCGTACTTCTGGATCGCCTGTGTGATCGTCAGGCGGTGGAACGGCTTCGCAAGGTCGAGCTCGCGGCCCTGGTACTGGATCGTCGCGGTGCCGAGCGCATCGATCGCCGCCTGGCGGATCAGTTGCTCGGTGAAGTCCATCAGCCAGCGGTAGTCGGTGTACGCGGCGTAGAACTCCATCATCGTGAATTCCGGGTTGTGACGCGGCGACACGCCTTCGTTCCGGAAGTTACGGTTGATTTCGAACACGCGTTCGAAGCCGCCGACGATCAGGCGCTTCAGGTACAGCTCCGGCGCGATGCGCAGGAACATCTGCATGTCGAGCGCGTTGTGATGCGTGACGAACGGCTTCGCGGCCGCGCCGCCCGGGATCGGGTGCAGCATCGGCGTCTCGACTTCCATGAACTCGGCGTTGTCCATGAACTTGCGGATCGACGCGATCGTCTTGGTGCGGGCGCGGAACGTGTCGCGCGTTTCCGGCGTGACGATCAGGTCGACGTAGCGCTGGCGGTAGCGCATTTCCTGGTCCGACAGGCCGTGGAACTTGTCCGGCAGCGGGCGCAGCGCCTTCGACAGCAGGCGCAGTTCCTTGCACTGGACCGACAGCTCGCCCTTGTTGGTGCGGAACAGCACGCCGCGCGCGGCGACGATGTCGCCGAGGTCCCACTTCTTGAATGCGTCGTAGGTTTCCGCGCCGACGTCGTTCGGCGTCACGAAGAACTGGATCTGGCCCGAACCGTCCTGCACCGTCGCGAAGCTTGCCTTGCCCATCACGCGCTTGAGCATCATGCGGCCGGCGACCGACACCTCGACCGGGTTCGCTTCGAGCGCGGCCTTGTCCGAGTCGGCGAATTTCGTCTGCAGATCGGCTGCGTGATGTTCCGGGCGGAAATCGTTCGGGTAGGCGACGCCTTGCTCGCGCAGGGCGCGCAGCTTCTCGCGGCGCTCGGCGATGATCTGGTTTTCGTCCGCGGTGACGGGGGGCTGCGTTTGGGTCGGTTCGGTCATGATGGTCGGAATTCGGAGTGGGTGCGGCAACGCAAACGGGAAGGGCAAGGGGGCGCGACCCGGCGGGGTCGCGCCGCGGCGCTTACACGCCCTGTTTGAGGCTCGCGCTGATGAAGTCGTCGAGGTCGCCGTCGAGGACGGCGCGCGTGTTGCTCATTTCGACGTTCGTGCGCAGGTCCTTCACGCGGCTCTGGTCGAGCACGTACGAACGGATCTGGTGGCCCCAGCCCACATCGGTCTTGCTCGATTCGAGCTTGTCCTGTTCGGCCTGGCGCTTGCGCATTTCAACTTCGTACAGGCGCGATTTCAGCATCGCCATCGCTTCGGCGCGGTTGCGGTGCTGCGAGCGGTCGTTCTGGCACTGCACGACGATACCGGTCGGCATGTGCGTGATCCGCACCGCGGAGTCGGTCTTGTTGATGTGCTGACCGCCCGCGCCCGATGCGCGGTACGTGTCGATGCGCAGGTCGGCCGGGTTGATCTCGACTTCGATCGAATCGTCGATTTCCGGGTAGACGAACACCGACGAGAACGACGTGTGGCGGCCGCCCGACGAGTCGAACGGCGACTTGCGCACGAGGCGGTGGATGCCCGTTTCGGTGCGCAGGAAGCCGTACGCGTATTCGCCCGAGACCTTGACCGTCGCGTTCTTGATGCCGGCGACGTCGCCGTCGGACTCTTCGAGCACTTCGGCCTTGAAGCCCTTGCGTTCGCAGTAGCGCAGGTACTGGCGCAGCAGCATCGATGCCCAGTCGCACGCTTCGGTGCCGCCGGCGCCGGCCTGGATGTCGATGAAGCAGTTGTTCGGGTCGGCCGGGTTCGAGAACATCCGGCGGAACTCGATGTCGCCCACGCGTGCCTCGAGCTTTGCCGCGTCTTCTTCCGACGCGACGAGCGTGTCCTCGTCACCTTCCTCGCGGGCCAGCTCGAACAGGTCGAGCGCGTCGCGCAGGTCGCCATCGAGCGCGGTGAGCGTCGTGACGACGCCCTCGAGCAGCTTCTTCTCGCGACCGAGCGCCTGGGCGTTCTTCGAATCGTTCCAGACGTTCGGGTCTTCGAGTTCCTTGTTGACTTCGGTCAGACGCGCAGCTTTGGCGTCGTAGTCAAAGATACCCCCGAAGCTCGCCCGCGCGATTGCGCAGGTCGAGCAGGGAGCTTTCGATCGCGTTGAGACGTTCCGCTTCCATGATCGTTCGCTATTCTTGCTTCGTAAAAAAGCGGAATTATAGCCGATCGGCGGGGTTGCCCGGTGACGCAAACGGTGCTCGCACGCGCGCCGCGGCCCCGTCCGGCGCGGCGCGCATGCGTCGGCGGGCAGTGCGGGCCGGGCGGCCCGCGCTCAGCCGGCCGCGTGTTCGACGATCAGCTGGACGCGCGTGACGCCGTTCCACGTGTCGGCGACGAGGCGGTAGGCGACCAGCGCGCGCTCCGGCAACGGCTCCGTGTGATTGAACCAGATCGCGTTGAAGCGCTGGCGGCCGCGCGCCAGTTGCAGCTTCAGGTGCTTTTCCTTCACGAGCGACTGCGACACGACGTCGAATTCGCCGGAGAAAAGCGGGGCCGGAAAGCCTTGCCCCCAGACGGCCTCGTCGAGCAGCCCGACGAACTGCGGCGTGAAGTACGCATCCTCGAGTTCGCCGTCGGTCTCGATCACGCGGGCGAGCGCGTCGTCGGACAGCCAT
Source organism: Burkholderia sp. HI2500 (assembly GCF_002223055.1). NCBI lineage: Bacteria > Pseudomonadati > Pseudomonadota > Betaproteobacteria > Burkholderiales > Burkholderiaceae > Burkholderia > Burkholderia sp. HI2500. Next base: position 2,019,935 of record NZ_NKFL01000004.1, on the reverse strand, counting down.
TCGCGCGCGACGGCCTCGAACGCGGCCGCGAAGCGCGGCACGTTCTCGGTGTCGAGCGTGAGCCCGGCCGCCATCGCGTGGCCGCCGAACGCGACGATCAGGTCCGGTTCGCGTTTCGACACGAGGTCGAGCGCGTCGCGCAGGTGGAAGCCGGGAATCGAGCGGCCCGAGCCCTTGACCCGCTTGCCTTCGTCGTCCGCGTGCGCAAACGTGAACGACGGGCGGTGGAATTTTTCCTTGAGCCGGCCGGCGACGATGCCGATCACGCCCTGGTGCCACTCGGGGTTGAAGAGGGTGATCGTGCACGCGTCCGCCGGATCGACGTCGGCGAGATCGGCGAGCGCCTGCTGCTGCATGCCGGCCTCGATCTCGCGGCGTTCGCGGTTCATCACGTCGAGCTGCTGCGCGAGATCCCACGCGCGGCCGATGTCGTCGGTGATCAGGCACTCGATGCCGAGCGACATGTCGGACAGCCGTCCGGCGGCGTTCAGGCGCGGACCGAGGCCGAAGCCGAGGTCGAAGCCCGATGCCGTACGCGCTTCGCGCGCGGCCGCGCGGAACAGCGCGGCGACGCCCGGCTGCATGCGGCCGTTGCGGATGCGCTGCAGCCCCTGCGCGACCAGCACGCGATTGTTGCCGTCGAGCCGCACGACGTCGGCGACGGTGCCGAGCGCGACGAGGTCGAGCAGGCCGTCGAGGCGCGGCTCGGCTTCCTTGCTCGCGAACGCGCCGCGGCGGCGCAGCTCGGCGCGCAGCGCGAGCAGCACGTAGAACATCACGCCGACGCCGGCGAGGTGCTTGCTCGGGAACGCGCAGCCGGGCTGGTTCGGGTTGACGATCGCGCGCGCGGCGGGCAGCGCGTCGCCGGGCAGGTGGTGGTCGGTCACGAGCACGTCGATGCCGCGCGCGTTCGCGGCTTCGACGCCCGTGACGCTCGCGATCCCGTTGTCGACGGTGATCAGCAGGTCGGGCTTGCGCGCGGCGGCGAGTTCGACGATCTCGGGCGTGAGGCCGTAGCCGTATTCGAATCGGTTCGGCACCAGGTAGTCGATCTGCGCGCCGAACATCCGCAGGCCGCGCACCGCGACCGCGCACGCGGTTGCACCGTCGCAGTCGTAGTCGGCGACGACGAGCAGGCGCCGCTTGTCGGCGATCGCGTCGGCGAGCAGCGATGCAGCGTCGGCGCAGCCTTTCAGCTCGGTGGGCGGAACGAGTCGTGCCAGCGCGGTCTCGATGTCGGCGGGGGACTGCACGCCGCGCGACGCGTACAGGCGCGCAAGGACGGGATGCAGGCCGTGGCGCGCGAGCACTTCGGCGTCGGCGGGCGCGACGGGGCGGGTAACGATCCGGGTCATACGGGGTCTGCTTTGTTATTCGAACAGGGAGGCTAGCGCGCGGCGGCGCCAGAACTTGCGCAGGTCGCCGCGCGTCGCGTGCAGCGTCACGGAACTCGTGTCGCCGCACAGCGTGAAATCGACGCTCGCGAGCTCGCCGTTCTGCAGCGCGGCAAGGGCCGGCGCGAACCAGTCGCGCTCGAGCGCGGCGAGTCCGTCGTGCCAGCGCGCCCAGTCCTGCTCGATGAACGGGGTGGTCAGCGCGGGCAGTTCGACGAGCGTCGCGCCATCGGCGGCGGGCAGCGAGCCGAACGCGGCCGGCGGCGCGCCGGCGTCGGCTTGCGCGGCGCGCGCGAGGCCGAGCGCCGCGGGCGACGCGGACAGCACGCGCGCGAACGGCTTGCCGACCGGCTTCAGCGTGCCCTGCGCATGGAACCAGATCGAATTGACGGCCGGCAGGCCACGCGCCTCGCGGGCCTCGTTGACCGGGTGCTGGAACCACGCCATCTGCACTTCGTTCTGCAGCTTCATCCACATCCGCGAGCGCTCGCCCGTATGGGCCTCGTGCGGCAGCCAGATCTCGATGTTGCGGCCGCTCGCGCGTAGCGGCGCGGCGCCGGCGAGACGGGCGAGCTGCTCGCTCGACAGGTACCAGCGTGACGGGTTCGGCGCCTCGAGCCGGACGCCGAGCTCCTCGATCAGCGGCCGCGCGACTGCGAGCAGCGCGGCGGCGTCGCCTTCGTCGAGCGCGAGGGCCGCCGGATCGACGAGCACCAGGTGATCGTGCGCGATTTCGACGTGGACGGGCTCGACGCAGGCCCACGCTTGCGCGCCGGGGTCGCCGCCGTCCGCCAGCAGCATGTAGGGCGCGAGCGGCGCCTCGTCCGCGGCGTTGCCCTGGGTGGCGCCGAACTGGCGGGCCAGCCAGCGTTCGTGCGGCAGCGTGCGCTGGAAGTCCTCGCCGGCCACGCGCTCGACGAGACTGGCGCGGGCGAGCAACTTTTCGAGCGCGGGGCTGTCCAGCGTGTGCAGGGACGAGGCCGCATCGGCCGCCGACGGCAGCGCGAACGGAACGAGAAAATGGAGGCGTCGGTCGTGCATGATGGTGCGCATTGTATGGCAAACTGCGCGCGTGATCGGGCCGGCTGACGGCCCGTTCGCGTCCGGCGGCCGTTTTTCGACCGTGCCCGGGCCGGTGGCCGCCACCGGGCGGCGGTCCGGCCGCGGGGCGCCTCCCCGCCGTAACCAGCAGAAAGGATTCGCTTGAAACTTCCGTACGAATGGCAGATCGGCTGGCGCTACACGCGCGCCGGCAAACGCACGACCGGTAACGGCTTCATTTCCTTCATCGCGCTCGTGTCGATGCTCGGGATCGCGCTCGGCGTCGCGGCGCTGATCGTCGTGCTGTCGGTGATGAACGGCTTCCAGAAGGAAGTGCGCGACCGCATGCTGTCGGTGCTCGCGCACGTCGAGGTGTTCTCGCCGACGGGCTCGATGCCCGACTGGCAACTGACCGCGCAGGAAGCGCGCCGCAATCCGTCGGTGATCGGCGCGGCGCCGTACGTCGACGCGCAGGCGCTGCTCACCCGCCAGGACGCGGTGAGCGGCGTGATGCTGCGCGGCGTCGAGCCGGCGCTCGAGCCGCAAGTGTCGGACATTGGCAAGGACATGAAGGCGGGCCAGCTCGGCGCGCTGGTGCCGGGCCAGTTCGGCATCGTGCTCGGCAATGCGCTCGCGGGCAATCTCGGCGTGACGGTCGGCGACAAGGTCACGCTGGTCGCGCCGGAAGGATCGATCACGCCGGCCGGCATGATGCCGCGGCTGAAGCAGTTCACGGTCGTCGGCGTGTTCGAGTCCGGGCACTACGAATACGACAGCACGCTCGCGATGATCAACATCCGCGACGCCGAGGCGCTGTTCCGGATGGCCGCGCCGACCGGCGTGCGGCTGCGGCTGAAGGACATGCAGAAGGCGCCGGACGTGGCGGTCGAGCTGTCGCATACGCTGTCGGGCAGCCTGTACATCCGAGACTGGACCCAGCAGAACAAGACGTGGTTCTCGGCCGTGCAGATCGAGAAGCGGATGATGTTCATCATCCTCACGCTGATCATCGCGGTGGCCGCGTTCAACCTCGTGTCGTCGCTCGTGATGACGGTGACCAACAAGCAGGCCGACATCGCGATCCTGCGCACGCTCGGCGCGCAGCCGGGGTCGATCATGAAGATCTTCGTCGTGCAGGGCGTGACGATCGGCTTCGTCGGCACGGCGTCGGGCGTCGCGCTCGGCTGCCTGATCGCGTGGAGCATCCCGTGGCTGATCCCGATGATCGAGCACCTGTTCGGCGTGCAGTTCCTGCCGCCGTCCGTGTACTTCATCAGCGAGCTGCCGTCCGAACTCGTCGCGAGCGACGTGATCCGGATCGGCCTGATCGCGTTCGCGCTGTCGGCGGTCGCGACGCTCTATCCGAGCTGGCGCGGCGCGAAGGTGAAGCCGGCGGAGGCGCTCCGCTATGAATGACCGCGCGACCGCATTCGCGGATGAAAAACAACACAACAGACAGGATTCGGCAGGTATGCAGGAATACGTGCTTCAGGCGCGCGGGATCACGAAGGCGTTCGTGCAGGGCGGCTTCAACGTGCAGGTGCTCAACAATACCGAGCTGACGGTGCGGCGCGGCGAGAAGCTCGCGGTCGTCGGTGCGTCGGGCTCCGGCAAGAGCACGCTGCTGCACGTGCTGGGCGGGCTCGACGAGCCGAGCGCGGGCGAGGTGTCGCTGCTCGGCAAGCCGTTCACGCAACTCGCCGAGCGCGAGCGCAACGAGCTGCGCAACCGCGCGCTCGGCTTCGTCTACCAGTTCCATCACCTGCTGCCCGAGTTCACCGCGCTCGACAACGTCGCGATGCCGCTGCGCATTCGCCGGATGACGACCGAGGACGCGCGCGAGCAGGCGCAGGCGATGCTCGAACGCGTCGGTCTCGGCCCGCGTGCGAAGCACCGGCCGGGCGAGCTGTCGGGCGGCGAGCGGCAGCGCGTCGCGATCGCGCGCGCGCTGGTCACGAAGCCCGCGTGCGTGCTCGCCGACGAGCCGACCGGCAACCTCGACGGCACGACGGCCGATACGGTGTTCAACCTGATGCTCGAGCTGTCCGAGACGCTCGAAACGAGCTTCGTGATCGTCACGCACGATCCCGATCTCGCCGCGCGCTGCGACCGCATCATGCGGCTGCGCGACGGCGTGCTGCACGAGGAGCCGGCGCTGCCGGTGTAAGAAGCGAACGCGCTTGGCCTGCTGCCGGGGGTGGTCCCGGTGCGGCGCCAGCGCGCAGGACTGCCGCCATGTGGATCGACACGCACTGCCATCTCGATGCCGCCGAGTTCGACGCCGACCGCGACGCGGTCGCGCACGCGGCGCGCGCGGCCGGCGTGTCGCGCATCGTGATCCCGAGCGTCGGGCGCGACAACTTCACGACGGTGCGCGAACTCGCGCAACGCACGCCGGGCGCGGTCTACGCGCTCGGCATCCATCCGATGTTTACGCCACGCGCACGTGACGAGGATCTCGACCGGCTGCGCATGGAGATCGAGGCGAGCCTCGACGATCCGCGCTTCGTCGCGATCGGCGAGATCGGTCTCGACTATTTCGTGCCGGGGCTCGACGAAGACCGGCAGCAGTTCTTCTACCAGGGGCAACTGAAGCTCGCGCGCGAATTCGACCTGCCCGTGCTGTGCCACGTGCGCAAGTCGCAGGATCGCGTGCTCGCCGGGCTGCGCCGTTTCGGCGTGCAGCGCGGTATCGCGCATGCGTTCAACGGCAGCTTCCAGCAGGCCGAAGCATATCTCGCGCATGGGCTGCATCTCGGCTTCGGCGGCAACGTGACCTTCACCCGCGCGCTGCAGATCCGCCGGCTCGCGGCGCAGTTGCCGCTCGAGGCGATCGTCGTCGAGACGGACGCACCCGACATCGCGCCCGAATGGGCGTACAAATCCCGCAACACGCCCGACCAGGTGCCGCGCATCGGCGGCGTGCTCGCCGAACTGCGCGGAATCGACGCCGGCGCGGTGTCCCTATGCACTTCGGCTAACGCGCTCGCCGCGCTGCCGCGACTCGCACTTTCATCCGCATAATCGTAGCCCTGAGGCGCTGCATGCTCGATGGCGGCGCCGGGTCGACGAGGAGGGGCGATGCGCGTGTGGTGGATCGCGTTCGCGCTCGGCGTGGTCGTACTGCAGCGGCAGGCGGCGCTGCCGGGTGCGCTCGCATGGACGAGCGGTGTGGCCGTGCTCGCGGGCTGCGCGGTGCTGAGCGTGTGGTGCAGGCGTCGCCAGCGTACGCGCAACACCGCCATGTTCGGATGGTTGCTGTGTGCGCTCGTGGCCTGCGATGCAGGGTTAGGCTATGCGGCCGCGCGGGCCGAATGGCGGCTGCGCGACAGCCTGCCCGTCGAGTGGGAGGGGCGCGACATCGTCGTCACCGGCGTGATCCGCGGGCTGCCCGTGATCGACGAGACAGGCGCGCGGCTGCTGTTCGCGGTCGAGTCGAACGATGCGGGGCTGGCCCGTTTTCCGCCGTTGATCCGGCTGTCGTGGCGCGCGTATGGCGCATCGGCGACACGCGATCCACTTCCCGATCTGCGCGCCGCACAGCGCTGGCGTTTCGTCGTGCGCCTGAAGCGCCCGCATGCCGAGGCCAATCCCGGTGTGCGCGACAGCGAGGCGGCGTGGCTGGCCGCAGGCATTCGCGCGATCGGGTATGTGAGTGCGCCCCGGCGGGCGGAATTGCTCGATGCGCGCGCGGCGGGATGGCGTGCGTCGATCGATCGGCTGCGCGATGCGCTGCGCGCGCGTATCGACGCGTCGCTCGGCAGCGACGCCGGTCATCGCGGCATCGTCGCCGCGCTCGCGATCGGCGACCAGTCTGACATCGGCGACGACGACTGGCACGTGCTGCGCAGCACGGGCACGAGCCACCTCGTCGCGATTTCCGGCCTGCATGTCGGGCTCGTCGGCGCGATCGCGGGTGGGCTCGTGTCGATGGTCTGGCGTCGCCTGCGCTGGCGCGCACGGGCTGCCACGCTCGTGTTTCCGGCACCGTACGTGGCCGCGCTGGCCGCCTTGGCAGCTGCCGGCGGCTATGCGGCGCTTGCCGGCTTCAACGTGCCGGCGCAGCGCGCATGGTGGATGATCGCGGCCGGCGGCATTGCGTACCTGGCCGGGCGCCGCGTGCCGACTTCCGCGGTGCTGTGCGCGGCGCTCGGCGGCGTGCTGCTTGCCGACCCGTGGGCCGTGCTGTCGGCCGGGTTCTGGCTGTCGTTCGGGGCGGTCGCCGTGATCCTGATGGCCGTCGCCGGCTGGCGTGGCGTGCGTGAGGTTGATACGGAAAACGAGGAGGGTGACGGCACGGCCGGCTTGTCGAGCCGGTTGCGCGCGTGGGGTGCCCGCGCCGGGCGCCGGATCGCCGAGGCCACGCGCGTGCAGTACGCGGTGACGATCGGTCTCGCACCGCTCACGGCCGCCTGGTTCGCGCAGATATCCCTGTCGGGCCCGCTTGGCAATGCGTTCGCGATTCCGTGGGTCAGCTCGGTCGTGACGCCCGTCGTGCTGGCGGGAATCGCGCTACCCGCGCCGCTCGATGCGTACGCGTTCCGGCTTGCGCATGCGGCGCTCGAACCGATGATGACGCTGCTCGGATACCTCGCCGACTGGCCGGCCGGCGTGTTCTGGCTGCGCATGCCCGACTGGCCGGTGCTGGTGCTGGCCTGCGTGGGCGTCGCATGGGCGCTGATGCCGCACGGCTGGCCGTTGCGCTGGGCGGCCCCGCTCACGTGGCTGCCGCTCGTCGCGCCGGCATCTGATGCGCCGCCGCCGGGCGGCTTCCGGCTGACCGTTTTTGACGTCGGGCAGGGCGCGTCGGTGCTGGTGGAGACCGCGCGGCGCACCTTGCTGTTCGATGCGGGGCCGGGCGCGGAGTCGACCCACGCCGGCGCGCGGATCGTCGCGCCGGCGTTGCGTGCACGCGGCATCGCGGTGATCGATTCGCTCGTGCTCAGTCACGCGGATGCCGATCACGCGGGCGGTGCACCGGCCGTCTATGCGGCAGCCGACGTGCGCCAGCTGCTGGCCGGCATCGTGCCGAACAGCCGGTTGTGGCGCGATGCGGCCGCCGCCGGCGTCGCCGACCGGCTGCCGTGCGCGGCCGGGCAGCGCTGGACCTGGGACGGCGTCGCGTTCACGATGCTGTGGCCGCCAGGCGGCCCGGGCGCGGGCTCGTCGAACGGGCGGTCGTGCGTGCTGCGCATCGACGCGGGCGAGACGTCCGCGCTGCTGACGGGTGATGTCGATGCGCGCGGCGAACGCCGGCTCGTGGACGCTGCGCCCGACGCGCTGGCCGCACAGATCCTGGTCGTTCCGCACCATGGCAGCCGCACGTCGTCGGTCGAGCCTTTCCTCGATTCGGTCGGGCCGCGCGTCGCGGTATTTCCTGTAGGCTATCGCAATCGTTTCGGACATCCGCACCGGACGGTGCTCGCCCGTTACGAGGCGCGCGGGATCCCGCTGCCGCGCACCGATCGCGACGGCGCCGTGCGGTTCGACGTCGCGCCGGCCGACGGCGGGTTTGCCTTCGAGCGTCATCGCGACGTTTGGCGGCGGTACTGGATGGATCGGTGAGCGCGGCGAAAGCCGGCGTATCAATAAAGATGGCCCGGGATCCGCGCTCAATGCCGAAGCGTGGGCCCGGCAGAACGCGAAGCATGGGGCGAGAGCAAGCGCTAAAGCACTCACTCTCGTTGACCGCGAAGCATGGGACCGGAGTAAGTGCTGAAGCGCCAACTCGGGTCGACCGCGAAGCATGGGACCGGAGTAAGTGCTAAAGCACTAACTCCGGTCGACAAAGGAGACATCGGCGTTTGAAGGACATCCTCCACTTCTCGCATGCGAACGGCTTTCCGGCATCGACGTACCGCACGATCTTCGCCGAACTGGCCGACGACTACGAGCTGCGCTACATCGAACGGATCGGCCACGACCGCCGCTACCCGGTGACGCGCGACTGGCCGCATCTCGTCGAGCAACTGCTCGACGACATCGGCAGCCGCTACGAGCGTCCCGTCTGGCTTGTCGGCCATTCGCTCGGCGGCTACCTGTCGCTGATGGCCGCGCTGAAGAAGCCGCAGTGGGTGCGCGGCGTCGTGATGATCGATTCACCGATCATCGCGGGCTGGCGCGCCGGCGCATTGCGCGCGAGCCAGTGGGCGGGGCTCGACGAGCGGCTGTCGCCGGCCGCCGCGACGCGCAACCGGCGTACGCACTGGGTAAGCCGTGACGAAGTCTGGCGGCACTTCCGCGAAAAGCCGGCGTTCGCCCGCTGGGACGAACGGATGCTGGCCGACTACATCGACTACGGGATCCCGCAGGTCGGCGCCGACGGCGAGCGCTCGCTCGCGTTCGACCGGCAGGTCGAATACCTGATCTACCGGACGCTGCCGCATACGCTCGGCCCGCGGCTCGCGCATGGCGCGCCGGTGCCGCTCGGCTTTCTCGCCGGCACGCGTTCGCGCGAGGTGCGCCAGGTCGGGCTCGATGCGACACGTCGCGCGGCGCGCGGCCGCGTCGAATGGCTGGAAGGCAGCCACCTGTTTCCGATGGAGCGGCCGCTCGAGACCGCCCGCGCATTGCAGCGGATGCTGAATTCGCTGAAGGCGGCGGAGGGCGATGTGTCGCAGGGCGTCATCCCCCTCGCGAAGCGCGCCTGACGCAGGGTTTGGCGGCCGGGGCGCCGCCTCCGGCACGCGCGGTTGCACCGGCCGGCGGGCGGTTGCGTCCCGGCGCGCACGGCTGGTGCGGGGCGGCGCGAAAGGGCGCGATCATCGAGTCAATTGCTGAGAGAAGGGCGGCCTTTACGGTATAATCCGTTTTTCCCGCGAGCATCCAGCGATGACCAAATATGTTTTCGTCACCGGCGGCGTAGTTTCTTCCCTTGGCAAGGGTATTGCCGCCGCTTCCCTCGCCGCGATCCTTGAATCGCGCGGTCTGAAAGTCACCCTCCTCAAACTCGATCCGTACATCAACGTCGACCCCGGCACGATGAGCCCGTTCCAGCACGGCGAAGTGTTCGTGACGGAAGACGGAGCGGAGACCGACCTCGACCTAGGCCACTACGAGCGCTTCATCAGCACGAAGATGCGCAAGGCCAACAACTTCACGACCGGCCAGATCTACGAATCGGTGATCCGCAAGGAGCGCCGCGGCGACTATCTCGGCAAGACCGTGCAGGTCATTCCGCACATCACGAACGAAATCCAGGCGTTCATCGAGCGCGGGGCCGCGTCGGCCACCTGCGGTGAGCCGGATGTCGCGATCGTCGAGATCGGCGGCACGGTCGGTGACATCGAATCGCTGCCGTTCCTCGAAGCCGCGCGCCAGATGAGCCTGCGCCTCGGCCGCAACAGCGCGTGCTTCGTGCACCTGACGCTGGTGCCGTACGTCGCGACGGCCGGCGAACTGAAGACGAAGCCGACCCAGCACAGCGTGCAGAAGCTGCGCGAGATCGGCATCCTGCCGCACGTGCTGCTGTGCCGTGCGGACCGCCGCATTCCGGACGACGAATCGAAGAAGATCTCGATGTTCTCGAACGTGCCGGAAGACGCCGTGATCTCGGTGTGGGACGCCGACAGCATCTACAAGATTCCGCAGATGCTGCACGACCAGGGCCTCGACCGCATCATCTGCGAGGAACTGAAGCTGTCGCCGAAGGATGCGGACCTGACCATGTGGTCGGAGCTGGTTGAGAAGCTCGAGAACCCGAAGCACGAAGTGACGATCGGCATGGTCGGCAAGTACGTCGACCTGACCGAGTCGTACAAGTCGCTGATCGAAGCGCTGCGCCACGCATCGCTGCACACGTCGACCAAGGTCAACATCGAATACATCGACTCGGAAGAGATCGAGACGAACGGTGTCGACAGCCTGAAGCATCTCGACGCCGTGCTGGTGCCGGGCGGTTTCGGTCGTCGCGGCACGGAAGGCAAGATCGCGGCGATCCGCTATGCGCGTGAAGCCAAGGTGCCGTATCTCGGCATCTGCCTCGGCATGCAGCTCGCGGTGATCGAATTCGCACGCGACGTCGTCGGCCTGAAGCAGGCGAACAGCACGGAATTCGAGCCGGACACGCCGGAACGCGTGGTCGCGCTGATCACCGAGTGGTACGACCGCGACGGCAAGGTCGAGACGCGCACCGAGGAATCCGATCTCGGCGGCACGATGCGCCTGGGTTCGCAGCGCTGCCCGATCAAGCCGGGCACGATGGCGGAAGAGATCTATGGCAAGGACGTGAACGAGCGCCATCGCCACCGTTATGAAGTCAATAACCGCTTCGTGCCCCAGCTCGAAGCCGGCGGCCTTATCATCAGCGCCCGTACCCCGAGCGAGGATCTGCCGGAAATGATGGAACTGCCGCGTTCGATGCACCCGTGGTTCGTCGGCGTCCAGTTCCACCCGGAATTCACGTCCACGCCGCGTGACGGTCATCCTCTCTTCAAGTCGTTCGTCGAAGCTGCGCTTGTCAACAAGCAAGCGCGCGGAGTGTAAGCATGAAGCTGTGCGATTTCGAGGTCGGTCTCGACAAGCCTTTCTTCCTGATCGCGGGCACCTGCGTCGTCGAATCGGAGCAAATGACGATCGACACGGCCGGCCGCCTGAAGGAGATCTGCGCGAAGCTGAACATTCCGTTCATCTACAAGTCGTCCTACGACAAGGCGAACCGCAGCTCGGGCAAGTCGTTCCGTGGCCTCGGAATGGACGAGGGCCTGCGGATCCTGTCCGAGGTGAAGCGCCAGCTCGGCCTGCCGGTGCTGACCGACGTGCATTCGATCGAAGAGATCGAGCAGGTCGCGTCGGTCGTCGACGTGCTGCAGACGCCGGCGTTCCTGTGCCGCCAGACCGATTTCATCCATGCATGCGCGCGCTCGGGCAAGCCCGTCAACATCAAGAAGGGCCAGTTCCTCGCGCCGCACGACATGAAGAACGTGATCGACAAGGCGCGCGAAGCGGCCCGTGAAGCGGGGCTGTCGGAAGACCGCTTCATGGCGTGCGAGCGCGGTGTCTCGTTCGGCTACAACAATCTGGTGTCGGACATGCGTTCGCTCGCGATCATGCGCGAGACGAGCGCCCCGGTCGTGTTCGATGCGACCCACTCGGTGCAGCTGCCGGGCGGGCAGGGCACGAGCTCGGGCGGCCAGCGCGAATTCGTGCCGGTGCTCGCGCGTGCGGCGGTCGCGACGGGCGTCGCGGGCCTGTTCATGGAGACGCACCCGAATCCGGCCGAAGCAAAGTCGGATGGCCCGAACGCGGTGCCGCTGAACCGGATGAGTGCGCTGCTGGAGACCCTCGTCACGCTCGACCAGGCGGTGAAGCGCAATCCGTTCCTGGAAAACGATTTCAATTGAAGATCGAATGAACCTTGCGACGGCTTCGCGCGTCAGTAGCGAAAGCGGTTCAGGCGCGCGCCGTCGCAGTTTGAAGAATCCATCGTCATTCTCAGAGGAAACCCATGAGTGCAATCGTAGATATCATCGGCCGCGAGATTCTGGATTCGCGCGGCAACCCCACCGTCGAATGCGACGTGCTGCTCGAATCGGGCACGATGGGCCGCGCGGCGGTGCCGTCGGGCGCGTCCACCGGCTCGCGTGAAGCGATCGAACTGCGCGACGGCGAAGCCGGCCGCTACAACGGCAAGGGCGTGCTGAAGGCAGTCGAGCATATCAACACCGAAATCTCCGAAGCCATCATGGGCCTCGACGCGTCGGAACAGGCGTTCCTCGACAAGACGCTGCTCGAGCTGGACGGCACCGACAACAAGTCGCGCCTCGGCGCGAACGCGATGCTGGCCGTGTCGATGGCCGTCGCGAAGGCAGCCGCCGAAGAGGCCGGCCTGCCGCTGTACCGCTATTTCGGCGGTTCGGGCGCCATGCAACTGCCGGTGCCGATGATGAACATCGTCAACGGCGGCGCGCACGCGAACAACAGCCTCGACATCCAGGAATTCATGATCGTCCCGGTGAGCCAGCCGACGTTCCGTGAAGCCCTGCGTTGCGGCGCGGAAGTGTTCCACGCACTGAAGAAGATCCTGAGCGACCGCGGCATGAGCACGGCAGTCGGCGACGAAGGCGGCTTCGCGCCGAACTTCGGCAGCAACGACGAATGCCTGTCGACGATCCTGCAGGCGATCGAGAAGGCCGGCTACCGTGCCGGTGAAGACGTGCTGCTCGCACTCGACTGCGCGGCATCCGAGTTCTACCACGACGGCAAGTACCAGCTCGCGGGCGAAGGCCTGCAACTGTCGTCGGCCGAATTCACCGACTACCTCGCGACGCTCGCCGACAAGTTCCCGATCGTGTCGATCGAGGACGGCATGCACGAAAGCGACTGGGAAGGCTGGAAGCTGCTGACCGATCGCCTTGGCAAGAAGGTGCAGCTGGTCGGCGACGACCTGTTCGTCACGAACACGCGCATCCTGAAGGAAGGCATCGAGAAGGGCATCGCGAACTCGATCCTCATCAAGATCAACCAGATCGGTACGCTGACCGAAACGTTCGCGGCAATCGAAATGGCGAAGCGCGCAGGCTACACGGCCGTGATCTCGCACCGCTCGGGCGAAACGGAAGATTCGACGATCGCGGACATCGCGGTCGGCCTGAACGCCGGTCAGATCAAGACGGGTTCGCTGTCGCGCAGCGACCGCATCTCGAAGTACAACCAGCTGCTGCGCATCGAGGAAGATCTCGGCGACATCGCAAGCTACCCGGGTAAATCGGCTTTCTATAACCTGCGCTAACGCGCTACTATCGGGTTCGTCATATCGACGCCGCTCTGTGCATGTGCGCGGAGCGGCGCTTCTTATATCTGCGGTTCTTACATGCGGCTTGTCACTGTCGTCCTGATTGCCTTGCTGGCGCTCATTCAGTACCCCCTGTGGTGGGGACACGGCGGCTGGCTGCGGGTGCATGAATTGCGTCAGCAGCTCGACGACCAGCTCCAGAAGAACGCGGACGAGAAGCTGCGCAACGAGCGCACCGCGGGCGAAGTACAGGATCTGCAGGGCGGCACCGCGGCCATCGAGGAGCGCGCGCGCTACGAGATGGGCATGGTGAAGGACGGCGAGGTATTCGTGCAGTTCGTGTCGCCGAATGCGCCTGCCGTCCCGCTGAACAACACGCCGTCGAATACGTCGACGCGCGGCGCCGTGTCCGCGGCACCGGTGCGTGTCGTGCCGAATCCGCAGTCGATCGCGAAGCCGTCGCGGCATCATGGCGGCGACAAGGGCAAGGCCGCGCATCACTGATGCATGATTGCTCGAACCCATTGAAAAAGCGCGGGAAATGCCGCGCTTTTTTATTTCCTGCCGGTAGTCAATTGGCTGAGCGATGCACGCTCACCACCACCATCCCGGGTAGCCGTAGCTGATGCCCGAGCCCCAGCGATTGCCCCATCCGCCGTAATACCCGCCGTAGACCGTCACCGGCGGCGGCGAGTAATAGGCCCACGCGCGCGCGGCAGCTTCGGCTGCCATCGCGCTGTTCTGTTCGCGCAGCACCTGCTGGTCGATCTCGTCATAGCGCTTGCGTTCGGCGCTCGACAGCGCGGGCGGCTGGCCGCCCGATGCACCGGGTTCGGGCAGGCGGCTCAGGATCGTGGAGGTCGGCGGCGGCATCGCGCAGCCGGCCAGCGCGAGCGTGCCGGCGGCAACGCTCGTCAGGACGATGGTGTGGAACGGACGATGAAGCGGGCTCATGTGTTTCTCCTGCAGCGCGCCGACGACGGGAAGCGGCTTGCGCCGAAGTGCGTGACTTCGGCGCCGGAGCCTTGCGTGCGACGCTCGTGCGTCATTATGCGCCCGTGCCCGGATGGCGGGCATCGGGCCACTGATCAGTGACGCTGCTCGGTCGCGGGCGCGATGCCCGTCTCGACGCCGGGTGCCGCGAACAGCTGCGCGACATCGACCGGATCGAATTCATAGCGCTGGTTGCAGAACTCGCAATGAATCTCGACATGGCCGCGCTCGACGATCACGCTGTCGACTTCTTCACGGCCGAGCATGCGCAGCATCGCGCCGACCTTCTCGCGCGAGCACGAGCACTGGAAACGCGTGCCGGCCGGTTCGAAGTGCTGCACGTTTTCCTGCCAGAACAGCCGGCGGAACACGACTTCCGGTTCGACCTCGAGCAGTTCCTGCGCGGACAGCGTGCCGCCGAGCGTGCAGACGCGCTCCCACGTATCGGTATCGGTTTCGGCGTTACGCGGCACGATGCCGCCGTCGCCCGGCAGCTTCTGCAGCAGCATGCCGACCGCGCGGTCGCGATCGGCCGCGAGCCACATCCGCGTGTCGAGCTGCTCCGAGTGATGCATGTAATGCTCGAGCACCTGCGAGACGGATTCAAGCGGGCCTTCGACGCCGTTCAGCGGCACGATGCCCTGGTACGGCTGCTGGCCCGGCAGCTTGTCGGCCGGGTCGAGCGTAATCACGCAGCGGCCGTGGCCGCTCGCATTGACGAGCGACGCGAAGCGCGTGTCGTCGCCGATCGTCTGGGCGGAGTCGCCGGCGAACTTCGCGGTGGCCCGCATCGACAGATCCGAACCGCACTGGACGACCAGCATCTGGACCGGCCCGTCGCCGAAGATCTGCATGATCAGGGTGCCGTTGAATTTCAGGTTCGCGGACAGCAGCGCGCACGCGGCCATCATCTCGCCGAGCACCGTGCGCACCGGGGCAGGGTAGTCGCGGCGGGCGAGCACTTCCTGCCACGTATTGCGCAGCGAAACGATCTCGCCGCGCACGGGCGCCGCATTGAACATGAATTTCTGTAACTGGTCGCTCACTCTTCTTCCTTGAAATCCGTGCGAATCACCCGATCCGCACGAGTTGCTCCTTGAAATGCGCACGCCGCTCGACGTACGTCTTCGCGTTCGTGCGCAGCCGCGCAATGTCTTCCGCCGACAGCTCGCGCACGACTTTCGCCGGTGCGCCGAGAATCAGCGAGTTGTCCGGGAACGTCTTGCCTTCCGTCACGACCGCGCCGGCACCAACCAGACAGTTGCGGCCGATTACCGCTCCATTCAAGACCACCGCCTGGATACCGACCAGCGAACCCTCGCCGATCGTGCAGCCGTGCAGCATGGCCTGGTGCCCGATCGTCACGTTTTCGGCAATCGTCAGCGGAAAGCCGGGATCCGTGTGCAGGACCGCGCCTTCCTGGACGTTGCTGCCAGCGCCGACGGTGATCGTCTCGTTGTCGCCGCGAATCGTCGCGCCGAACCAGACGCTCGCGTTCTCCTCGAGCACGACCTTGCCGATGATGGCCGCCGTATCGGCGACGAATACGCTTTCGTGGATCGTCGGGGCCGTATCGCCCAGCTTGTAGATCGTCACGGAGTCTCCTTGTCTCTTCGATGATGTGCGCCGGTAGAATGGCGCGTCTGGTTTGCCCGGCGCATGCGCATTGCGCCGCGGAACAATCGCCTATTGTAAACCGTCGCGTGCGTGCGCTCCCGCGATGCGCACGCAGGGTGTCCCCGTTTATGAGCATGGAGTCTTCTTCTTTCGGCAATGCGTCTGCCTGTGTGCGCCGCACCGCGCTTGCCGCGCTGCGTGACGCCGAACCCGTGGCGAAGGCCGCCCAGGTGCGCGCGCTCTACGATGCGCTGCGGGCCAGGCAGGCGGCGATCGCGCCGTCGCTCGAATTGCCCGAGCCGGCCGATTTGCCCGGCCGGCCGGCGCGCCCGCCGCTCGTCGAGCCGCGCCAGCTCGGGCGACGCAGCATGCGTTCGCCCGAAGGGCGCGCGGTGCTGCTGCACGCGCTTGCCCATATCGAGTTCAATGCGATCAACCTGGCCCTCGACGCGGTCTGGCGCTTCGCGGGCCTGCCGGCCCCGTTCTATGCGGACTGGCTGAAGGTGGCGGCCGAGGAGGCCTATCACTTCACGCTGCTGTCCGAGCGCCTGGCGGCGTTCGGGCATGCGTACGGCGATTTTCCCGCGCACAACGGCCTGTGGGAGATGTGCGAGCGGACCAAGGGCGACGTGCTGGCGCGCATGGCGCTCGTGCCGCGCACGCTCGAGGCCCGCGGGCTCGACGCATCGCCGCCGATCCGCGCGCGGCTCGTGCAGGCGGGCGACGATGCGTCGGCCGCGATCCTCGACGTGATCCTGCGCGACGAAATCGGCCATGTCGCGATCGGCAACCGCTGGTTCCGGCATCTGTGCGACGAAGCCGGCCGCGATCCGGTGCCCACCTACCGGCAGCTCGCCGAGCAATACCATGCGCCGCGGCTGCGCGGCCCGTTCAATTTCGATGCGCGCCGCGATGCCGGATTCGAGCAGGCCGAACTCGACGAACTGGCCGCGCAGGACGTGGCGGACGGCAACGCGCCACGCTAGCCGGCGCGCGTTCGGCCGCACTTCGACGTGCCGCCCGCCGTCTCGGGGGCCCGGGACATGGTGCTTCTCCGCGGCCCCGGGCTTACGCGCGCCGCTAGAGCGGCACCTCGATTGCCGGACGCCGGAAAGAGAGCAGCGCCGCTATAATCGAACGATCATTCTTTTTTCTGGCGGCGGCAATGAGTGCATCGAGTTCTGTTTCCGATTTCGTCACGGTGCGCGGCGTCCAGCTGCATGTCCGGCGCTGGGGCCGGCCCGATGCGCCGACGCTGTTCATGCTGCATGGCTGGATGGACGTCTCGGCATCGTTCCAGTTCGTTGTCGATGCGCTCGCGGGCGACTGGCAGGTGATCGCGCCCGATGCGCGCGGTTTCGGGCTGTCCGACTGGCCGGTCGCGCGGCAGGGCGGCGGTCATTACTGGTTCCACGAGTACCTGGGCGACCTCGATGCGCTCGTCGACCACTATGCGCCGGCCGGCGAAGTCAACCTGGTCGGGCACAGCATGGGCGCGAACGTCGTGTGCCTGTATGCCGGCGCGCGGCCGGAGCGCGTGCGGCGCGTGGTCGATCTCGAGGGTTTCGGGCTGGCGCCCGCGCGGGCCGAGCAGGCGCCGCGCCGGTTGCGCGGCTGGCTGGACGAGTTGCGCGAACCGCCCGTGCTGCGCCCATATGCGTCCCTCGACGACGTGGCGGCGCGCCTGATCAAGACCAATCCGCGGCTCGACCCGCGCCGTGCGGCGTTCCTCGCCGCGCACTGGTCGAAGCGCGGCGACGACGGTCAGTACCACCTGCTGGCCGACCCCGCGCACAAGATGCCGGGGCCGCAGCTGTACCGACTCGACGAAGTGATGGCCACCTGGGCGCAGGTGCGCGCGAAGGTGCTGCACGTCGAAGCCGTCAATTCGCCGACGCTGGCCCACATCGCGGGCGACATCCCGTTGCCGGAATTCAAGGCGCGCTTCAACGCGTTCCCCGACTGGCGCGAGAAGCTCGTCGAGGACGCCGGACACATGGTGCATCACGACCAGCCCGAGCAGATCGCGGCGCTGATCGAGGCGTTCTGCGCGTAGGCGCGCGGCGGCAGCGGCGTGGCACGCGGGCGGCGCATTGCCGCGTTGCAGTAGAATGAAGCCTTACCTGCCATGCCGACAATGAACGCCGATCTCCACTGCCATTCGAATGTTTCCGACGGGTTGCTGCCGCCTGCCGACGTCGCGCGCCGCGCTCATGCCGGCGGCGTGACCCTGTGGGCGCTGACCGACCACGACGAGATCGGCGGCCAGGCAGCGGCGCGCAGCGAAGCGGAAGCGCTCGGCATGCGCTACCTGAGCGGCGTCGAGATTTCGGTCACGTGGGCATCGCGCACCGTGCACATCGTCGGCCTGAATGTCGATCCCGCGAATCCGGTGCTGGTCGACGGCCTGTACCGCACGCGCCACGGCCGCGCGGCGCGCGCGGTGGCGATCGGCGAGCAGCTCGCCACGCTCGGCATTCCCGGCGCGTACGACGGTGCGTTGAAGTACGTGTCGAATCCCGACCTGATCTCGCGCACGCACTTCGCGCGCTTCCTCGTTGAAAACGGTCACGCCACGTCGACATCCGATGTGTTCGATCGGCTGCTCGGCGACGGCAAGCCCGGTTTCGTCCCGCACCGCTGGGCGACGCTGCCCGACGCCGTTGCGTGGATTCGCGCGGCCGGCGGCGAAGCGGTGGTCGCGCATCCGGGCCGCTATCGCTATACGCCCGTCGAATTCGACGCGTTCTTCGGCGAATTCATCGATCTGGGCGGCCGCGCGATCGAGGTCGTCACGGGCAGCCACACACCCGACCAGTACCGCGAATATGCGGACGTCGCACGCCGCTTCGGCTTCGAAGCGTCGCGCGGCTCGGATTTCCATGCGCCAGGCGAGGGCCGTGTCGAGCTCGGCAGCCTGCCGCCGTTGCCGCCCGACCTGACTCCGGTCTGGGAACGCTGGCTCTGACACCGGGCGGCGGCCTGCCACCTGCGTTGCTGCCGGCCGCGCGCATCCGATTTCTCCCCCTTTACGCCCCCCATGTCCCAGTTCTTCAGGATTCACCCGGATAATCCGCAGCCGCGCCTGATCAAGCAGGCCGTGGAAATCGTCAGCAAGGGCGGCGTGATCGCGATGCCGACCGATTCGAGCTATGCGCTCGCGTGCCATCTCGACGACAAGGATGCGGTCGAGCGCGTGCGCCGGATTCGCGGCCTCGACGAGAAGCAGCACCTGTCGCTGCTCGTGCGCGACCTGTCGGAGCTCGCCAACTTCGCGATGGTCGACAACCGCCAGTACCGGCAGATCAAGTCGGTGACGCCGGGCCCGTACGTCTTCATCCTGCAGGCGACGAAGGAAGTGCCGCGCCGGCTGTCGCACCCGTCGCGCAAGACGATCGGCCTGCGCGTGCCCGATCACGCGATCACGCTCGCGTTGCTCGAATCGCTCGGCCAGCCGCTGCTCGGCACGACGCTGATCCTGCCGCCGGACGACGAGCCGCTCAACGACCCCGAAGAAATCCGCGAGCGGCTCGAGAAGCAGGTCGACCTCGTGATCGACGGTGGCGCGTGCCCGCGCGAGCCGTCGACGGTGATCGACCTGACCGGCGACGAGCCCGAGCTCGTGCGCGCGGGGCGCGGCGCGCTCGAACCGTTCGGACTCTCGGCCGCGTAAGCGCGCCGTTCCATTTTTTGCGCGAGTGCGCTTGTTACAATAACGCGATATGGATGCTTCCCTGATACAGACCATCGCCGTCTACGCGCTGCCCGTGATCTTCGCGATCACGCTGCACGAGGCCGCGCATGGCTACGCCGCCCGCCTGCTCGGCGACAACACTGCCTACATGATGGGGCGCGTGTCGTTCAACCCGATGCGTCACATCGATCCGCTCGGCACGATCGCGATTCCGCTCGCGATGTATTTCCTGACGGGCGGCGCGTTCCTGTTCGGCTATGCGAAGCCGGTGCCGGTGTCGTTCGGCAACCTGCGCGATCCGCGCTGGGGCAGCCTGTGGGTATCGCTTGCGGGACCGGCCTGCAACTTCGTGCAGGCGCTGATCTGGGGTGTGCTGACCCTCGTACTGCCCGCCGTCGGCGTCGACGAGCCGTTCTTCACGCGGATGGCGTTTGCCGGCGTCAGCGCGAACCTCGTGCTCGGCGTGCTGAACCTGTTTCCGTTGCCGCCGCTCGACGGCGGCCGCATCCTGGCGGCGCTGCTGCCGACGAAGCAATCGATCGCGCTGTCGCGCATCGAGCCGTACGGTTTCATCATCGTCCTCGTGCTGGTCGCGACGGGCGTGCTGACGAACTTCTGGCTGCGCCCGCTCGTCAACGTCGGCTACGCCGTCCTGAGCGCCATCCTGTCCCCATTCGCCTCGCTTCTCTAACGACAATCATGTTCCCTGAACGTATTTTCTCCGGCATGCGACCCACCGGGTCGCTGCACCTCGGTCACTACCACGGCGTGCTGAAAAACTGGGTGAAGCTGCAGTCCGAGTACCCGTGCTTCTTCTGCGTCGTCGACTGGCATGCGCTGACGACGCACTACGAGACTCCCGAGGTCATCGAGAAGAACGTGTGGGACGTGCTGATCGACTGGCTCGCATCCGGCATCGATCCGGCGCAGGCCACGCTGTTCATCCAGAGCAAGGTGCCGGAGCACGCCGAACTCGCGCTGCTGCTCGGCATGAGCACGCCGCTCGGCTGGCTCGAACGCGTGCCGACCTACAAGGAGCAGATGGAGAAGCTGAAGGACAAGGACCTGTCGACCTACGGCTTCCTCGGCTACCCGGTGCTGATGGCGGCCGACATCCTGCTGTATCGCGGCTCGCTCGTGCCGGTCGGTGAAGACCAGGTGCCGCACGTCGAGATGACGCGCGAAATCGCGCGCCGCTTCAACTACCTGTACGGCCGCGAGCCGGGCTTCGAGGAGAAGGCGCTCGATGCCGCGAAGAAGCTCGGCGGCAAGCGCGCGAAGCTCTATCACGAGCTGCGCAACGCGTATCAGCAGGAGGGCGACGACGAGGCGCTTGAACAGGCGCGCGCGATGCTGCAGGAATCGCAGAGCCTGTCGATGAGCGACCGCGAGCGCCTGTTCGGCTATCTCGAAGGCGCGCGCAAGATCATCCTGGTCGAGCCGCAGGCGCTGCTCACCGAAGCATCGCGGATGCCGGGCCTCGACGGGCAGAAGATGTCCAAGTCGTACGGCAACACGATCGGCCTGCGGGAAGACGCCGAGACGATCACGAAGAAGGTCCGCACGATGCCGACCGATCCCGCGCGCGTGCGCCGCACCGATCCGGGCGATCCCGACAAGTGCCCGGTGTGGCAGCTGCACCAGGTCTATACCGACGAAGCGACGCACGACTGGGTGCAGAAGGGCTGCCGCTCGGCGGGCATCGGCTGCCTCGACTGCAAGCAGCCGGTCGTCGAAGGCATCCTGCGCGAACAGCAGCCGATGCTCGAGCGCGCGCAGAAGTACATGGACGACCCGTCGCTGCTGCGCGCGATCGTCGCGGACGGTTGCGACAAGGCGCGCAAGTACGCGACGGAAACGATGCGTGACGTGCGTGACGCGATGGGCCTGTCGTACAACTGATCGACCGCATGAGCGCATCCGTCATTGCCGCCGCGGGCGGCCACGTCGCCCAGGCCGAGCCGTCGCGCTGGGTCGCGCAATGGTCGCGGCTCGTGTCGCCGGGCGGCGCGGTGCTGGATGTCGCTGCGGGCGGCGGCCGCCATGCGCGCTGGTTCGCGTCGCACGGCCATCCGGTCGTCGCACTCGACCGCGATCCGCCCGCGCTGGCCGCGTTGCGTTCGATTCCGGGCGTCGATGCCCGTGACGCCGATCTCGAAGGCGCGCCGTGGCCGTTGCCGGCCGGCGAGCAGTTTGCGGCGGTGGTGGTCACGAATTATCTGCATCGTCGGCTCTGGCCCCATCTGCTCGATGCGGTGGCGCCGGGCGGCGTGCTGATCTACGAAACCTTCGCGCAAGGAAACGAAACGGTCGGGAAACCGTCCAACCCCGCGTTCCTGCTCGCCCCGGGCGAGCTGCTGGACGCCGTGCACGGCCGCCTGCGGGTGGTCGCGTACGAGGACGGGTTCGTCGCCGCGCCGCGCGAGGCATTCGTCCAGCGTCTTTGCGCAGTGCGCGAGGGCGCGACCCCGAAGGCGGGGGCGGGAATTCCACGTTACGAACTGCCCGGCTAATCCGCTACAATCTCAATGTTTACCGGTACATAATCTCATTCGCGTTTCATGGCTAACGGCACCCAAGACGGCATTCAAATCCGCGGCAGCATCCCCGCGATCGTCACCCCGATGCTCGAAGACGGCAGTCTCGACCTGCCGGCGTTTCGCAAACTGATCGACTGGCACATCGCGGAAGGCACCGATGCGCTGGTCGTGGTCGGTACGAGCGGCGAGTCGGCAACGCTCAACGTCGAAGAGCACATCCTGATGATCCGCACGGCGGTCGAGCATGCGGCGAAACGCATCCCGATCATCGCGGGCGCGGGCGGCAACTCGACCGCCGAGGCGATCGAGCTGACGAAGCACGCGAAGGCTGTCGGCGCGGACGCGACGCTGCAGGTCGTGCCGTACTACAACAAGCCGACGCAGGAAGGCATGTACCGTCACTTCAAGACGATCGCCGAAGCGGTCGACCTGCCGGTGATCCTGTACAACGTGCCGGGCCGCACGGTCGCCGACATGGCGAACGAGACGACGCTGCGCCTCGCGGAAGTCCCGGGCATCATCGGCGTGAAGGAAGCGACCGGCAACATCGATCGCGCCGCGCACCTGATCAAGGCTGCCCCGAAGCATTTCGCGATCTACAGCGGCGACGATCCGACCGCGATCGCACTGATGCTGCTCGGCGGCCACGGCAACATCTCGGTCACGGCGAACGTCGCACCGCGCGCGATGAGCGACCTGTGTCGCGCGGCGCTGGCCGGTGACGTACAGACGGCTCGCGCGCTGCACATGAAGCTGCTGTCGCTGCACAAGAACCTGTTCATCGAAGCGAACCCGATTCCGGTGAAGTGGGCGCTGCAGGCGATGGGCAAGATGCAGGGCGGCATCCGGCTGCCGCTCACGGCGCTCGACGAGCGCTGCCACGAAGCCGTGCGTTCGGCCCTCGTCGAGGCCGGCGTCCTCGCCTGATGCCGAGGCGGTCGCGTCCTGCGGCCGCCGGCTCGAACCCTGATCAACCCGCACCGGCCGGCTCCGTCCGGCGCCGCTCCTGACGAGCGTTCTAGCAAGACGAAGGATTTCATGAAACGTTTCGCCTTTTCCTCTCGCGCCATCCAGATGTCGGTGATGGCGCTGGCGCTGGGCGCGCTCGCCGGCTGCGATACGCTGAACGACTACCTGGCCCCTGACCGGGTCAACTACAAGAACACCGGTTCGGCGCCGCCGCTCGCGGTGCCGAGCGACCTGAAGCCGGTGCCGACGACGCAGCAGTTCGTCGCGCCGCCGAGCAACGCCGGCCTCGGCACACTGCCGCCGCGGGTCACGACGCAGGCGGGCAACGCGACCGACGGCATCCCGAGCGCGCAGGATCCGCTCGGCATGCACATCGAGCGCGACGGCGACCGCCGCTGGCTCGTCGTCGATGGCCGCACGCCCGAGCAGCTGTGGCCGATCCTGAAGGAGTTCTGGCAGGAGAACGGCTTCTCGCTGAAGACCGATGCGCCGTCGACGGGCATCATGGCCACCGACTGGGCTGAAAACCGCGCGAACATCCCCGACGACTGGTTCCGCCGTACGATCGGCAAGGTCATCGATTTCGCGTACTCGTCCGGCACGCGCGACCGCTTCCGCACGCTCGTGAACCGCACGTCGGACGGCAACACCGATATCTCGATCACGCACAGCGCGATGGAAGAAATGATGGTCGGCCCGCAGGGCGGCACGTCGTCGCGCTGGGAAGAGCGTCCGCGCAACCCGGTGCTCGAAGCCGTATTCCTGTCGAAGCTGATGCAGAAGTTCGGCCTGACCGATGCGCAGGCGAAGCAGCTGCTGACCGATGCCCGTCCCGCGACGGCGCCGGCGCAGGTCAGCGACACGAGCAGCGGCGGGGCGACGCTGCAACTGGCCGAGTCGTTCGATCGCGCATGGCTGCGCGTGGGCCTGGCGCTCGACCGCACCAACTTCGCGGTCGACAATCGTGATCGCGAGAAGGGCGTGTACACCGTGCGCTATGCGAACACGATGGAAGAGCTCAAGCGCGACGGCCTGTTCGGCAAGCTGTTCTATGGTGGTCCGTCGGCCGCGAAGCCGGGCAAGGAGTACCTCGTCAACGTGCGCGCACAGGGCAACGGCAGCACGCTGGTTGCGGTGGTCGGCGCAAACGGCCAGGTCGACAACTCGTCGGACGCTCAGCGGATCATTTCGCTGCTCCACGCGCAGCTGAACTAAGCGCGTGCGATTCTCCAGCCTCGGAAGCGGCAGCGAAGGCAACGCGCTGGTCGTCGAGGCCTCGAGCGGCACGACGACCACTCGCGTGCTGCTCGACTGCGGCTTTTCCGCCAAGGAGGTCGAGCGCCGGCTCGGCCGACTGAATCTCTGCATCGGCGATCTCGATGCGATCCTCATTACCCACGAACACAGCGACCACGTCGGCAGTGCGCTGACGCTCGCCCGCCGCGGATCGCTGCCGCTCTACATGAGCTGGGGCACCGCGCGCGCGGTAGGCGCGGACGAGGCCGATGTCGATCTCCACGTGCTGTGGGGCGACGAGACGGTCGCGATCCGCGATCTGGCCGTGATGCCCTATACCGTCCCTCACGACGCGCGTGAGCCGCTCCAGTTCGTCTTTATGGACGGCGCCAGCCGGCTCGGCGTGCTGACGGACGTCGGGATGGCCACGCCGCACATCACGGCCGTCCTGAGCGGCTGTGACGCGCTGGTACTCGAATCCAATCACGATACCGCGATGCTGGCCTCGAGCCGCTATCCGCAGTCGCTGAAGGCGCGTATCGGCGGCAACCACGGCCACCTGAGCAATGACGCTGCAGCGGACATCCTCGCGTCGCTGGAGCGCAGCCGCCTCAAGCACCTGGTCGCGGCGCACCTGAGCCAGCAGAACAACCTGCCGGAACTGGTCCGCCAGGCGTTTGGCGGTGTACTGGGGACGAGCGGGGACGACGTGGTCGTGGCCACGCAGGACGCGGGCTTCGACTGGCTGGCGCTCGGATGAGCGGGGCAGGGCCGCTGCGGCGGCCCGGTGCGACTGCCGTGCGATAGACGCAGAAACGACAGACGTAAAAAAACCGGCCCTCGGGCCGGTTTTTTTTCAGCTGACGCTGAGGCTTACTGGCTTGCGCCCGAAGCCGGAGCAGCCGTCGCTGCCGAAGCAGCCGACGCCACTGCAGCAGCAGCGTCGCTCGCAGCAGCCGTTGCCGACGAAGCAGCAGCCGAAGCGTCGCTCGCAGCACCAGCAACTGCCGAAGCAGCCGACGAAGCAGCAGCCGAAGCGTCGCTAGCAGCCGACGAAGCAGCTTGATCAGCGCTCTTGTTGCAAGCAGCCAGTGCAACAGCAGCCAACAGGGAAGCTACGAGGAGGGATTTCTTCATGATCACGTCCTTTTATGGTTAAAGGTAAGCAACAGCGCGAAACAATACCGGTAATGTGCTCCAACACCGACCTGGGCCGCTGGTGGAGATGCACTTCTTAGAGCGTGAATCTTCCCTACGGCTTGGGCGGAAATTATATGCACTTTCCTATCGACCGTCGACAAATGCGGGGTCAATACGTTGTCTTTCCCATACAGAATTTGATCCGTACGGGCATACGGGGCGACTCACACTAAATCCGGTTTCCGACCCGTATCCAGCCCGCACGATACCACTCGTGCAACAAGGCTGTCATCGAGGGAACCCGGGATAGTGTTACAAACCGTTTCGCCTCCATCTGGCGTTGATTGGCCAGTTCGGGCAGCCATTCGCTGGCCTGCTCGAGCGGTCCTTCTTCACCATTAATGAAGTACGAGCGCGCGTTATACATCAATGCGGCCCTTCTGTCGAGACACACGCCACGGCGTGACGCTTGCGTGACGAACGCGGCCTCGGACAGCGGGCGCGCGGGCGGGTCGAAAACGACGTTCGGCTTGGGCTCGCTCAGGTAGCAGCCGAGGAATTCGGCGACGTCCCGTTTGCGCCAGCGGATCGCGTCCACGATCTCGGCCACGCGCTCGACCATCGCCGGAGGCAGCTGGGCGGGCGTGTCGACGGCCGGCTGCTTCGGATCGCGGTAAAGATCATCGCCACAACCGTCGCGCAGGCCGCCACGCTCCGCGAGATAGTACAGGAACTGGGCGCCCAGCTCGCCGGCGGACGGGGCCCGGAAGCCGATCGAGCAGGTCATGCATTCGCCTTCGGCGACGCCATCGTGCGCGATGTGCGGCGGCAGGTAGAGCATGTCGCCGGGTTCCAGCACCCATTCGTCGCTCGGCTCGAAATTTTCGAGGATCTTCAGAGGCACGTCCGGTTGCAGCGACAGGTCTTTCTGCGCACCGACGCGCCAGCGGCGCCGGCCTTCGACTTGCAGCAGGAATACGTCATACGAATCGAAGTGCGGACCGACGCCGCCGCCGTCCGTCGCATAGGAGATCATCAGGTCGTCCAGACGCGCATCGGGGATGAAGCGGAAGCGGTCGAGCAGTGCGCGCGCGGCATCGACGTGCAGGTCGAGCCCCTGCACGAGCAGGGTCCAGGCCTTGCGCGTGACGGCCGGCAGCGAGCCGGACTCGAACGGGCCCTGCTCCAGTTGCCACTTGTTACGAAAATGGGTGATCAGTCGCGATTCCGCGTCATAGTCCGCGGCGAGCTCGAACAGTGCGTCGCGCGAGACCGGCGACGCGACGCCGGGGATTGCCTGGCGGATCAGGAGCGGCTTCTTCTGCCAGTAGCCGCGCATGAATTGCGCCGGCGTAAGACCGCCGAGCAGCGGTGTGGGAAGATCGGAAGGCGGCGCGCCGAACGGGGCGGCAGCGGCATCCCGCGGTTCGGCTTGAGACCGGTTGCGCATCGTATAATGAGATTTGTATTTGGGAGAATTGGATGAAAATCGCAAAAAACACCGTCGTGTCGGTCACTTACAAGCTGTCCGATGCACAGGGCAATCTGATCGAGGAAAGCGACGAGCCGATGGTCTATCTGCACGGCGGCTATGATGGCACGTTCCCCAAGATCGAGGAACAGCTCGACGGCCATGAGCCGGGCTACGAGGCGCAGGTTCAGCTCGAGCCGCAGGACGCGTTCGGCGACTACGATCCCGAACTCGTGAAGATCGAGCCGCGCGACCGTTTTCCCGAGCCGCTCGAAGTGGGCATGCAGTTCGAAGGCACGCCGGAAGACGGCGACGAGGAAGTCGATTCGCTGATCTACACGGTCACCGACGTCGCCGAAGACAAGGTCGTGCTCGACGGCAATCACCCGCTCGCCGGCATGGCGCTGCGTTTCGCGCTCACCGTGAAGGACGTTCGCGAAGCCACCGAAGACGAAATCGAGCATGAGCACGCACATGGCGCGGAAGGGCTCGAGATCGTCGACGAGGACGACGACGAAGACGGCGAAGCGCCGTCAGGGCGTACCCTGCACTGAGCTCGCAGGCAAGCCGGGTGCCGGCCCCGACGCAGGGGCGGGCGCCGGCCACGACGCGCCGCCCGGTGCGGCGCCGTCACCCTGCAACGGCGGCGCGACCGACGACGAGTCGGGCAGCGCCGGCAACGCAGGGATTTCCGGCATCTGCGGCAGCGGCACGTCGTCACGCGGCACGAGCGGCAGCGCGGGTGGCACGGGCAGGTTCTTCGGCACCTCCTGCAAGCTCACGTTGAAGATCGTCTGCCGTGCCGGCGACACGCTCACCTTGACCCACTGATTCGTCGGATGGCGCGGTCCGATCGCGACGCGCGTCACATTGCCCACCAGTTCACCGTCGTCTGCCCGCAGCGGGCGGTCGATCAGAAAACCGTTCGCAAGCGGCTCACCGCTCGCGTGCATCACGAGTATCGGGCCGCGGAACGTCGCCGCCGCCTTCACCAGCGTTCGTTTCAGCTCACGGAAGCCGTCGCGCACGCGCGGCCGGTTGAAACGCAGCCAAGCGAAGCGTTCCGCGCGTTCATAGCGTTCGAACTGCGGATCGCCTTCGAACATCACCACCATCGCGCGTGCCTCGCGCCGCTTCGCGTATTCGGCCGCGTGGTCGATCCAGAAACCGTTTGCAATGATGCGGTCCTCGAATTCGCCGTTGCGGCCGCCGGCCGTCAGGTAGTGGTTGTTCGGCGCCGGCGCGTTGAGTGCGACGTAGACGATGTCGTCGCGCATCCAGCGGGCGTTCTCCCGATACGGTCGGAACCGTGCGACTTCGCTTTCCCGCGTGATCTGCAGCGCGCCGGGGTCGGGCAGTGCCGAATCGGCAAGCAGCGTCTGCCGCAGGAAGTCGAGCCGCTCGACCGGATCGTAGCCGCCGCCGGCCGCGGTGTTGCACGTTACCCAGTCGTCGTGGCCGGGAATGAACACGAGCGGCACGCGGGCCGCATCCAGGATCGCGCCCCGCTGCGAATACAGTGCATCGCGGCACGCTTCCTTCGAACCCTTGAGATCGCCCGCATAGACGACGAACGCGAGGTTGCGCTCGCGCGCGATCGCATCGAGCAGCCGCTGGGCGGCCGGTTCGTCCGCAGGGGCGTTGATCACGCCCGACACGACCGCGAACGAGTAGGGCGTGGTGCTGCGCTTCGGCGGCGCGGCCAGCGCGGTGGCCTGCGCGAGCGCGAGCGCCGCCGCAACGAGCATGGCGGCCGTGCGAGCCGGCAGGCCGCACAGGATGCGCTTACGCGTGTCCGTCGACATCGTGCGACCGGACCAGCGTGCGCAGTTCGTACAGCAGGTCGAGCGCCTCGCGCGGCTTGAGATCGTCGGGATCGATGTCGCGCAGTTTTTCGAGCGCCGGATGCGGTGTGTCGGGCAGCGCCGGCGCGTCCGCGCATTCGAGATCGTCGGCGGCCGCCGGCGGCGCGCTGAACAGGTCGAGCTGCGGCGTGTGCTGCGACGCCGACTGCTGTTCGAGATACGCGAGGTGCTTGCGCGCGGCGCGGATCACGGGCGCCGGAACGCCTGCGAGCTGCGCGACCTGCAAGCCGTAGCTCTGGTTGGCCGGGCCTTCGTTGACCGCGTGCAGGAACACGATGCCGTGGCCGTGCTCGACGGCCGACAGGTGGACGTTGGCCGCTTGAGGGAATTCGGCCGGCAGTTGCGTCAGCTCGAAGTAGTGCGTCGCGAACAGCGTGTAGCACGCGTTGTGCGCCAGCAGGTGGCGCGCGATGGCCCACGCGAGCGCGAGGCCATCGAACGTCGACGTGCCGCGGCCGATCTCGTCCATCAGCACGAGGCTTTGCGGCGTCGCGTCGTTGAGAATCGCAGCGGCTTCGGTCATCTCGACCATGAACGTCGAGCGGCCGCCCGCCAGATCGTCCGCCGCGCCGATCCGTGTGAAGATCCGGTCGATGGGGCCGAAGCATGCCGACTTGGCCGGCACGTAGCTGCCCACGTAGGCCATCAGCGCGATCAACGCGGTCTGCCGCATGAACGTCGACTTACCGCCCATGTTCGGGCCGGTGATCAGCAGCAGCTTGCGCTCGGTGCCGAAGCGGCAATCGTTCGCGATGAACTGTTCGACCTGCGCTTCGACGACCGGGTGGCGGCCCTGTTCGATTTCAATGCCGATCTCGTCGGTGAAGGTCGGTGCGACCCAGTCGAGCGCGCGGGCGCGTTCGGCGAATGCGGCGAGCAGGTCGAGCTCGGCGAGCGCCGATGCGACGCGCTGGCACTCCGGGATGAACGGCAGCAGCGCCTGCAGCACCGCGTCGTACAGCGCGCGCTCGCGCGCCAGTGCGCGTTCCTGCGCGGACAACGCCTTGTCCTCGAAGGTCTTCAGTTCGGGCGTGATGTAGCGCTCGGCGTTCTTCAGCGTCTGGCGCCGGCGGTAATCGTCGGGCACCTTGTCGGTCTGGCCGCGCGTGACCTCGATGTAGAAGCCGTGCACCTTGTTGTATTCGACGCGCAGGTTCGCGATGCCGGTGCGCGTACGCTCGCGCGCTTCGAGATCGATCAGGAACTGCCCGCAGTTCTCCGAGATGTCGCGCAGTTCGTCGAGTTCCGCATCGTAGCCGCGCGCGATGACGCCGCCGTCGCGCACCATCGCGGCCGGCTCGGGCGCAATCGCGCTCGTCAGCAGATCGAGGCATTCGGCGGGCGGTGCGAGTGCTGCGTCGACGCGGGTGAGTGCGTCCGCGTTCGCGACGATCGCGCTGATGCGCTCGCGCAGAGCCGGTAGCGCGGCGAACGTGTCGCGCAGGCTCGACAGGTCGCGCGGGCGGGCGGACAGCAGCGCGAGACGCCCGGTGATCCGTTCGACGTCGGCGATCTGGCGCAGCGCGCTGCGCAGCGCATCGAGGCTTGCGTTTGCCGGCGCATCGAGCAGTGCGCCGATCGCCTGCTGGCGCGACTGCGCGGCGACCGATGCGCGCGGCGGGTGATGCAGCCAGTGACGCAGCAGGCGGCTGCCCATCGTCGTGCAGCAGGTGTCGAGCAGCGAATACAGCGTCGGCGACTCGGTGCCGCGCAACGTCTCGGTCAGTTCGAGGTTGCGGCGCGTGGCCGGATCGAGACCGATGTACTCCGTTTCGTTCTCGACCTTCAGGCTGCGCACGTGCCGCAGTTGCTGGCCCTGCGTGGCGGCCGCGTAGAGCAGCAGCGCGCCGGCTGCGCCGCACGCGCTCGTGAGCGAATGCGCACCGAAACCGTCGAGGCTCGCGACATCGAGCTGGTCGCACAGGCGCTGCGTGCCCGACGCGATGTCGAAGTGCCATGCCGGCACGCGCTTGCTTGCGCCGGCGCTGGGCGGCACAGCATCGGTCGCGCCGTCCGGCGTCAGGATCTCGGCCGGCCGGATGCGTTCGAGCGCGGCCGCGAGCTGGTCGGGTTCGATTTCGGCGAGCCGCAGTGCGCCGCTGGCGAGGTTCAGCCATGCAAGGCCGATGTTCACTGCGACGCCGCGCTTGTTGTGGCCCGTGCACATCGCGAGCAGGTAGACGTCGTTCTTGTCGGACAGCAGCGCGGCATCGGTCAGCGTGCCGGGCGTGACGACGCGCACGACCTTGCGCTCGACGGGGCCCTTCGACGTGGCGGGATCGCCGATCTGCTCGCAGATCGCGACCGATTCGCCCATCTTCACGAGCTTCGCAAGATACTGCTCGACCGCGTGATGCGGTACGCCGGCCATCTTGATCGGCGTGCCGGCGGTGGCGCCGCGTTGCGTGAGGGTCAGGTCGAGCAGGCGTGCGGCTTTCTCCGCGTCTTCGAAGAACAGCTCGTAGAAGTCGCCCATCCGGTAGAAGACAAGCGTGTCGGGATGGTCGGCCTTGATGCGCAGGTACTGCTGCATCATTGGGGTATGGCCGGCGAAGGCGTCGGGCGACAGCGTGGTCATAAGTCAGGCGTGAAGTTGTTGCTTTGGTTGCCCGAGTTTACCAGTGGCTTCACGTGCGGGCGCGAAGTTGGCCGTTTGGCCAGGTGCAGGACGAATCGGCAGTGCCCGGGGGCCTGTCCTAGCTCGCAGGCGGTAGCGCTGCAGGCACGACCCGCCACGTAGTGCTAACCCCGACACGCCAGTTGCGGTCGACAGGCTAGATTGTGACTGTACGGGTTCGTTGATCGGATATCGGACACTCTGTCCATTTCCTCGATATGTCGACCGGAGATCGCTACGTGAACGAATCGACCTACCGTGTCATTTTCGGGTTTGTCATGATCTGCTGACCGTGACGGAGGACATATGGCGCATTCCCTGTACGAATTGCTTAGCAGCCTCGACGAACGCCGCCTCTTTTATACATTGGGCCGGCATCGCCCGGACACCATTCTGGTCTCGATAACTGTGCCAGGTGAGCGTATCGAGATCGACGTCTTCGACGATGGACATATGGAAATGTCGCGTTTTGCCGGAGACGAGAGTGTAATTGACGACCCACAAATAATTTTAAAGGCTATCGAGGAGGCGTCTGAGTGAACCGGATTGGTCATGAGACGCAAAGCGCCCACTTTCCGTCGGTCGACGCAGCAACCTTCCAAACGACACGTCGCTACTTCGCACTATGGCTTGTCGCCATTTTCTACTCGTCAACGGCGCTCGCCGGGCCCAACGTTTGCACTTCAGACCAAACTCGGAGGGCCGAGGCTGTTTCTGATGCCGCCACGTCGTGGAAGCAGTTGCATCGACAATTTCGAAATTTCGCAAACTGTGACGATGGGGCAGTCGCGGAAGGGTTCAGCGAATCAAACACTCTTTTGCTCGCAGATCACTGGGGCACTATTCAGCAGTTGGAACCCATGATCGCGTCGGACCCAGCTTTCCACACGTTCATTGTTCGGCATGTTGACGCTACAGTCCCGGCAGAACGGTTGCGGCGGATCGCCCGGAATGCGGACAAACAATGCCCTGGAACTCTGAAGGACTTTTGCCGAGAGATTCAAGCAGCGGCCGAGAAGTAAGTCAATCAACATCGAAATGCATGTGAAGCACGATCAATAGCGTGTCGGTCCCGAACAGCCTGAGCGTAGGTCTTGGGGTGCGGGTGCTGCGGTGAACTGCGTGACCGGGGGAAGGTTGCTTTGGCTGCCCGAGTTTACTAGTGAGCCGGGCGCGACAGCGCGAAGTTCGCCGTCTGGCCAGTTGATACTGATGGTAAGCGCCAACTATGTGGAAATATCTAGTTGCGCTGGGACCATATGAAAAGCGCTAGTCCCATTAAGATGAGTATGATGCCATTCGCGACGATGGCCGGTCTTGCATATTTTGTTTTGAAAATGAAAGGGTAAAATCCAAACAAGTTTATCCAAGGGTGGCGCTCACGATAATCGATAAATAACGACGGTCGAGCTGCTTTGATGATGCCAATTATTATGCACGCTCCCCCAAAGATGCCTGCTGCAAGTCTCTCGTTCATCTCATGCCTTTCCTCAATTGCACACTGAAGGGCGGTTGTAACTCGTACTCTCGCTGCGCACTTGAGATGCTTCCCCGAAGGCGATCTCATATCGTCGCCCTGTTTTGCTCCGTGTGCTACTGGTGATAGCACGCAACCCGAGTCGGCCCCTATTTGGGTTTATCGATGATCCAGCTGTCGATGTTGAAGCGTGTAGCGCGTGCGACCGTTTGCCAATTTAGCTGGCGTAACTTGCAGCGTAGATTTTTGATCTTTTCCTTGTCAGATAATGCGCAGGTACTGCTGCATCATTGGAGTATGACCGGCGAAGGCGTTGGGCGACAGCGTGGTCATAAGTCAGGCGTGAAGTTGTTGCTTGGGTTGCCCGAGTTGACCAGTGGCTTCGGCATGCACGCGCGAAGTTCGCCATTCGGCCAGGTTGCCGGAGATTGCGCGACCGGCGGCGGTCGTTCTCACGCCGTCGTCCGGCCGCGCTCCTGGCCGGCCATGCGAAAGTCGGCGCCGCTCAGATCGAGAACCTTCGCGCGCCGACTCGTTTCGCACCTCAGGCCGTTTGCCCCGACGTCATGCTGAGCGCCACCGCCTGCGCGACTTCGATCCCGTCGATGGCCGCCGAATAGATGCCACCCGCATACCCCGCACCTTCACCCGCCGGATACAGCCCCTCGACGTTCATGCTCTGGTAATCGTCCTTGCGTCGAATCCGGATCGGCGACGAAGTGCGCGTCTCGACACCGGTGAGCACCGCATCGTGCATCGCGAAGCCGGCGATCTTCTTGTCGATCTCGGGGAGCGCTTCGCGGATCGCTTCGATCACGTAATCCGGCAGCGCGGTGCTCAGATCGGTCGGGTTCACGCCCGGCTTGTACGACGGCTCTACGGAGCCGAGCGACGTCGACGGCCGGCCGGCGATGAAATCACCGACCAGCTGGCCCGGCGCGCGGTAATCGCCGCCGCCGAGTTCGAACGCGCGCTCTTCCCATTTGCGCTGGAACGCGATGCCCGCCAGCGGGCCGCCGGGATAGTCGTCCGGCGTGATGCCGACGACGATGCCCGCATTCGCGTTGCGCTCGGCCCGCGAATACTGGCTCATGCCGTTGGTGACCACGCGGCCCGGCTCGGAGGTCGCCGCGACCACCGTGCCGCCCGGGCACATGCAGAAGCTGTAGACGGCGCGGCCATTGCTGCAGTGATGGACGACCTTGTAGTCGGCCGCACCGAGCTGCTTGTGGCCTGCGAACTTGCCGAAGCGGCTGCGATCGATCAGCCCCTGCGGATGTTCGATACGGAAGCCGAGCGAGAACGGCTTGGCTTCGATATAGACGCCGCGATCGTGCAGCATCTGGAAGGTGTCGCGCGCGCTGTGGCCCACGGCCAGCACCACGTGGTCGCACGGCAGCGTTTCGCCGTTCGAGAGCTTCAGCGAGCGCACCTTGCCCTGATCGATCTCGATATCGTCGACCCGCGTTTCGAAACGCACTTCACCACCCAGTTCGTGGATGGACGCGCGCATCTTTTCCACCATGCTGACGAGGCGGAACGTGCCGATGTGCGGCCGGCTCAGATACAGGATGTCGTCCGGCGCACCGGCCTTGACGAATTCGTCCAGCACCTTGCGGCCATAGTGGTTCGGATCCTTGATCTGGCTGTACAGCTTGCCGTCGGAGAACGTCCCGGCACCGCCTTCGCCGAACTGCACGTTGGATTCGGGGTTGAGCACGCTTTTGCGCCACAGGCCGAAGGTGTCCTTGGTGCGCTCGCGCACGGCCTTGCCGCGTTCGAGGATGATGGGGCGGAAACCCATCTGCGCGAGGATCAGCCCCGCGAACAGGCCGCACGGCCCCATGCCGATCACGACCGGGCGCAGGAAATTGCCGTGCTCGGGCGCCTTCGTGACGAAGTGGTACGCCATGTCGGGCGTCACGCCGCAATGCGGCTTGCCGGCGAGGCGCTTGATCGCGGCTGCCTCATCCGTGACTTCGACATCGACGATATACGTGAGCTTGATGTCGGCGCGCTTGCGCGCATCGTGCGCACGGCGGAACACGGTGTAACGGAGGAGCCCGTCCGCGGCCACGCCAAGCTCCGCGAGGCGCGCGCGAATCGCGGCCTCGAGCGCGCTTTCGGGGTGGTCGAGGGGGAGTTTAATTTCGCTTAGCCGTAACATGGGGACTCGGATGCGATTGCCACGGCGTCGTGGCGGTGTTGATACGGTCGGGGGCCGGCAGGCCGGCGGTGTTGTCCGCCGTGCGGGCATGCCGGACGCAAACCCATCATTGTCATTGCGGGAAGGGCCGTGCAAGCGGCAGTACGCTGACCGGCCCGTACAACTCAGGCAACTTCAGGATAGGCGCACGAAGCGACCCTTGTGCGGGAAGATTGTCCCGCCTCCCGGCAACCGGGAGGCGAACGGTGCGCCGTCATGACGATGCCCGCGAGCGGCGTGCGCGCAAGCCGCGCCATGCAGGCGCGGCCGGGGCTTACTCCGCTGCCGGATGCACGCGGGTGTAACCCTTCAGGATCGGGATCATCTGCGCGTAGATCTTCGGGTTCGCGGCGACGATTTCATGGCGATGCAGGAAGTCGGCGTCGCCCGTGTAGTTGCCGACGAGGCCGCCGGCCTCGGTGATCAGCAGGCTGCCCGCTGCCATGTCCCACACGTTGATGCCCTGCTCGAAGAACGCGTCGAGGCGGCCGGCCGCGACGTTCGCGAGATCGAGTGCGGCCGCGCCCGGACGGCGCAGGCCCGTGCAGGCCTGCGTCATTTCGGTGAAGAGGCGCGCGTAGGCATCGAGGCCGTCCTTTTCGCGGAACGGGAAGCCCGTGCCGACCAGTGCGTCCGACAGGCGGTCGCGGCGGCCGACGCGGATGCGGCGGTCGTTCAGGTACGCGCCGCGGCCGCGGGTGGCCGTGAACAGGTCGTTCTTGTTCGGGTCGTAGACGACAGCCTGCGTGACGACGCCCTTGTGCTCGAGCGCGATCGATACGCAGTAGTACGGGAAGCCGTGGATGAAGTTGGTCGTGCCGTCGAGCGGATCGATGATCCACTTGAATTCGGATTCGTTCTCCGACTCGCCCGATTCTTCCGCGAGGATCGCGTGGTCGGGGTAGGCGGTCTTCAGCGTCTCGATGATCGCGTCTTCGGCGGCCTTGTCCACTTCGGTGACGAAGTCGTTCTGCTGCTTCTTGCGGATCTCGATCAGGTCGAGATCGAGGGACGCGCGATTGATGATCTGTCCGGCGCGGCGCGCAGCCTTGACAGCAATGTTGAGCATGGGATGCATGAGCCTGGATCCTGTAGCTGGCGGCACGGGCCGCCACGAAGTGGAACAACCGCCCGGCACGGCGCAAGCGTGGCAGGCGAGATGAGACGCGAATTGACAAAGAACGGGGTACGACCCGCGCCGCACAGAGTGCGACGCGTAAAGGCATGATTTTACCCGATTTTTGGCGGTTTCAGGCGACCGGCGTACGGGGAAACCCCCACTATCCGTCCGGACGAGTGGGTTTGCCGCGGCGATGGCGATACCATACTGCCATTCTGATGAACCGAGTCGTATCGTAGTGGAAACCCCGCAGATCACCGCCGCGCCGTCCGAGCCGGGCGCGGCCTCGTCCCAGCCGCCGTCCGGCGGCTTCACGTCCATCCGTTTCGTGCTCGTCGAGCCGAGCCATCCCGGCAATGTCGGGGCGGCCGCCCGCGCGCTGAAGACGATGGGCTTCTCGCGTCTCGTGCTGGTCGCGCCCCGCGTGCCGCACGTGCAGAGTGATCCCGAGGCGATCGCGATGGCCAGCGGCGCGGACGACGTCCTCGCGTCCGCGCATGTCGTGCCGACGCTCGGCGACGCGCTGTCCGGCGTTCACTGGTCGATCGCGCTGACCGCGCGCACGCGCGAATACGGGCCGCCGCGCCTGGCGCCGCGTGCCGCCGCCACGCAGGCGTGCGCGCAGGTCGGCACGGGCGACATCGCGCTCGTGTTCGGCAACGAGCGCACGGGCCTCGCGAACGAGCATGTCGAGCAGTGCAGTGCGCTGGCGCACATCCCGGCGAACCCGGCCTACAGTTCGCTGAATCTCGCTCAGGCCGTGCAGGTGCTTGCGTACGAGCTGCGTGTCGCGTTGCTCGAGCAGGCGAGCGAGCCGTCGGCGCAACAGTCGGCCGAAGCCGGCACGCTTGCGCAGAGCGACGAGATCGAGCGGATGTACGTGCACCTCGAGAACGCGCTGATCGCGCTCGATTTCCTCGATCCGCGCAACCCGAAGAAGCTGATGCCGCGGCTGCGGCGCCTGTTCGCGCGCACGGGCCTCGAGCGCGAGGAGGTCAACATCCTGCGCGGCGTCGCGAAGCACATCCTGCTGAAATCGGGCAAGCCCGACGGCGACGCGTAAGCGGTCGGCGCACGGGGTGGCGGATGTGTCGGCGCGCGGGGCAACCACCCCGTCGGCAGGTGCCGGGTCGGCCGCCGAAAGCGCCGGGGCCGACCACCCCGCCAACCCAGTAACGGCAGGCGTTCCGCCGGAATACCCGCGCCGGCGGCGGGGTGAACTGGCGAGCGCGTGCGGCCGTTCGTGACTCGCCCTACAATCGCCGAACGTCATAAGTAAATTACCGGGCGCGATAACGGCCGGTCATTGCCGGCGATGCGCGCCGGCCTTTTCCCAGACCACATCATGTTCACGAGACTGCGCGAAGACGTTGCAACGATTCGCGAGCGGGATCCCGCCGCTCGCAGTGCATGGGAAGTGCTGACCTGTTATCCGGGGTTGCATGCGCTCGTGCTGCATCGCTTCGCGCACGCATGCTGGCGCGCGAAGCGCTACTGGCTCGCGCGTTTCGCGTCGCAGGCCGGCCGGTTCCTGACGGGGATCGAGATTCACCCCGGCGCGACGATCGGCCGGCGCGTGTTCATCGATCACGGGATGGGCGTCGTGATCGGCGAGACGGCGATCGTCGGCGACGACTGCACGATCTATCAGGGCGTGACGCTGGGCGGCACGTCGCTCACGCGCGGCGCCAAGCGGCACCCGACGCTCGAGGCCGGCGTGATCGTCGGGGCGGGCGCGAAGGTGCTCGGCGGCTTCACGGTCGGTGCGGGGGCGAAGATCGGTTCGAACGCGGTCGTCGTGAAGCCGGTGCCGGCAGGCGGCACGGCGGTCGGCAATCCGGCGCGCGTCGTGATGCCGGCGCAGCCGAAGCCGCAGCCCGAACGCGCGGCGTTCTGCGCATACGGGATCACGCCGAATGCCGACGATCCGATGTCGCTCGCGATTCACGGGCTGATCGATCACGCGGCGAAGGAAAGCCGCCGCGTCGACGAGATCGTCGCGGCGCTCGAACGGCTCGGCACGCATCTGGAAACACTGCAGGGCGCCGACGCGGCGCGCCTCGATCTGCGCCGGCTGTCGGCCGTGCTGGAAGGCAAGTCGGTCGAACGCCAGGCGTAATTCAATGGATGCCCGCTGCTGCCGGTGGGTGCGACGGCTGCGGCAGTGTCAGTCGAGCGGCATCGCGTGGATGCCTTCCGCGTCGACGCGCAGGTAGCCGCCGCGCGGCTTGCCGTGGTCGAGATCCCAGTCGGGCAACACCCAGCGGATGCCACCCGGTTCCATGTGCCGGGCGGGGCGGTGCGTATGGCCGTGAATGATCACGCTCGCGCGGCTTTTCCGGAACAGCGCGGCCACGCCTTCACGCGTGACATCGTAGATCGCCGAAGCAGGGCGCATCCGGCCCGCTTCGCTGTTCGAGCGCATGCGCTGCGCGAGCGCACGGCGCCAACGGAACGGCCAGGCGAGAAACAGCCATTGCGCAGCGCGGTTGCGGGCGACGCGACGGAATACCTGGTAGCCGCGGTCGGCCGTGCATTGCGCGTCGCCATGTGCGAGCACGATGCGCTGGCCGAACGCCATGATCAGCGAAGGATCGGGCAGCAGCATCGCGCCGGCTGCCTTCATGAAGCGCCGGCCGAGCAGGAAATCGCGGTTGCCGTGCATCACGTAGAGCGCAATGCCGCGCTCCGAGAACGTGTGCATCAGCGCGGCCATGCGGGCCGCGAACGGATCGTCGTCGAGGATGTCGTCGCCGATCCAGTATTCGAACAGGTCGCCGAGGATGAACACCGAGTCGGCACTGTCGGCGGTGTATTTCACGAAATGCTCGAACGCGGCGACCGTCTTCGGGATCGCTTCGCTCAGGTGCAGATCGGAGAGAAACAGGAACGGGCGTGCGGCTTGCGCGTATTCGCGCTCGCCCGGCACGCCCGCGGAGACGCTTCGCGGCGGACTCTCCTGCAACATCGAAGTGCCTCCGTAACTGCGCGTCAGACCACGACGGCCTTCTCGATCACGACGTCGTCAGTCGGCACGTCCTGGTGGAAACCAGCGTTGCCCGTCTTGACGCCCTTGATCTTGTCGACCACGTCCTGGCCTTCGACGACCTTGCCGAACACCGCGTAGCCCCAGCCTTGCGGCGTCGGCGACGAGTGGTTCAGGAAGTCGTTGTCGTTCACGTTGATGAAGAACTGGGCGGTCGCCGAGTGCGGATCGTTGGTGCGCGCCATCGCGACCGTGTAGTTGTCGTTCTTCAGGCCGTTGTTCGCCTCGTTGTCGATCGGCGCATCGGTCGGCTTCTGCTTCAGGCCCGGCTCGAAGCCGCCGCCCTGGATCATGAAGCCGTTGATCACGCGATGGAACACGGTGCCGTCGTAGTGGCCCTTCTTCACGTAGTTCAGGAAGTTCTCGACCGTCTTCGGTGCCTTCGCGGCGTCGAGCTCGAGCTTGATCACGCCGTGGTTCGTATGCAGTTCAACCATGATGAATTCCTTCGGTGAGGCGGTTTAAATGGCACGCGGCCGGTCGTGCGACGCGGCCGCGTGAGGCGCCGGACGTGCCG
Source organism: Burkholderia sp. HI2500 (assembly GCF_002223055.1). Classification (NCBI taxonomy): domain Bacteria; kingdom Pseudomonadati; phylum Pseudomonadota; class Betaproteobacteria; order Burkholderiales; family Burkholderiaceae; genus Burkholderia; species Burkholderia sp. HI2500. The sequence continues at coordinate 1,980,260 of NZ_NKFL01000004.1, read as the reverse complement.
GCAGGTTCTTACTTCGAGACGATGCTGGCCGATTCGATCACGATCGGTTGCGCGGGCACGTCCTGCATCGGGCCGCGCGAGGTCGTCGCGACGCCTTCGATCTTCTTCACGACGTCGAGACCCGACACGACCTTGCCGAACACCGCATAGCCGTTGCCGTCCGGATTCGGGTAGTCGAGGCCGCTGTTGTCGACGGTGTTGATGAAGAACTGCGCGGTGGCCGAATTCGGATCGCTCGTGCGTGCCATCGCGATCGTGCCCGTCAGGTTCTTCAGACCATTGCGGCTCTCCAGCGGGATCGGCGCGCGGGTCGGCTTCTCCTCGAAGTTGGTCTTGTAGCCGCCGCCCTGGATCATGAAGCCCTTGATCACGCGATGGAAGATCGTGCCGTTGTACTGGCCGGCCTTCACGTAATCGAGGAAGTTGGCGACGGACTTCGGCGCCTTCTCCGGGTAGAGCTCGACGCGGATGTCGCCCTGCGAGGTCTTCAGCTGCACGACGGGGTGCGCGGTAGCCGATTGCGCGAACGCAGGTGCGGTCGCGGTCGCGAGAAGGGCGGCGCCGCCAAGCGCCAGCAACAGACGTTTCATTGCGATCCTCAGGTTGGGAGGGAAAGAAGGCCGCGCCGCTTATTGCGACGGCGCGACGTACGGCGCCGCCAGTGCGCCCGACGGACCGCTGAACTGGAACGTCGGCGACATCGGCAGCGTGGTGGTGCTCACGTTCGCGGCTGCGCGGTCGGAGTAGTCGCGCGTGGCCGGTGTGGCTGCGCGGGCATTCGGCGCGGCCTTCGGCGGCGACACGATCTTCTGGAGATCGGCGAGGCGCTGCGCGGTCGCGCCGCTCGTGCGGCCGAGCGACTGCGCGCGCTTGTACGACTCGGCCGCGAGGCGCAGGTAGAGATCGCCGAGGTTCTCGTACGCGAGCGAGTAGCCGGGGTTCGATTGCGTCGCTGTGACGAGCGCGGTGCGCGCTTCGTCGTAGCGGCCGTGCTTCGCGTAAAGCGCCGCAAGGTTGTTGTACGGCTCGGGCAGTTCGGGGTACGCCTGCGTGATCGCGACGAACTGCTGGATCGCGTCGTCATCGCGGTTCAGGCGGGCGAGCACGGTGCCGCGCTTGAACTGCGCCTGCACGTCGCGCGGGTTCGATGCGATGCGCGCGTCGAGCTGCGCGAGCGCCTGCTTCCACTGCTTGCCGGCGATCGACGCATCGATTTCGGGCGTGCCGTCGGCGGTGGCCGGGGCCTTCTGCGCATGCGCCGCGGGAGCCGCGAAAAGCGTCAGCGCGACGCCCATGACGGTGGTCGCAACGAGGGTCGCAGCGCTCTGCGCGCGGCCGCGATGAGGTTTCATAGGCGTAAATCGGAATGTTATACTCCGAGCCATTCTAACAAAACGTCTGCGCGTTCCGGCGAGCGTCAGACAGTCTTTCTTTGCCTCTCGTGGCCGTCACCGCTGTGCTTGCAGCCTGACCGCCCCATGTGATATCGAGGACGCTCGGCCTGGTGCCGCAGCAGATGGTCCGTCCGTTTCGCATGCTGGGCGAGCTTCGCCAGGGCGGTTTCCTTCGGCTCACGGTTCATCTCTATGGAATCACTGCGCATCTACAACACGCTCGCGCGTGACAAGCAAGTCTTCGTGCCGCGCCAGGCTGGCGAAGTGCGGATGTACGTATGCGGAATCACCGTATACGACTATTGTCACGTGGGCCACGCGCGCATGCTGGTCGTGTTCGACCTCGTCCAGCGCTGGTTGCGTGCGATCGGCTACCGGGTCACGTATGTGCGCAACATTACCGACATCGACGACAAGATCATCCGCCGCGCGGTCGAGAACGGCGAGACGATCAAGTCGCTGACCGACCGGTTCATCGGCGCGATGCACGACGATGAAAGCGCGCTCGGCATCCAGCGGCCCGACATCGAGCCGCGCGCGACCGAGTTCATCCCGCAGATGCTCGGCATGATCGAGACGCTCGAGACGAACGGCTACGCGTACCAGGCGACCGACGGCGACGTCAATTACTCGGTGCGCAAGTTCGCGAACTACGGGAAGCTGTCGGGCAAGTCGCTCGACGACCTGCGCGCGGGCGAGCGCGTCGCCGCGAACGACGCGAAGGAGGATCCGCTCGATTTCGTGCTGTGGAAACGCGCGAAGCCGGAAGATCCGGAAGGTACGTCGTGGGCGTCGAAGTACGGGATGGGGCGTCCGGGCTGGCACATCGAGTGCTCGGCGATGGGCTGCACGCTGCTCGGCGAGCATTTCGACATCCACGGCGGCGGGCAGGATCTGCAATTCCCGCACCACGAGAACGAGATCGCGCAGAGCGAAGGCGCAACCGGCCAGACGTTCGTCAATTACTGGATGCACAACGGCTTCGTGCAGGTCGACAACGAGAAGATGTCGAAATCGCTCGGCAACTTCTTCACGATCCGCGAAGTGCTCGAACGCTACGATGCGGAAGTCATGCGCTTCTTCATCGTGCGCACGCACTACCGTTCGCCGCTCAATTACAGCGACGTGCATCTCGACGATGCGCGCGCGTCGCTCACGCGTCTCTATACCGCACTGAAAGATGTTGAAGCCGACACGCTCGCGCTCGACTGGAACGAGCCGCACGCGCAGCGTTTCGCCGCCGCGATGAACGACGACTTCAACACGCCGGTCGCGGTGGCGACGCTGTTCGAACTGGCGGGCGAGGTGAATCGCACGGGCGACGCATCGCTCGCGCGGCAACTGAAACAGCTGGCGGGCCTGCTCGGCCTGCTGGGCCGCGAACCGCGCGCGTTCCTGCAGCAGGCGTCCGGCGCCGCGCAGGCGGGCGGGCTCGCCGCCGACGAGATCGAAGCGAAGATCGCCGCGCGTGTCGCGGCGAAGCAAGCGAAGGACTATGCCGAAGCGGACCGGATCCGGGCGGAACTGCTCGAGACCGGTATCGCACTTGAAGACAAACCGGGCGGATCGACCGAATGGCGTCGCGTATGAGCGCGGTGCGTTCCACTGACCGATCCGTCAGGTAGGAGGCAAGATGGCAACGGCCAGAAAAGCGCCGGTCAGGCGCGCGACCCCGGTCGCCGCGCGTCCGGCAGCCAAGCGCGTACCGCCGGCGAAGACGGACGCGACGCGCGCCGTGCCGAACGGCGCGCTCAACGGTCATGCGCAACCGGCGGCGGTGCCGCCGGCCGCCGACGCGGCCCGCAAGGCCCGTGCGTCCGAAGCGGACGGCGAGGAGGTCGTCGTGCGTCCTGCTTACTGGGACAAGGCATGCGCCGACCTCGTCAAGCGCGACCGGATCCTGAAGAAACTGATTCCGAAGTTCGGTCCCGCGCATCTCGTGAAGCGCGGCGACCCGTTCGTCACGCTCGCGCGCTCGGTCGTCGGCCAGCAGATTTCGGTGCCGTCCGCGCAGTCGCTGTGGGCGCGCATCGGGGATGCCTGTCCGAAACTCGCGCCGCAGCCGGTGATCCGGCTCGGCGCGGACAAGCTGATCGCGTGCGGGCTGTCGAAGCGCAAGACGGAATACATCCTCGATCTCGCGCAGCATTTCGTGTCGGGCGCGCTGCACGTCGACAAATGGACGTCGATGGACGACGAGGACGTGATCGCGGAACTCACGCAGATCCGCGGCATCAGCCGCTGGACGGCCGAGATGTTCCTGATCTTCAACCTGTCGCGGCCGGACGTCCTGCCGCTCGACGACCCGGGCCTGATCCGCGCGATCAGCGTCAATTACTTCAGCGGGGAACCCGTCACGCGCAGCGAGGCGCGCGAAGTTGCCGCCAACTGGGAGCCGTGGCGTACCGTCGCGACCTGGTACATGTGGCGCAGCCTCGATGCGCCCGACGCCGACGCCTGAGCGGCGGCTATCGGGTTTTAAACATCAATAGTTGAGAGTCGGTTTTGAGCGTCGCCCGCGCGGGTAGAATACGCGCTGCCGCAAGACCCAAGGATTCGAACACATGAAGACCACGTTTCTGGATTTCGAACAGCCGATCGCCGAACTCGAGGCCAAGATCGAAGAGCTGCGATTCGTGCAGGACGACTCGGCTGTCGACATTTCGGAAGAAATCGAGCGGTTGTCGAAGAAAAGCCAGCAACTGACGAAAGACCTCTACGCGAACCTGTCGCCGTGGCAGGTCTCGCAGATCGCGCGGCATCCGCAGCGTCCGTACACGCTCGATTACGTTGCGGAACTGTTTACCGATTTTCACGAGCTGCACGGCGACCGCGCATTCGCGGACGACGTGTCGATCGTCGGCGGCCTCGCGCGCTTCGGCGGCCATCCGTGCATGGTGATCGGTCACCAGAAGGGCCGTGACACGAAGGAGCGCGCCGCGCGCAACTTCGGGATGCCGCGTCCGGAAGGCTATCGCAAGGCCGAACGCCTGATGCGTCTCGCCGAGAAGTTCGGTCTGCCGATCTTCACGTTCGTCGACACGCCGGGCGCGTACCCGGGCATCGGCGCGGAAGAACGCGGCCAGTCGGAGGCGATCGGCCGCAACCTTTACGTGATGGCCGAACTGAAGACGCCGATCATCACGACGGTGATCGGCGAGGGCGGTTCGGGCGGCGCGCTGGCGATCGCAGTGGCCGACACGGTGATGATGCTGCAATTCTCGACCTACTCGGTGATCTCGCCGGAAGGCTGCGCGTCGATCCTGTGGAAGAGCGCCGCGAAGGCGCCGGAAGCAGCGGAAGCGCTGGGCCTGACCGCGCACCGCCTGAAGGCGCTCGGCCTGATCGACAAGATCATCAACGAGCCGCTCGGCGGCGCGCATCGCGATCCGAAGGGCATGGCTGCGCTGCTGCGCCGTGCGCTGGCCGATTCGCTGCGCCAGTTCCAGGGGATGAGCATCGATGCGCTGCGCGAGCGCCGCTTCGAGCGCCTGATGGCCTACGGCAAGTTCAAGGAAACCACGCCGGGCGCATGACCGGCTGCGTCCTCCAATCGCGCGCCGCTGCGCGCGCGTTCCTCTCGTGATTCCGCCCACCGAATTCTCCGCCGACCGCGTCGTTCTCGACGCGGTCGGCGTTGCGCTTTCCGGCATGCCGCCCGATGCACGCATCGCGATCGCGTACAGCGGCGGCCTCGACTCGACGGTATTGCTCGATGCGGCCGTGCGCGTCGCGGGCGCGTCGCGCTGTGTCGCGCTGCACGTGCATCACGGGCTCAGTGCGAATGCCGACGCGTGGGTTGCGCACGCCGAGGCGAGCGCCGCAGGGCTTGGTGTCGCGTTCGAGTCGATGCGCGTCGACGTGCCGCGTGACAGCGGCCTCGGTGTCGAGGCAACGGCGCGCGAGCGGCGCTATGCGGCGCTCGACGAGATGTGCGAGCGCCACGGCGCGGCCGCGCTGTGGCTCGCGCAGCATGCGGACGACCAGGCCGAGACCGTATTGCTGCAGTTGTTGCGCGGCGCGGGGATCGCGGGGCTGGCCGCCATGGCGCCGCGTTACCGCCCTGACGGCGTGAGCGTCGAGCGCGTGCGCCCGCTGCTGCGACTGTTGCGTGCGCAACTCGAGCGCTATGCGACGCAGCGCGATCTGGCATGGATCGACGACGAATCGAACAACGACACGCGTTACGCGCGCAATGCGTTGCGCATCGACGTGCTGCCGGCGCTGGCCGTGCATTTCCCGGGCTTTCGCGATGCGCTCGGCCGCGCGGCCCAGCATGCGGCGGCCGCGCAGCGACTGCTCGACGATCTGGCCGAACTCGACTTTGCCGTTGCCGCGCGCGATGACGGGCAGGCCCTGTCGCGCGACGCATTGGTCGCGTTCGACGACACGCGCGGCGCGAACCTGCTGCGCTTCTGGATGCGCCGGCTCGGCTTGCCGGGCGCGTCGGCAGCCCGGCTCGCCAACATGATGCGGCAGTTGCGTGCCACGCATGTCGCCCATGCGCTGCGCGTCGATCACGCGGGGCAACGCCTGCGCCTGTATCGCGATGTCGTCTACTGGGAAGCGGGCGACAGCAGCGAACCGGCCGATGACGGCACCGGGAGCCCGCATCCGGAAGCGATGCTCGCGTGGGACGGGCAGGAAGTCTGGCACCTGCCGGGATGGCGCGGCACGTTCGTGTTCGCGCCGGCCGACGCGGGAAGCGCCGACGCGGTGCCGGAGGTGTTGCTGCGCGGCGCGCGGCTGGCGGCGCGTGCCCGCGCGGGCGGTGAGCGGATGCGCACGTCGCCGGGCGGCCCGGGCCGTACGCTGAAGAACCTGTTCCAGGAGCGTGGCGTGCCCGCCTGGCAGCGCGACGTGCCGCTGCTGTTCGCTGGAGACTTGCTGATCTACGTGCCGCGCCTCGGCGTGAATCGCGATGCCGGCTTGTCCGGCGGCGGGGCGCCCGATGACGGCGCGTGGCGCCGGATCGAGTGGCGTCCCGACTTGCTGATCGCATAGCGTCGGCGGCCCGCCTGACGGCGCGATGGCACGCGCATTTTCACCATTTGGTAAACAGCGCCGGAACGGCCTCCGACGCCGCGAGCGGCTTGTCAAGCGGGCCTCTATCGGGTACGCTCGGTCGTTTGCTCGGCTCGATTTTTGAGCGATTTGTGCAGGTTTTCCGCGTGACGTACCCGGTTTGCGCGGCCTGATCGGCCTTCCGGGCAAAATCCGTCACGCTTGCGTGTTGCGTCCCAGCCGTCCCCCTCGTCGTCCGTCCACAGCCACAAGCCGCGTGACCGAACGGCTACGCGGCCTGCCCAGCGCGCCCGTGCGGTTTCTCCTCCAGTTCAGAACGACAATGGCACTCATCGTACACAAATACGGCGGCACTTCGATGGGCTCGGTCGAGCGCATCAAGAACGTCGCGAAACGCGTCGCAAAATGGCATCAGGCCGGGCACCAGATGGTGGTCGTGCCTTCGGCGATGTCCGGCGAAACCAACCGTCTGCTCGGTCTTGCGAAAGAGATTTCGAGCCAGCCGAGCCCGCGCGAGCTCGACATGATCGCGTCGACCGGCGAGCAGGTCAGCGTCGGCCTGCTGTCGATCGCGCTGCAGGAAATCGGCGTCGAGGCCGTGAGCTACGCCGGCTGGCAAGTGCCGATCAAGACCGACAGCGCGTTCACGAAGGCGCGCATTCACTCGATCGACGACGAACGCGTGAAGGCCGATCTGAATGCCGGCAAGGTCGTGATCATCACGGGCTTCCAGGGCGTCGATCCGGACGGCCACATCACGACGCTGGGCCGTGGCGGCTCGGATACGTCGGCGGTGGCGGTCGCGGCTGCGCTGGGTGCCGAAGAGTGCCTGATTTATACGGACGTCGACGGCGTCTACACGACCGATCCGCGCGTTGTCGAAGAGGCGCGCCGCCTCGATCGCGTGACGTTCGAGGAAATGCTGGAAATGGCCAGCCTCGGCTCGAAGGTCCTGCAGATCCGCTCGGTCGAATTCGCCGGCAAATACCAGGTGAAGACGCGTGTGCTGTCGAGCCTGACCGATCCGCTGATTGCGCTCGACGAAGAAATGCGCTCGGGCACCCTGATTACTTTTGAAGAAGACGAGACCATGGAAAAGGCAGTCATTTCCGGCATCGCGTTCCAGCGCGACGAAGCACGCATTGCTGTGATGGGCGTGCCCGACAAGCCGGGCATCGCGTATCAGATCCTCGGCCCGGTCGCGGATGCGAACGTCGACGTCGACATGATCATCCAGAACCAGAGCGTCCAGGGCAAGACCGACTTCACGTTCACGGTCGGCCGCGGCGATTACCAGAAGGCGATGGACATCCTCACCAACCAGGTGAAGGGCCACGTGAGCGCCGAGCACGTGCAGGGCGACCCGAAGGTGTCGAAGGTGTCGGTCGTCGGCGTCGGCATGCGTTCGCACGTGGGCGTCGCGAGCAAGATGTTCCGCACGCTGTCGGAAGAGGGCATCAACATCCAGATGATCTCGACGTCCGAAATCAAGATTTCGGTGCTGATCGACGAGAAATACATGGAACTGGCCGTCCGCGCGCTGCACAAGGCATTCGAACTCGGCCAGGCATCGTGAATTTTTCGTGATGCATTGAAGAAAATGCATCACGGAAATTGACGCGCGGTTCGAAACCCTATATTATTTCGTTCTCGTCGCACTGCCTCCCTGGTGCGAGCGAAAGTTTGGGAGACGTGGCCGAGAGGTCGAAGGCACTCCCCTGCTAAGGGAGCATCTGGGCCAAAACCTGGATCGAGGGTTCGAATCCCTCCGTCTCCGCCAAAAGCGGTGACAAAGCCCCGCAAGTTCTCGGACTTGCGGGGCTTTTTCTTTTTCGGGCCCGCCGAGCGCCGGGCACACGATGCGGCCGGTCACGCCATGAGTACTCGACTTGAGCGGTCATAGTGGGTTACATATCGCCTATCGTTTGATGCGACTTGGGGTGATGCGTTTGGCCAGCCCGCATTCTGTTCTGACTATCCTTTCTCATCGGCCTGTCGACGGACTTGTCGACAACCACGCGCGCTATGCGCAGTTGCACGGCTACCGGCATGTGACGGTCGACGGCATGCACGTGTATGGCGAGCGCCAGCCGATCCTGCACAAGTACCACGTGATCGTCGCGCAGCTCGTCGCGATGGAGCCGGACGCGTTGCTGCTCGTGCTCGACCCGTTTTCCGTCGTGTTCGATCCGCACGCGCTGCAGGATGTCGCGCAGGGTTACGATGCAATCGTCACGACGCAGACGCCGAAGTCGGCGCTGCCCGCTGCGAGCGGCATGATCTTCCGCAACGTGCCCGGCGTGCGTGAGCAGTTGCGCAAGCTGGTGGTCGAGCTGGGCAAATGGGCGATGTACCTTCCGGAGCGGCGGCACGCGTGCGAGGCGACTCTGCTGGCAGAGCATTTTTCGCCGCTGCCGTTCGATATGCCGCTCGCGAACGGTCATTTCGCATCGGTCCAGACGATCTGGAGCGACGGGCTCGCGATCGATTCGATCGCAGGCGCCCGGCCGCTCGTGGCGCACCAGGCGCCCGAGTGGCGGCAAGTGGAGGACGTCTGGGCGCCGGCTGCCGACTACGATTTCCGCTATGTGGCGGCGCTCGTCGACGATGCCGAGCGATACCAGCACGGCGATCGCCCGCACGCAATGGACGACTGGCGTGCCGCGCAGCAGAGTAAGCGCGGTGCGGAGCGGCACGTGAATCCGCAGGCCCGGATTGCGTTCGTGAGCCTGCATACGTCGCATATCGCGGGATATGGCGATCTGCACGAGGAGAATTTTGCTCGCTACTGCACGCGGCATGGTTACGCGTATCACACGTATCGCGAACCTCCCGCATTTCTGCCGGACGGCATCGGTGCGAACTGGGCGAAGCTGCATCTGATTCGCGAACACCTGCCGCATCACGCGTTCGTCTTCTGGGTCGACGCCGACATTCTGGCGATCGACCAGAGTCAGGCCATCGACAGTACGATCGACGGCCGCGACTTCGTGATCGGTACCGATCACACGGCATGGGCGATCAATTCGTGCATGATCGGCGTGCGCAACGTGGCGCCGATGCGCGACCTGGTCGAGCGCATCTGCGCCCGCATCGAGAGTTTCGGCGATCGTTCGTCGGTCTATGCGAGCGGCGGCGACCAGCAGGCGATCTATGTGGAGTTGCTGCAGTCCGGCATGATCGACGCGCGCCATATCGTCGATGCGATGACACTCGCGGCGTCGCCGGTCTATGCCACACGCGACAGCCGCTTCGTCCATTTTCCCGCGCAGCACAATCACTATCGCGCAGTGACGATGCGCATCTGGGATCGCCTGAGCCGTCAGCGGTAGGGGCGAGCCGGTCTGCCCGTCGTACGGCCTGCGCAAGGCAAGGCCGTTTGTATTGAAAATGAAAGAGTGTGTGTAAGGATAAAGGACCACTCGTTCGCAGCCGTGCCCGGCTTCAATTAGCGTCCTCCGACCCTCCGTCATAACAAGCCGACGTCAAAAATGCGGCACTGCGTCGATTTTCGCAATCGATCTCATCGGGCAATACAAAAAATTACACATAAAAATCAGTGGCATAGGATTGCGCCGAAAATCAATGCTCTGCTGCGCTGCAGAAAATAATCAATCGTCTTATGCTGGTTAACCCGATCGCATTTGAGCGGCGTCAAGTTTTCCAGTGATGCCGCTTTACATTTTGCCAACACCGGCGATTCACGAAATCTACCTGTCGATTTGATTTCGTTCCTTTCGTCTCGCCTGTCCCCGATGCAGTGCGCGACTTCATCAAGGCCTCGTTGACATGCATGATTTTCCCTTCCTGAGCCTGGCCATCTGGGCTCCGATCCTGTTCGGCGCGTGCCTGCTGCGCGCCGGTTCCGACCTTCATCCACGCCGTACGCGGCTGATCGCGCTCGTCGGCGCGCTGGTGGGGCTTGCGGCGGTCGTGCCGCTGGTTGCCGGTTTCGATGCGCACTCGGCCGCGATGCAGTTCGTCGAAAGCCGCAACTGGCTGGCGGCATTCAATTCCGGATGGCGGGTCGGCATCGACGGCGCGTCGCTGTGGCTCGTCGTGCTGACCGCGTTCACGACCCTCGTGGTGGTGGTGGCGTCGTGGGAGTCGGTCACGGTACGCGTCGCGCAGTACTACGCGTCGTTCCTGATCCTGTCGGGGCTGATGGTCGGCGTGTTCGTCGCACAGGACGGGCTGCTGTTCTTCATCTTCTTCGAGGCGACGCTGATCCCGCTTTACCTGCTGATCGGCACGTGGGGGCGCGAGCGTCGCGTGTACGCGGCCGTGAAGTTCTTCTTCATCTCGTTCGCCGGCTCGCTGCTGCTGCTGATGGCGATGCTGTACCTGTACGCGCAGTCGCATACGTTCGACATGGCCGTATGGCGCACGCTGCAGCTCGGCTTCGCGCCGCAGTTGCTGGTGTTCCTCGGCTTCTTCGCCGCCTTCGCGGTCAAGGTGCCGATGTGGCCGGTCCACACGTGGCTGAGCGACGTCTACACCGACGGCCCGACCGGCGCCGCGCTGATGCTCGCGATGCTCAAGCTCGGCGGCTACGGGTTCCTGCGCTTCGCGCTGCCGGTCACGCCCGATGCAAGCCACTTCTTCGCGCCGGCCGTGATCGCGCTGTCGCTGTTCGCGATCGTCTACGCGAGCCTGATCGCGCTCGCGCAGACCGATCTCGGCAAGCTGCTCGCGTATTCGACGGTCGCGCACATGGGGATCGTCACGCTCGGGCTGTTCCTGTTCAACCGGATCGGCGTCGAAGGCGCGATCGTCCAGCTCGTGTCGTACGGCTTCGTCGCGGGCGCGATGCTGTTGTGCGTGAACGTGCTCGTCGATCGCACGAAGCAGCGCGAGATTGCCGCTTACGGCGGCGTCGCGGGCGTGATGCCGCGTTTCGCGACCTTCACGGTGCTGTTCGCGATGGCCAACGTCGGCCTGCCGGGCACGTCGGGGTTCGTCGGCGAGTTCATGGTCATCATGGGCGCGATCCGCTTCAACTTCTGGATCGGCGCCATCGCGGCGCTGACGCTGATCCTCAGCGCGTCGTACACGCTGTGGATGCTCAAGCGCGTCGTGTTCGGCAAGGTGGCGAGCCAGCGGATCGCGAAGCTCGCCGACCTGAACCGTCGCGAGATCGTGATGTTCGCGTCGCTCGCACTCGTGGTGCTGGCGGTCGGCATCGATCCCAAGCCGTTCACCGACGCGATCGATCCGACCGTCGGACGGCTGATCGAAGACGCGAGCCATTCGAAGCTGCCGACAGGGGACGGCCCTGCGCAGCCGCAGCCGTCGTACATGGCATCGACGCGCGGCTGATCGCGGCACGTCGCGCGGAGTGGGGCGCACCGTACGGCGGTGCGGTCGTTGCACGCGCATCGATTCCTTCGCGGTCCGGCGCAGGCAGCGCCGGGCCGGCTTCCGGCTGCGTGAAATTGCCCCGCGACAATCTGTCTCACGGCAGATTCTGCAATGATGATTTTCCGCATTAGCTGGTTTTTCATCGCACTCGCGCGACGTATGATTCGGCCACTTTCGTGGATCGAATGCGCATCGGGCATACGCAAACGGATTCAATGACCCTCGGGCTGTGTGATGAAAAGAAAAGCTTCAAAAGGCGGAGTGGCGCTGATGTCGATCGGCGCGGCTTTGAGCCTGTCAGGCTGTAATTTAGATGTACTAAATCCGAAAGGAAGCGTGGGCGCTGCCGAAAAGGCGCTGATCGCTACGTCCACCTGGGCGATGCTGATCGTCGTCGTGCCGGTGATCCTGCTCACGCTGTGGTTCGCGTGGCGTTACCGCGCGTCGAACCGCAACGCCACCTACGCGCCGAACTGGTCGCACTCGACCGCGATCGAGGTCGTGATCTGGACGGTGCCGACGCTGATCATCCTGTTCCTCGGCGTGCTCACCTGGAAGACCACGCACGAGCTCGACCCGTACAAGCCGCTCGAGTCGTCGGTGAAGCCGATCGACGTCGAGGTCGTCGCGCTCGACTGGAAGTGGCTGTTCATCTATCCGGAACTCGGCATCGCGTCGGTGAACCAGCTCGCGATTCCGGTCGGCACGCCGGTGAACTTCCGCATCACGTCGGATTCGGTGATGAACTCGTTCTTCATCCCGCAGCTCGGCGGCCAGGTCTACGCGATGGCCGGCATGCAGACGCGCCTGCACCTGATCGCCGACGAGCCCGGCAACTACGCGGGCACGTCCGCCAACTTCAGCGGCCGCGGCTTCTCCGACATGAAGTTCCGCACGCTCGCCGAGCCGCGCGAACAGTTCGATGCATGGGTGCAGAAGGTGAAGGCGTCGCCGGAGCGGCTCGACGCGACCGTGTACGGCACCGTCGCGCAGCCGAGCGAGAAGGCGCCCGTGCGCTACTTCTCGTCGGTCGATCCGCGGCTCTTCCACAACATCATCGCGAAATACAACGATGGCCACGTCCTCGACCTGAAGGACGCCGCCTGCGGCACGAAGGGGTAACGCATGTTCGGCAAACTCACACTCTCGGCGATCCCGTTCGATCAGCCCATCATCATGGGGGCCGGTGCCTTCATGGGGCTGGTCGTGCTGGGCATCCTCGCCGCGCTGACGATCACCGGCCGGTGGAAATGGCTGTGGACGCAATGGCTGACCACGGTCGACCACAAGAAGCTCGGCGTGATGTACATCATCGTCGCGCTGATCATGCTGCTGCGCGGCTTCGCGGACGCGATCATGATGCGCATGCAGCTCGCGCTCTCGTACAACGGGCCCGGCTACCTGCCGCCGCACCACTATGACCAGGTCTTCACGGCACACGGCGTGATCATGATCTTCTTCATGGCGATGGTGTTCATGGTCGGCCTGATGAACCTGATCGTGCCGCTGCAGATCGGCGCGCGCGACGTCGCGTTCCCGTTCATCAACTCGCTGTCGTTCTGGATGACGGCCGTCAGCGCGATCCTGATCAACATCTCGCTCGTGATCGGCGAATTCGCCCAGACGGGCTGGCTCGCGTATCCGCCGCTGTCGGAGCTGCAGTTCAGTCCGGGGGTAGGGGTCGACTACTACCTGTGGGCGCTGCAGATCTCGGGCGTCGGCACGCTGCTGACCGGCGTGAACTTCTTCGTGACGATCATCAAGATGCGCGCGCCGGGCATGACGCTGATGAAGATGCCGGTGTTCACGTGGACCGCGCTCTGCACGAACGTGCTGATCATGGCGTCGTTCCCGATCCTGACCGCGACGCTCGCGCTGCTCGGCCTCGACCGTTACCTCGGCATGCACTTCTTCACGAACGAAGCCGGCGGCAACGCGATGCTGTACCTGAACCTGATCTGGGCATGGGGTCACCCCGAGGTGTACATCCTGATCCTGCCGGCGTTCGGCATTTTCTCGGAAGTCATCTCGACGTTCGCGAAGAAGCCGCTGTTCGGCTACAAGACGATGGTGTACGCGACTTGCGCGATCATGGTGCTGTCGTTCCTCGTGTGGCTGCACCACTTCTTCACGATGGGCTCGGGTGCGAACGTGAACGCGTTCTTCGGCATCGTGACGATGATCATCGCGATCCCGACCGGCGTGAAGGTGTTCAACTGGCTGTTCACGATGTACCGCGGCCGGATCGAATTCACGACGCCCGTGCTGTGGACGATCGGCTTCATGGTCACGTTCACGCTCGGCGGCATGACCGGCGTGATGATGGCGATTCCCGGCGCGGACTTCGTGCTGCACAACAGCCTGTTCCTGATCGCGCACTTCCACAACGTGATCATCGGCGGCGTGCTGTTCGGCTATCTCGCAGGCTTCAACTACTGGTTCCCCAAGGCGTTCGGCTTCAAGCTGAACGAGAAGCTCGGCAAGGCGGCGTTCTGGTTCTGGCAGATCGGTTTCTACGTAGCGTTCGTGCCGCTCTACGTGCTCGGCTTCATGGGCATGACGCGCCGGATCAACCACTACGACAACCCGGCCTGGCATCCGTGGCTGCTGGTCGCCGCATTCGGCGCCGTGCTGATCGCGATCGGCATTGCATGCCAGCTGCTGCAACTGGTGGTCAGCATCCGCAACCGCAACCTGCCCGAGTACCGCGACACGACGGGCGATCCGTGGGGCGGCCGCACGCTGGAGTGGGCGACCTCGTCGCCGCCGGCCGACTACAACTTCGCGGTGATCCCGCAAGTGCGCACGCTCGACGCGTATGCGGACATGAAGGCGCACGGCGAAGGCCGGCCGAACCCGGCGGCGATTCGCGACATCCACATGCCGTCGAATACCTGCGCGGGCCTCGTGGTCGCGATCTTCAGCCTGGTGCTCGGCTTCGCGCTGGTGTGGCACATCTGGTGGATGGCGATCGGCGGGCTGGTCGGGATCATCGCGACGCTCGTGATCTACAGCTCGCGTGACAACGACGGCTATTACATCCCCGCGTCGACGGTGCGGAAGATCGAAGACAAGCAGCCGACGAAGCGCGTGGCTGCGCGCGTCGACGACGTGGAACTGGAGGCCAACTGATGTTGCAGAAAACCTTGAGCGCAACCCTGCTCGAGCACGACGACCATCCGCCGTCGCATTCGGTGTTCGGGTTCTGGCTGTACCTGATGACCGACTGCGTGATCTTCGCGGCGCTGTTCGCGACGTTCGCGGTGCTCGGCCAGCAGTATGCGGGCGGCCCGACCGCGAAAGACCTGTTCGACATCCCGGGCGTCGCGGTGGAAACCGCCGCGCTGCTGCTGTCGAGCATCACGTACGGCTTCGCGATGCTCGCTGCGTACAAGCAGCGGCGCGGCGCGCTGCTCGCGTGGCTCGCGGTGACGTTCGTGCTCGGCGCGGCGTTTCTCGTGATGGAGCTACGCGAGTTCTCGCACCTGATCGCGGAGGGCGCAGGCCCGCAGCGCAGCGCGTTCCTGTCGGCGTTCTTCACGCTGGTCGGCACGCACGGGCTGCACGTGACGGCCGGCCTGCTGTGGATGATCGTGCTCGCCGGGCAGATCGTGCTGCGCGGCGGCGACCTGACCGATCGCGACCTGCGACGCCTGACGTGCCTGAGCCTCTTCTGGCACTTCCTCGACATCGTGTGGATCTGCGTGTTTTCCTTTGTTTATCTCGCGAGCGTGATCTAAATGGCCCATTCGCATTCGTCTCAACTCGAAGAAGGGCACGGCAGTGTCGGCGGCTACGTCGCCGGCTTCATCCTGTCGGTGCTGCTCACGGCCGCGTCGTTCGGCCTCGTGATGGGCGGCGTGCTGTCGCCGCACGCGTCGCTGGTCGCGCTGGCCGTGCTCGCGTTCGTGCAGATCGTCGTGCACCTCGTGTACTTCCTGCACATGAACGGCTCGTCGGGCCAGCGCTGGAACGTGATGGCGTTCAGCTACACGGTGCTGACCGCGGCGATCCTGATCGTCGGCACGCTGTGGGTGATGCACAACGTCAGCATGAACATGATGTCGCGCTGAGCGGCAGCCCAGCGCAGCGGTCGAGATCCATGCGCGTTCGTGAACAAAAGGCGGCACGCGAGTGCCGCCTTTTGTTTTTCCCGGCCGTGTTGCGCCGGGCAGCGGAATCAGTGCCGTGCGCCCGCATCCGCCGTCAGCGCGTGCGTGCAGTCGGCGCGGTACTCGGCGGCGAGCCGATCTTTCGCACCATCGAGATCGTCGGGGTAATACGGGCTCGCATGCGCCGGCTCGTAGCCGACCTGTTCGAGTTCGGTCAGCTCGCGCACGAGGTCCGCATGCGTGACGTCGTGGCCGGTGTGGACGAACGGATACGCGTTGCATTCCTGCGGTGTCAGATGCGGTGCCGCGAACGCGGCGGTGCTGGCGCATGCGAGCAGCATGCAGGCGACGGTAGTCGACAGTTTCATCCGGTAGCTCCTGGTTGCGCGGCCCGATGCCGCATGACGTCAGCGTAGGCCGCGTGCACGTCGGGGCGGGCGACGCCCGGATGAAACATGTTTCACCCGTGCGCCACGGCGCCGGATGAAGCATTTTTCATGTAACGCCGCACGGCGATCGGGGCGTCTACGATAGTCGCGGGCGCCTCGCGTGCGCCCGTCATGAGGTTCATTGCGAGGGCAACCATGCGAGTACTGACGGTCGAGGATGATGCGGTGACCGCGAACGAAATCGTCGGCGAGCTGACCGCGCGCGGGTTCGAGGTCGACTGGATCGACAACGGCCGCGAAGGCATGCTGCGCGCGATGAGCGCGTCGTACGACGCGATCACGCTCGACCGGATGCTGCCGGGCGCGGACGGCCTCGCGATCCTGACCGCGATGCGCACGGTCGGCATCGATACGCCGGTGCTGATGCTGAGCGCGCTCGGTGATGTCGACGAGCGCATCCGCGGGCTGCGCGCGGGCGGCGACGATTACCTGACGAAGCCGTTCGATTCCGGCGAGCTGAGCGCCCGCATCGAGGTGCTGCTGCGTCGCCGGCAGGCGTCGGGCGTGCCGCAGCAGACGCTGTTGAAGGTCGGCGCGCTCGAGCTCGATCTCATTTCGCGCTGCGCACGTCGCGGCGCCGACGAGATACCGCTGCTGCCGACCGAGTTCCGCGTGCTCGAATTCATGATGCGCAATGCGGGGCAGACGATCACGCGCACGATGCTGTTCGAGACCGTGTGGGGCTATCACTTCGATCCCGGCACCAACCTGATCGACGTCCACATGGGCCGGTTGCGCAAGAAGATCGACCCGCCCGGCGCGACCCCGATGATCCAGACGGTGCGCGGCTCGGGCTACATGCTCGCATGACGGAGGCCCGGATGGATGCGGCTCGCGCGGCGAACTTCACGCGCCGCTGGCACACGACGACGTTTCGGTGGCTGTGCGCGTATGCGGCGATTTTCTCGGTTTCGCTGCTCGTGCTCGCGGGCGTGATCAGCGTGGCCGCGACGCACACGATGGCGCGCGACACCGACGAGGTGCTCGCGTGGCAACTGATCTATTTCGATTCGATTCCCGATGCCGAGCTGCCGCTCGCGATTCACCGGCGGCTCGAGCACGAGCACATGCATACCAGTTTCTACGGGCTGTTCGACGCGAACGGGCGCCGCGTGGCCGGGGACATCGCGACGCCGCCCGCGTTGCGCACGGATCGCCACGGACGCACGCTGAACCGCACGCTTGCACCGCTCGACGGCCAGCCCGCGCCGATCACGCGCGCGATGGCGGTGCGCCGCGACAACGGGATGACGCTGGTGGTGGCGCGCGACCTGTCGCATTTCATCCAGATCCGCGATGTCGCGATCCGCGGGCTCGTGATCGGCGGCGTGATGATCCTGATCGCGGGCATCGCGGGCGGCAGCATGCTCGGCATGCGGCAGATGCGCCGTGTCGCCGCGATCCGGCGCGTCACGCGGCAGATCGCCGAGGGCGATCTCGGCAAGCGGCTGCCGGTCGGACGCTACGACGAACTCGACCTGCTCGCGCATCTCGTGAACCACATGCTCGACGAAGTCGAGCGGCTGATGGGCGAGGTCCGTCATACCTGCGACGGCATCGCGCACGATCTGCGCACGCCGCTCGCACGCGTGCACACGATGCTGGCCCGGCTCGCGGAGCAGCCGTTTTGCGCGGACGACCCTGCGTCGTCGGCATTGCTCGCGTCGGCGCGCGACGAGACCGACCGCTTGCTCGAGCGCTTTCGCGCGATGCTGCGCATCTCCGAGATCGGCACGCTGAGCCGGCGTGGCGGCTTTGCCGCGGTCGACGTCACGGCCTTGCTGCGCGACGTTTGCGAGCTCTATGAGCCGTTGGCCGAAGCCGTCGACGTGTCGTTCGAGCTCGCCGCGACATCGGTCGACCGCATTCACGGCGATCGCGCGTTGCTGTTCGAGGCATTCAGCAATCTCGCGGACAACGCGATCAAGTTCACGCCGCCGGGCGGCCGCGTGCGCGTCGCGCTCCATTCAACGCCGAGCGGGCCGCTCGTGCGGATCGAGGACACCGGGCCCGGCATCCCGCCCGGCGAACGCGACGCGGTGCTCGAGCGTTTCTATCGCGGCGAGCGCACGCGCCATGTGAGCGGCTCGGGGCTCGGGCTGAGCATCGTCTCGGCGGTGATGCGCGTGCACGGCTTTGCGCTGCGGATCGGCGATGCACCGCGGGCCGGTGCGGCGATCACGGTCGAATGCTGGCCGCGCTCGCTCGCGTGACGGCGTCGGGGAACGAACGATGCGCATCCTGCTGATTTCCCCGCCGAACCCGGAGGCGGCGCGGCTCGACAAGGCCTTTCGCGAGAGCACGCATGGTGTCGAGCGCGTCGACGGATGGCGCGACGGCTGCTTCGTGGCGGCGCAGGACCGGTTCGATGCCATCGTGATCGTTGCGCCCGACCCGGCTGCCGACCCGGCGATGCTCGAGGCATTGCCGCGACTCGGTGCATCGGCCGGCGGCGCGGCGATTGCCGCGATCGTGGCCGGCACGACACCTGCGCAGCGCGCGCGGATGTTGCAGGCCGGCTGCGATGTGTGCCTTGCCCATCCCTGTTCGTTCGTGGAGCTGCACGAGCGGTTGCGCGCGCTGTGGCGCCGCAACGGTGTCATCGCAATGCGCGAGTCGGTCCGGCTCGACGTGGCCGCGCGCGCACTCGAGGAGCAGGGCCGGAGGCTGGCGCTCAGCATGCGGGAATTTCGTCTCGTCGAATGCCTGTTGCGCGAAGCGGGGCGACCGGTCGGGCGCGATGCCGTGCTGCGTTATGCATGGGGCGATGCCGACGTCGAACCCGAGACGGTCAATGCACTGGTCGTGCGGTTGCGGCGCAAGCTGGCCGCACATGCGTTTTCCGCGCGCATCGAAACGGTCGCGCGATTCGGTTTCAGGTTCGACGCGGGCGGGTGACGATGCGGGATCGCGCCGTGCCGGTGGAGGGTGCGCATGCCGCGCGTCGCGCGGCAGGTTCGATTGCGTGCGTTCAGTGCGAATAGAGTTCGCGGTTGAGCTGCGCGAGCTGGCCGTCGCGTTCGGCGCGGACGAGTTGGCGATACACCTGCGCGCGTGTCAGCGGCGTGGCCGGTCGCGCGTTCCATGCCGGTTGCGACGACAACGATGCGGAAGCGGTCGCGGCGTACGTCTGCGGCGCAGTCGCGGTGTCGGGCTGCGTTGCGCTGGCCCGGCCGGGCAGCGCGACACACAGCGCGGAGAGCAGGGTGGCGAACATCAATGTCTTCATGGCGTGATCCTTTTCAAGTGACAGTGGCCGGTGCCGCGATGGCGATGCCGGCAGGATCGACGTTATCGAATGCGCCCGTGCGGGCACCGGGCGCGCCGATGAAGAAACGTTCATGAACGCGCGTCGTGCCAACCGCCGCCGAGCGCGCGCACGAGCCCGACGGATGCCTGCAGGCGTCGGGCGTCGACGTCGAGCGCCGCGATCTGCGTATCGAGTTCGGTCGTCTGCGCGGTGACCACGTCGAGATAGCTGACCGCGCCGTCGCGATAGCGCGACATCGCCAGCGCAAGCGAATGCCGCGCCGCGACGAGCGCCGCGTCGTCCTGGTCCGATTCGTCGCCGAGGCGGTGCAACTGCGCGAGATCGTCCTCGACGTCGCGGAATGCCTGCAGCACGACCGCGCGATAGCGCGCGCCCTGTTCGTCGAACTGCGCGCGCGCATGGCGGACGCCGGCGGCACGCCGGCCCCCGTCGAACAGCGTCATCGCGAGACGCGGCCCGATCGACCAGATCTCGTTGGGCGCGGCGAGCCACGGCGAGAACGTATCGCTCTGGAACCCGGCGTCGAGGCCGAGCGACAGGTCGGGAAAGTACGCGGCGCGTGCGACGCCGATCCGCGCGTTCGCGGCCGCGACGCGGCGTTCGGCGGCGGCGACGTCCGGCCTGCGTTCGAGCAGGGTCGACGCGAGTCCCGTCGGAATCGACGGCTCGCCCGGCAGCGCCGCAACGGGCGGCAGCGAGAACGTCGATGCGGATTCCCCGACGAGTGCCGCGATCGCATGCTCGTCGAGCGCGCGACGAGCGGCGATGTCGGACGCACGCGCCTGGGCGAGCGCGAGTTGCGTTTGCGCACGCGAAACGTCGAGCCCCGATGCGAGGCCGCCGCGATGGCGACTGACCGTCAGTTGCCACGCACGGCGGTATGTGTCGATCGTTTGCGCGAGCGTGTCCGCTTCACGGTCGAGCCCCGCGAGGTCGAAGTAGGTGCTGGCGACGGTGGCCTGCAAGCTGAGCCGGACCGACGCGAGGTCGTCGTCGGCTGCCTGCGCGTCGTCGCGGCCGGCCGCGACCGCATTGCGGACCTTGCCCCACAGATCGACGTCGTAGCCGAATCCCGCTTCGAGCGTGTTCGACTCATAGGTGTCGGGCTGGCCGCTGCCGCGCAGCGGCCGGCGCGCGGACTGGCGGTCGCGGTCGGTCTCGGCATCGATGCCCACGGTCGGCAGCAACGCCGCATGGGCCTCGTCGAACAGCGCCGCGGCTTCGTCGTGCCGCGCGACGGCGGCGGCCAGGTCGGGATTCGCGCGTGCGACGAGCGGTTCGAGCCGGTCGAGTGTCGCGTCGCCGTACACGCGCCACCAGCCGTCACGCGGCAGGCGATCGGCCGGTACGGCATCGACCCACGCGCCCGTTTCGCGAAACGCGGTCGGCACCGGAACGGCCGGCGCGCGATAGGCCGGCGCCAACGAGCAGCCGGCGAGCAGCGCGACGCTGCCCAGCCATACAGCGAGCAGACGGTCAGCCATGCGCACGCTCCGTCGCCGTGGTGCCGGCGATACGCACGGGGTCGCCGTCTGCGAGCGAGTCGGGCGGATTGTCGATCACGCGGTTGGTGGCCGCGAGCCCCGATGCGATCACGACACGCGTGCCGAGATCGGTCGCGATCGATACGTTGCGCAGGTGCGCATGCCCGGTTGCATCGAGCACGGCGACTTGCAACCCGTCGTGGCGGAAGATCAGCGTGCTTGCCGGAATCGACAGCGCATGCGCGGCGCCGGGCATCGCGATCCGCACTTGCGCATACTCGCCCGGGAACAGCGTGCCTGCCGGGTTGGCGATCGAAAACTGCGCGAGCAGCGTGCCGGAAGCCGGATCGATCGATTGGGCGGAATCCGCGAGCGTGGCGTCGAACGTCATGCCGGGACGCTCGGGCACGGTCAGCGCGACACGCATGCCTGTGCGGATCGCGGCCGCGTCGTCTTGCGGAACGTGGACGTACAGCCGCAGCCGCCGCGCGTCCGAGACGGTGAAGAGTTCGGCACCGTTGCCGCTGCCCGCGTCGATCAGCGCGCCGACATCGGTCTTGCGTGCCGTGACGATGCCGTCGAACGGCGCGGTGAGCCGCTTGAACGATTCGAGCGCTTCGAGCCGTCGCACGTTGGCGGTGCTCGCCGCGACGGCCGCGCGTTTCGCGTCGAGGTCGCTGCGTTTTTCGTCGGCCTCCTGCTGCGAGACGGAATCCTGCGCGAGCATCTCGGCCCAGCGGGCGGCCGTGACGGCCGCAAGCCGTTCGTTCGCGCTCGCGCTTTGAAGGTCGGCGCGTGCCTGCTGCAACTGCTGGTCGAGATCGGGCGTATCGATCGACGCGAGCAACTGGCCGGCTTTCACATGCGCGCCGATGTCGGCGTACCACGCGTGCAGGTAGCCGGGCACGCGCGCGTAGATCGGTGCGTCGACGTACGCGTCGAGCCGGCCGGGCAGCACCAGCGCGTCGGCCGCGGCCGGCTGCGGCGCAACCGTCGCGACGGTCGGGATCGCCTGTTGCACGGTCCAGGCGGCGACCGCGTGCGCATCGTGCATGCGGGCGACGAGGCCGGCCGCCGCGACGGCGAGGGCGGCGATGGCACCCGCGATCGCGAGCGGTTTCAGGAAGCGCGGCGTGCCAGGAGGGCGGACTTCGAATTCAGTGGACATGCTGTTCTCCCGGAGTGAGGGGCAGGGATTCGGAACGGGGCGCGCAATCGCGCCGGTGGACGAGGCTGAACACGACGGGCACGAACACGAGCGTCGCGACGGTCGCGCACAGCAGGCCGCCGATGACCGCACGGCCGAGCGGCGCGTTCTGCTCGCCGCCGTCGCCGAGACCGAGGGCCATCGGCGCCATGCCGATGATCATCGCGAGTGCGGTCATCATCACGGGCCGAAAGCGCGTGAAGCCGGCTTCGAGCGCGGCGACGGCAGCATCAGCGGTGTGCGCGAGCCGTTCGCGCGCGAAGGTCACGACGAGGATGCTGTTCGCGGTCGCGACGCCCATGCACAGGATCGCGCCGGTCAGGGCCGGCACCGACAGCGGCGTGCGCGTGACGAACAGCATCCAGACGATGCCCGCGAGCGCCGCGGGCAGGCCGCTCACGATCACGAATGCGTCGCGCCACGAATGGAAGTTGACGACGATCAGCAGGTAGATCAGCAGGACCGCGCCGGCGAGGCCCGCGAGCAGCCCGCCGAATGCGCCGTTCATCGTCTGCACCTGGCCGCGCACGGTCACGCGCGATCCCTTGGGCAAGCCGGCCGCGCTCGTGTGCAGGACGCGTTCGATGTCGGCGCTGACCGCACCGAGATCGCGGTCCTGCGTCGTCGCGAAGATGTCGTACAGCGGTGCGATGTCGTAGTGCGACACGACCGCGTCGGTCTGTCCGCGCACGATCGTCGCGAGCCCGCCGAGCAGTTGCGGCGCGCCCGAGCGGCCCGTGACGGGCAGCGCGCGCAGGTCCGCCAGCGACGTCATCCGGTATTGGGGCGTCTGCGCGACGATCGGATACGACACGCCGTTGTGCGGATCGAGCCAGTAGGTCGGCGACACCTGGCTTGTGCCGGACAGGCTGGCGACCACCGCATTGGTGACGTCCTGCTCGGTGATGCCGAGTTGTGCGGCCCGCGTGCGGTCGACCGACACGGTGAACTGCGGATAGGTCGACGCCTGCTGCACGCGCGCATCGGCCACCCCCGGCACGCCGCGGATGCGCCGCAACAGCTCGGTCGCATAAGCGCGGTTGGCGGCGCGATCGGGGCCGGTCACCTGCACGTCGATCGGCGCGGGCGCACCGAAGTTGAGGATCTGGCTCACGATGTCGGCGGGCAGGAACGAGAACGTCACGCCGGGAAACGCGCGCGGCAGCCGCGTACGCAACTGCTTGACGTAGTCGGCGGTCGGCGCGTGGTCGCCCGTGAGCGACACGAGGATGTCGCCGTCCTGCGGGCCGATCGTGCCGCTGTTGCTGTACGTGAGGTTGATCCCGCTGTTCGGCAGTCCCATGTTGTCGACGATGCTCGCGATCGCGTGCGGCGGCACGACGCCGCGCACCGTCTGCTCGACATGGTCGAACAGCGCGGCCGTTTCCTCGATGCGCGTGCCGATCGGTGCGCGCACGTGGATCGCGATTTCGCCCGCGTCGACCGACGGGAAGAAATTGCGGCCAAGCCACGGCACCAGCACGAACGACACGGCCACCGCCGCGAGGAACAGCGCGACGAAACGCGCACGGTGGACGAGTGCGAGACCGAGCACGACGCGGTAGCCGGCGCGCAGTGCCGCGAAGCGGCGCTCGAACCCCTGCTGGAACGCGACGAGCGGATTGCGTGCGCGTGGCGGCGGGAACGGCGCACCATGCGGCGCGAGCGCGGCCGCCGGATGCGCGGCATGCGGCTTCAACAGGTAGCGGGCCATCATCGGCACGAACGTGCGCGACAGCACGAACGACGCGATCATCGCGAAGATCACGGCTTCGGCCATCGGCACGAACAGGAAGCGGGCCACGCCGTCGAGCAGCAGCATCGGCACGAACACGATGCAGATGCACAGCAGCGACACGAAGGCCGGCGCGACGATCTGCGACGCGCCGTCGAGGATCGCATCGCGCACCGCCTTGCCCTGTTCGAGGTGCCAGTTCACGTTCTCAATCGTGACGGTGGCATCGTCGACGAGAATGCCGACCGCGAGCGCGAGCCCGCCGAGCGTCATCACGTTGAGCGTCTCGCCCGCGGCTGCGAGCGCCGCGATCGCGGCGAGCACGGCGAGCGGAATGGACGCGGCGATGATCAGCGTCGAGCGCCAGCTGCCGAGGAACAGCAGGATCATCGCGGACGTGAGCGCGGCGGCGATCAGGCCTTCGCGCGCCACGCCGCTGACGGCGCCCTTGACGAACACGGACTGGTCGCCCATCACGACGAGCCTGAGCGATGGCGGCAGGGTCGCCTCGATGCGCGGCAACTGCGCCTTGACGCCCGAGATGATGTCGAGCGTCGATGCCGAACCGCTTTTCAGCACGCTCATCAGCACCGCGCGCCGGCCGTCGACGCGCACGATGTTGCCCTGCGGCGGATAACCGTCGCGCACGTGCGCGACGTCGCGCATGAAGATCACCGCGCCGTTCACGCTCCGGATCGGCAGCGCATTGAGCTGGTCGATGGTCAGCGGGCTGTCGTTGAGCCGGATGTTGTACTCGAAGCCGCCGATCTTCTGCGTGCCGGCCGGGATGATCTGGTTCTGCTGCGCCAGCGCGGTCGCGACATCCTGCGCGGACAGCCCCTTGGCCTGCAGCGCCTGCGGATCGAGATCGATCTGCACCTGGCGCACCTTGCCGCCGTACGGCGACGGAATCGCGACTCCCGCGACGGACAGCAACTGCGGCCGGATCACGTTGGTCGCGTAGTCGCCGAGCTGTTGTTCGTTCAGCGTGTCGCTCGTCAGCGCCAGCTGCAGCACGGGCACGGTCGATGCGTTGTAGTTGAGGATCTGCGGCGGCGTGGTGCCCGGCGGCATCTGCTTGAGCACGGTCTGCGAGATCGACGTGACCTGCGCGGTCGCGGTGCGGATGTCGACGCTCGGCTGGAAGAAGATCTTGACGATCCCGAAGCTGCGGAACGATTGCGACTCGATGTGCGCCACGTCGTTGACCGTCGTGCCGAGCGTGCGCTCGTAGTAGGTGACGATGCGTCCGGCCATGTCGGCCGGCTGCAGGCCCGCGTAGTTCCACACCACGCTGATGACCGGAATCCGGATGTCGGGGAAGATGTCGGTCGGCGTGCGCAGCGCCGCGAGCGGCCCCGCGATCAGGATCAGCAGTGCGAGGACGATGAACGTGTAGGGGCGCGCGAGCGCGAGTCGGACGAGTTTCAGCATCGGCGAGGTCTCCGCCGGCGCGGGGCGCCGGCCTGTCAGCGAAGTGCCGAAGCGCGGCGGGAGCCCGGTTCGGCTCGCGCAGTGTGCGTGGCGCCGCTTAACGCGGGGCGCGGGGCAGGATGAAAGATGTTTTAGGAATGGGGCGTGAGGGGGCGGGGCGGGCGTCGATTGTTACAAGACGTTAGCGCGGGCTTACCGTTGCGATGCGGCGCATCAGTTCTTACAAAGTGGAAATATGCGGGGACGGCGCTTGCCGTTATAGTCGAATCACACATGAAACAACCAGAAGAGGAATCCATGAAGACCTTGCGTGTTGCCTCGCTCTTGACCGGTATGACGGCCTTGCTCGTGTCGGGCGCAGCAATGGCGGGAGTCAATGTCGGGATCAATCTCGGCGTTCCGGCGCCGGTCTACGTCGCGCCCGCACCCGTGTATGCGCCGCCGCCTCCGCCGCCGGTCGTCTATCAGCCTGCGCCGGTCTACGCGCCGGCCCCTGTGTATGCACCGGGACCGGCCATCGTGATCGGCTGGCACGGCGACCGCTACTGGGACGGCCGCCGCTACTGGGGCCGCGACGAGTGGTACCGCCGTCACGGCCGCGGCTGGGGCGATCGTGGCGATCGTGGCCACTGGGACAACGGCCGCCACAACGGCTGGCGCTGATCGGCAGGGCGCGCCCGCCTGATGCGCGCCCCCGATCCGCTCGTGAAGAAACCGCCCGCGTGGCGGTTTTCTTTTGGCTCGCCGGCTTGAATGGGTAGAATCGTCCCTCGTTACTCCCCTCATTCGAACGACAGGGCCTCTATGACGAAGGGTTCGCCCCGGGCCGCCGCCGCGCGCGTCCGCCGTGCGATACGAACTGCCGGCCGCACGGCCGCGGTGTTCGTGCTGCAAGCGGTGCTGGCCGCGACCGCTGCGCACGCGGCCTACGCCATTGCGCAGTACGGCGAGCCGAAGTATCCGCCGGGCTTCAGGCATTTCGACTACGTCAACCCCGATGCGCCGAAGGGCGGCACGCTGGTGCTCGCGAACCCGAACCGGCTGACGTCGTTCGACAAGTTCAACCCGTTCACGATGCGCGGCAACTCCGCGCCGGGCATCGACATGTTGTTCGAGAGCCTCGCGACCGGCAGTTCGGACGAGCCAGCCTCCGCGTACGGGCTGCTCGCCGACGACATCGACATCGCGCCGGACCGCCGGTCGGTCACGTTCCACCTGAATCCCCGCGCGCGCTTCTCGAACGGCGAGCGCGTCACCGCCGACGACGTCAAGTTCTCGTTCGACACGCTGAAGAGCAAGCAGGCCGCGCCGCAGTTCGGCGCCTATTTCGCGGAGATCGCGAAGGCCGTGGTCGTCGATCCGGCCACCGTGCGCTTCGAGTTCCGCAGCGCGAACCGCGAATTGCCGCTGATCGCCGGCGGCATGCCGGTGTTTTCCCGCAAGTGGGGATTGCGCGCGGACGGCTCGCGCATCCCGTTCGACCAGCTCGCGTTCGAGCAGCCGATCGGCAGCGGCCCGTACCTGATCGACCATTACGACAACGGCCGGACGATCACTTACCGGCGCAACCCGGCGTACTGGGGCGCCGACCTGCCGGTGCGGGTGGGCACCAACAATTTCGAGCGGATCGTCTACAAGCTGTACGGCGACGGCGTCGCGCGGCTCGAGGCGTTCAAGGCCGGCGAATACGACGTGCTCGTCGAGTACATCGCGCGCAACTGGACGCGCCGCGACGTCGGCAAGCGCTTCGACAACGGCGAGCTCGTCAAGCGTGAATTCCGCCAGCATAACGGCGCCGGCATGCAGGGCTTCTTCATGAACCTGCGCCGGCCGCTGTTTCGCGACGTGCGCGTGCGTCAGGCGCTCGACCTCGCGTTCGACTTCGAATGGCTGAACCGCCAGTTGTTTTACAGCGCCTACACGCGTATGAACAGCTACTTCGCCGACACCGACCTGCAGGCGACCGGCACGCCGGGCCCCGGCGAGCTGAAGCTGCTGGAGCCGCTGCGCGCGCAGCTCGACCCGGCCGTGTTCGGTCCGGTAGTCACGCAGCCGAACACGAATCCGCCGGGCTCGCTGCGCGCGAACCTGCTGAAGGCGCGCGCGCTGCTCGCACAGGCCGGCTGGACCTATCGAGACGGCGCGTTGCGCAACGCGAAGGGCGAGCCGTTCACGTTCGAGATCCTCGACGATTCCGGCGCGTCGATGGAAGGGATCGTGGCGGCGTACCAGCGCAATCTGGCGAAGCTCGGCATCGATGCACGTTTTCGCACGGCAGATTACGCGCTGCTGCAAAAGCGTCTCGATGCGTTCGACTACGACATGACGACGATCCGCCTGCCGGGCGTGCAGGTGCCGGGCGCGGAGCAATACTCGCGTTACGCGAGCAAGTTCGCCGACGAGCCGGGCTCCGACAACTTCATCGGGCTGAAGTCGCCGGCCGTCGACGCGCTGCTGCACGCGCTCGGTACCGCGCAGACGCGCGAAGACCTGCTCGACGCGACGCACGCGCTCGACCGCGTGCTGATGCACGGCTACTACGCGGTCCCGCAGTGGTACAGCACGACGCACCGGGTCGCGTACAAGCGCACGCTTGCCTATCCGCAGACGCTGCCGCTGTACTATTCGGCCGAGGGCTGGGTCGTGTCGACCTGGTGGGCGAAGCCCGATCACTGAGCCACGCCGCCCCAACGTCCCATCCCGCCTACCGATCGCGAGTCGACGCCCTATGTGGAGCTACATCCTCAAACGCCTGCTGCTGATGATCCCGACGCTCATCGGCGTGCTGACCCTCACGTTCGCGGTGATCCAGTTCGTGCCGGGCGGCCCCGTCGAACAGGCCGTGCAGGAATTGCGCAAGGGCGCGACGGAGCAGGGCGCGGTGCCGTTCGGGTTGCGTGCGCACACCGGCGTCGACGCGCAGCAGCTCGCGCAGCTCAAGGCGCTGTACGGCTTCGACAAACCACCGCTCGAACGCTACTGGCTGATGCTCAAGCGCTTCGCGCGCTTCGATCTCGGCGAAAGCTACTTTCGCCACCAGAGCGTGTGGTCGCTGGTCGTGCAGAAGCTACCCGTGTCGATCAGCATCGGGCTGTGGACGTTCTTCCTCACGTACCTGATATCGGTGCCGCTCGGCATCGCGAAGGCGGTGCGCAACGGCTCGCCGTTCGACGTCGCGACGAGCCTCGTCGTGCTCGTCGGCTATGCGATTCCGGGCTTCGTGCTCGGCGTGCTGCTGCTCGTGCTGTTCGGCGGCGGCTCGTTCTGGCAGCTGTTCCCGCTGCGCGGGCTCACGTCGGACAACTTCGCGCAGCTGTCGCTCGTCGGCAAGGTGCTCGACTATCTGTGGCACATCGCGCTGCCGATCACGGCGTCGGTCGTCGGCAGCTTCGCGGTCGTCACGATGCTCACGAAGAATGCGTTCCTCGACCAGATCCGCCGGCAATACGTGCTGACCGCGCGTGCGAAGGGGCTCTCCGAGCGCAATGTGCTGTGGAAGCACGTGTTTCGCAATGCGATGCTGCCGCTGATCGTCGGCTTTCCGGCGGCGTTCATCGGCGCGTTCTTCACCGGCAGCCTGCTGATCGAGACGCTGTTCTCGCTCGACGGCCTCGGGCTGCTGTCGTACGAGTCGGTCGTGCGGCGCGACTATCCGGTCGTGCTCGGCACGCTGTACCTGTTCACGCTGATCGGGCTCGCGACCAAGCTGATCTCCGATCTCTGCTATGTGTGGGTCGATCCGCGCATTCAATTCGACACCCTGGAGCGCTGACATGAAACCGTCCGTCTGCATGCCCGGCGTCACCGGGCGAGGTGCGCGATGAACCGGGCCGTCGTGTCCTCCCGCATCGACGCGGCGCGCGCCCGCGTGTCGCCGTCGCCCGCGCGCCGCGTATGGCAGCGCTTCAGGCAGCAGCGCCTCGGCTACTGGAGCTTCGTGATCTTTTTCGTGGCCTTTGCCGCGAGCGTGGCGGCGCCGTTGTGGTCGAACGACAAGCCGCTCGTCGTGCGTTACGACGGCCAGTACTATTTCCCGTTGTTCCACGCGTATCCGGAGACGACCTTCGGCGGCGATTTCCCGACGCCGGCCGACTATCTCGATCCGTACGTGCGCAAGCGGCTCGAGGCGCCCGGCAACTTCGTCGTCTACCCGCCGAACCGCTACTACTACGACACGCTGAACTACTTCTCGAACGTGCCGAACCCCGCGCCGCCGTCGCGCGCGAACTGGCTCGGCACCGACGCGCAGGGGCGCGACCTGCTCGCGCGGCTCGTGTACGGGTTCCGCGTGTCGGTCGAGTTCGGGCTGATCCTGACCGTGATCGGCACGCTGCTCGGGATCGCCGCGGGCGCCGTGCAGGGCTTCTTCGGCGGACGCATCGACATCGTCGGGCAGCGGCTGATCGAGATCTGGAGCTCGTTGCCGGAGCTGTACCTGCTGATCATCTTCGCGTCGATCTTCGAGCCGAGCTTCCTGCTGCTGATCGTGCTGCTGTCGCTGTTCGGCTGGATCGGGCTCGCCGACTACGTGCGCGCGGAATTCCTGCGCAACCGCACGCAGGATTACGTGCGCGCGGCGCGCGCGATGGGCCTCACGAACTGGCAGATCATCTGGCGCCACGTGCTGCCGAACAGTCTCACGCCGGTGATCACGTTCCTGCCGTTCCGGATGAGCGGCTCGATCCTCGCGCTCACCAGCCTCGATTTCCTCGGGCTCGGCGTGCCGCCGCCGACCCCGAGCCTCGGCGAGCTGCTCGCGCAAGGCAAGGGCAACCTCGACGCGTGGTGGATCTCGCTGTCGACCTTCGGCGTGCTGGTCGCGACGCTGCTGCTGCTGACCTTCATGGGCGATGCGCTGCGCAACGCACTCGACACGCGGATCGCCGATTCGGTGCGCGCGGCGGGAGGCCAGCGATGAGCGAACCGGTCGTATCGACGCAGCACGAGCCGTTGCTGACGCTCGAGCATCTGCACGTGCGCTTCGGCGACACGGTCGCGGTGGACGACGTGACGCTCGCGATCGGACGCGGCGAGCGCGTCGCGCTGGTCGGCGAGTCGGGGTCGGGCAAGAGCGTGACCGCGCTGTCGATCCTGCGGCTGTTGCGCGACGCCGACGTGAGCGGCGCGATCCGCTTCGCCGGGCAGGACCTCGTCGGCAAGAGCGAGCGCGAGATGCGCGGGCTGCGCGGCTCGGACATCGCGATGATCTTCCAGGAGCCGATGACCGCGCTCAACCCGCTGTATACGATCGGCGTGCAGATCGGCGAGACGATCGTGCTGCACGACGGCGTCTCGGCGGTCGAGGCGCGCAAGCGCGCGATCGCGTTGCTCGCGCGCACGGGCATCGCGGAGCCGGAGAAGCGTGTCGACAGCTATCCGCACCAGTTGTCGGGCGGCCAGCGGCAGCGCGCGATGATCGCGATGGCGCTCGCCTGCCGGCCGCGCCTGCTGCTGGCCGACGAACCGACCACCGCGCTCGACGTGACGATCCGCGCGCAGATCGTCGACCTGCTGCTGGAACTGCAGCGCGAGGAAGCGGAAAAGCGCGGGATGGCGATCCTGCTGATCACGCACGACCTGAATCTCGTGCGGCACTTCGCGGATCGCGTCGCGGTGATGGAGCACGGCCGGCTCGTCGAGAGCGGGCCGGTCGAACGGATCTTCGCGGAACCCGAGCATCCGTACACGCAGCGGCTCTTGAACAGCCGGCCGCAACGCGCGGTCACCCCGGTGATGCCGATCGCGCCCGTCGTGCTCGACGCGCAGCACGTGAGCGTGCAGTTCGCACGCAAGCGGCCGGGCATCGCGGGCTGGTTCGGCTCGGTGCCGGTGACGGCCGTCGCGGACGTGTCGGTGTCGGTGCGGCAGGGCGAGACGCTCGGCATCGTCGGCGAATCGGGATCGGGGAAGTCGACGCTCGCGATGGCGCTGCTCGGCCTGCAGAAGACGGCCGGCGGCACGATCGAATTCCAGGGGCGCGCGCTGTCGACCTATCGCGGCCGCGAACAGACGGCGCTGCGCTCGAACATGCAGGTCGTCTTTCAGGATCCGTTCAGTTCGCTTTCGCCGCGTCACACGATCGAGCGGATCGTCGGCGAGGGGCTCGAGCTGCATCGCCCGGACATGACGCCCGACGCACGGCGTGCGAAGTCGCTGGCGGTGCTGCGCGAAGTCGGCCTCGACCGCACGGTGCTGCACCGTTATCCGCACGAATTCTCGGGCGGGCAGCGCCAGCGGATCGCAATCGCGCGGGCGCTGGTGCTGGAGCCGCGCATCCTGATCCTCGACGAGCCGACGTCCGCGCTCGACGTGTCGATCCAGCAGCAGGTGCTGAAGCTGCTCGCGAATTTGCAACAGAAATACAACCTCGGCTATGTCTTCATCAGCCATGACCTGGAGGTGATCGGGGCGATGGCGCACCGCGTCGCGGTGATGCAGGACGGGGCCGTCGTCGAGTCGGGAGAGGTGGCCGACATCTTCACCAGACCGTCACATCCTTACACACAAAAGCTGTTGAAAGCGGTCTGGAAAGCGTGATAGGCGGCCAATGGTCTGACCATCTCGATTGTATTTATTAATTTGTTTTGACAAACGATTACGCGCTGGCTAGTATCGACCGAAATTTTCCGCCAATCAGCTGATTTTTAAGCACATTCCATCGACCAATGCAGCATCGATCCCTGACCCAGGCATGCGCGCGCACCATCGCCGGGCTGTTCATCGGCGCCCTGTTCGCAGCAGCACCCGGCGCGTTCGCCGACGAAGTCAGCAGTTTTAACCAGAATGTCACGAATTCGACGCAGAACGCGTCGAATGCCTCCCTCCAGCAGACCAGCGCGCAGCCGTCGAGCGGCGGCGCGAAGTCGTTCCTCGCGGGCATGGCCGGCAAGGCAGGCGACGTGGTCGTCGGCGCGCTGAACATGATCGGCGTGCGTTATCGCTGGGGCGGCAACTCGCCGGATTCGGGCCTCGACTGCAGCGGCTTCGTGCGCTACGTGTTCCAGGACACCCTCGGCATGTCGCTGCCGCGTCGTGCGGAAGAGATGAGCCGCGTCGGCGAGAAGGTGAGCATGAGCAACCTCAAGCCGGGCGACCTCGTGTTCTTCAACACGATGCGCCGTACGTTCTCGCACGTCGGCATCTACATCGGCGACAACAAGTTCGTGCATTCGCCGTCGACGGGCAGCACGATCCGCGTCGACGATCTCGACAGCGGCTACTGGGAAAAGCGTTTCACCGGCGCGCGCCGGCTCGAATCGGAGTTCCCGATGAAGCCGGAAGACCTGCGTCAGCGCGTGCGCGCGACGATCGGCGACGATTCCGCGAACGGCAACAACTGACGTTCGACGGCCGGCCCGGCCGGATCGAAAAAAACCCTGTCACCGAGAGGCGGCAGGGTTTTTTGTTTTGGGGCGGTGCAAACGGCGGGCTGAAAACCGTTGAGCCGTTGGCGGGCCGGCGGCGCGCGCCGGCCTGAACATCGCGGTGCTTTATGCGGCAGCCACGCCGCGTGCTGCCGCGAGCTTGCGCTGCAGCTCCGGCATGATGCGCGCGACGGCTTCCTCGCCCGCGAGAATCGCCGCGTTGCGCTGGTTGAAGTCGCTGCCGCCCATCGCGTTGAGATTCGGGCGGATCACGACGTCCGCATACTTGTCGAGCTCGTAGGTCTTGATCGTCTGGCCCATGATCGTGAAGGTCTGCAGCAGCATCTCGATCGGGTTATTGGTTGCCGCGCCGTCCGGCCGGGACGAGATGTCGACCGCGATCACGAAGCTCGCGCCCATCTTGCGCGCATACGACGCGGGCACCGGGCTCACGAGGCCGCCATCCACATACTCGCGGTTGCCGATCTTCACCGGCTCGAACACCGACGGCACGCTGCACGATGCGCGCACCGCGAGCCCCGTATTGCCTTGCTGGAACAGGATCGGCTGGCCGTTCTGCAGATCGGTCGCGACGATGCCGAGCGGCTTCGCCATCTTCTCGATCGGCCGGTTGTTGAGGGTCTTGTTCAGGAAGTTCTGCAGCGCCACGCCCTGCAGCAGCCCGCGCGAGCGGAACGGCAGCGCCCAGTCGCTGATCGCCGCCTGGTCCATGTCGAGCGCGATCTTGTTGATCTGAAGGGCGCTCATGCCCGATGCATAGAGTGCGCCGACCACCGAGCCCGCGCTCGTGCCCGCGACGATCTCGATCGGGATGCCACGCGCCTCGAGCGCCTTCAGCACGCCGATGTGCGAGAAGCCGCGCGCGGCGCCGCCGCCGAGGGCGATGCCGATCTTCACCGGCTTTTCCTGCGGCAGTGCGGCGCCGGGGCGGGATTTGTCGCCGAACGACGTGCAGGCGGCGAGGCTGGCGGACGCGGCGGCGATCGTGAAGTGGCGGCGCGACAGGCGAGGGGACGACATCGAATGGTTCTCCGGCGGCTTGGCGGCGGGTGTCACGGTCCGCGGCGGCGATAGGTTCCGAGCGGCCGCGCAGGGGTTCCGTGCGGCCGGTGCCGCGCCGGCTGGCGGCCGCGGCGCGCACATCATAAAGCAAGCGGCGCGCTTGGCGCGATGTCCGGCGCGAGTATAATTCCGGCTTCTTTCCCGTTCCGGGCGTCGCCGGCCCCGTTGCTGTCCGGGCTGCCGCCGTCGATCCCGCGTCGAATCATTCATGCGCCCCAGGCGTTCGAGTTACCGTTTATGACCCGTCCTGTCCGTACCCGCTTCGCGCCGAGTCCCACCGGCTTCATCCACCTCGGCAACATCCGCTCCGCGCTCTATCCGTGGGCGTTCGCCCGCAAGATGAAGGGCACGTTCGTGCTGCGCATCGAGGATACCGACGTCGAGCGTTCGTCGCAGGAAGCGGTCGACGCGATCCTCGAAGGGATGCAATGGCTCGGCCTGGATTTCGACGACGGCCCGATCTACCAGATGCAGCGGATGGACCGCTATCGCGAGGTGCTCGCGCAGATGCTCGAGAAGGGCCTCGCGTACCCGTGCTACATGTCGGCCGAGGAACTCGACGCGCTGCGCGAACGCCAGCGCGAGGCCGGCCTGAAGCCGCGCTACGACGGCACGTGGCGGCCGGAGCCCGGCAAGGTGCTGCCGGAGCCGCCGGCCGGCGTGAAGCCGGTGCTGCGCTTCCGCAATCCGCTGACCGGCACGGTTGTGTGGGACGACGCCGTGAAGGGGCGTGTCGAGATCTCGAACGAGGAACTCGACGACCTCGTGATCGCGCGCCCGGACGGCACGCCGATCTACAACTTCTGCGTGGTGGTGGACGACATGGACATGGGCATCACGCACGTGATCCGTGGCGACGACCACGTGAACAACACGCCGCGCCAGATCAACATCCTGAATGCGCTCGGCGGCGAGCCGCCCGTCTACGCGCACCTGCCGACCGTGCTGAACGAGCAGGGCGAGAAGATGAGCAAGCGGCATGGCGCGATGAGCGTGATGGCGTACCGCGATGCGGGCTTCCTGCCCGAAGCCGTCGTCAACTATCTCGCGCGCCTCGGCTGGTCGCACGGCGACGCGGAGATCTTCTCGCGCGAGCAGTTCGTCGAATGGTTCGATCTCGAGCATCTCGGCAAGTCGCCCGCGCAGTACGACCACAGCAAGCTGAGCTGGCTGAACGCGCATTACATCAAGGAAGCCGACAACGCGCGCCTCGCCGAGCTGGCAAAGCCGTTCCTCTCCGCCCTCGGCATCGACGATGCGGCGATCGCGACGGGCCCGGCGCTGGAAGCGGTGGTCGGTCTGATGAAGGATCGTGCGACGACGGTCAAGGAGATCGCGGAAGGCGCCGCGATGTTCTACCGTGTGCCGGCACCGGAAGCCGATGCGCTCGCGCAGCACGTGACCGATGCGGTGCGTCCGGCGCTGGCCGATCTCGCCGCTGCGCTGAAGGCGGCCGACTGGACGAAGGAGGCCGTGTCCGCCGCGCTGAAGTCGACGCTCGGCACGCACAAGCTGAAGATGCCGCAACTGGCGATGCCGGTGCGCCTGCTGGTGGCGGGTACGACGCATACGCCGTCGATCGATGCGGTGCTCGTGCTGTTCGGTCGCGATGTCGTGGTGTCGCGCATCGAGGCGGCGCTGGCCTGAGGTTCGAGGGCGAGCGAAGCTGCCCGTGCGTGACATCGCGGCAGCTTCGCAAAAAATTTCGCTCGAATCGCAAAAAGGGTATTTACAAGTTCAAAGTAGCTCCATATAATCTCATTTCTGTTCTGCAAGGGGGTATAGCTCAGCTGGGAGAGCGCTTGCATGGCATGCAAGAGGTCAGCGGTTCGATCCCGCTTACCTCCACCATCAGAACAAGCTGAGTTGATTTGCGAAGCAGTGGTAGTAATAAATGCTTCACAAAATGATTCAAAGCAGTTAGAATTTCGGCCTTCGCTGTTGATTGAAAAGTGAATAGCGAAAGTCAGACAGATCTGAAAAGATTTTGTCCCCTTCGTCTAGAGGCCTAGGACATCACCCTTTCACGGTGAGTACAGGGGTTCGAATCCCCTAGGGGACGCCAGATTCAGCGGCGTTTCGTAGAAATGTCGCAACGCTTGCAGGAACGTAACCGACGTCCTGCGGGTGAGGGTAAGAAAGCTGGAGCGGTAGTTCAGTCGGTTAGAATACCGGCCTGTCACGCCGGGGGTCGCGGGTTCGAGTCCCGTCCGCTCCGCCAGAACGAAGCCCGTTCAAGACGTTTTTGAGCGGGCTTTTGTATTAAGGATGTAAGCAGTACGTTGTCCCCTTCGTCTAGAGGCCTAGGACATCACCCTTTCACGGTGAGTACAGGGGTTCGAATCCCCTAGGGGACGCCAGATTCAGCGGCGTTTCGTAGAAGTGTCGCAACATCGGCAGGAACGTGACGATGTCCTGCAGGTGCGAGTAAGAAAGCTGGAGCGGTAGTTCAGTTGGTTAGAATACCGGCCTGTCACGCCGGGGGTCGCGGGTTCGAGCCCCGTCCGCTCCGCCAGAACGAAGCCCGTTCAAAGAACGTTTTTTGAACGGGCTTTTGCATTAAAGATGTAAGCAGTACGTTGTCCCCTTCGTCTAGAGGCCTAGGACATCACCCTTTCACGGTGAGTACAGGGGTTCGAATCCCCTAGGGGACGCCAGATTTCGGCGTCGTTCGAACAAACGATGCGCCGGCAGGAAGCAACCGACGCCTGCCAGGCAAGTAGCAAGACTGGAGCGGTAGTTCAGTCGGTTAGAATACCGGCCTGTCACGCCGGGGGTCGCGGGTTCGAGTCCCGTCCGCTCCGCCAGAAAATGAAGAAGCCCGCCTTGTGCGGGCTTTTTCATTTGCGTTTCCGGTTGTGCCCGCTTGCGGGCGCGTGACTGCGGAGCGGAGGAAGCCGCCTGCGCGGCTTCCGGCGGGACTCGAAGGGCTGCGCTTGCAAGCGCAGCCGCGGCCTGCGGGATGTAGGCGAGTCCCGTCCGCTCCGCCAGAAAATGAAGAAGCCCGCCTTGTGCGGGCTTTTTCATTTGCGTTTCCGGTTGTGCCCGCTGGCCGCGTAACGTCCGGTCATCCGGCGTCGAGCCGCTACGAGAAATCCGCGATTGCATCCGCACGCGACTGCGCTATCGTGGCGGGATGCGTTCTTGACCCCTGCGCGATGCTCGATCCGACCGACCTGCGACTCCTGTATCAGCTCCGGCCCGCGGAGGCTGGCGATTTTCCGTTTGCCGAAGCGCTGACGCACGGCAACATGGGCGGCTACTACAAGCGCCATGGGCTCGTGTGGCGCAGCGACCTGTTCTACGCGAGCTGGCGCGAATCCGAGAACTTCATCCTCGAGGCCGATGGCGAGCGCATCGGCGTGCTGCGCGTGACCGAGGAAGGCGACTCGCTGCACATCCGCGACGTGCAGATCGCGGCCGGTCATCGCGGGCAGGGCGCCGGCACCTACATGCTCGACATGTCGCATCGCTGGGCGCGTGCGCGCGGGCTGCACGAACTGCAACTGCGCGTGTTCGTCGACAATCCAGCCGCGCGTCTCTACCTGCGCATGGGCTATCAGGTTGCCGGGTCGCGGCTCGCGCAACTGGGCTCGATCCGCCACATGGTGCGACCGGTCTGAAGTCCTGACGGCCTGAAGCGACGCGTTCAGCGGGCAGCGTCGATCGCGTCGTCGTCCGGCATTTCGTCGTCCGCGCGGCTGCCTTCCGGGCCGCGGTGCTCGTAGCCGCGCAGCATGAATGCGCGCGGGCTTTCGCCGAATGCACGCCTGAACATCGCCGAAAACGCGCTCTGGCTCTGGTAGCCGAGTTCGCGCGCGATATGCGACAGCGGGCGCCCCTGGTTCAGCAGCGGAATGGCCCGCGCCAGCAGCGCCTGCTGGCGCCACTGCGAAAAGCTCACGCCCAGTTCCTGCTTGAAGAGCCGCGAAATCGTGCGCGTGCTGGCGCCGACCTCGCTGGCCCAATGCTCGAGCGACTCCGCGTGGGCCGGGTGCGCGAGGACCGATTCGCACAGCATGCGCAGCCTTTTTTCGTCGGGCATCGGCACCGCGAGCGGCAGCGGCTCGGCGTGACTCAGCTCGTCGAGCACGAGCCCGCACAGCAGGCGCTCGCGCGTGGTGCTCAGGTCGCGCGCGTCGAGTGCGACGATCAGCTCGCGCAGGAGTCCCGTCACCTCGACGACGCGGCACGCGTCGAGCCCGTCCGGCACGATCGACTCGTCGATATACAGCGTGCGCAAATACGCCTCTTCGACGATCACGACCTCGTGCGTCACGCGCGGCGGCACCCAGATCGCGCGGGACGGCGGCACCATCCAGGTCGTGCCGGTCGTCGCGACGCGCAGCACGCCGCGCGATGCGTATGCGAGCTGCGCCCACGCATGCGTATGCAGCGGGATGCGGTGGCCGGTATTGACCTGCCGTGCGCGCACGCGCATCGGATGGACGGCGGTCGGCGCGAATTCGGGCGGAATGTCGATGACGTACGGGTTCGGTACGTCGGCTTGGAACGGCGGGTTCATGGACGATTCGGGCAGCGCGGCGGCGATGCCGTTATTGTAGAAGGCGCCGCGAACGTGCATGCGGCGGTTTGTCGGGCGATCATGCCGCGTTCAAATGAACTTTGTGTGGGGGCCCGGCGATTTCCGGACTGCCCCGGGGCCGGGCGCGCTGGCGGGTTCGAACCATCCGGCCGGTATCGTGGTCTATCGAGGCGCGGGCGATTTCGCCACGAATCGCGTGCGGACACGGCACCATACGAATCAAAGAGGAGAACCACGATGCGCTACGTATTCGTCTACGGCACCCTGAGAAACGGGGAGGTCAACGACATCGGCCACGCGGCCGCCAGGCACGGGATTGCCGCGCCGACGCTGCTCGGCGCCGTCGCGCTGCCGGGCGAACTGTACGATTTCGGTACCTATCCGGGAATGATTGCCGGGTCGGCCGACAAGTCGCTGGTCTGGGGCGACGTCTACGAGGTCGACGACCGGCTCGTTCCGGTGCTCGACGAGATCGAGCGCGTGTATCCGGGCGTCGACTCGCTGTTCAAGCCGGAAGACGTGACCGTCGAGCTCGGCGGCCGGCAGTACGCCTGCCTTTACTATCCGGTCGCCGCGCACGCGATTGCGGGGCGTCCGCGCATTGCGTCGGGCGACTGGGTTCAGCATCGGCGCGAGCGGGAAGCCGTGTGACCGGTTGCGCGGCAGCCGCGGTAGCGGATCCTGTCGCAAAAGAAAAAGCGCCCCGCGGGGCGCTTTTTTGATGCCGTCATCGCACGCGACCGGCGCCGACGCAGGGCCGGCCCCGGTCGAGGCGGGCAGCGACGTCAGATTTCCTCGTACAGCGGCAGCGTCAGGAATTCGGTGAAGCCTTCCGACGTCGACATCTGCTCGAAGATCGCCGCGGCGCGCTCGTACGGCTGCGTGTTGCCGCCGACCGAGCGCTTCACGTTGTCGAGTTCGGCCTTCGAGAGTTCACGCACGAGTTCGGCGGTGACCTTGCGGCCGTCGTCGAGCACGCCCTTCGGCGAGCGGATCCATTGCCACACCTGCGAACGGGAGATTTCGGCCGTGGCCGCGTCTTCCATCAGGTTGTGGATCGGCACGCAGCCGTTGCCGTCGAGCCAGGCGCCGAGGTAGTGGATGCCGACGTTGATGTTGTTGCGCAGGCCGGCTTCGGTGATCGGCGCTTCCGGCTGGAAGTCGAGCAGGTTCTTGCCTTCGACCTGCACGTCGTCGCGCTGCTTCGCGATCTGGTTCGGCTTGTCGCCGAGCACCTTGACGAACTCTTCCATCGCGATCGGCACGAGGCCCGGATGGGCCACCCAGCCGCCGTCGTAGCCGTCGGTCGCGTCGCGCTGCTTGTCCGAGCGCACGCCGCCCATGGCCTTGTCGTTCGCTTCCGGATCGTTCTTGATCGGGATCAGCGCGCTCATCCCGCCGATCGCCGGCGCGTTGCGCTTGTGGCAGGTCTTCAGCAGCAGCAGCGCGTACGCGCGCATGAACGGTACCGTCATCGTGATCTTCGAACGCTCGGCGAGGCAGAAGTCGCGGTCGTTCCTGAACTTCTTGATGGCCGAGAAGATGTAGTCCCAGCGGCCGGCGTTCAGGCCCGAGCTGTGTTCGCGCAGTTCGTACAGGATTTCGTCCATCTCGAACGCGGCGAGGATCGTCTCGATCAGCACCGTCGCGCGGATCGTGCCGCGCGGCACGCCGACGCCTTCCTGCGCGGCGACGAAGATGTCGTTCCACAGGCGCGCCTCGAGATGGCTTTCCATCTTCGGCAGGTAGAAGTACGGGCCCGAGCCGCGCGCGAGCAGCTCCTTCGCGTTGTGGAACAGGAACAGCGCGAAATCGAAGATGCCGCCGGACACGCGCTGGCCGTCGACCGTCACGTGCTTCTCGTCGAGGTGCCAGCCGCGCGGACGCACGATCAGCGTCGCGACCTTGTCGTTCAGCCGGTACGACTTGCCGTTCTGCTCGAGCGAGATCGTGCGGCGCACCGCGTCCTTCAGGTTGATCTGGCCGTCGATCTGGTTCGTCCAGCTCGGCGCGTTCGAATCCTCGAAGTCCGTCATGTACGAATCGGCGCCCGAGTTCAGCGCATTGATGATCATCTTGCGCTCGACGGGGCCCGTGATCTCGACACGGCGGCATTGCAGGTCGGCCGGCAGCGGCGCGACCTTCCAGTCGCCTTCGCGGATCGCCTTCGTCTCGGCCAGGAAGTCGGGGCGCTCGCCCGCGTCGAGGCGTTTCGTGCGCTCGACGCGCGCCTGCAGCAGCGCCTGGCGGCGCGGTTCGAACGTGCGGTGCAGCGCTGCAACGAGTGCGAGCGCTTCAGGCGTCAGGATTGCTTCGTAACCCGGCTTGATTTCGCCGGTGATCGCCATGCCTTGCGGCAGCGTGATCGGGGTGCTCATGAGTCTCATCTCCTTGGTCGGTCAGTTGCGGTTTCGGTGAAGGGGGAAGGCGGCAGCGCTGCGAACGTCATGCACCCGGGCTGGGGCGCGTGCGGTTTGCGGGTCTGCCGGACGGAGCCGGGGTGGCGAGGAATGCGAGCAGGTCGGCCATGCCGGTGCCGATGCCGTCGGGCGGCGCGCTGAGTTCCTCGGCGGGCGCGCCCGTGCGGTTGAGCCAGAACGTCGTGTAGCCGAACCAGACGGCGCCGGCGACGTCCCACGCGTTCGACGACACGAACACGATGCCCCGCCGGTTCGGACCGAACGCGTTGGTGCCGAGCGCGTAGGCGGCCGGGCTCGGCTTGTACGCGCGCACGGTGTCGGCCGACAGCACGCGATCGAACAGCCCGGACATGCCGGCGCTCTTGATCGCGATGTCGAGCATCTGCGGCGTGCCGTTCGACAGGATCCCGAGCGGCGGGCGCGGGTCGAGCGCGCGCAGCTTGCGCAGCGCGGGCACCGTATCGGGATAGGTGGACAGGCACGCGTATTCGTCCATCAGCCGCTTCTCGGCCGCGCTGTTCAGCGCGAGCCCGAGCCGGCGCGCGGCGAACCGCAGCGCGTCGAGCGTGATGTCCCGGAACGGGCGATAGCGGGCGCCGGCCGGATCGGCGAGCGTGCGCAGTTGCGAGTATTCGATTTGCTTGCGTCGCCACAACTGCGACAACCGTTCCCCGTGACCGGGAAACATCTGCTCCGCCGCGGCCAGGACCGCACGCACGTCGAACAACGTGCCGAATGCGTCGAAGAGGATTGCGTCGGGAGAGGAGAGTGTCGTTGTGGCCGACATAGCCTTGCACTCCAGTTTCAGAGGTCAGGTGAATTCTATTCGTGATCGTATGTGCCAAAAAAGACGCTAAACATCACTTGATCTTTTACTTTCATCTACCTAATCTTGAGCGGTTTAAGCTATTTGAAGGGCGACGGCGCCGCCCCTGCAAGTCATGGACCGGTTCAAGCAGATCGAAACGTTCGCCGCGGTCGCGGCAAAGGGCAGCCTGTCGGCGGCCGCGCACGCGGAAGGGGTCGCGCCCGCGATCATCGGCCGCCGGCTCGACGCGCTCGAGGAGCGGCTTGGCGTGAAGCTGCTGGTGCGCACGACGCGCAAGCTCACGCTGACGTTCGAGGGCTCGGCGTTCCTCGAGGATTGCCAGCGCGTCATCAACGACATGCAGAACGCGGAGGCGAGTGTGTCCGCCGGCGGCGTCAAGGCGAGCGGCCACCTGCGCATCTCGGCGCCGGCCGGCTTCGGCCGGCGGCACGTCGCGCCGCTCGTGCCCGAATTCAGCGTCGGGCATCCGGATGTATCGGTCACGCTCGATCTGTCCGACCGGATGGTCGACCTCGTCAACGAGGGGTTCGATTGCGCGGTGCGGCTCGGCGAGCTGCCCGACTCGTCGCTCGTGTCGCTGAAGCTCGGCGAGAACCGTCGCGTGTGCGTCGCTTCGCCCGCGTATTTGGCTCGACGCGGCACGCCGGTCACGCTTGCCGAGCTGGCGCGGCACAATTGCCTCGCGCTCGCGGCAAACGCGAACCAGCAACGCGGCTGGACATTCCAGGAGGACGACAAGGTCGTGTCGATCCGCGTGAACGGCACGATGGAGTGCTCGGACGGTGCGGTGCTGCACGAGTGGTGCCTCGAAGGCCACGGCCTGGCGTGGCGCTCGTGGTGGGAGGTCGGCGAGGACATCGCGGCCGGCCGGCTCGTCAGCGTGCTCGACGCATTCGCCGCCCCGCCGATCGGTATCCACGCGGTGTTTCCGCAACGTCGGCATCTGCCGCTGCGCGTGCGGCTGTTTCTCGATTACCTGAAGCACACGTACGAGCGGCCCGGTTATTGGGGCGAGTAGGCGGCGGCCAGCCGCGCGTTTCCGATATGAGGGCGAACCCGCTGCGCGGCCCGGCCGGGTGCTTTCACGTCCTACAATCGAAACAGGCATGCCCCACGCGACGCAGCCGGACCGCCCGGACGCGCGGCGCGCGGAGTGCGATTGACGAAGGAGGGCGCGATGTTCCGGCACATCCTCGTTCCAACCGACGGTTCCGAACTGTCGCAGAAGGCGATCGACGGCGCGATCGACCTGGCGCGCGCGGTCGGTGCGCGGGTCACGGCCTACGCGTGCCTGCCGCAGTATCCGTATTCGCCGTTTTCCGAAGTGATCATCGAGCCGCCCGCCGATTTCCGGGCGCGCAGCGAGCGCGAGGCGCGTGCGCACCTCGACGAGGTCGAATCGGCTGCGAAGGCGGCCGGCGTCGAGTGCGACACCTGGACGAGCGTGCATCCGTCGCCGTATCTCGGCATCATCGAGGCGGCCGAACGCGGCGGCTGCGACGTGATCTTCATGGCGTCCCACGGACGCCGCGGGCTCGGCAGCTTGCTGATCGGCAGCGAGACGCAGCGCGTGCTGACCCATACGAAAATTCCGGTGATCGTGTATCGGTAGGGCGGCGCCCTGGAAAAAGGGCGCGCCGG
The DNA here is from genome assembly GCF_002223055.1 of Burkholderia sp. HI2500. Classification (NCBI taxonomy): domain Bacteria; kingdom Pseudomonadati; phylum Pseudomonadota; class Betaproteobacteria; order Burkholderiales; family Burkholderiaceae; genus Burkholderia; species Burkholderia sp. HI2500. Next base: position 1,936,905 of record NZ_NKFL01000004.1, on the reverse strand, counting down.
ACGAAGCCGGCGCGCGTCGTTGCTGGCGGCCCGCAGGCCGCGCGGCGGGTCGCGCGATCGGGATCGCGCGCCTGCCGTCTCCTCCCTGATTGTTGTCCGGTGGCCGATGCCGCGCCGCCGCGAGACGGGGCGGGCATCGGCATGACGCGTGGCGCGTCGTGCTTTTCGGCTTACGCGACCTTCTTGCCGTCGAAGAACTGCTCGTCTTCGGTCGAGCCGTGCAGCGCGGTGGTCGATGCTTCGCGCTCGACCGTCTGCGTCACCGCGTCGAAGTAGCCGGTGCCGACTTCGCGCTGGTGCTTGACGGCCGTGAAGCCCTTGTCCGCGGCTGCGAACTCGGCCTGCTGCAGTTCGACGAACGCGCTCATCTGCGTGCGGGCATAGCCGTGCGCGAGGTTGAACATCGAGTAGTTCAGCGCATGGAAGCCGGCCAGCGTGATGAACTGGAACTTGTAGCCCATCGCGCCGAGTTCCTTCTGGAACTTCGCGATCGTCGCGTCGTCGAGGTTCTTCTTCCAGTTGAACGACGGCGAGCAGTTGTACGACAGCAGCTTGCCCGGGAACTGCTTGTGGATCGCTTCCGCGAACTTCTTCGCGTACTCGAGATCCGGCTTGCCCGTTTCGCACCAGACCAGGTCGGCGTACGGCGCGTACGCCAGACCGCGCGAGATCGCCTGCTCGATGCCCGGCTTGGTGCGGAAGAAGCCTTCCACCGTGCGCTCGCCCGTCAGGAACGGCTTGTCGTTGTCGTCGACGTCGGACGTGATCAGGTCGGCTGCTTCCGCGTCGGTGCGGGCGACCAGCACGGTCGACGTGCCCATCACGTCGGCCGCGAGACGCGCAGCCGACAGCTTCGCGACGGCCTCGCGCGTCGGCACGAGCACCTTGCCGCCCATGTGGCCGCACTTCTTCACCGAAGCGAGCTGGTCCTCGAAGTGCACGCCCGACGCGCCGGCTTCGATCATCGCCTTCATCAGTTCGAACGCGTTCAGCACGCCGCCGAAACCGGCTTCCGCGTCAGCGACGATCGGTGCGAAGAAGTCGACATAGCCTTCGTCGCCCGGGTTCTTGCCTTCCGACCACTGGATCTGGTCGGCGCGCGTCAGCGTGTTGTTGATGCGCTTCACGACAAGCGGCACCGAGTTTGCCGGGTACAGCGACTGGTCCGGGTACATTTCGCCCGCGACGTTCGCGTCGCCGGCCACTTGCCAGCCGGACAGGTAGATCGCCTTCAGGCCGGCCTTCACCTGCTGCATCGCCTGGTTGCCGGTCAGTGCGCCGAGTGCGTTAACGAACGGCTCGTTGTTGACGAGGCTCCACAGTTTTTCCGCGCCGCGCTTGGCGAGCGTGTGCTCGATCGGAATCGAACCACGCAGGCGGACCACGTCTTCAGCCGAGTAGCTGCGCTTGATGCCCTTCCAGCGCGGATCGGTTTCCCATTGCTTTTGCAGTTCCTGTGCCTGTTGCTGTCGCGACATGATGAGCTCCTTGATGCGGTGCGATGCCTGATGGGTTGACTCTGACGGTGTTGACGCTGTTCTCGAAGCCGGGAGCGGTGCGTTCCGGTTCGTGAGGTCTTGTATAAGAGTCTAGGCAAATCGACTGGAGCAGGACAGGGGGCCGGCCGAGGGGTGGGGTAAATTTTTAGTTGTTTTAAATCAATATCTTGAAATCATTGTTTCAGGATAAGAAATGTCTTTTCCCATCCCGCAATCGCCCGGGTTGTGCCGCGCAGCATGATTTTTTACGACACAAAAAAATTTTCCGCATCGTGAAATTTGGGGCGGGGCGAAAAAAAACCGGCGCGGATGCGCCGGTTGGCTGGATGGGCAGGGCGGTTATCCGCGGGCCTGCCCTCCGTAGGGCGGCCGGTGGCCGCCCGTGCGTGCTTACGACGCCGAGTTGCTGCGACGCAGGCCGCCGCTGCGCTGGCCGTCGCGACGCGGGCCGCCGTCACGGCTGCCACCCGGCTTGCCGCTCCAGCCGCCGCCATTGCCGCCGCCGTAGCTGCGGCCGCTGCCGTTACCGCTGCCGCCATAACCGCCGCCCGGCTTGCCGCCGAAACGACGACCGCCGTTACCGCCGCCCGGACGGCCACGGCCGCCGGTGCCGCCGTTGCGCGGGGGCGCCTTGCGCGGCTCGAAGCCTTCGATCACGTTGACCGGCAGCGGCGCGCGCACGAAACGCTCGATGCGCTTGAGCGCGCCTTGCTCGGCGTGGTGCACGAGGCTCACGGCCGTGCCCGAACGGCCTGCACGGCCCGTACGGCCGATACGGTGCACGTAGTCTTCCGCGAACTTCGGCAGGTCGTAGTTGAACACGTGCGTGATGCCCGGGATGTCGATGCCGCGTGCCGCGACGTCGGTGGCCACCAGCACGCGCACACGGCGCTCGCGCAGCGCACGGATCGTGCGGTTACGCGCGCCCTGCGGCAGGTCGCCGTGCAGCGCGGCCGATTCGAAGCCTGCGTCGGCGAGACGGCCGGCGAGCTGGTCGGCGTCGATCTTGGTCGCCGTGAAGATGATCGCCTGGTCGAGCGCGTCGTCGCGCAGCAGGTGATCGAGCAGGCGATCCTTGTGGTCGCGGTCGTCGACGTAGTGCACGGTTTGCGCGATGTTCGCGCGCGACTCGAGGCGCTGCTGGATCTCGATGCGTTCCGGATCCTTCAGCAGGCGGCTCGTCAGCGAACCGATCTTGCCGTCGAGCGTGGCCGAGAACAGCATCGTCTGGCGCGACTCGGGGGTGGCGGCAACGATCGTTTCGATGTCGTCGATGAAGCCCATGTCGAGCATGCGGTCGGCTTCGTCGAGGACGAGCATCTTCAGCTCGGACAGGTCGATGCGGCCGCGCTCGAGGTGGTCGAGCAGACGGCCCGGCGTGGCGACCAGGATTTCCGGGTTCTTCGCGAGCAGCATCAGCTGCTGGCCGTAGGCGACGCCGCCGAGGATGCTGACCGTGCGCAGGCGCTTCAGGTGCTTGCCATAGGTCGTTGCGGCCGTGGTGACCTGCATCGCGAGTTCACGGGTCGGCGTCAGCACGAGCAGGCCCGGGCGCGCGACGGGTTGCGGGCGGCGCGCGCGGCGGTCGCCCTGGTTCGGTTCGCGCGGCGCGCGCGGTTGCTGCGCCTGCGCCTTCTGGAGCTGCGCGAAACGTTCGATCGCGGGCAGCATGAATGCGGCGGTCTTGCCCGAACCGGTCGGGCTCGAGACCAGCAGGTCACGGCCGGCGATGCCGGCCGGAATCGCGCGCTGCTGGACCGGCGTCGGCTTCACGTAGCCGGCGGCCTGCAGCGCGGAGACGATCTCCGGCGACAACCCGAGCGACGCGAAGCTCGGCTCGTCCGACGCCGGTTCGACCGCGGCCGGTGCGGCGGCGTCGTCGAGACCGAGCGCCTGGTCGGCGATCGCGTTGAGCGGGCTGGAGTTGATGCTCGAAGTCATAACAATCCTTGAAACACAGTGGGTGAAACGTCGGCGCCAATCGCGCATACCCAAGTCGTCGGATTCAGCGAGCAAATCGGGAAACGGGGGTGCAATCCGCCGAACCGTCGGCGGATGAGGCATTAGAAGCTGTTTTGGGTGCGGCGCGCTTCAGGAGCGTGGCCGCCAGCCTGATAAGTGACGACCGTGAAGGTCGAAGCAGGAGGGGACAGGTTCTAAACCGGATTGGAGCTTAACGCTACGAGGCGTCAGGCCGGAACGGCTTGCGAGCCGAGCGCGGAAGATGACGCAGGCAGCATTATAAAGAGATTTGCTGCGCTGCGCCACTGATTTGATTGCCTATTGCGGCAGGGGGCGATTCGGTCAGGAAGCCGTGCCGTTCTTCAGCGATTCGACGAGTTCGATGTACTGCTGCTTCGCCGCATCCTGCGACGTGCCCTTCAGCGCATCCCAGGCGTCGTACTTGTATTTGCCGACGATGTCGGTGAAGCCCGGCTTGTCGCCATGGGCGTCGCCGTCGGTCGCCTGCTTGAAGAGGGCGTACAGGCGCAGCAGGGTCAGGTTGCCCGGACGTTCCGTCAGTTGCTTGACGTCGATCTGGGCCTGGTCGAATTGGGCGGTGAGTTCGCTCATCGGGTGTCTCCGTAAGGGTTTCAGGTCGGGCGATCTTAACAAGCGGACCGCCGCGCGGGGTCGAGCGATCCTTCCAAACCGCCGCCCGGTGCGGCGCACACGCACGGATCGGGCCCGATCGCCCGTGGGAGCGGGGCGCCGCATTACAATGTCGCCCATGACGCAAACAGTGCTCCTCGCCATCGATACGTCGACCGAATACTGCTCGGTCGCGCTGCTGCGCTCGGCCCACGCCGATGACGCCGTTTCCACCCCGCAAACCTGGGTCCGCCACGAGCTGACGGGCGCCGTGTCGAGCACGCGCGTGCTGCCGGCCATCCAGGACCTTTTCGCCGAATCGGGGCTGACGCTCGCCGATTGCGACGCGATCGCGTTCGGCGCAGGCCCCGGCTCGTTTACGGGCCTGCGTACCGCGACGGGCATCACCCAGGGTCTCGCGTTCGGGCGCGGGCTGCCGGTCGTGCCGATCGGCACGCTGCTCGCGTGCGCCGAGCACGCGCGGCTGCGCGCGCCCGGCACGACCCGCGTGCTGGCCGCGCTGGATGCGCGGATGGATGAAGCCTACTGGGCGGATTTCGCGTGGGACGACAGTACCGGCGACTGGCGCACGCTGCATCCGGCTTCGCTCGATGCGCCGGGCGCCGTCGGCGTGCCCGATGTGCCGTTCACGCTCGCGGGCAATGCGGCCGCCGCGTTCGGCGCGCAGTTGCCGGCTGCGGCGCGCGCGGCCGTGATCGACGGCGACGCGATGCCGCACGCGCTGGCGGTCGCCCATGCCGCCCTGCGTGCGTTCCGCGCCGGCCGCGCGGTGCCGGCCGATCAGGCGGCGCCGGAGTACGTGCGCGACAAGGTCGCGCAGACCACCGCCGAGCGCGTCGCGGCACGGGCCGCGCAGACGGGCGGAGCGAAGGGATGACGGGCGTACTGCTGAGCGACCGCTATCTGGCGCCGATGACGGATGCCGATCTCGACGAGGTCGTCGCGATCGAGCACGTCGCGTACGAATTCCCGTGGAGCCGCGGCAATTTCGAGGATTCGTTGCGCAACGGCTATCTGGGCGTGTGCCTGCGGCACGTGACGGGTTCGTTGATCGGCTATTGCGTGCTGATGCCCGTGGTCGACGAGATGCACCTGCTGAACCTGTGCGTCGCGCCGGCCGCGCAGTGCGCGGGCGCGGGCCTGGCGCTGCTGCGCGAGGCCGTGCGCATTTCGCGCGCGGAAGGGCTCGACGGCGTGCTGCTCGAGGTGCGGCCGTCCAATCCGCGCGCGATCCATCTGTACGAGCGTTTCGGCTTCTTGACGATCGGCCGGCGCAAGAACTATTACCCGGCGAAGCATCGCAGCCGGGAGGACGCGATCGTGATGCGTCTGACGCTGAACAAGGACGAAGGGGACGCGCATGGCATGGGCTGAAGCGGCGCTCGAGGAAATGGGCCTCGCGCAGATCTGGGTGCGGCGCGGGCAAGGCGCGGATGCAGGCACGGACGAGGGCGCGACAGCCGAAGCGCACGCCGCCGCGCAAACCGGTGCGGTGGACGCCGCACCGGCCGTCGCGACCGGGCGGCCTGCGCGGACCGCGCGTCCGCCGGTGCAGGACGACGCACCGCCCGCAGTGGCGCGGAGCGCCGATGCTTCGCCGGCTCGCGCGCCGGCCGCCGTCCCGTCGCGGCGCGTCGACGACGGCGATCGCGCGCCTGCACCGGTTACGCCGGTCGCGTCGGCCGACACGATGCCGCCGATGGATGACATGCCGCCTGCCGGACCCGACGATTTCGCGTGGTTCGACGCGGCGCCGCCGGGCGATCCCGTGCCGATGGCCGAAGCGCGTCCCGTCGGTACGCCGGTTGCCGCGCTCGACTGGGATGCGCTGGCCGCGCGCGTGGCCGACTGCACGCTGTGCGGTCTGTGCGAGAAGCGGACCAACACCGTGTTCGGCGTCGGCGACCGCGAAGCGGACTGGATGCTGATCGGCGAAGCGCCGGGCGAGAACGAGGACAAGCAGGGCGAGCCGTTCGTCGGCCAGGCCGGCAAGCTGCTCGACAACATGCTGCATTCGCTGTCGCTCAAGCGCGGCGACAACGTGTACATCGCGAACGTGATCAAGTGCCGGCCGCCCGGCAACCGCAATCCGGAGCCGGACGAGGTCGCGAGCTGCGAGCCGTACCTGCAGCGCCAGGTCGCGCTCGTGAAGCCGAAGCTGATCGTCGCGCTCGGCCGCTTCGCCGCGCAGACGCTGCTGAAGACGGACGCGAGCATTGCGTCGCTGCGCGGCCGCGTGCATGCGTACGAAGGCGTGCCGGTGATCGTGACCTACCATCCGGCGTACCTGTTGCGCAGCCTGCAGGACAAGTCGAAGGCGTGGGCCGACCTGTGCCTCGCGCGCGACACGTTCCGGCGCGCAGAGGGCGGCGACGCGAACGGGCCGGCCGGACAATGACGACCGGCGCGGCGTGCGCATTCGTCGATACGCTGCACGACGTCGCGGTTCGGGATCTGGGCTGGCTGCTGGCCAGCCCGAGCTTGCTCACCGCGGTGCCGGACGCGCCGCTGGCGCGCCCGTGGCTGGATGCGGTGGGACAGTCGGCCGTCGAAGCATGGCTCGCCGCGCTCGATGCGCAGCCCGAGCCGCTGCATCGCGCGCTTGACGGCTTCCGGCCCACCCGCCTCGGCCGCTACGCCGAATGCCTGCTCGAGTATTTCCTGACGCACGGGCCGTCGCTGCGGCTCGTCGCGGCCAATCTGCCGCTGCGCAGCAACGGCAAGACGCTCGGCGAAGTCGATTTTCTCGTCGACGCACCGGACGGGCGGCGCCTGCACTGGGAACTCGCGGTGAAGTGCTACCTGTGCGCGCCGGTGCAAGCCGGCGCATCGCTTGCCGATTTCGTTGGCCCCAATCTCGTCGACCGGTTCGACCGCAAGCGCCGCCGGTTGCTCGAGCACCAGCTGCGGCTCGGCGATCGCGACGGGTTTGCGCGGCTCGGCTACGGCGCGCCGTCCGACGCGCAGATGTTCATCAAGGGCTGGTTGTTCTATCCGCACGGCGCGCCGCTGCCGCCGGTGTCCGCGGAAATCGCGCCGGATCACCCGCACGGTTTCTGGCTCACGCACGCGCAGTGGCCGGCCTGGGCGGCCGCTCAGCGTGCCGGCGTCGCATGGAGCGTGTTGCCGCGGCTTGCGTGGCTAGCGCCGCGACTGGCTGCCGTCGGTAGCGGATTCGAACCCGAAACGCTGGCGGCCACGCTGGAATTGCCGTCGGTGTTGACGACGCGCGAGGCGCCTGCGCTGATCGGCATTCATGAAAAGGGCAGTGACGGCACGTGGCGCGAAACGGCGCGCGGCTTCGTCGTGCCGGACGACTGGCCGGTGCGTGCCCAGGCGTTCGCGGCGCAGGATCACTGACGCCGCGTCAGCCGGCGATCACCACCAGCGATGGAAGTGATGGACGGGGCCGACGCCGTGGCCGACGTCGAGGTGGCCGCTCGCGGCGATCGCGCCGGTCAGGTAGGTCTTGGCTTCGCGCACCGCGCTTTCGAGGTCGGGCTGCTGCGGCAGCAGCGCGGCGATCGCCGACGACAGCGTGCAGCCGGTACCGTGCGTGTTGCTCACCGGTACGCGTGCGCCGTCGAGCCGCACGGTGCGGGTCGCTTCCACGAGCCAGTCGGGGCTCGCGGACGCGTCCGGCAGGTGGCCGCCTTTCATCAGCACGGCGCGCGCACCCGTCTGTAACAGTGCCTGACCTTGCCGGACCATGTCGTCTTCGGTGGTTGCGGGCACATCGTTCAGCAGCGCGGCCGCTTCGGGCAGGTTCGGCGTCACGACCGTCGCGAGCGGCAGCAGCGCATCGCGCAACGCGTCGACGGCATCGGGTGCGAGGAGCGCGTGCGAGCTCTTCGAGATCATCACCGTGTCGAGCACGACGAAGCGCGGCGCGTAGCGCCGCAGCGCGTCGGCGACCGCGTGCACGATCGCCGCGTTCGCGAGCATCCCGATCTTGACCGCATCGATACGGATATCGCCGAACACCGCGTCGAGTTGCGCGGTCACGAACGCCGCGTCCGGCGCGTGCACGCCCGTCACGCCGCGGGTGTTCTGCGCGGTCAGCGCGGTGATCACGCTCGCGCCATACGCGCCGAGCGCGGAAAAGGTCTTCAGGTCGGCCTGGATGCCTGCGCCGCCGCCCGAATCGGAGCCGGCGATCGTCAGGATGTTGGGTATCGGGTGCGTCATGAGGGCAACGCGCCGGTTCGAGGACCGGCGCCGGCGGACGGAAACGGGAAGTGTAGCGTCAGTGCCGCGATTCGCCGATCAGCGCGACCGAGTCGAACTGGCGCTGGTTCGCCTGGTGGCGGCGCATCACGAGCCACATCGTCAGGCAGACGAACGTGCCGAACAGCACGATCACGACGCCGACCGGTACGTCGAGCCACACCAGCACCGCATACAGGCACAGCATCACGAGCACCGACAGGTTCTCGTTGAAGTTCTGCACCGCGATCGAGTGGCCGGCCGACAGCAGCACGTGGCCGCGGTGCTGCAGCAGCGCGTTCATCGGAACGACGAAGTAGCCGGACAATGCGCCGACGCACATCAGGAAGATGTACGCGATGATCAGGTACACGGGCATGCGCAGGTGGCCGATGTGCACGGCCCAGTGCGACGGGAACAGGTCGCGCGTGTAGAACGCCATCAGCATCACCGCGATGCCCATGATGATGCCGACGGGCAGCACGGTCAGCGACTTCTTCAACGGGATTCGGGCGGCGGCGGCGATTGCGCCGGCCGCGACGCCCACGGCGACCACGGCCTGCAGGATCGCGCCTTCCGACAGCGACATGCCGAGCGACACTTCAGCCCACTTCAGCACGATGAACTGCAGCGTCGCGCCGGCGCCCCAGAACAGCGTCGTGACCGCCAGCGAGATCTGGCCGAGCTTGTCGCGCCACAGCACCATGAAGCAGTCGGCGAAATCCGTGAGGAGCTTGACCGGGCCGCGTTCCTGCTTCGGGTAGCGGGCGCCCGTATCGGGGATGCGCAGGTTGAACAGCGCGGCGATCACGTAGATCGCCATGATGATCGCCATCGCCGCTTCGGCGGGCGTGCCGATCCAGGCGGGCGTGTGCGCGATCACGTGCGACGCGATGTGCGGGCTGATCAGCGCGCCGCCCAGCACGGTGCCGAGGATGATCGAGCTGACGGTCGTGCCTTCGATCCAGCCGTTCGCGGCGACGAGCCGGTCGGCCGGCAGCAGCTCGGTGAGGATGCCGTATTTCGCGGGCGAGTAGGCCGCGGCGCCGAAGCCGACGATCCCGTACGCAATCAACGGGTGGGCGCCGAACAGCATGATCATGCAGCCGACGACCTTGATCGAGTTGGTGATGAACATCACGCGGCCCTTCGGGCGCGAATCCGCGAAGGCGCCGACATAGGCCGCCAGCACCACATAGGACAACACGAAGAACAGCTTCAACAGCGGTGTCATCCAGTTGGGGGCGTGGAGGTCTTTCAGCAGGGCGATGGCGGCGATGAGGAGCGCATTGTCGGCCAGCGACGAGAAAAACTGCGCGGCCATGATGGTGTAAAAACCTTTTTTCATCTGATGCGATGCTTTCGTCGCTGCGGCAGGGCCGCGTAGGCCGCCTGGTATGCGATCGGCTTATTCCGTTCGAAATGGGTTGTGCGCACGGCTTTATAACATGAAAATACGCCAATTCGGACTAGCAAGATTCCCCGATCGTTCCGCAAATTGTCGGCTTCAGTGCTCAAAAGGCGCGGTAAGCTGATGATTCGCAAGCGTCTTTACGTAAATTTCCCATGCCGCGCCCGATCTCCGCCACCATCCATACCGCCGCTCTCGCGAACAATCTCTCCGTCGTCCGCCGCTTTGCCGGCCCGTCCAAGGTCTGGGCGGTCGTCAAGGCCAACGCGTACGGTCACGGGCTCGCGCGTGTGTTTCCCGGCCTGCGCGGCACCGACGGCTTCGGCCTGCTCGACCTCGACGAGGCCGTCAAGCTGCGCGAACTCGGCTGGGCCGGCCCGATCCTGCTGCTCGAAGGGTTCTTCCGCTCGACCGACATCGACGTGATCGACCGCTACAGCCTGACGACGACCGTCCACAACGACGAGCAGATGCGGATGCTGGAAACGGCGCGGCTGTCGAAGCCCGTCAACGTGCAGCTCAAGATGAACAGCGGGATGAACCGGCTCGGCTACCAGCCGGAAAAATACCGTGCCGCATGGGAGCGCGCCCGCGCGTGCCCCGGGATCGGCCAGATCACGTTGATGACCCATTTTTCGGATGCGGACAACGAGCGCGGCGTCGCCGAGCAGCTCGCGACGTTCGAGCGCGGCGCGGAAAGCATCGCCGGCGCGCGCAGCCTCGCGAATTCCGCGGCCGTGCTGTGGCATCCGGATACCCACTTCGACTGGGTGCGCCCGGGGATCGTACTGTACGGCGCGTCGCCGTCCGGGCTGTCGTCCGACATCGCCGATACCGGGCTGAAGCCCGCGATGACGCTCGCATCCGAGCTGATCGCGGTGCAGACGATCGGGAAGGGCCAGGCCATCGGCTATGGCTCGACGTTCTCCGCGCAGGCGCCGATGCGGATCGGCGTGGTCGCGTGCGGTTACGCGGACGGCTATCCGCGGGTCGCGCCCGAAGGCACGCCGGTGATCGTCGACGGCATCCGCACGCGGATCGTCGGTCGCGTATCGATGGACATGATCACCGTCGACCTGACCCCGTGCCCGCAGGCCGGCGTCGGCGCGCGCGTCGAGCTGTGGGGCAACGCGCTGCCGATCGACGACGTCGCCCGCCATTGCGGCACGATCGGCTACGAGCTGATGTGCGCGGTCGCCGGCCGCGTGCCCGTGCGCGCGGAATAAGGGCGTTGCGCGTGGCCAAACAGAAAACCGTATACGTCTGCAGCGAATGCGGCGGACAGACCCCGAAGTGGCAGGGCCAATGCCCGTCGTGCCAGGCCTGGAACACGCTGGTTGAGTCGGTCGCCGAATCGCCCGCTGCCCATCGTTTCCAGTCGCTCGCGAAGCGGGCGCCCGTCCAGCGTCTCGTCGACATCGAAGCGGCCGACGTGCCGCGCTTCTCGACCGGCATCGGCGAATTCGACCGCGTGCTCGGCGGCGGGCTGGTCCCGGGCGGTGTCGTGCTGATCGGCGGCGATCCGGGCATCGGCAAGTCGACGCTGCTGCTGCAGTCGCTTGCGGACATCGCGAGCGAGCGGCGCGCGCTCTATATCAGCGGCGAGGAATCGGCCGCGCAGATCGCGTTGCGCGCACAACGGCTTGCGCTGCTCGACGGCGGTGCGGCGGCGGATGAGCTGAAGCTGCTCGCCGAGATCCAGCTCGAGAAGATCCAGGCCGCGATCGACGCGGAACGGCCGGATGTGGCCGTGATCGACTCGATCCAGACCGTCTATTCGGAAGCGCTCACGTCGGCGCCGGGCTCGGTTGCACAGGTGCGCGAGTGCGCGGCGCAGCTCACGCGTATCGCGAAGCAGTCGGGCACCGCGATCATCATGGTCGGGCACGTGACGAAGGAGGGCAACCTGGCCGGCCCGCGCGTGCTCGAGCACATCGTCGACACGGTGCTGTACTTCGAAGGCGATACGCATTCGTCGTTCCGGCTCGTGCGCGCGTTCAAGAACCGCTTCGGCGCGGTCAACGAGCTCGGCGTGTTCGCGATGACCGAGCGTGGGCTGCGCGGCGTCGCGAATCCGTCCGCGCTGTTCCTGTCGCAGCACGAGCAGGTCGTGCCCGGCTCGTGCGTGCTCGTCACGCAGGAAGGCACGCGCCCGCTGCTCGTCGAAATCCAGGCGCTCGTCGATACGGCGCACGTGCCGAACCCGCGCCGGCTCGCGGTCGGCCTCGAGCAGAACCGGCTCGCGATGCTGCTCGCGGTGCTGCACCGGCACGCCGGCATCGCGGCCTTCGACCAGGACGTGTTCCTCAACGCGGTGGGCGGCGTGAAGATCACCGAGCCGGCCGCCGACCTCGCGGTGCTGCTGGCGATCCATTCGTCGATGCGCAACAAGGCGCTGCCGAAGGGGCTGATCGTGTTCGGTGAAGTCGGGCTGGCGGGCGAGATCCGGCCGTCCCCGCGCGGGCAGGAACGGCTGCGCGAGGCGGCGAAGCTCGGTTTCACGTCCGCGCTGATTCCGAAGGCGAATGCGCCGAAGCAGCCGATCGAAGGGCTGAACGTGATGGCCGTCGATCGGCTCGAGCAGGCGATCGACCGCGTGCGCGATCTCGAGTGACCGGCGCGGCAGGCGCCCGTGTCATCTGAGCGGGCGATCTGTCGCGTAATTCGCTGTAAAGAAGATGTAGGGTTATGTAACCCGCCGGACATCGCTTTTCCCTATCCTTTGCCGGATTGTCGAACCGCGCAATGCGAAGGGATCCTATGTTGAAATCGTATGGGGAAGCGCCGAGCGGACGCCTTTACAACCTGCGTGGCTGCCGCGTGTCGGAGCCGATTCGCCAGCCCTGGGGCGGCGGATGCCGGATCGTCGAATGGATCGACGACGAGGGGCGCCTGGCGCGCAAGGTCGTGTCCGAGGACGTGACGGAAGCGGAAGTCGCCGCGGCGATCCGGCGGCCGACCGAAGGGCGGCGGCACCTGATGGGCGACGACGAGCAGATGCCGCGCGACACGTTGCCGCGGCGTTGAGCCGGCAACTCGGCGAATTGGGTGATTGCGGTAATGAATGAACAGGCCGGGCCGGCGCGCCCGGCCTTGTCACATCTGGGGCCGCCCACGGCCCGATGGTCTGTCGAGGTGCTGCGATGCCGAGGGGGCGCGGCGCCAGCCGGCACGCCGGGCTGGTGGGCGCATCGGTCGGCTGCGCGCCGCGACGGCGGTCAGCCGATCTGCTCGAGCTCTTCCTGCGCGGCGAGCCAGTCGGCCTCGACCGTTTCGAGACGCGTGTTGACGTCCCCGAGCTTGCGGATCGCCTCGGTCAGTTCCGTCTTGCGCTCAGCCTCGTAGCTCGCCGGATCGGCGACGAATGCGTCGAGGCGGGCCTTCTCCGCGTGCAGCGTCTCCATTTCCTTTTCGAGCTTCGTGATGCGCGTCTGCAGCGGCTTCTTCAGCACCGACAGGCGCTGCCGCTCCTCGGCTGCTTGACGCTTCTGGTCCTTGCGGTTGGCTGCGGCACCCGTACCCGCGCCCGAAGACGCCGCGCTATCGGCCTTCGCGGCCGCGCGCTGCTCGGCCGCGTGCTGCAGCAGCCAGTCGCGGTAGTCGTCGAGGTCGCCGTCGAACGGCTGCAGCCGGTGCTTCGCGACCAGCATGAACTGGTCGGTCGTCGCGCGCAGCAGGTGACGGTCGTGCGAGACGAGGATCAGCGTGCCTTCGAACTGCGCGAGCGCCATCGTCAGCGCATGGCGCGTTTCGAGGTCGAGGTGGTTGGTCGGTTCGTCGAGCAGCAGCAGGTTCGGCTTCTGCCAGATGATCAGCGCGAGCGCGAGGCGTGCCTTTTCGCCGCCCGAAAACGGCCCGACCGGGGTGGTCGCCATGTCGCCCGAGAAGTTGAAGCCGCCGAGGAAGTCGCGCAGTTCCTGCTCGCGCGTGTCGGGCGCGAGCCGCGCCAGATGCGCGAGCGGGGAATCATCTTCGCGCAGCGTTTCGAGCTGGTGCTGCGCGAAATAGCCGATCGTCAGCCCCTTGCCGTCGCGGACGTGCCCCGACAGCGGCGCGAGCGTGCCGGCCAGCGTCTTGATCAGCGTCGACTTGCCCTGGCCGTTCGCGCCGAGCAGGCCGATGCGCTGGCCGTTCTGGATCGACAGCGCGACACGCTCGACGATCGGGATTTCCGCTCCGCCGTCGGCGTGGTAGCCGCAGCGGACGTCTTCCATCACCATCATCGGGTTCGGCGCGGCATCGGGCGTGCGGAATTCGAACGTGAACGGCGACGCGATGTGCGCGGGCGCGATCAGCTCCATCTTCTCGAGCGCCTTCATCCGGCTCTGCGCCTGCTTGGCCTTGGTCGCCTTGGCCTTGAAGCGGTCGACGAAGCTCTGCAGGTGCTCGATCGTCTTCTGCTGCTTTTCGTAGGCGCTTTGCTGCAGCGCCAGTTGCTGCGCGCGCAGCACTTCGAACTGCGAGTAGTTGCCGCCGTAGCGCTTCACCTGGCGGTTTTCCAGATGCAGCGTAACGTTGCAGATCGAATCGAGGAATTCGCGGTCGTGCGAGATCACGACGAGCGTGCCGGGGTAGCGGTGCAGCCAGTCTTCGAGCCAGACGATCGCGTCGAGGTCGAGGTGGTTCGTCGGTTCGTCGAGCAGCAGCAGGTCGGAACGGCACATCAGCGCCTGCGCGAGGTTCAGGCGCATGCGCCAGCCGCCGGAGAAGCTGGCGACGGATTCGCGCGTCTGCGCGAGCGTGAAGCCGAGGCCGAGCAGCAGCGCCTCGGCGCGGGCAGGCGCGGTGTAGCCGTCGGCGTCGGCGAACGCCGCGTGCGCGTCGGCTTCGGCGGCGCCGTCATGCGCGGCGGAGGCGGCGGCGATACGGGCCTCGATCTCGCGCAGCGCGGCGTCGCCGTCGAGCGTGTAGTCGAGCGCCGAGCGGTCGACCGCGGGCGTTTCCTGCGACACATGGGCGATCCGCCACGACGGCGGCATCGAGAAATCGCCGCCGTCCGAGTGCAGCTCGCCGCGCAGGACCGAGAACAGGGTCGACTTGCCGGCGCCGTTCGCGCCGATCAGGCCGGCTTTCTCGCCGGGATTGAGCACGAAGGAGGTCGACTCGAACAGCGGCTTGGTGCCGCGCGCAAGGCTGAACTGATTGAAACGGATCACGGCGGAAATGACTGGCCAAAACCGCTATTCTAGACTGCGCGCCGCTCGCGCCGGGCATTGGCCGTTCGGCGGATGCCGCAACGGGGCAATTTCGCCTAGACTCCACGTCGATCCGGTTTCGTAAAAGGAGTGCCCGATGTCCACCCTGTATTCGTTCAGCGCAGAGACGCTTGCCGGCGCGCCGGCCTCGCTCGACGCATATCGCGGCAAGGTGCTGCTGATCGTCAACACCGCGAGCGAGTGCGGTTTCACGCCGCAGTACGCGGGCCTGCAGAAGCTGTACGACCAGTACGCGGCGCGCGGCTTCTATGTGCTCGGCTTCCCGTGCAACCAGTTCGGCAAGCAGGAGCCCGGCGACGCCACGCAGATCGGTGCGTTCTGCGAGCGCAATTACGGCGTCACGTTCCCGATGTTCGCGAAGATCGACGTGAAGGGCGACCATGCGCATCCGCTGTACCGCTACCTGACCGACGAGGCGCCCGGCATTCTCGGCCTCAAGGCGATCAAGTGGAATTTCACGAAGTTCCTGGTCGATCGTGAAGGGCGCATCGTCAAGCGCTACGCGCCGTCGACCAAGCCGGACGAAATCGCCGCGGATATCGACAAGCTGCTGTGACGGCTGCCGGCGGCGTTCGCGGCGCCGGTGCGGATCGCACGGGCGCCGCCGCCGTCGTCTAGGCCGTTAGAGGATCGGTGCGAACAGCCGCGCGACGTGCATCGCGATGCGTCGCCAGGCGGGCGATTGGCGGTATTCGCTCGCATCGACCTCGTACGCCTGCGCGAAATCGGCATCGAGCATCGTCTCGACTTCGTCGGCGAATGTGCGGTCGACGGTCAGCACCATGATCTCGAAATTGAGGCGGAACGAGCGGTTGTCGAGATTCGCGCTGCCGATCGCCGCCGCGATGCGGTCGATCAGCACGACCTTCTGGTGCAGGAAGCCGGGCCGGTAGCGGAACACCTTGACGCCCGCATCGACCAGGTCGCGCGCGTACAGCTTTGACGCTTCGAATACCACATAGTGGTCGCGCCGGCTCGGGATCAGGATGCGCACGTCGACGCCGCGCATCACGGCGAGCTTCAGTGCGGAAATCACGGCTTCGTCGGGGACGAGGTACGGCGTGGTGATCCAGACCCGTTCGCGCGCGGCGTTGATCGCCTCGACGAAGAACAGCGAGCCCGTCTCCTGCTTGTCGGCCGGCCCCATCGGCACCGCGAGGCAATGCATGTTGTCGCCGGGCTGCGCGGGCGGCGGCAACGCGAGCGGCGGCAGCTTCTGCGTTGCCCAGTGCCAGTCTTCGGCGAACACGTACTGGATGCTCGCGACCACCGGGCCGCGAATCTCGATGTGCGTGTCGCGCCACGGCGACAGGCGCGGCTTCGCGCCGAGATACTCGACGCCGACGTTGTGGCCGCCGACGAACGCCCGATTGCCGTCGACGACGACGATCTTGCGGTGGTTGCGGAAGTTGAGCTGGAAACGGTTGACGAACTTCCGGTTGGTCGCGAACGGATGAACCTCGACGCCGCCCCGGCGCAGCGTGTCGACGTAGCTGTGCGGCAGGTCGAAGCTGCCGATGCTGTCGTACAGCAGGCAGCAGCGCACGCCGGCCGCCGCGCGCGCGAGCAGCGAGTCGCGCAGCATCCGGCCGAGCGCATCGTCGCGCACGATGAAGAACTGGACCACCACGTAGTCGCGCGCGGCGTCGATGGCCGCCAGGATCGCCGAGAACGTCGCGTCGCCGTTCACGAGCGTGCGCACCGAATTGCCGCCGAGGAACGGCATGCCGCCGAGCCGCGTGAGCGCGAGCACCGCGGCCTGGCCGATTGCGTCGGCGGCCGGCCCGTCGGTCGCGTCGGTGGTGAGCCAGGGCGAGCGCGGTGTGTGCATGCGCAACATTTCCAGCTCGTGGCGCCGGGCGTCGACGTAGCCGGAAAACTTGCTGCGGCCGAGGAACAGGTACGGAATGAGCGTCAGGTACGGCATGGCCGCGAGCGAGACGGCCCACGCGATCGCGCCTTGCGACGTGCGTGTATTCATGATCGCGTGGAACGCCGCGACGATCCCGAGCACGTGGATGGTCAGGATCAGGGTGCCGAGATGTAGCCAGTCGAGGGTCATGGGCGCGTGTCGGACTCCTGAGGTCGCGCGGCCGGGCGGCCGCCTACGCGCATCTTACCCAACCGTGCGGCGCAACGGTGCACCGCACGGTGGGCGAGCCGGGAAGGCTCAGGCCTTGCGGGGCAGGTCCGACGCCTGGATCAGGAACACGGCGTCGTCGCCCGCGCTGGTGGGCAGCCACGTGAGCTCGAGGCCGCCGAACGCGGCTTCGACGTGCTCGCGCTCGTTGCCGATCTCGACGACGAGCACGCCGTCGTCGTGCAGCCAGCGATGGGCCTCGGCGACGATGCGTCGCACGATGTCCATGCCGTCATCGCCGCCCGCGAGCGCCATCTCCGGCTCGTGCCGGTACTCGGGCGGCAGCGCGGCCATCGACGACGCGTTCACGTACGGCGGGTTCGTCAGGATCACGTCGTAGCGCGAGCCCGGGTCGGTGCGGAACGTGGGCAGCGGCGCGTAGAGGTCACCGTGGTGCAGCGTGACGCGGTCTTCGAGGCCGTAGTCACGCACGTTGATCTCGGCGACTTCGAGCGCCTTGTCGGACAGGTCGACCGCGTCGATCTCGGCGTTCGGGAACGCGCTCGCCGCGAGGATCGCGAGGCAGCCGGAGCCCGTGCACAGCTCGAGCACCGCGCCGACCTGCTCGGGGTCGGCGACGTACGGTTGCAGCCCGTCGTCGAGCAGTTCGCCGATGAACGAGCGCGGCACGATCACGCGTTCGTCGACGTAGAAGCGGTGACCGTGCATCCACGCTTCATGCGTGAGGTACGCGGCCGGTACGCGGTCGGTCGCGCGCCGTTCGATCACCGCGAGCACGGCCGCGATTTCGTCGGGCAGCAGCCGCGCGTCGAGGAACGGCTCGAGCGTGTCGAGCGGCAGGTCGAGCGTGCGCAGCACGAGGTAGGCCGCTTCGTCGTACGCGTTGTCGGAGCCGTGGCCGAACGCGAGCTTCGCCTTCGAGAAGCGCGTGACCGCGTAGCGCAGCAGGTCGCGAACAGTGGCAAAAGGTGTCGTCATGCGAGGCTCCATCAGGCGATCAGTTGTTCGAGCACGCGGCGGTACACGTTCTTCAGCGGGTCGACGAAGCGCACTTCGATGTGCTCGTCGATCTTGTGGATGCTGCCGTTCGGTGGGCCGAACTCGATGACCTGCGGGCAGATGCGCGCGATGAAACGGCCGTCCGACGTGCCGCCCGTGGTCGACAGCTCGGTCGTGATGCCGGTCTCGGTGCGGATCGCGTTTTCCAGCGCGCCCGACAGCTCGCCGCGCGGCGTGAGGAACGGCAGGCCGCTCACCGACCACTTCAGCGTGTATTCGAGGCCGTGCTTGTCGAGGATCGCGTGCACGCGTGCCTGCAGGCCTTCGACCGTGCTGGCGGTCGAGAAGCGGAAGTTGAACAGCAGGTCGGCGTGGCCGGGAATCACGTTGGTCGCGCCGGTGCCGGCATGCAGGTTCGACACCTGCCAGGTGGTCGGCGGGAAGTATTCGTTGCCTTCGTCCCACTGCTCGGCGGCGAGCTCGGCGAGCGCCGGCGCGAGCAGGTGGATCGGGTTCTTCGCGAGGTGCGGATACGCGATGTGGCCCTGCACGCCCTTGACGACCAGTTCGCCCGACATCGAGCCGCGGCGGCCGTTCTTCACGACATCGCCGAGCTCGGTGGTCGACGTCGGCTCGCCGACGATGCAGTAGTCCATGCGTTCGCCGCGCGCTTCGAGCAGCTCGACGACCTTCACGGTGCCGTCGGTGGCGGGGCCTTCCTCGTCGCTCGTGATCAGGAACGCGATCGCGCCGCGGTGGCCGGGATGGGCAGCGACGAATTCCTCGGACGCGACGACGAATGCCGCGAGCGACGTTTTCATGTCGGCCGCGCCGCGGCCGTACAGCTTGCCGTCGCGATGGGCGGGGATGAACGGCGGCGAGCTCCACTGCTCGAGCGGGCCGGTCGGCACGACGTCGGTGTGGCCCGCGAACGCGAGCAGCTTGCCGTCGCGGCCGTCGGTGCCGCGCTTGACGGCCCACAGGTTGGTCACGCCGTGCGACGCGATGGTCTCGCATTCGAAGCCGAGCGCGGCGAGGCGTTCGGTCATGATCTGCTGGCAATGCTGGTCGTCGGGCGTTACGGACGCGCGGGCGATCAGCTGTTCGGTAAGGGCTAGGGTGGCGGACATGGTTCGGACCACTTTCGATAAAAAATGCCGGCGCGGTGGCCGGCAGCGACAAGACGTCGGGCTGCGCCGACAGGCGCAGCGCGGGCAGCCCTATGCGGCAAACAGCGCCGCGTATTGATCGGCCACGAAGCCGAGCGATTTCACGCGGCCGTTGATCACCAGCACGGGGCGCTTGATGACCGACGGCTTGTGGATCATCAGCGCGACCGCGCCGGCCTTCGTTTCGGCGGCCGCCTTCATCGCGTCGTCCAGGCCGCGCCACGTCGTGCCGCGCTTGTTGACGAGCGCGTCGAGCGACACGTCCTTCAGCCAGTCCTCGACGAGCGGTGCGCTGACACCGAGCTTCTTGAAGTCGTGAAACTCGAATTCGACGCCGTGATCGTCGAGCCACACGCGGGCCTTCTTCACGGTGTCGCAGTTCGGAATGCCGTAGACGACCACGGTGTGCGGCTTCGCCATCAGTCGCCTCGCAGCAGCTCGTTCAGGCCGACCTTCGCGCGGGTCTTCGCGTCGACCTTCTTGACGATCACCGCGCAGTACAGGCTGTGCGAGCCGTCCTTCGACGGCAGGTTGCCGGCGACGACGACCGAGCCGGCCGGGATGCGGCCGTAGCTGACTTCGCCCGTCTCGCGGTCGTAGATCTTCGTGCTTTGGCCGAGGTACACGCCCATCGAGATCACCGAGTTTTCCTCGACGATCACGCCTTCGACGACTTCCGAGCGCGCGCCGATGAAGCAGTTGTCTTCGATGATGACCGGGTTCGCCTGCAGCGGCTCGAGCACGCCGCCGATGCCGACGCCGCCCGACAGGTGCACGTTCTTGCCGATCTGTGCGCACGAACCGACCGTGGCCCACGTGTCGACCATCGTGCCTTCGTCGACGTACGCGCCGATGTTGGTGTACGACGGCATCAGCACGACGTTCTTCGCGATGAACGAGCCGCGGCGCGCGATGGCCGGCGGGACGACGCGGAAGCCGCCCGCGGCGAAATCTTCAGCGGTGTAGTTCGCGAACTTCGACGGCACCTTGTCGTAGAACTGCGAGTAGCCGCCGGCGGGCATCGGCGCGTTGTCCTCCAGGCGGAACGACAGCAGCACGGCCTTCTTCAGCCACTGGTGCACGGTCCAGTTGCCGTCGACCTTCTCGGCCACGCGCAGCGCGCCTTTGTCGAGCTGCTCGATCGCGTGCGCGACGGCTTCGCGGACGTCGGCCGGTGCGGCCTTCGGCGACAGCTCGGCGCGGTTGTCCCAGGCAGTATCGATGATTTGCTGAAGTTGTTGCGACATGTTCGTTTTCGCAGGAGATGGATGGAATTGATCGGATGGACGATTACCGCGCGAGAGAGCGGCAGAAATCGACGATGCGTTGCGCGCCCTCGACGCATTCGGGGGTGCCCGCGACGAGCGCGATCCGGATGAAATCGCGGCCCGGATTCGTGCCGTGCGCATCACGCGCCAGGTACGAGCCGGGCAGAACCGTCACATTATAGTCGGCGTACAGGCGGCGGGCGAACTCGGTGTCCGACAGCCCGGTGCGCGACACGTTGGCCCACAGGTAGAACGCCGCGTCGGGCAGCTTTACGTCGATCACGTCGGCAAGCATCGGCGTGACGGTATTGAACTTCTGCAGGTACAGCGCGCGGTTCTCGCGCACGTGCGCCTCGTCGTTCCACGCGGCGATGCTCGCGTGCTGCCAGACCGGCGACAGCGCCGCGCCGTGGTACGTGCGGTACAGCAGGAATTTCTTCAGCAGCGCAGCGTCGCCGGCGACGAAGCCCGAGCGCATGCCCGGCACGTTCGAGCGCTTCGACAGGCTCGACAGCATCACGAGCCGCTCGAAGCCGCGGCCGAGGCGGTGCGCGGCCTCGAGGCCGCCGAGCGGCGGCGCCGCTTCGTCGAAATAGATTTCCGAATAGCACTCGTCGGACGCGATCACGAAACCGTGGCGGTCGGACAGCGCGAACAGCTCGCGCCAGTCGTCGAGCGTCAGCACGGCGCCCGTCGGGTTGCCCGGCGAGCACACGTACAGCAGTTGCGTGCGCGCCCAGACTGCGTCCGGCACGGACGCGTAGTCGCACGCGAAGTTGCGGGCCGGGTCGCTGTTCGCGAAATAGGGTTCGGCACCGGCCAGCAGCGCCGCGCCCTCGTAAATTTGATAGAAAGGATTCGGACAGAGTACGATCGCCTTCTCGCCCTGTTCGGCCGGGCGGGCGTCGATCACCGTCTGCGCGAGCGAGAACAGCGCCTCGCGCGACCCCGACACGGGCAGCACCTGCGTGGCCGGATCGATGGCCGGCAGCCCGTAGCGGCGCTCGAGCCAGTGCGCGATCGACGTGCGCAGCGCGTCCGAGCCGGCGGTGGCCGGGTACGACGCGAGACCGTCGAGCGCGGCCACCACGGCGTCGCGGATCAGCGCCGGGGTCGCATGTTTGGGCTCGCCGATGCCGAAGCTGATCGGTTTGAGGGCGCCGGAGGGCGTCACGTCCTTGAACAGGGCGCGCAGCTTTTCGAAGGGATAGGGCTGGAGCGAGTCGAGTCGAGGGTTCACGGGCGAAGCGGCCATCGCGGCCGGTTGGAGCGAAAGAAGCGGCGGGCGCGCCGCGCGGCTGCGAACGGGCGCCGATGGCGCGCGGGTCGCAACGGACGATTATAGCGTGACGGAATGCGGTCACGGCCTGCCGGAACGGCGGCCGGGCCGGTCGAATAAAGGGTATTGAACCAAATGAATAACGCGGTACGCGGCAGCCTGCCGACGCTGGCCATCCTGATCGGCGCATCGGTATGGGGCCTGATCTGGTATCCGCTGCGGATCCTGGCGTCGCTCGGCGTGACGGGCACGCTGGCGAGCGCGCTGACGAGCCTCGTCGCCTTCCTGTTCGTGATCGTCGCGCGCCACCGCACGATCGCGACGCTGCGCTGGCACTGGGTGCTGCCCGGCATCGCGGTGACGGCCGGCGTGACGAACCTCGGGTTCGTGTGGGGCACGATCCACGGCGAGGTGCTGCGCGTGATGCTGCTGTTCTACCTGACCCCCGCGTGGACCGCGATCTATGCGCACTTCCTGCTGCGCGAGCGGCTGACCTGGGCCGGCGCGGGGCTCGCGGCGCTGTCGATCGGCGGCGCGATGCTGATGCTGTGGTCGCCGACGCTCGGCCTGCCGTTGCCGGCCACCCCGGCCGAATGGGCCGGTCTCGCGGCCGGGTTGAGCTTCGCGATGAGCAACGTGCTCGTGATCAAGGCGAGCCGTGAGCTGCCGGAGATGCGCGCCGAGATGCGTACCGCGACGCTGTTCGGCGGCGCGGCGGTGTTCGGCGCGATCGCGTCGCTGTTCGAGGGGATACCGGCTGCGCCGGCGGGCGGCCACCTCGGCACGGCCGCGCTGATCATCGTCGCGATCGGCGTGACGATGGCGTCGAACAACCTGCTCGTGCAATACGGGCTGGCGCGCGTGCCGGCGAACCGTGCGTCGATCATCATGCTGTTCGAGATCGTGATCACCGCGTTGTCGGCCTGGGTGTTCGCGAACGAGCTGCCGAGCGCGCGCGAGTGGGCGGGCGGCGCGTGCATCGTGCTGGCGACGCTGCTGTCGAGCCGGGTCCATCGTGCCGCGCCGGCACCGGACAAACCCGGCGACGGTCGGGACGGCGCACGCGCGATGGTATGATGGAAGCCGTTTGCGGGGCCCAACGCTGTATGCGCGCGGCCCCGCTTTTGAATTCCGGAGCGCATCGCGCGCATGGGCCGTCCGGCCTCGCGCAGTGCGGCTCCGTCCGTTTCACACCTTCTTCACATCCGATACCGCCGTGCGTCTGAGCTCGATCAAACTCGCTGGCTTCAAATCCTTTGTCGATCCCACGCATTTCCAGGTTCCGGGCCAGCTTGTCGGCGTGGTGGGCCCGAACGGGTGCGGCAAGTCCAACATCATCGATGCCGTGCGCTGGGTGCTCGGCGAGTCGCGCGCTTCCGAGCTGCGCGGCGAATCGATGCAGGACGTGATCTTCAACGGCTCGACCGCCCGCAAGCCCGGCAGCCGGGCCAGCGTCGAACTGATCTTCGACAACTCCGACGGCCGCGCGGCCGGCCAGTGGGGCCAGTACGGCGAGATCGCCGTGAAGCGCGTGCTGACGCGCGACGGCACGTCGAGTTACTACATCAACAACCTGCCGGCGCGCCGCCGCGACATCCAGGACATCTTCCTCGGCACCGGCCTCGGGCCGCGTGCGTACGCGATCATCGGGCAGGGCATGATCGCCCGGATCATCGAGGCGAAGCCGGAAGAGCTGCGCGTGTTCCTCGAGGAAGCCGCGGGCGTGTCGAAGTACAAGGAACGCCGCCGCGAGACCGAGAACCGCCTGCACGACACGCGCGAGAACCTGACCCGCGTCGAGGACATCGTCCGCGAGCTCGGCGCGAACCTCGAGAAGCTCGAGGCGCAGGCCGTCGTTGCCACCAAGTACAAGGAACTCGTCGCCGACGGCGAGGAGAAGCAGCGCCTGTTGTGGCTGCTGCGCAAGAACGAGGCCGCCGGCGAGCAGCAGAAGCAGCAGCGCGCGATCGAACAGGCGCAGATCGACCTCGAGGCGCAAACGGCGAAGCTGCGCGAGGTCGAGGCGCAGCTCGAGACGCTGCGCGTTGCGCATTACTCCGCAAGCGACGCGATGCAGGGCGCGCAGGGCTCGCTCTACGAAGCGAACGCCGAGGTGAGTCGCCTCGAAGCCGAGATCAAGTTCATCGTCGAATCGCGCAACCGCGTGCAGGCGCAGATCGCCGCACTGAATGCGCAGCGCGAGCAATGGCGCGCGCAGGCCGAGAAGGCGCAGGACGAGCTCGAGGAAGCCGAGGAAGCGCGCGCGATGGCCGACGAGAAGGCCGCGCTCGCCGAAGACAACGCCGCCGCGAAGCACGACGCGCTGCCGGCGCTCGAAGCGAAGTTCCGCGATGCGCAGGCGCAGCTCAACGACGAGCGCGCGCGGATCGCGCAGACCGAACAGTCGCTGAAGCTCGAAGCCGCGCACCAGCGCAACGCCGACCAGCAGCTCCAGCAGCTGCAGCAGCGCCATGAGCGCCTGAAGAGCGAAGCGGGCGGGCTCGACGCGCCGGACGAGGCTCAGCTCGAGGAGCTGCGCATGCAGCTCGCCGAGCAGGAAGAGATCCTGGCCGAAGCGCAGGCGCGCCTCGCCGACGCGCAGGAAACGGTGCCGCGCCTCGATGGCGAACGCCGTGCCGCGCAGGAGCGCGTGCAGGCCGAAGCCGCGCAGATCCACCAGCTCGAGGCGCGTCTCGCCGCGCTGAAGCAGCTGCAGGAAAATGTTCAGACCGAAGGCAAGGTGCAGCCGTGGCTCGACAAGCACGAGCTCGGCGCGCTGCCGCGTCTGTGGAAGAAGCTGCACGTCGAAGCCGGCTGGGAAGCGGCGCTCGAAGCGGTGCTGCGCGAGCGCCTCGCCGCGCTCGAAGTGTCGAATCTCGACTGGGTGAAGGCTTTTGCGACCGACGCACCGCCCGCGAAGCTCGCGTTCTATGCGCCGCCCGCGGCCGGCGAACCGCCGGCGGCCGTGGCCGGCCTGCGTCCGGTGCTGTCGCTCGTGCGCATCGACGATGCGGGCATCCGCGCGGTGCTGAACGACTGGCTCGGCAACGTGTACGTTGCCGACGACGTCGCGCAGGCGCTTGCGACGCGCACGCAGCTGCCGGCAGGCGGCGCGTTCGTCGTCAAGGCCGGCCATATCGTCACGCGCGTCGGCGTGCAGCTGTATGCGGCCGATTCGGAGCAGGCCGGGATGCTGGCCCGCCAGCAGGAAATCGAAAACCTGACGCGCCAGGTGCGTGCACAGGCGCTGCTCGCCGACGAGGCGCGCACGGCCGCTGTCCGCGCGGAAGCCACGCACACGCAGGCCACGCAGGCACTCGGCGACGTGCGCGCACAGGCAGAGCGTGCGACGCAGCGCGTGCATGCGTTGCAGATGGACGTGCTGAAGCTTGCGCAGGCGCACGAACGTTACACGCAGCGCAGCACGCAGATCCGCGAGGAACTCGAGGAAATCGGCGCGCAGATCGAAGAGCAGCGCGCGATGCGCGCGGAGTCGGAAGCGAATTTCGAGCGTTTCGACGGCGAACTGGCCGAACTGCAGGCGCGCTTCGAGGACAACCAGCTCGCATTCGAAGCGCTCGACGAATCGCTGACGCAGGCGCGTCAGGAAGCGCGTGACCTGGAGCGCGGCGCGAACGACGCGCGCTTCGCCGCACGCAATGCCGTGACGCGGATCGACGAGCTCAAGCGCAGCATCCAGGTTGCACACGAGCAGAGCGAGCGTGTCGCCGCGTCGCTCGAAGACGCACGCGCCGAGCTCGAGACGATCAACGAGCAGACCGCGCACACGGGCCTGCAGGACGCGCTCGAGATTCGCGCGGTGAAGGAAGAGGCGCTGCAGGCCGCGCGGATCGAACTCGATGACCTGACCGCGAAGCTGCGCGCGTCGGACGAGCAGCGACTCGTCGCCGAGCGCTCGCTGCAACCGTTGCGCGACCGCATCACCGAATTGCAGTTGAAGGAGCAGGCCGCGCGCCTGTCGGTCGAGCAGTTCGCCGAGCAACTGACGACGGCCGAGGTCGACGAGGAAGCGCTGCGCGAGAAGCTCACGCCGGATCTGAAGCCGTCGTACCTGCAGGGCGAGGTCACGCGCCTGAACAACGCGATCAACGCGCTCGGCCCGGTGAACATGGCCGCGCTCGACGAGCTGAAGGCCGCGAGCGAGCGCAAGGTGTTCCTCGATGCGCAGTCGGCCGACCTGATCGACGCGATCACGACGCTCGAGGACGCGATCCACAAGATCGACCAGGAAACCCGCACGCTGCTGCAGGGCACCTTCGACGAGGTTAACCGTCACTTCAGCGACCTGTTCCCGCGCCTGTTCGGCGGCGGCCAGGCGAAGCTGATCATGACGGGCGACGAAATCCTCGACGCCGGCGTGCAGGTGATGGCGCAGCCGCCGGGCAAGAAGAACGCGACGATCCACCTGCTGTCGGGCGGCGAGAAGGCGCTGACCGCGACTGCACTGGTGTTCGCGATGTTCCAGCTGAACCCGGCGCCGTTCTGTCTGCTCGACGAGGTCGACGCGCCGCTCGACGACGCGAACACCGAGCGTTTCGCGAATCTCGTGCGCGCGATGTCCGACAAGACGCAGTTCCTGTTCATCTCGCACAACAAGATCGCGATGGAAATGGCGCAGCAGCTGATCGGCGTGACGATGCAGGAGCAGGGCGTGTCGCGGATCGTTGCGGTGGACATGGAAACCGCCGCGGGTTTTGCCCAGAATTGACGTTTGACGAAACCGGACCGCGTTCGCGCGGCGCATGGGCGCCCGTTCGCGGTTCCGACGAACAAGAATTGCTGATGGAGCGTGCATGGACGAGTTGACACTCGGTTTGATCGGCGCGGGCGCCGTCGTGGTGGGCGGCGTCGTGGTCTACAACGCATGGCAGGGCGCGAAGGTGCGGCGCAGGATGCCGCGCCCGATGCCGGAGGAAGCGGCCGAGGCGATGAACCGCCCCGAACGCGAGGAAGAATTGCCGTTCATCGAGCCGGTGCGCCAGCCGGTGCGGCGCGAGCCCGCGGCACCGGCCCCGGCGGCCGCCACGGGCGGCACGCCGGCCGAAGTCGCGCGCGTCGAGCCGACGTTCGGTGGAGCGGCACCTGCCGACACGCCGGCCGATCTGCAGGCCGAGGCGACCGGTGTCGATGCACCGGCCGAATCGGTCGAGCCGGTTGCCGGCGAAGCAGCCGCACCGGCTTCCGCGCACGACACGCACGCTGAACCGGCGGAGCCGGCCGAACCGGTGCTGCCGGCCGCTACGACCATTTCGTCGGCTCCGCCGGCGATCGTCGACCGCCGGATCGACTGCATCGTGCCGATCCGCCTCGGCGGGTCGCTGCCGGGCGACAAGATCCTGCCGGCCGCGCAGCGGCTGCGCCGCGCGGGCAGCAAGCCCGTGCACATCGAAGGCAAGCCGGAAGGCGGCCAGTGGGAGTTGCTGCAGAACGGCGTGCGCTACGAGGAACTGCGCGCGGCCGCGCAGCTCGCGAACCGCAGCGGTGCGCTGAACGAGCTCGAATTCTCGGAATTCGTGACGGGCGTCCAGCAGTTCGCCGACGCGATCGACGGCGCGCCGGAATTCCCGGACATGATGGAAACGGTCGCGATGGCGCGCGAGCTCGACGCGTTTGCCGCGCAGTGCGACGCGCAGCTGTCGATCAACGTGATGTCGGACGGCGCGCCGTGGTCGGCGAACTACGTGCAGGCGGTCGCGTCGCAGGACGGGCTGCTGCTGTCGCGCGACGGCACGCGTTTCGTGAAGCTCGACGCGAAGCAGAACCCCGTGTTCATGCTGCAGTTCGGCGACACGAACTTCCTGCGCGACGACCTCACGTACAAGGGCGGCAACATGATCACGCTGGTGCTCGACGTGCCGGTCGCCGAAGAGGACATCCTGCCGTTCCGGCTGATGTGCGACTACGCGAAATCGCTGTCCGAGCGGATCGGCGCGCGGGTCGTCGACGATTCGCGGCGGCCGCTGCCGGAATCGACGCTGGTCGCGATCGATCAGCAACTGATGAAGCTGTACGCGAAGCTCGAGGAAGCCGGCATCCCGGCCGGTTCGCCGGTCACGCGCCGCCTCTTCAGCCAGTAACGCGCGCCCGGCGGGCGGCGGCTTCCGGCGCCGTCGCCCGTCGCTGCCATGCACCGTGCTTGTGTGCACTGCAGCGGGCCCGCGCGGCACGCATCGCGTGCCCCCGCTGCGGCGTCAAACTGAGATAATCGGAATTCCGATTTTTCAGAACGACTCTGCCGCCAGCATGGCCCGAACCCAAGCCGAACCGCCAGCCAGCCAGCCCGACGCGCGCGCCGCGTGGCTGCGCGATCAACTCGAGCGGGCGAACTACGCCTATTACGTGCTCGACCAGCCGGATCTGCCCGACGCCGAATACGACCGGCTGTTCCGCGAACTGCAGCAGCTCGAAGCCGACCATCCGGAACTCGTGACGCCCGATTCGCCGACGCAGCGTGTCGGCGGCGAGGCGGCCGGCGGTTTCACGCCGGTCGTGCATGACGCGCCGATGCTGTCGCTGAACAACGGTTTCGCCGACGAGGACATTGTCGCATTCGACAAGCGTGTCGCCGACGCGCTCGACAAGACGACCGATCTCGCCGGCTCGGTGACGGAGCCCGTCGAGTACGCATGCGAACTGAAGTTCGACGGTCTCGCGATCTCGCTGCGCTACGAGCAGGGCGTATTCGTCCAGGCGTCCACGCGCGGCGACGGGACGACAGGCGAGGACGTGACCGAGAACGTGCGCACGATCCGCTCGATTCCGCTGAAGCTGAAGGGCAAGAACGTGCCGGCCGTGCTCGACGTGCGCGGCGAGGTGCTGATGTTCAAGCGCGATTTCGCACGCCTGAATGAACGCCAGCGCGCGGCCGACCAGCGCGAATTCGCGAACCCGCGCAACGCGGCGGCCGGCAGCCTGCGCCAGCTCGACTCGAAGATCACCGCGCAGCGCCCGCTGTCGTTCTTCGCGTACGGGATCGGCGTGCTCGACGGGATGCCGATGCCCGATACGCACAGCGCGCTGCTCGACTGGTACGAGTCGCTCGGCCTGCCCGTGAACCGCGAGCGCGCGGTGGTGCACGGCGCCGAAGGCTTGCTCGACTTCTTCCGCAAGGTCGGCGAGAAGCGCGAGTCGCTGCCGTACGACATCGACGGCGTCGTCTACAAGGTCAACCGGCGCGACGAACAGGAGCGCCTCGGCTTCGTGTCGCGCGCGCCGCGCTTCGCGCTCGCGCACAAGTTCCCCGCTCAGGAAGCGCTGACCAGGCTCGTCGCGATCGACGTGCAGGTCGGCCGCACCGGCGCGATCACGCCGGTCGCGCGCCTCGAGCCCGTATTCGTCGGCGGCGCGACCGTGACGAACGCAACGCTGCACAACGAGGACGAGGTGCGCCGCAAGGACATCCGGATCGGCGATACCGTGATCGTGCGCCGCGCGGGCGACGTGATCCCCGAGGTGGTCGGCGCGCTGCTCGACCGGCGCCCGGCCGATGCGGCCGAGTTCGTGATGCCGACCGAATGCCCGGTGTGCGGCTCGAAGATCGAGCGCCTACCGGACGAGGCGATCGCGCGCTGCACGGGCGGCCTGTTCTGCCCGGCGCAGCGCAAGCAGGCGCTGTGGCATTTCGCGCAGCGCCGCGCGCTCGACATCGACGGGCTCGGCGAGAAGATCATCGACCAGCTCGTCGAGCTGAATCTCGTGCGCACGCCGGCCGATCTGTTCAATCTCGGCTTTGCGACGCTCGCCGAGCTCGACCGGTTCGCCGAGAAGTCGGCGCAGAATCTGCTCGACTCGCTCGAGAAGGCGAAGCACACGACGCTCGCGCGCTTCATCTACGGGCTCGGCATCCGTCACGTGGGCGAATCGACCGCGAAGGATCTCGCGAAGCATTTCGGCTCGCTGACCCCGATCATGGACGCGTCGATCGAAGAACTGCTCGAAGTCAATGACGTCGGGCCGATCGTCGCCGAGTCGCTCCATCAGTTCTTCGCGGAAGAGCACAACCGGACCGTGATCGAGCAGTTGCGCGCGCCGGGCAAGGTGACGTGGCCGGAAGGGCCGCCCGCGCCGAAGGCGCCGCAGGGCGTGCTGGCCGGCAAGACGGTCGTGCTGACGGGCACGCTGCCGACGCTCACGCGCGATGCCGCGAAGGAAATGCTCGAAGCGGCGGGCGCGAAAGTGGCCGGTTCGGTATCGAAGAAGACGGATTACGTGGTCGCGGGCGCCGAAGCCGGCAGCAAGCTCGCGAAGGCCGAGGAACTCGGCATCCCCGTGCTGGACGAAGACGGCCTGCACCAACTCCTGGAGGGTAATACGCCATGATTCGCGAGATCCTGAAGATGGGCGATCCGCGCCTGCTCGAAGTCGCCAAGCCGGTCGAGCGGTTCGATACACCCGAACTGCACGAGATCGTCGCGGACATGTTCGAGACGATGCACCATGCGAACGGCGCCGGCCTGGCTGCACCGCAGATCGGCATCGGGCTGCAGATCATCATCTTCGGCTTCGGCAACAACAACCGTTACCCGGACGCGCCCCCGGTGCCCGAGACCGTGCTGATCAACCCGAAGATCGAGTACCTGCCGCCGGACATGGAAGAGGGCTGGGAAGGCTGCCTGTCGGTGCCGGGCATGCGCGGCGTCGTCAGCCGCTACGCGAAAGTGCGCTACAGCGGCTTCGACCAGTACGGCGAGAAGATCGACCGCGTGGCCGACGGTTTTCACGCACGCGTCGTCCAGCACGAATACGACCACCTGATCGGCAAGCTGTATCCGATGCGGATCACCGACTTCACGCGCTTCGGCTTCACGGAAGTGCTGTTCCCGGGGCTCGATCCGGCTTCCGACGATTGATTGGCCGGCTTTGCCGGCTTCTCGCAGACAAGAAAAAGCCCGCTTGCGCGGGATTTTTCGTTGCGTCGCGCACGTGTATGCGCCCGCGATCAGAACGTCTCGTCGGCCGACAGATAGCGCCATTGACCCTGCGGCAGGGCGCCGAGCATCACGCGGCCCATCCGGACGCGCTTCAGGCCGATCACGTCGAGGCCCACCAGCTCGCACATGCGACGGATCTGGCGCTTCTTGCCTTCGCGCAACACGAAGCGCAACTGCTCGCCGTTCTGCCAGCTCACCATCGCGGGCTTCAGCGCGACGCCGTCGAGCTCGAGGCCGTGGCGCAGCTTCGCGAGCGATTCCGCGGGGAAGTGCTGGTCGATGTCGATGAGCCGTTCGCCGAAGCGCACGCGCACCAGGTACTCCTTGTCGATGTCCGACTGCTCGCCGATCAGCTGCTTCGCGATCACGCCGTTTTGCGTCAGCACGAGCAGGCCGGTCGAATCGATGTCCAGGCGGCCGGCCGGTGCGAGGGCGTGCAGATGCTGCGGCGAGAAGCGCACCGGCGAATGGTCGCCGCTCCAGCGGTTCGCGCGCGTGATCAGCACGGCCGCGGGCTCGTAGCCGTCTTCCGCCTGGCCGGACACGTAGCCGACCGGCTTGTGCAGCAGGATCGTCACTTGCGCGGCCTGCGCGGCGCTCGCGCGTTCGTCGATCTCGATCTTCTGGTCCGCGCGGACCTTGGTGCCGAGCGTGTCGATGCGTTCGCCGTCGACGAGCACCCAGCCCTTTTCGATCCATTCGTCGGCTTCGCGGCGCGAGCACATGCCGAGCTCGGACATCCGTTTCGACAGGCGCATCAGGCCCGATTCGTCGCCGTAGTCAACGTCGGCGGCGGCGCGCTTGACCGGTTGCGCGGTCTTGACCGCACCGAACGAGCGGCGCTCGCCGTCGCGTGCGGGGCGGGCCGGGCGGTCGCCGAAGCTGCGCTTCGCACCTTCGCCGGCAGGCTTGTCGCGATACGACGGGCGCTTGCCGTCGTCAGCGCCTGCGCGGCGCGGGCGGGCATCGTCATCACGGCGCGGCGGGCGATCGGACGACGTGCGGCGGTCGCCAAAGCTGCGCTTCGCGCCTTCGCCGGCTGCCTTGTCGCGATACGGTGCGCGTGCGTTGCCTTCACTGGAACCTGCGCGACGCGGACGTGCATCGTCATCACGGCGCGGCGGGCGATCGGACGACGTGCGGCGGTCGCCGAAGCTGCGCTTCGCACCTTCGCCGGATGCGTTGTCGCGATACGACGGGCGCTTGCCGTCTTCAGCGCCTGCGCGGCGCGGGCGGGCGTCGTCATCGCGGCGGGGCGGGCGATCCGACGACGTGCGACGGTCGCCGAAGCTGCGCTTCGCGCCTTCACCGCCTGCGTTGTCGCGATAAGGCGTGCGTGCGCCGCCTTCGCCCCCTGCACGACGCGGCCGTGCGTCGTCATCGCGGCGGGGCGGACGATCCGACGGCGTACGACGGTCACCGAAGCTGCGTTTTACACCCTCACCGCCTGCGTTGTCGCGATACGGAGCGCGTGCGCCGCCTTCGCCACCTGCACGACGCGGCCGCGCATCGTCGTCGCGGCGCGGCGGACGATCCGACGACGTGCGGCGGTCGCCGAAGCTGCGCTTCGCGCCTTCACCGCCCGCGTTGTCGCGATACGGCGCGCGTGCACCGCCTTCGCCACCTGCACGACTCGGCCGCGCGTCGTCATCACGCCGCGGCGGACGGTCCGACGACGTACGGCGGTCGCCGAAGCTGCGCTTCGCGCCTTCCCCGGCCGCGTTGTCGCGATAAGGGGCGCGCGTGCCGCGTTCCGCACCGCCGTCACGCGGTGCACGCTTGGCCGGTGCGCGATCGGCGCCGGGGCGCTCGGCGCCCGCGGCAGCGCGCGGCTTGAACGTGCGTTCGCCGGCGCCGGCCGGGGGCGCCTTCTTCGGGCGGGCCGGCTTGTCCCCGGCGGGAGGCGTGGCGGGACGCACCGCCTTGCGGGCGACGAGGCTGCCGGAGCGGACAGGGGCGCGGGTCGGCGACGCCGGCTTCGGATTCTTGACGGTTAATTTGGTGCGCATAAACGCTGGAATTCATTCAGACTGCGATCGCACGCAGCAATTCGGTTTCGAGCTGGATCTGCAGGCGGTTGTCGGACAGGCCGGCACCCGCGAGCAGGAAAATGTCCTCGACGCGTTCGCCGAGCGTATTGATCCGCGCCGCG
Organism: Burkholderia sp. HI2500; assembly: GCF_002223055.1. Classification (NCBI taxonomy): domain Bacteria; kingdom Pseudomonadati; phylum Pseudomonadota; class Betaproteobacteria; order Burkholderiales; family Burkholderiaceae; genus Burkholderia; species Burkholderia sp. HI2500. Next base: position 1,904,041 of record NZ_NKFL01000004.1, on the reverse strand, counting down.
TGGACGCCGATCCGATGCTCGGCGAGTACGCGCGCGATCGAATAGAGAAGGCCCGGCCGGTCGTTGGCCGACACGGACAGGATGTAGTACTGGCCGCGCTCGTCGGCCCGCAGGTCGACGCGCGGCGTGATCGGAAACGTCCGGGACAGCCTCGACAGGCGGCCCTTGGACGGCTCCGGCAGCGGGGCGGTTTCGGTGAGCCGCGACGCGAGTTGCTGCTCGACGAGATTCGCGATGTCGCGATACCGCACGTCACTTTCGGTCTGCGTGACGATGAAGTTGTCGAGCGCATAGCCGTGCCGCGTCGTGCTGACCCGTGCGTCGAGCACCGACAGCCCGTTGCGGTCGAAATACGCGCAGATGCCCGCGAACAGGTCCGGACGATCCTTCACGTACACGAGCACCTGCAGCGCGTCGCCGATCGGCGACGGCCGCGCGCGGACGATCGCGGTTTCGGCATTCACGTGCCGGTACAGCACGCGTGTCTGCCACGCGATGTCGGCCGCGTCGTGACGCAGGAAGAAGCCGACATCGAGCTGGTCCCACAGCGCGCGATGCGCGTCGTCGGGCACGGTCTCAAGACGCAGTAGCGCGAGCGCCTGCTCCTGCCGCGACTTCAGCTCCGAATGCGCGTCGGGATTGGCCCCGCCGAGCACCGCGAGCGTGATGCGGTACAGGTCCTCGAGCAGCTTGCCCTTCCACGTGTTCCACACCTTCGGGCTCGTGCCGCGGATATCGGCGACGGTCAGCAGGTACAGCGCGGTGAGGTACCGCTCGTTGCCGACGACTTCGGCGAAGCGCTTGATGACTTCGGGGTCGCTCGTGTCCTGCTTCTGCGCGACCTGGCTCATCGTCAGGTGATGCTGGACGAGCCACACGATCAGCGCCGCATCGTCGCCGGCGATGCCGTGCTCGCGGCAGAAGCGCCGCGCATCGGCCATCCCGAGCGTCGAGTGATCGCCGCCGCGGCCCTTCGCGATGTCGTGGAACAGCGCCGCGACATACAGCACCCACGGGCGCTCGAAGTTGCCGATCAGCTGGCTGCAGAACGGATATTCGTGCGCGTGCTCGGCCACCGCGAAGCGGCGGATGTTGCGCAACACCATCAGGATGTGCTGGTCGACCGTGTACACGTGGTACAGGTCGTGCTGCATCTGGCCGACGATGCGGCGGAAGTTCAGCAGGTAGCGGCCGAGCACGCTCGTCTGGTTCATCAACCGGAACGCGTGCGTGATCCCTTCGGGTTGCTGAAGGATCCGCATGAATGTGTCGCGGTTCTGCGGATCGCGGCGCCACGTGTTGTTCATGATCTCGCGCGAGTTGTACAGCGCGCGCAACGTGCGGGCGGACAGGCCCTTCACGCCACGGGTCGTCTCGTACAGCAGGAACGCTTCGAGGATCGCGTCGGGGTGGCGTTCGAACACGCCGTCGTCGACGATCTCGAGCATGCCCTGCTTCTCGACGAAGCGGTCGGGCGACAGCACGCGCGTGATGCCGCTCGTCGCGGGGAACAGCTGCGCCTCGATGTTCTGGATCAGGATCGTCGCGAGCTGCGTGACGGCTTTCGCGGCCCAGTAATAGCGGCGCATCAGCTGTTCGCTCGCGCGCTTGGCCTGCGTCGCCTGATAGCCGAAGCTCTCGGCGGCCTGCGTCTGCAGGTCGAACACGAGCATGTCCTGGCGGCGGCCGGCGATCACGTGCAGCCGCGCGCGCAGCGTCTTCAGGAAACCTTCGTTGCGGCGCAGCTCGCGCGCCTCGCGATCGGAGATGAGACCACGCGTGTCGAGCTCGCGCCAGCTGCTGCCGAAACCGGCCGCGCGCGCGATCCACAGGATCGTCTGCAGGTCGCGCAAGCCGCCGGGGCTTTCCTTCACGTTCGGCTCGAGGCTGTACGGCGTGTCCTGGAACTTCGCGTGGCGCTGGCGCATCTCGAGCACCTTCGCGGTGAAGAACGCGCGGGCGTCGAGCGCCTCGTGGTAGCGCACCGTGAAGCGTTCGAACAGCGCGGTGCTGCCGACGATGCGGCGCGCTTCCAGCAGCGAGGTCTGCACCGTGACGTCCTGCGACGCCTCCTCGATGCACTGCGCGACCGTGCGCACGCTGCTGCCGATCTCGAGGCCGAGATCCCACGCCATGCCGATGAAGCGCTCGATGCGCGCGTCGAGTGCCGGATCGTGCGCATCGGGCAGCAGCACGAGGATGTCGACGTCGGAATAGGGCGCGAGCTCGCCGCGCCCGTAGCCGCCGACGGCGACGAGCGCGAGCGTCGCGGGCAGCCCGCAGTCGTCCCACACGCGCTTCAGCGCTTCGTCGGTGAGTTTCGACAGCGCGTGCATCAGCGAAGCGACGTTCGCCGCGCGGCGAAAGCGCTCGAGCATCTCCGCCTTGGCGGCCTTGAATTCGGCGCGCCGCGACAGCGCTTCGGGCGAGGGGGCAGCGTGAGCGCTCATGGGCGGCCGTTCAGGTGCGGGTGGGGCGGGCTGGCGCGACGGCGCTCAGACGGCGGCGGCTGGTTGTGAGAATACCGGGCGCGCCGGCGTGCCGGCCGATACGGTCAGCACTTCGTAGCCGGTTTCGGTGACGAGCACCGTGTGCTCCCACTGCGCCGACAGGCTGCGGTCGCGCGTCTTGACCGTCCACTGGTCGGGCATCGTGCGGATGTCACGCTTGCCGGCGTTGATCATCGGCTCGATCGTGAAGATCATCCCGGCCTTCAGTTCGATGCCGGTGCCCGGGCGGCCATAGTGGACGACCTGCGGATCTTCGTGGAACACCGTGCCGATGCCGTGGCCGCAGTATTCGCGCACGACGCTGTAGCCCTGCGCTTCCGCGTGCTTCTGGATCGCGTAGCCGATGTCGCCGAGGTGCGCGCCCGGCTTGACCTGGTCGATGCCGAGCCACATGCATTCGTAGGTGGTCTGCACGAGGCGCTTCGCGAGGATCGAACCCTCGCCGACGATGAACATGCGGCTCGTGTCGCCGAAGTAGCCGTTCTTGATCACGGTGATGTCGATGTTCAGCGCATCGCCGTTCTTGATCACCTTCTCGCCGGGAATGCCGTGGCAGATCACGTCGTTGACCGAAATGCAGGTGGCCTTCGGGTACGGCGGGTAGCCGGGCGGCTGGTAGTTCAGCGGCGCCGGGATCGTGCCCTGTTCGTTGAGCATGAACTCGTGGCAGAGGCGGTCGAGTTCGGCGGTCGTCACGCCCGCGACGACGTGCGGCGTGATGAAGTCGAGCACTTCGCTCGCGAGACGGCAGGCGACGCGCATCTCGGCGATATCGTGTTCGTTTTTGAGCGTAATAGCCATCGAGGTATGCCTGGAATGCGGTGAATTGACGGATTATCGCACCTTCTGGCAGGCCTCGCAGCCCCTGCCGGCGGTGCGGATCCGGGTTTTCGCGGATTGTCCGGCCGGCTGCCGCGCGGCAGGCGAAAGTGGTGAGCGACTTGAGGGCGGACAAATCGGCGTGCTATACTCTTTGGCTAAGTCGATATCCAATTGCCGAGCTTGCCCCATGTTGGGGCGGCATCGCGGATGGAAGGCTTGCGGCACGGGCGTTTGCACGTGTCGAATCGCAAGCCGGCGCAACCAGGGTGCCGGCCGCGCGGAATTCGCGCCCTTCGGGGTGGGATCGCGCGGCGGTACGGCGGCCGGCTTAAGACCCAACCCTCGTGGAGAATTTACATGGCAGTTACGATGCGCCAAATGCTGGAAGCGGGTGTCCACTTCGGTCACCAGACGCGCTTCTGGAACCCGAAGATGGCTCCGTTCATTTTCGGTCACCGCAACAAGATTCACATCATCAACCTCGAAAAGACGCTGCCGATGTTCACGGACGCGCAGAAGTACGTGCGCCAGCTGGCAGCGAACCGCGGCACGATCCTGTTCGTCGGCACGAAGCGTCAATCGCGTGACACGATCGCCCAGGAAGCGCAGCGCGCAGGCATGCCGTACGTCAATGCACGCTGGCTCGGCGGCATGATGACCAACTTCAAGACGCTGAAGGTATCGATCAAGCGCCTGAAGGACATGGAAGCGGCCGTCGAATCGGGCGAAACCGAGAAGATGAGCAAGAAGGAAGCGCTGCTGTTCGAACGCGAAATCGCCAAGCTGCAAAAGTCGATCGGCGGCGTGAAGGACATGGGCGGCATTCCGGACGCGATCTTCGTCGTCGACGTCGGCTACCACAAGATTGCTGTCACCGAAGCGAACAAGCTGGGCGTGCCGGTCATCGCCGTGGTCGATACGAACCACTCGCCGGAAGGTGTGGATTACGTGATCCCGGGTAACGACGACTCGAGCAAGGCAGTCGCGCTGTACGCTGAAGGCGTGGCCGATGCGATCCTCGAAGGCCGTGCGAACGCGGTCAACGAAGTGGTCCAGGCCGCACGCGGCGACGACGAGTACGTCGAGGAAAACGCGTAACTGGCCCCGAGCCGGCGCAAAAAGGGGGCTCTCAACAGGCCCCCTTTTTTTAAGCTTGTGCGCCGGACCTGATCGCGCCGAATCGGCGCGGGTCCGGAAACGAATCTCGGCCGTTCGCGTCCAAGCGGGCGGCGTTGTGAATACAGACTCAAGGAGCGAATGATGGCGGCAATTACCGCAAGCATGGTGGCAGAACTGCGCGCAAAGACCGACGCACCGATGATGGAGTGCAAGAAGGCGCTGACGGAAGCCGACGGCGATCTGGCCAAGGCTGAAGAGCTGCTGCGCGTCAAGCTCGGCAACAAGGCGAGCAAGGCGGCATCGCGCGTGACGGCAGAAGGCGTCGTCGCCTCGTTCGTCGGCGGCAACGCGGGCTCGCTGGTCGAACTGAACTGCGAAACCGACTTCGTCGCGAAGAACGACGACTTCCTCGCATTCTCGAAGACGGTTGCAGAACTCGTCGCGACGCAAAACCCGGCTGACGTGGCTGCGCTGTCGGCGCTGCCGCTCGAAGGCTCGACGGTCGACGCAGTGCGTCTGGCGCTGGTCGGCAAGATCGGCGAGAACGTCTCGATCCGCCGTTTCGTCCGTTTCGAAACCGCAAACAAGATCGCAACGTACCTGCACGGCGCGCGTATCGGCGTGATCGTCGAGTACACGGGCGCGGACGAGCAGGTCGGCAAGGACGTCGCGATGCACATCGCGGCAATGAAGCCGGTCGCGCTGTCGTCGGCTGACGTGCCGGCGGAACTGATCGAGACGGAACGCCGCGTGGCCGAGCAGAAGGCTGCGGAATCGGGCAAGCCGGCTGAAATCGTCGCGAAGATGGTCGACGGTAGCGTCCAGAAGTACCTGAAGGAAGTGTCGCTGCTGAACCAGACGTTCGTGAAGAACGATAAGCAGACGATCGAGCAGATGCTGAAGGCAGCGGATGCCGCAGTGCAGAAGTTCGCACTGTTCGTCGTCGGCGAAGGCATCGAGAAGCGCCAGGACGACTTCGCCGCCGAAGTGGCCGCGCAAGTCGCAGCAGCAAAGCAGCAGTAAGCCGTAAGCAGTCAGGCAGTATCCGCGGCGGGCGTCCGCTCCGCCGCGGTCGGCGCCGCCGCCGGCCGGCCGGGAAACCCGGTCCGACCGTCGGCGCTTGCCCGAATCAGTATTTCGCCCCTACAGTTCGTGGTTGTCATCCTCTCGTCGCTCGGAAGCCCCTATGTCCAATGCCTATAAACGCGTCCTCCTCAAACTCTCCGGCGAAGCGCTGATGGGCGACGATGCCTTCGGCATCAATCGCGCGACGATCGAACGGATGGTGGCCGATATCGCCGAAGTCGTGCGTCTCGGTACGCAGCTCGCGGTCGTGATCGGTGGCGGTAATATTTTCCGCGGTGTCGCGGGTGGCGCGGCCGGCATGGATCGCGCGACGGCAGACTACATGGGGATGCTCGCGACGATGATGAACGCGCTGGCGCTGCAGGACGCGATGCGCCACGCCGGCATCGAGGCGCGTGTGCAGTCCGCGCTGCGGATGGACCAGGTCGTCGAGCCGTACATCCGGCCCCGCGCGATCCGCCAGCTCGAGGAAGGCCGCGTCGTGATCTTCGCGGCCGGTACGGGCAACCCGTTCTTCACGACGGACACGGCCGCCGCGCTGCGCGGTTCGGAAGTGGGCGCCGAGGTCGTATTGAAGGCGACCAAGGTCGATGGCGTATATTCTGCCGATCCGAAGAAGGATCCGTCGGCCACGCGTTACACGACGATCACTTTCGACGAGGCGATCAGCCGCAACCTGCAGGTGATGGACGCGACGGCCTTTGCGCTGTGCCGCGACCAGAAGCTGCCGATTCGCGTGTTTTCGATCAACAAGCCGGGCGCGCTCAAGCGCATCGTGCTGGGCGAGGACGAAGGTACGCTCGTCCACGTGTAAACTCCCGCGGATGCGGGTCATCGGCCGCGGCGCACCCGATGCGCCGGGCAGGGCCCGTGTTCTTTGAAGGTTAGAAGGTTCGGAGGTTGAAATGAGTGTCGCTGATACCAAGAAGGGCGTCGAGCAAAAGATGCAGCGCTCGATCGAAGCGTTCAAGAACGATCTGGCAAAGATCCGTACGGGCCGTGCACACACCGGTCTGCTCGATCACGTGCAGGTCGACTACTACGGCTCGATGGTGCCGATCTCGCAGGTCGCCAACCTGACGCTCGTCGATGCACGCACGATCGGCGTGCAGCCGTGGGAAAAGAACATGGTCGCTAAGGTCGAGAAGGCCATTCGCGAAGCCGACCTGGGCCTGAACCCGGCCACCGCCGGCGACCTGATCCGCGTGCCGATGCCCGCGCTGACGGAAGAGCGCCGCCGCGAGCTGACCAAGGTCGTCAAGAGCGAAGGCGAAACGGCCAAGGTCGCGATCCGCAACCTGCGCCGCGACGCGAACGAAGCGCTCAAGAAGCTCGTGAAGGACAAGGAAATCTCGGAAGACGACGAGCGCCGCGCGAGCGACGACGTGCAGAAGCTGACCGACAAGCACGTTGCCGAAATCGACAAGCTCGTGCAGAGCAAGGAAGCCGAGATCATGACGGTCTGACGACCGTCCTCGCGCGCCGCCTTCTTCCCGCATTACTGTCTCAACGGCCATGACCTATACCAGCTCTACCGTTCGCGTGCCTGACGTCGGCGTCGTGCCGCGTCACATCGCGATCATCATGGACGGCAACGGCCGTTGGGCGACCGAACGCCGCTTGCCGCGCGTCGCGGGGCACACCCGCGGCGTCGATGCCGTGCGGGCGGTGGTCGAAGGCTGCGCGCGCGCCGGCGTCGAATATCTGACGCTGTTCGCGTTCAGTTCGGAGAACTGGCGCCGTCCGAACGACGAAGTGTCGTTCCTGATGCGCCTCTTCATCACCGCGCTCGAGCGCGAGGTCGGCAAGCTTCACGCGAACGGGATCCGCCTGCGTGTCGTCGGCGATCTCGACCGCTTCGAGCCGCGCATCCGCGAGCTGATTCGCCGCGCCGAAACCAAGACGGCGCGCAATACCCGTCTTACGCTCACCATCGCGGCCAACTACGGCGGCCGGTGGGACATCCTGCAGGCGACGAAGAAGCTCGTCGAGCAGGCCGTGCGCGAGGGTCGCGAGGTCGAAGTGACCGAGGACGCGTTCGCGCCGCACCTGGCGATGGCCTATGCGCCGGAGCCCGATCTCTTCATCCGTACCGGTGGCGAGCAGCGCGTCAGCAACTTCCTGCTGTGGCAACTCGCGTACGCCGAATTCTATTTCACCGACAAATACTGGCCGGATTTCGACGGCGCGGCGCTGGCCGACGCCATCGCGTCGTATACGGAGCGCGAACGCCGTTTCGGCCGCACGAGCGCACAGCTCGAACCGCAATCGCAGAACGCCGACTCCCTTTCATGCTGAAAACCCGTGTGATCACGGCGATCGTGATGCTGGCGGTCCTGCTGCCGGTGACGCTGTTCGCGCCGCTCACCGCGTTCGGCGCGCTGATCGGCGTCGTGCTCGTGTTTGCCGCGTGGGAATGGGCGCGCCTGCTCAAGCTCGGCGGCGCCGGCCCGGTCGTCTATGCAGTCGTCGCGGCCCTGGCGCTCGCGGCAACGGCGCCGCTCGGCGTCGATGCGGCTTCGTCCCGTCCCCTTTTCATGGCAGCCGGCGTGTTCTGGCTGCTGGTCGGCCCGTTCACGCTGCGGCGCAAGCCCCAGCTCGCGGGCGGCGTTTGGCGGCCGTTCCTGCTGGCAGCCGGCCTCGTGGTCTTTGCGGCCTGCTGGCATGCGCTCGTCGCGGCGCGTGCGCAGGGCGTGCCGTTCGTGCTGTCGCTGCTTCTGGTCGTCTGGCTCGCCGATATCGGCGCATACTTCGCGGGCAAGGCCTTCGGAAAGCGTAAACTGGCCATCACGATCAGCCCCGGCAAGAGCTGGGAGGGCGCGATCGGCGGCTGGCTCGCCGTGATGGTCGTCGCCGGTGTCGCGATGGCCGTGCATGCGTTCGAGCCGACCCTGTTTTCCGCGTTCGCCGTGCGCTACGGGATGCCCGGCGCGTGGGCCGCACTGACGCTGCTGGTCGCGTACAGCGTGATCGGCGACCTGTTCGAGTCGTTGCTGAAGCGGCAGGCGGGCGTGAAGGATTCGAGCGGACTGCTGCCAGGCCATGGCGGCGTGCTCGACCGTGTCGACGCGCTGCTGCCGGTGCTGCCGCTCGCGATGCTGCTGCTTGGTTAAACCACTCATTCTTTTATGCAAAAACGTCTGACATTGCTCGGTTCCACGGGCTCGATCGGAGACAGCACGCTCGACGTGGTCGCGCGCCATCCCGAGCGCTTCTCGGTCTATGCGCTGACCGCACACCGCAACGGCGACAAGCTGGTCGAGCAATGCCTGCGCTTCGCGCCCGAAGTGGCGGTGGTCGGCGATGCCGAGACGGCCGCGCACGTCGACGCGAAACTGCGCGCGGCGGGCAGCAAGACGACCGTGCTGCACGGGCCGCAGGCGCTCGTCGACGTGTCGAAGAGCGATGGCTGCGACACGGTGGTCGCGGCGATCGTCGGTGCGGCCGGCATGGCGCCGAGCCTCGCGGCCGCGCGCGCCGGCAAGCGCATCCTGCTCGCGAACAAGGAAGCGCTGGTGATGTCGGGCGCGATCTTCATGGACGCCGTGCGCGACCATGGCGCGATCCTGCTGCCGGTCGACAGCGAACACAACGCGATCTTCCAGTGCATGCCGCGCGACGCGGCCGAGCATGGCGGGATCTCGAAGATCATCCTGACCGCGTCGGGCGGCCCGTTCCGCACGCGCGAACCGGCCACGCTCGTCGATGTGACGCCGGACGAGGCGTGCAAGCACCCGAACTGGGTGATGGGCCGCAAGATCTCGGTCGATTCCGCGACGATGATGAACAAGGGCCTCGAGGTGATCGAGGCGCACTGGATCTTCGGGCTGCCGGGCGAGCGCATCGACGTGCTGATCCACCCGCAGAGCGTGATCCATTCGCTCGTGTCGTATCGCGACGGCTCGGTGCTCGCGCAGCTCGGCAACCCCGACATGCGCACGCCGATCGCGCACGCGCTCGCGTTCCCCGAGCGTGTCGATGCGGGCGTCGAACAACTCGATCTCGCGCAAATTGCCCAGCTGTCGTTCGAGAAGCCCGATTACGCGCGCTTCCCGTGCCTCGCGCTCGCGCTGAAGGCGCTTGAGGAAGGCGGCATCGCGAGCGCCGCATTGAACGCGGCGAACGAAGTCGCGGTCGAAGCGTTTCTCGAGCGCCGCATCGGCTTCATGGCGATTGCGGCGACGGTCGACGCCGTGCTCAACACGCTGCCGAACCGTACGCCCGACGGGCTCGAGGACGTCCTGGCGGCGGATGCCGAGGCACGCCGCCTCGCCGCCGAGATCATTGCGAAAGCGCCTGCGCCACGCGTGGAGCGTACTGTCTGAATGGGGTGCTCATGAACGTGCTGGTCGAACTGATCGCGTTTGCGGTGGCGATCGGGGTGCTGGTCGTCGTGCATGAGTACGGACACTATCGCGTCGCGCGCTGGTGCGGCGTGAAGGTGCTGCGTTTCTCGATCGGCTTCGGCCAGCCCGTCGCGCGCTGGGTCAGCCGCAGGACGGGCACCGAGTGGACGCTGTCGGCACTGCCGCTCGGCGGCTACGTGAAGATGCTCGACGAGCGTGATCCCGGCCCCGGCATCGCGCCCGAGGAGCTCGGCCAGGCGTTCAACCGGCAGTCCGTCTACAAGCGCATCGCGATCGTTGCAGCCGGGCCGATTGCCAACTTCCTGTTGGCAATCGTGCTGTTTTCCGTCGTATTCGCCACCGGCGTAACCGAGCCGGCCGCGATCGTCGCACCGCCGGCCGCCGGCACGGTGGCGGCGCGCGCGGGCTTCGACGGCAGCGAGAAGATCGTGTCGATCCGCAACGCGCAGGGCGGCGAGGCCGAGCCGGTGCGGTCGTGGTCGGACCTGCGCTGGAAGCTGCTGGCCGCTGCATTCGATCACCGCGAGATCGTGCTCGGCGCACGCGACGGCAACACGACGTTCGATTTCCGCGTCGACCTCCGCCATGTTCCCGAAAGTCAGCTCGACGACGATTTCATGGCCCATCTGGGCTTCGAGACCGGCGGCGGCACGCTGTCGGTCGCGTCGGTGCAGCCCGGCAGCGCGGCGGAGCAGGCCGGCCTGAAGTCCGGCGACAAGCTGGTCGCGCTCGACGGCAAGCCGATCGGCGGCGCGTCACGCTTCATCGATTTCGTGAAACACCATGCGGGCAAGCCGCTCGAGCTGCAGATCGAGCGCGACGGCGCCGCGCAGACGGTGTCGATCGTGCCGCAGATGCAGCGCGACGACGAGTCGGGGCAGCAGGTCGGCCGGATCGGCGCGGCGCTGTCGATGCATGCGCCGTCCGTCGACGTGCGATATGGGCCGATCGAAAGCCTGCAGCTCGGCGCGCACCGTACGTGGGACATCTCCGTGTATTCGCTGAAGATGTTCGGGCGCATGATCACGGGCAACGCGTCGCTGAAGAACCTGTCCGGCCCGGTGACGATCGCCGACTACGCGGGCAAGAGTGCGCGGCTCGGTCCGTCGGCGTTCCTGTCGTTCCTCGCCCTTGTCAGCATTAGCCTTGGCGTCCTGAACTTGTTGCCGATTCCCGTTTTGGACGGGGGGCATCTGTTATATTATGCGGTTGAAGCCGCGACCGGGAAAGCCGTCTCGGAGCGCTGGCAGCTGATTCTGCAAAGAGCCGGGTTGATCTGCATCGTCGCATTGTCGGCGATCGCGCTGTTCAACGATCTGGCTCGGTTAATCCATTTCTGAAGCGTCAGGCGGCCGCCGCTGGGTAGCCGCCTGATTTGATGCAGCTAAATATTGGGGATGCATGTTGTTCAAACCTCATCGCTTTGTACCTAAGACAGTTGCAGCGGCCGCGCTCGCCGCGCACGGCCTCGCGGCCCATGCAGCGGCACCGTTCGTGGTGCAAGACATCAAGATCGAGGGGCTGCAGCGCGTCGAAGCGGGTTCGGTGTTCGCCTACCTGCCGATCAAGCAGGGCGATACCTTCACGGACGACAAGGCATCCGAAGCAATCCGCGCGCTGTACGCGACGGGCTTCTTCAACGACGTACGCATCGCCACGCAGGGCAACGTCGTGATCGTGCAGGTGCAGGAGCGTCCGGCCATCGCGTCGATCGACTTCACCGGCACGAAGGAGTTCGACAAGGACAACCTGACGAAGGCGCTGCGCGCAGTCGGCCTCGCCGACGGCCGCTACTACGACAAGGCGCTCGTCGACAAGGCGGAGCAGGAACTCAAGCGCCAGTACCTCACGCGCGGCTTCTACGCGGCCGAGGTCAAGACGACGGTCACGCCGGTCGACGCGAACCGCGTGTCGATCCTGTTCGCGGTGGCCGAAGGTCCGAGTGCGAAGATCCGCCAGATCAACTTCATCGGCAACAAGGCATTCAGCACCAGCACGCTGCGCGACGAAATGCAGCTGTCGACGCCGAACTGGTTCTCCTGGTACACGAAGAACGACCTGTACTCGAAGGAAAAGCTCACCGGCGACCTCGAGGCGGTGCGCTCGTACTACCTGAACCGCGGCTATCTCGAGTTCAACATCGATTCGACCCAGGTGTCGATCTCGCCCGACAAGAAGGACATGTACCTGACGGTCACGCTGCACGAAGGCGAGCCGTACACGGTGTCGGGCATCAAGCTGTCGGGCAACCTGCTCGATCGCGAAGCCGAACTCAACAAGCTGATCAAGATCAAGCCGGGCGATCGCTTCTCGGCCGAAAAGCTGCAACAGACCACCAAGTCGATCGTCGACAAGCTCGGTGAGTACGGCTACGCATTCGCGACCGTCAACGCGCAGCCGGACATCGACCAGGCGAACCACAAGGTGAACCTGAACCTCGTCGTCGATCCGAGCCGCCGCGTGTACGTGCGCCGCATCAACGTCGTCGGCAACACGCGCACGCGCGACGAAGTGGTGCGCCGCGAAATGCGCCAGCTCGAAAGCTCGTGGTTCGATTCGAACCGCCTCGCGCTGTCGAAGGATCGCGTGAACCGTCTCGGCTACTTCACCAACGTCGACGTGACGACGCTGCCGGTCGAAGGCACGAACGACCAGGTCGACGTGAACGTGAAGGTCGACGAAAAGCCGACCGGCGCGATCACGCTGGGCGCCGGCTTCTCGTCGACGGACAAGGTCGTGCTGTCGGCGGGCGTGTCGCAGGACAACGTGTTCGGTTCGGGTACCAGCCTGTCGGTGAACGTCAACACCGCGAAGAGCTACCGTACGCTGACCGTCACGCAGGTCGACCCGTACTTCACGGTCGACGGCATCAAGCGGATCACGGACGTCTACTACCGCACGTACCAGCCGCTCTACTATTCGACGAGCTCGAGCTTCCGGATCATCAGTGCGGGCGGCAACCTGAAGTTCGGCATCCCGTTCTCGGAAGTCGACACGGTCTACTTCGGCGCGGGCTTCGAGCAGAACCGTCTCTCCGTCGATTCGAACACGCCGCAGAGCTACCAGGCTTACGTGAACGAGTTCGGCCGCGTGTCGAACACGGTGCCGCTGACGGTCGCGTGGTCGCGCGACGCGCGTGACAGCGCGCTGATTCCGAGCCGCGGCTACTTCACGCAGGCGAACATGGAGTACGGCGTGCCGGTCGGCAAGATCCAGTACTACAAGGCCGACCTGCAGGCCCAGTACTACTATTCGTTCTCGCGCGGCTTCATCCTGGGCCTGAACCTGCAGGGCGGCTACGGTAACGGTATCGGCAACCCGTACCCGATCTTCAAGAACTACTACGCGGGCGGTATCGGCTCCGTGCGTGGCTACGAGCCGAGCTCGCTGGGCCCGCGCGACACGAAGACGAACGACCCGATCGGCGGTTCGAAGATGGTCGTCGGCAACATCGAGCTGACGTTCCCGCTGCCGGGCACGGGCTACGACCGCACGCTGCGCGTGTTCACGTTCCTCGACGGCGGTAACGTGTGGGGCAACGCGCCGGGCGGCACGAGTACGGGCGCCAACGGCCTGCGTTACGGCTACGGTGTGGGTCTCGCGTGGATCTCGCCGATCGGCCCGCTGAAGCTGAGCCTCGGGTTCCCGCTGCAGAAGCATGAAGGCGACCAGTACCAGAAATTCCAGTTCCAGATCGGGACGGCGTTCTGACCGAACGCATGACAACAGCAACGAGAGGGTAATTTTGCTAACCGGTAAGTTTTCGAAACGAGTGATGTGCGCGCTGACCGTTGCGCTGGCCTTGGGCGCGGCAACGGTGCACGCACAGGACGTCGCCCGCATCGCGGCGGTCAATTCGGATCGGATCCTGCGCGAGTCGGTGCCCGCGAAGGCGGCGCAGACGAAGCTCGAAGCCGAGTTCGCGAAGCGCGACAAGGATCTGCAGGATCTGGCGGCGCGCCTGAAGTCGATGTCCGATTCGCTGGACAAGAACGGCGCGTCGCTGTCGGCGGGCGACCGCGCGCAGAAGCAGCGCGATCTCGCCCAGCTCGATACCGACTTCCAGCGCAAGCAGCGCGAGTTCCGCGAAGACCTGAACCAGCGCCGCAACGAGGAGCTGGCGGCCGTGCTCGAGCGGGCGAACAAGGTCATCAAGCAGATCGCCGAGCAGCAGAATTACGACCTGATCGTGCAGGAAGCCGTGTACGTCAGCCCGCGCATCGACATCACCGACAAGGTGCTCAAGGCGCTCGCGTCCGGCTCGACGAACTGAACGGAGCAGACGACGAATGGCATTGACGCTTGAGGAACTCGTAAAGCGGTTCGGCGGCGAGATCGCCGGCGACGCACAGTGCAAGGTGGGCGGGCTCGCACCGCTCGACCAGGCAGGCCCGCAGCAACTCGCGTTCCTCGCGAATCCGAAGTACCTGTCGCAGGTCGAGTCGACCCGCGCCGGCGCGGTGCTGATCGCGCCGAAGGATCTGGAAAAGCTGGGCGCGGCCGCAAGCGGTCGCAACTTCATCGTGACGCCGAATCCGTACGCGTACTTCGCGCGCGTCGCGCAGATGTTCATCGATCTCGCCACGCCGCAGCGCGCCGCCGGCGTGCATCCGAGCGCGACGATCGATCCGGCCGCGCAGGTCGCCGCGAGCGCGGTGATCGGCCCGCACGTGACGGTCGAGGCCGGTGCGGTGATCGAGGACGGCGTGCAGCTCGACGCGAACGTCTTCATCGGCCGCGGCACGACGATCGGCGCGGGCTCGCACCTGTATCCGAACGCATCGGTGTACCACGGCTGCAAGGTGGGCCCACGCGCGATCATCCATGCGGGTGCCGTGATCGGCTCCGACGGCTTCGGCTTCGCGCCGGATTTCGTCGGCGACGGCGATGCGCGCACCGGTAGCTGGGTCAAGATCCCGCAGGTCGGCGGCGTCACGATCGGCCCGGACGTCGAGATCGGCGCGAACACGACGATCGATCGCGGCGCGATGGCGGATACCGTCATCGAGGAATGCGTGAAGATCGACAACCAGGTGCAGATCGGCCACAACTGCCGGATCGGCGCCTACACGGTGATCGCCGGCAGCGCCGGGATCGCGGGCAGCACGACGATCGGCCGCCACTGCATGATCGGCGGCGCGGCCGGGATCGCCGGTCACGTGACGCTCGGCGACTATGTCATCATCACCGCGAAGTCGGGCGTATCGAAGTCGCTGCCGAAGGCCGGCATCTATACCAGCGCGTTCCCGGCCGTCGACCACGGCGAGTGGAACAAGAGCGCCGCGCTCGTGCGCAACCTCGACAAGCTGCGCGAGCGCATCAAGGCGCTCGAAGCCGCGCTCGCCGCCCAGGGCGGCACGGACGCCTGAGCGCATCATGCGAGACCTCGAACCGGGTACGGCCAGCGCAACCGGCCCGGTTTGCCAGACTGGGCCGCACGCCGGCCCGCTTCAGCCTTTGCATCACCACCGCGCAGCCTCTGCGTGAGACGAACCATCATGAGCACTGAAAAAATCAATCTCGACATCCACAAGATCCTCACGCTGCTGCCGCATCGCTACCCGATTCTGCTCGTCGATCGCGTGCTCGAACTCGAACCGCACAAGGGCATCAAAGCGCTGAAGAACGTGTCGATCAACGAGCCGTACTTCCAGGGGCATTTCCCGAAGCGGCCGGTGATGCCGGGCGTGCTGATCCTCGAAGCGCTCGCGCAGGCCGCGGCGCTGCTGACCTTCTCGGAAGAGCAGCCGAAGGATCCGGAGAACACGCTGTACTACTTCGTCGGGATCGACGGCGCGCGCTTCAAGCGTCCGGTCGAGCCGGGCGACCAACTGATTCTGAACGTGACGTTCGAACGCTACATCCGCGGCATCTGGAAGTTCAAGGCGGTGGCGGAAGTGGACGGCAAGGTGGCGGCGGAAGCCGAACTGATGTGCACGGTCAAGACGACCGACGTGGCGCCCTGAGCGACGCGGCACGGACAGGCAACGCAACGCGACACATCACATCGAGAGGCAACGGCGCATGACCAGGATTCATCCCACCGCGATTGTCGAGCCGGGCGCGCAGATCGACGAATCGGTCGAGATCGGCCCGTACGCGATCGTCGGTCCGCACGTCACGATCGGCGCGCGTACGACGATCGGCTCGCACAGCGTGATCGAAGGCCATACGACGCTCGGCGAGGACAACCGCATCGGCCATTACGCGTCGGTCGGTGGTCGTCCGCAGGACATGAAGTACAAGGACGAGCCGACGAAGCTCGTGATCGGCAGCCGCAACACGATCCGCGAATTCACGACGATCCACACGGGCACCGTGCAGGACGTCGGCGTGACGACGCTCGGTGACGACAACTGGATCATGGCCTATGTGCACATCGGTCATGACTGCACCGTCGGCAACCACGTGATCCTGTCGAGCAACGCACAGATGGCCGGCCACGTCGAGATCGGCGACTGGGCGATCGTCGGCGGGATGTCGGGCGTCCACCAGTTCGTGCGCATCGGCGCGCACTCGATGCTGGGCGGCGCGTCGGCGCTCGTGCAGGACATTCCGCCGTTCGTGATCGCGGCCGGCAACAAGGCCGAGCCGCACGGGATCAACGTCGAAGGGCTGCGCCGGCGCGGTTTCTCGCCCGACGCGATCTCCGCGCTGCGCAGCGCATACCGCCTGCTGTACAAGAACGGCCTGTCGCTCGAGGAAGCGAAAGTGCAGTTGCGCGAGCTGGCGGCGGCGGGCGGTGAGGGCGACGCACCCGTGAAGGCGCTCGTCGAGTTCATCGACGCGTCGCAACGCGGCATCATCCGCTAAGCGATGCCGCTTCCGACCTCTCAGCTCCGGCTCGCGATGGTGGCCGGCGAACCGTCGGGCGACCTGCTCGGCGCGTCGCTGCTCGGCGGGCTGCGCGAGCGGCTGCCCGAATCGGCCCAGTACTACGGGATCGGCGGGCCGCGAATGATCGCGCAGGGCTTCGACTCGCACTGGCAGATGGACAAGCTGACCGTGCGCGGCTATGTCGAGGCGCTGGGCCAGATTCCCGAGATCCTGCGGATTCGCGGCGAGCTGAAGCGCCAGTTGCTCGCCGAGCGGCCGGACGCGTTCATCGGCGTCGATGCGCCCGATTTCAACTTCAACGTCGAACAGGCGGCGCGCGACGCGGGCATCCCGTCGATCCACTTCGTGTGCCCGTCGATCTGGGCATGGCGCGGCGGCCGGATCAAGAAGATCGCCAAGTCCGTCGATCACATGCTGTGCCTGTTCCCGTTCGAACCGGCGATTCTCGACAAGGCAGGCGTTGCCTCGACCTACGTCGGCCATCCGCTCGCCGACGAGATTCCGCTCGAACCCGACACGCACGGCGCGCGCATCGCGCTCGGACTGCCGGCCGACGGCCCGGTGATCGCCGTGTTGCCGGGCAGCCGGCGCTCGGAAATCGCACTGATCGGCCCGACGTTCTTCGCGGCGATGGCGCTGATGCAGCAGCGCGAGCCTGGCGTACGGTTCGTGATGCCGGCGGCGACGCCCGCGCTGCGCGCGCTGCTGCAGCCGCTCGTCGATGCGCATCCGAAGCTCGCGCTGACGATCACCGACGGCCGCTCGCAGGTCGCGATGACGGCTGCCGACGCGATCCTCGTGAAGAGCGGCACGGTTACGCTGGAAGCCGCGCTGCTGAAGAAGCCGATGGTGATCTCATACAAGGTGCCCTGGCTGACCGGGCAGATCATGCGCCGGCAGGGCTACCTGCCGTACGTCGGCTTGCCGAACATCCTGGCGGGGCGTTTCGTCGTGCCCGAGCTGCTGCAGCATTTCGCGACGCCCGAGGCGCTCGCCGATGCGACGCTCACGCAGCTGCGCGACGATGCGAACCGCCGCACGCTGACCGAAGTCTTTACCGAAATGCATCTTTCGCTGCGGCAGAACACGGCCGTGAAGGCGGCCGAAGCGGTCGTGCGCGTGCTCGAACAACGCAAGGGGCGCGCATGACCGCAGTCCGTGCACCACGCCGCCGCGCGTCGAGCGACGTGCAGGGCGGTTTCGATTTCAGCCGTCCCGACGAGATCGTCTGCGGCGTCGACGAAGCGGGCCGCGGCCCGCTCGCGGGGCCGGTGGTGGCCGCCGCGGTGATCCTCGATCCGGCGCAGCCGATCGACGGGCTCGACGATTCGAAGGCGTTGTCCGCGAAGAAGCGCGACGCGCTGTACGAGCTGATCGTCGCGCGCTCGCTGTCGTATTGCGTCGCGTCGGCGAGTGTCGACGAGATCGACACGCTGAACATCCTGCACGCGACGATGCTCGCGATGAAGCGGGCGGTCGAAGGGCTGTCGGTCCTGCCGACGCTCGCGCAGATCGACGGCAACCGCTGCCCGACGCTGACCGTGCGCGCCGAGGCGATCGTCAGCGGCGACGCGCTCGTGCCGAGCATCTCGGCCGCGTCGATCCTCGCGAAGGTCACCCGTGACCGCATGCTCGTCGACCTGCACGAACGCTTCCCGGTGTACGGCTTCAACGTGCATGCGGGCTACGGCACCGTGAAACACCTTGCCGCACTGCGCGAGCACGGTCCGTGCGAAGCCCATCGGCGCTCGTTCGCGCCGGTCCGTGCGGCACTCGACCTGATTCGATGAAAAGCATTACTTCCCGCGACAACCCGCTGTACAAGCGCCTGAAGGCGCTCGCGGGTTCGACGTCCCATCAGCGCCGCGGCGGCCAGGCACTGCTCGAAGGATTCCATCTCGCGAGCGCGTACCTCGACACGGGCGCGACGCCCGAGCTGTGCGTCACGACCGAAGGCGCACTCGGCCATGCCGAAGCGCAGGCGATCGTCGCGCGCATCGATGCGCAGCGGATCGTCACGCTGCCCGACGCGCTGTTCGGGCAGTTGTCGAACGTCGTCAACGGCGTCGGCTTCCTGCTGCTCGTCGACCGGCCGGCGCAGCCGCTGCCGGCGCGCGTCACGCAGTCGTCGGTCGTACTCGACGGCGTGCAGGACGCCGGCAACGTCGGCTCGATCCTGCGCAGCGCGGCGGCCGCAGGCGTGCGTCACGTGTTCTGTGCGCCGGGCACCGCATACGCATGGTCGTCGAAGGTGCTGCGCTCGGGCATGGGCGCGCATTTCCTGCTGTCGATCCACGAGGACGTCGACGCCGGCGCGCTCGTCGAGCGCCTCGCTGTGCCGGTCGCGCTGACCGACTCGCACGGCGCGCAGGCGGTTTACGACTGCGACCTGTCGGGGCCGGTTGCCTGGGTGTTCGGCAACGAGGGTGCGGGCGTGTCGGCGTTCTGGCGCGACGCGGCCACGCATCGCGTGACGATCCCGCAACCGGGCGGGATGGAGTCGCTGAACGTCGCGGCCGCGGCTGCGGTCTGCCTGTTCGAGCAGGTGCGCCAGCAGCGGCGTGCGTGACGCCACACGCGCGCTCGTTCCGCACCAAGAAAAAGGCCGCGTTCGACGCGGCCTTTTCGTTTCTGGCGGCGGCCACGCGGCCGCCAGCGCTCAGGCTTAGTACGACTGCCGGTCGAGACGGATTTCCTGCAGGATCGTCGTCGCGATTTCCTCGATCGACTTGTGCGTCGACGACAGCCACTTGATCCCCTCGCGGCGCATCATCGCTTCGGCTTCGTTGATCTCGTAGCGGCAGTTCTCGGGCGCCGCGTATTTGCTGCCCGGCCGGCGTTCGTTGCGGATCTCGGACAGGCGCTGCGGGTCGATCGACAGCCCGAACAGCTTCTCGCTGTACGCGGCGAGCGCCGACGGCAGCTTGCCGCGCTCGAAATCTTCCGGAATCAGCGGATAGTTGGCCGCCTTCACGCCGTACTGCATCGCGAGATACAGGCTCGTCGGCGTCTTGCCGCTGCGCGACACGCCGACGAGGATCACGTCGGCTTCCGACAGGTTGCGGTTCGACTGGCCGTCGTCGTGCGCGAGCGAGAAGTTGATCGCCTCGATCCGGGTCTTGTATTCCTCGGTGTCCGCGTTCTGGTGGCCGCGGCCCATCGCGTGGCTCGACTTGAGCTCCAGTTCCTGCTCGAGCGGTTCGACGAAGCGCTGGAACATGTCGAGCACGAGTGCGTTCGAGCGCTTGACGATGTCGTTCGACTCGCTGTCGACGAGCGTCGTGAACACGATCGCGCGGCGGCCGTCGTGCACGGCGGCCTCGTTGATCTTCTCGACGGTCGCATAGGCCTTGTCGAGCGAGTCGACGAACGGCACGCGCACGAGACGGAATTTCTGGTCGAACTGGGAGAGGATCGAATGCGCGAAGGTTTCGGCAGTGATCCCGGTGCCGTCGGAGACGATGAATACGGTAGGCAGCATGAATCTGGGCGTCGAACGTGAAGGGCGGTTGCGCGGGCGGCTGGAGGTTCGCCTCCAGACGCAGTGACAAGGTCGCGCCACATCCGGCAGCCGGCACGGTAGAATAGCGGCAACCTGTTGGATAAGCAATTGCGGGGGCAGGGCGCGAACAGCGCTCCAGGCTTCGCCGCTCGATTCCAAAATTCCCGGCAAGTTTGGCGATTTGTCTGCAAATATCGCCCTTCTGCCGGGATTTTTGTAAATCGGGTCGGAAGGTTATCCGCCGCTGCGATTGTTTCTCCAACAGGTTGCGCAAGACGCGCCGCGCCTTTTTGCAAGCGCCCGCGTCCAAGCCCACTTGCGCAATCGAGCATTTTTTTCACACTTAGGGGCTTGTATGACTAACGCAGCAAACGTCGCAAAGGACCAGGCGTATGTAATTCCGTTCGAGCAGTTGCGGATGACCGATGTGGAGATCGTCGGCGGCAAGAATGCGTCGCTGGGCGAAATGATCAGCCAGCTTTCCGAAGCAGGCGTTCGCGTACCCACCGGTTTCGCCACGACCGCGCTCGCGTTCCGCGATTTCCTCAAGCACAACGACCTTACCGACCGCATCGCCAAGCGTCTCGAGTCGCTCGACATCGACGACGTGAAGGCGCTCGCCGAAGCCGGCGCCGAAATCCGCAAGTGGATCGTCGATGCGCCGCTGCAGGCACGTCTCGAGCAGGAAATCCGTGAGCAGTTCGAAACCCTGAAGAACAGCTCGCCGGGCGAGCTGTCGTTCGCCGTGCGTTCGTCCGCTACCGCGGAAGACCTGCCCGACGCATCGTTCGCCGGCCAGCAGGAGTCGTACCTGAACGTCGTCGGCATCGAGGACGTGCTCGACCGCATGAAGCACGTGTTCGCGTCGCTGTACAACGACCGCGCGATCTCGTACCGCGTGCACAAGGGCTTCACGCACGCGGAAGTCGCCCTGTCGGCAGGCGTGCAGCGCATGGTCCGCTCGGACGTCGGCGCGGCCGGCGTGATGTTCACGATCGACACCGAATCGGGCTTCAAGGACGCCGTGTTCATCACGTCGAGCTACGGCCTGGGCGAAACCGTCGTGCAGGGCGCAGTGAACCCGGACGAGTTCTATGTGTTCAAGACGACGCTCGCACAGGACAAGTACCCGATCATCCGCCGCTCGATCGGCTCGAAGCTGATCAAGATGGAATTCACGCAGCCGGGCGAGCCGGGCCGCGTGAAGACGGTCGACGTGCCGCACGAGCAGCGCAACCGCTACTCGATCACCGACGAAGACGTGATCGAGCTGGCGAAGTACGCGGTCATCATCGAGAAGCACTACCAGCGTCCGATGGACATCGAGTGGGGCAAGGACGGCCGCGACGGCAAGATCTTCATCCTGCAGGCACGCCCGGAAACCGTGAAGAGCCAGGCGACCGGCAAGGCCGAGCAGCGCTTCAAGCTGAAGGGCCAGTCGCAGGTGCTGGCAACGGGCCGCGCGATCGGCCAGAAGATCGGCGCGGGCCCCGTGCGCGTGATCCAGGATCCGTCGGAAATGGAACGCGTGCAGCCGGGCGACGTGCTGGTGGCCGACATGACCGACCCGAACTGGGAGCCGGTGATGAAGCGTGCAGCCGCGATCGTCACGAACCGTGGCGGCCGGACCTGCCACGCGGCGATCATCGCGCGTGAACTCGGCGTGCCGGCAGTCGTCGGCTGCGGCGACGCGACCGACATCCTGAAGGACGGCGCGCTCGTCACCGTGTCGTGCGCGGAAGGCGACGAAGGCAAGATCTACGACGGCCTGCTCGAGACGGAAGTCACGGAAGTGCAGCGCGGCGAACTGCCGGAAATCCCGGTCAAGATCATGATGAACGTCGGCAACCCGCAGCTCGCGTTCGACTTCTCGCAACTGCCGAACGGCGGCGTGGGTCTCGCGCGTCTCGAGTTCATCATCAACAACAACATCGGCGTTCACCCGAAGGCGATCCTCGAGTACCCGAACATCGACCAGGATCTGAAGAAGGCCGTCGAGAGCGTCGCGCGCGGTCACGCATCGCCGCGTCAGTTCTACGTCGACAAGCTGACGGAAGGTGTCGCGACGATCGCGGCGGCGTTCTATCCGAAGCCCGTGATCGTGCGTCTGTCCGACTTCAAGTCGAACGAGTACAAGAAGCTGATCGGCGGTTCGCGTTACGAGCCGGACGAGGAAAACCCGATGCTGGGCTTCCGCGGCGCGTCGCGTTACATCGCTGAAGACTTCGCGCAGGCGTTCGAGATGGAATGCCGTGCACTGAAGCGCGTGCGTGACGAGATGGGCCTGACCAACGTCGAGATCATGGTGCCGTTCGTGCGTACCGTGAAGCAGGCGGAGCGCGTCGTCGGCCTGCTCGAGAAGTTCGGCCTGAAGCGCGGCGAAAACGGCCTGCGCCTCGTGATGATGTGCGAAGTCCCGACCAACGCGATCCTCGCCGAAGACTTCCTGCAGTTCTTCGACGGTTTCTCGATCGGCTCGAACGACCTCACGCAGCTCACGCTCGGCCTCGACCGCGACTCGGGCATGGAACTGCTGGCTGTCGACTTCGACGAACGCGACCCGGCCGTCAAGTTCCTGCTGAAGCGCGCGATCGATACCTGCCGCAAGATGGGCAAGTACGTCGGCATCTGCGGCCAGGGCCCGTCCGATCACCCGGACTTCGCGCAATGGCTGACGGACGAAGGCATCGTGTCGATCTCGCTGAACCCCGACACGATCATCGATACGTGGCAGGCGCTCGCCAACCGGAAGTAACGGTCGGTCACGCATCCTTGACGGAAGCGCGGTGGCACCGTGCTTCCGTTGAAGGCAAAATGCAAGGTTCATGCTATAAACACCCCGGTAGGCACCGGGGTGTTTTTGTTTGTGGGTACGTACCGGGCCGGCCCGTGCGCACTGGCCGTCTCCGCAGGGGCGGCGAGCATGTTGAACCGGAGTCGCGCGTCAACGCGTATTCTGGTTTCCTGCAACGCGAGTGAGCGCGGGGGATGTTTTTCTGGAGACCACAATGATGTCGGGGCATCTGTTCTGGTGGGTCGCGGTGGGCGTGCTGGTCGTGGCCGAGTTGCTGACGGGCACGTTCTACCTGCTGATGATCGCGCTCGGCTTTCTCGCGGGCGGGCTGCTGCAGCTGGCCGGTTTCGCGCCGCACGTGCAGTTCGGTGCGGCGGCCGTGGTCGCGATCGTCGCGATGGTCGTGTTGCGGCGCTCGGGGCTCGGCCGCAAGCAGAAGCGCGACACGTCGACCAATCCCGACGTCAATCTCGATATCGGCGCGACCGTCACGGTCGACGCGTGGCGTGACGGCCGCGCGCGCGTGCAGTATCGCGGCGCCGACTGGGACGTCGAGCTCGAGAACGGCGAGCGCGACGACGCGCACGTGTATCAGGTGAGTGCCGTGCGCGGCAATTGTCTCGTGGTCGTGGCGAAACCCGCGGGCTGAACGTCCGCCGATACAACAAGGAGGGAATACTTCATGGATTCGCTGATCATCTGGGTTGTCCTGCTCGTCATCGCGATCGTGATCGTGTCGAAGACGGTGAAGATCGTGCCGCAGCAGCATGCGTGGGTGCTTGAACGCTTCGGGCGCTATCACGCGACGCTGTCGCCCGGCCTGAACATCGTGCTGCCGTTCGTCGATCGCATTGCATACCGGCACGTGCTGAAGGAAATCCCGCTCGACGTGCCGAGCCAGGTCTGTATCACGCGCGACAACACGCAGCTGCAGGTCGACGGCGTGCTGTATTTCCAGGTGACCGATCCGATGAAGGCGTCGTACGGGTCGAGCAACTTCGTGCTCGCGATCACGCAGCTTGCGCAAACGACGTTGCGTTCGGTGGTCGGCAAGCTCGAACTCGACAAGACGTTCGAGGAGCGCGACTTCATCAACCACAACATCGTGTCGGCGCTCGATCAGGCCGCGGCGAACTGGGGGGTGAAGGTCCTGCGCTACGAGATCAAGGACCTGACGCCGCCGAAGGAAATCCTGCACGCGATGCAGGCGCAGATCACCGCGGAGCGTGAAAAGCGTGCGCTGATCGCCGCATCCGAAGGCCGCAAGCAGGAGCAGATCAACCTCGCGTCGGGCGCGCGCGAAGCGGCGATCCAGAAATCCGAAGGCGAGCGGCAGGCTGCGATCAACCAGGCGCAGGGCGAGGCCGCCGCGATTCTGGCGGTGGCCGAGGCAAACGCGCAGGCGATCCAGAAGATCGCGAACGCGATGCAATCGCAGGGCGGGATGGATGCGGTGAACCTGAAGGTGGCCGAGCAGTATGTCAGCGCGTTCTCGAATCTCGCGAAGCAGGGCAACACGCTGATCGTGCCGTCGAACCTGTCGGATCTCGGTTCGGCGATCTCGTCGGCGCTGACGATCGTCAAGAGCGCGGGGGCCGCCTCGGGCGGGAAGGCCTGAGTCCGGATTTCCGCCGGGCGCCGGCGGCCGCCGCGTGTGATCGGCGTGCGGCGAATCGTCGCGCAGCCGGAGGCGGATGATGCCCGTGCGGTGCCGTCGTCGGTGCCTTTCTTCGGCCGAAACCGGCGGCGTGGCGTGCCGAGTATCGTCCGTGTAGCCGCCGCGCCCGATTCACCTGACACCAAAGCAACACGGCCCGCTTCGAGCGGGCCGTGTCGTGTGTGATGCGTGTTGTCGCGCAGGTCAGGTGCCGGCGCGCATGATGCGGGCCTTTTCGCGTTCCCAGTCGCGCTTCTTCTCGGTTTCGCGCTTGTCGTGCAGCTTCTTGCCCTTCGCGAGCGCGATGTCGCACTTCACGCGACCGCCCTTGTAGTGGAAGTTCAGCGGCACGAGCGTGTAGCCGCGCTGCTCGACCTTGCCGATCAGTTTCTTGATTTCCTCGCGGTGCAGCAGCAGCTTGCGCGTGCGAACCGGGTCGGGCGTGATGTGGGTCGAAGCCTCGGGCAGCGGGCTGATATGGGTGCCGATCAGGAAGATCTCGGCGTGCTTGATCACGACGTAACCTTCCCGGATCTGGCCGCGCCCGGCGCGCAGCGCCTTGACTTCCCAGCCCTCGAGCACGAGCCCCGCCTCGTAGCGTTCCTCGATGTGATAATCGAAGTGCGCTTTCCTGTTGTCGATGATGCTCATGAAAGGATCGGGCCAACTCGTTTAAAATCACGATTTTAGCAAAGCGGGGCGGGAATCGCCCGGCTTGCGTTCTCACCTTAAGCGATGCCGCGCGATTTATGGCAGATGTCCAGAAAACCGTATTGATCCGTCACTCGGCGGAACAGATGTTCGACCTCGTCACCGACGTGGCCGACTACCCCAATTTCCTGCCCTGGTGCGGCGGCGTCGAGATTCGCCGTCAGGACGAGAGCGGGATGGAAGCGCGCATCGACATCAACTTCAAGGGCATCAAGCAGCATTTCGCGACGCGCAACACGCAGCAGCGCCCGACGCGGATCGACATGGAGTTCACGGACGGCCCGTTCAAGAAGTTCACGGGCTCGTGGCGCTTCACGGCACTGCGTGCCGATGCCTGCAAGATCGAATTCGCGCTGCACTACGAGTTCTCGAGCATCCTGCTCGAGAAGATCATCGGGCCCGTGTTCAGCCATATCGCGAACACGTTCGTCGATTCGTTCGTGAAGCGCGCCGACCAGCGCTACGGGAAGGGGTGACGCGATGCTGTCGATCGAAGTCTGCTACGCGCTGCCGGATCGCCAGACGCTGATTCCGCTGTCACTGCCCGAAGGGGCGACCGTTCGTTCGGCGATCGATGCGAGCGGCGTGCTCGCGCTGCACCCGGAAATCGATCTCGCGAACGCGAAGACGGGCGTGTACGGCAAGCTTGCGCCGCTCGACGCACCGCTCGCCGACCACGACCGCGTCGAGATCTACCGCCCGTTGATCGTCGATCCGAAGCTCGCGCGCCAGCGGCGCGTCGACAAGTCGCGCCGCGCCGGCTCCATCGAGGGCCGCAAGTGGATGCACAAGGACGCGCGCTGACGCGCCTTTCTGCGGCTTTCGTCCCGATCGTCTGATTTCGTCTGATCGAACGGTGTAGCGCTCAGTGGGCCGCGGCGTTTGCATTTGCCGGCGCGCTTCCCGACGTATCGCCGCCGGCGGGCGTGTCGCCGTGCTGCCGCACCGATCCGTAGACGCCCGCGAGCAGCAGCACCAGCGCGGCGATCTCGAGTGCATGCGGCATCCGCTGGTCGTAGACGAACGCGTAAAGCATCGCGAACACGGTTTCGAACACGATCAGCTGACCCGACAGCGTGAGCGGCAGCCGCTTCGACGCGGCATTCCACAGCCCGTTGCCGAGCCACGATGCGCCGATCGCGAGCACGAGGTTCAGCAGCCAGAACAGCTGCCAGCGCGACGCCGGGACGGCTGCCTGCACGGTGCCGGCCGGCAGCGCGACGATCGCGATCCAGACGAGCCCGCCGATCAGGCCCGTCACGACACCCCACAGCACCGACCACTCGTTGCCGCTGAAATGATGATGGCGCTGCAGATAGCGTGCGTTTGCGACCGCATACCAGGTCCAGCTCGCGAGCGCGCCGGCCGCGCAGGCGATGCCCGCGAGCTTCTGGCCGAGCGTCGTCGCATGCGCGGCCTCGGAGGTGAACAGGTCGACGTTGATGCAGACGATGCCCGCGATCACCAGCGCGAGCGGGGCCGCGAGCCGCCGCAGCGGCACGGCGCCGTGGTCGCCGAGGCCCGCGAGCGTGACCGTGACGGGCAGCACGCCGACGATCAGCGAACTGGGCGCGATGCCGATCAGGTGCACGGCGCCGGACAGCAGCATGTAGTACGCGACGTTGCCGACGACGGCGAGCCTGACCAGCGCGACGAGATCCTCGCGGGTCAGCCGCGCGAGCAGCGAGCGTGCGGCCGGCAGTGCGGCCGCCAGCGACACGAGGCCGTACATCGCGTAGCGGCCGGCGCTCAGCAGCAGCGGCGAGAAGTCGGTCAGCAGCCGAGGAACGAGAAACACCATGCCCCACAGGGCACCTGCCAAAACACCATAAACCACACCGCGTCGCATCGACCGCTCCGAACACATGACTGACGAGCGCGCATCGTAGCGACGCGGCTGCCACGTCGTCTTGTTCATTCCTGCACTCGGCGCAGGGCGGCGCGCAGGCGTGCAGCGCCCGGGAGCGATCACGGCAGGCTGCGGATCATTCGTCAGCCGAATCGGGCGGTGCGCCCGCGTTGTGGCCCGACGCCCCGGCCCGCGCGGGCCGACGTACGGCGCGCAACGTGCCGCTGTTGCCGCCGCCGCAGTAGAAGCGGTCGTGGCCGTCGGATTCGAGCCCCGATACGCCGACGCCGGCCGGCATGTCGATCTGCTCGAGCACCTGGCCGGTGCGCGGATCGATGTGCCGCAGGTCGGCCTGGTCGGCTTCCCAGGTGCCGTGCCACAGCTCGCCGTCGACCCACGTCACGCCGGTGACGAAGCGGTTCGATTCGATCGTGCGCAGCACGGCGCCCGTTTGCGGGTCCACCTGATGAATCTTGCGTTCGCGGTACTGGCCGACCCACAGCGCGCCTTCCGCCCAGGCCAGCCCGGAATCGCCGCCTTTGCCGGGAGCGGGGATCGTCGCGAGCACGCGGCCCGATTCGGGATCGATCTTCTCGATGCGGTCCTCGACGATCTGGTACAGGTGGCGGCCGTCGAACGCCGTGCCCGCATGCGCGGCGACGTCGAGCGAGCGGACGGTCGTGCCGCGTTCCGGGTCGAGCGCATTCAGCTTGTCGCCGGACGCGTACCACACGTACTGCCCGTCGTACGTGACGCCGTGTACGCCGTCGACGCCCGGAAACGGGCCGTATTCGCGAAGGATGTCTGCTCGGGAGCGTTTCATGTTCGTCACCTGGGTCGTTCGGTGAGGTCATCCTAATCGCCCGGGAGCGGGGCGGGGAGTAACAAGGTCGTCGCGAAACCGGGCAATGGCGGCGTCATCCAGCGGCGCGCGCGGCCACGGCCCAGCGCCTGGACCTTGTCGGCTTCGGCGAGCGCGTCGAGCGCACGCTGCACGGTGCGCTGGCTCGCGCCGAGGGCCAGCGCCAGCGCGGAGCTCGACCACGCTTCGCCATCGGCGAGGAGCGCGAGCACGGCTGCGTGGCGATCGTCGACCGGGCGCGCCAGCACGACGGTCTCGCGTACGCCGAGCGGTTCGAGCGCGAAGCCGCGCGGCGTGGCGACGACGTTCGCGAGCGGCCGCAGCACCGCGCGCAGCCGGCCGATCTCGACGCGCAGGCGTGCGCGATGCGATTCGTCCGCGTGTTTCGCGCGGAACGCGACGGCGACGAGCGCGTTGCGCGACACGTCGGCCGGCCAGGCCTCGCCGAGCGCGCGGGCAAGCACGAACAGCACGGGCCGCCGCGCAAGCGACACGGTCGTGCGCGCGTCGCGCACCGTGTGGCGGCACGCATCGACGACGAGCGCGTTCGACGCGAATAGCGTCTCGACTTCGTCGAGTTGCACGAGCCGCGATGTACCGCGTGTGATAAGGCGCGTGGCCGGGGCGTCGAGCACGCGCGCCGCGGTCTCGACCTCGGCCGTCAGCGCGGCGATGCCGGCGTCGCGGGCGGCTGCGCGCGCCCGGGCAAGCGCCGCGCGGGCCACGTGCGTGCGGATGCGGCGCATCGCGATGCCGGCCGCGATCAGCTCATGGGCGGCGCGCGATGCAGCCGGCAGCGGCGCGGGATCGAGATTCGCGAGCATCCGCTCGGCATCGTCGAGCTGGCCGATCAGCAGCAGCCGGCGCACGCCGAGATAGCGCGCATGCGCGGCGTTCGCGCGGTCGCCGTGCGCGTCGAGCGTCGCGCACGCGGCATCGAGCGCGCGCGTCGGCCAGCGCAGGTCGCGCGACGCGAGCGCGATCTCTGCTTCCGCGACGACGCAGCGCGCACGCGCCACGGCCTCCTTCGCGCCGAACGCACGAGCGGCGCCGCGCACGAGTGCGCGAGCGCGTTCGAAATCGCCGAGCTGCGCCATCGCGATTCCGCGCAGCGCGAGCGCCGGCGCATCGTCGCGCAGCGCGACGCGGTTCAGCGCGCCGAGCGCGTCACCGGCCGCGAGCGCGCGCGCGGCCGCCGTGATCAGCGAATCCATCCGAATCCCGACACACTTGTCACTCCCTCCGGTCCGATGCCCGCCACTAATCTAGCACCACGCACACGGCACCGGACGCCGTGCCCGGATACCCATCGGAAGGAGGAACCCGCCATGACGACTCATCTCACCGGAACCCGCGACGAATGGCTGGCCGAACGCCGCGCGCTGCTCGACGCGGAAAAGGCGCTGACACGGCAAAACGACGAACTCGCGCGGCGGCGCCAGGCACTGCCCTGGGTGCGCGTCGACAAGACCTACCGGTTCGACACCGAGGACGGGCAGGCAACGCTCGACGACCTGTTTCGCGGCCGTTCGCAACTGCTCGTCTATCACTTCATGTTCGGCCCCGACTACAAGGCCGGCTGCCCGTCATGTTCGTCGATCGCCGACGGTTTCGACGGCTTCGCCGTGCATCTGGCGAACCACGACGTGACGCTCGCCGCCGTGTCGCGCGCGCCGCTCGCAAAGCTGCTCGCGTACCGCCAGCGGATGGGTTGGCACTTCCCGTGGGCGTCGTCGGTCGGCAGCGATTTCAACTTCGACTTCAACGTGTCGTTCACCGAAACGCAGCAGCGCGCGGGCGACGTCGAGTACAACTACGCGCGGGCCGGTCACGCGATGGACATGGATCCGCCGCCGCCACCCGTCGTGGCGTTCGCGGCGACCTGCGGGACCGACGCGGTCACGTATTCGCTCGACCGGCCGGGGATGAGCGCATTCGTGCGCGAGGACGGCGCGGTTTATCACACGTATTCCACCTATGCGCGCGGCCTCGACGGGCTGTGGGGGATGTACCAGTGGCTCGATCGCGCGCCGCGCGGGCGCAACGAGACCGGCCCGTGGTGGCGCCGTCATGACGAGTACGCACGCGGCTGAGCGCGCCGGCGACGGGCGGGGGCGGGCGATGACGCGGCCTGCGGCCGGCGTTGCGGGCCCCGATCCGCGAGCCTTCGCGGTGGCGCTCGCGGCCGTGTTCGCCGTTGCCGTTGTTGCGATCGTGACGCAGCACGCGTCGATGGCCGCGATGGGCGGCGCACCCGTGTCCGGCGGCGCGGCATGGCAGCGGCCGTGCGGATGGGGCGCTGGCCGCACGTTCGCGGCGTTCGCCGGCATGTGGGGCGCGATGACGGTGACGATGATGCTGCCCGTGCTGGCTCCGGTGCTGTGGCGATACCGGCAGAGCGTTGGTCCGTTGGCGGCGGTGCGTTCGACCTGGCTCGTCGCCGTGGTGGGCGCCGGGTATTTCGCCGTGTGGATGGCAGTCGGCGCGCTCGTGTTTCCGGCCGGCGCTGCACTGACAAGCGCCGCTGCACGGCTGCCGGCGCTCGCTCGCGCCATGCCGTTCGTGGCCGGCACGGTCGTATTGGCCGCAGGCGTCCTGCAATTCTCCGGATGGAAGGCGCGCCGGCTGACGTGCTGCCGGCACGCGGCGACCGGCGCGCATCCGCCGCACGCGGAGGCCGGTGCGGCATGGCGGCACGGCGTGCGAGCCGCCACGCGATGCGGGGCGTGTTGCGGGAACCTGATGGCGGTCGCGCTGGCGGCCGGCATGATGGATCTGCGCGTGATGGCGGTCGTGACGGTTGCGATCGCCGCCGAGCGCCTGGCGCCGGCCGGCGGGCGGGTTGCGCGGATCGTCGGCTGCGTCGTGGTCGGCGGCGGCATGGTGATGATCGTCCGCGCGACCGGGCTGCCGTGAGGCCGGACGATGGGATCCGTTCGGCCCGTTGCCGGGCCGGGCTTCATCGCCGCCGCGGCCGCCGCGTGGCCCGTCCGCAACAGGCGGATGGGCCGTTTCGCGGCCGGCTGCGCGAATGGCTCGATGCGGAGGTGAAACGAAAGGCGATCGAAAACGAACCGAACGGCGATCCGAACGATTCGGCCCCCGAACGGCCGAAACCGGCTAAGCCGTTGTTCGTGTTGTGAAAATTCACGGCGCTTCGCGTATAATTCGCTTTTGCGCCCATAGGATTTGCCATGCGTCTGATCCAAAAAGCACTCACTTTCGATGACGTGCTCCTCGTTCCCGCCTTCTCCGACGTTCTCCCGCGCGACACCAGCCTCAAGACCAAGCTGACCCGCAACATCTCCCTGAACATGCCGCTCGTGTCCGCCGCGATGGACACGGTCACCGAAGGTCGCCTTGCGATCGCGATGGCTCAGCAGGGTGGCGTCGGTATCGTCCACAAGAACCTCACGCCGGCCGAACAGGCCCGCGAGGTCGCGAAGGTCAAGCGTTTCGAATCGGGCGTCGTCCGCGATCCGATCACGGTGCCGCCGCAAATGAAGGTGCGCGACGTGATCGCGCTGTCGCGCCAGCATGGCATCTCCGGCTTCCCGGTCGTCGAAGGCCCGCAGCTCGTCGGCATCGTCACGAACCGTGACCTGCGCTTCGAAACCCGCCTCGACGAGCCGGTCAAGTCGATCATGACGCCGCGCGAGCGCCTCGTCACGGTCAAGGAAGGCACGCCGCTCGCCGAAGCGAAGGCGCTGATGCACAGCCACCGCCTCGAGCGCGTGCTGGTCGTCAACGACGCGTTCGAACTGCGCGGCCTGATGACCGTCAAGGACATCACGAAGCAGACCGAGCACCCGGACGCGTGCAAGGACGAACACGGCAAGCTGCGCGCAGGCGCGGCGGTCGGCGTCGGTCCCGACAACGAAGAGCGTGTCGAGCTGCTGGTGCAGGCCGGCGTCGACGTGATCGTCGTCGATACCGCGCACGGCCACAGCAAGGGCGTGCTCGAGCGCGTTCGCTGGGTCAAGCAGAACTTCCCGCACGTCGAAGTGATCGGCGGCAACATCGCGACGGCCGCCGCCGCGAAGGCGCTCGTCGAATACGGCGCGGATGCGGTCAAGGTCGGTATCGGCCCGGGCTCGATCTGCACGACGCGGATCGTTGCCGGTGTCGGCGTGCCGCAGATCAGCGCGATCGCGAACGTCGCGGAAGCGCTGAAGGGCACGGGCGTGCCGTGCATCGCCGACGGCGGCGTGCGCTTCTCGGGCGACGTGTCGAAGGCCCTCGCGGCCGGCGCGAACGCGGTGATGATGGGCAGCATGTTCGCGGGCACCGAAGAGGCGCCGGGCGACGTGTTCCTGTACCAGGGCCGCCAGTACAAGTCGTATCGCGGCATGGGTTCGGTCGGTGCGATGAAGGACGGCGCGGCAGACCGCTACTTCCAGGACAACTCGGCGAACATCGACAAGCTCGTGCCGGAAGGCATCGAAGGCCGTGTCGCGTACAAGGGCTCGGTCAACGCGATCCTGTTCCAGCTGGTCGGCGGCGTGCGCGCGAGCATGGGCTACTGCGGCTGCAAGACGATCGACGAGCTGCACGACAAGGCTGAATTCGTCCAGATCACCGCGGCGGGCATGCGCGAGTCGCACGTGCACGACGTGCAGATCACGAAGGAAGCGCCGAACTACCACGTGGACTGATTGCCGATGAAACCGCTGCTGCGAGCCGTGCTGATCATCGATGCCGTCCTGCTGCTGGCGTTCGGCGTGCTGTTCGTGCTGACGCCCTGGCAGTCGCTCTTCAACGCGCTGCAGCTGGCGAACGTCCAGCCGGCGATGCTCGGCCAGGCGTTCGGCATCGCGTTGCTCGGGCTCGCGTGGCTCGCGTTTCATGCAGCGTTCAACGGGGATCTCACGGCGCCGGTCGCGCGTTCGGTCGGCCATGTGTATTGGCTGACCGGCGCGCTGACGATCGTCTGGTCGATCGGTACCGGCAGCGGTCCCGCGCTTGCGGCCGCCGGCCGCGTGCTGTCGGCCGTGGCCGGCGTCGCGCTGATCGTGCTCGGCCTCGGCGGCGTGCGACTCGCATCGGCCGTACGCCGGCGCGAAAAGGAGCAGGCGCTCGAGGCGCGGGAGCAGGCGCTCGAGGCGCGCGCGCCTGCGCAGCGTCCGGCCGAGCCGGCGATGGCGCCCGCGTCGTCACCTGCACCGCAGCGTGTCGAGCCCGTCGTCAGCCGCCCCGCAGCGTCCGCTGTCTCGTCGTCACCGGCCGCATCCGGCCCATCGTCGTCCGGCACCGTCGCACTCGACGAGCGCCCGCCGATGCAGGATTGACCGGCCATGCGTCGCGCGTGCCGCCTTCCGCCCGACGCCGCTGTCCATGCTATTGACGCAGCGCATGATGAAAATGATGCGCTGCTTTTCTTATTCTCTTCATCCCGTCCGCAGCCATGCACGACAAAATCCTGATTCTCGACTTCGGTTCGCAAGTCACCCAACTGATTGCGCGACGCGTGCGCGAAGCGCACGTCTACTGCGAAATCCATCCGAACGATGTGTCCGACGACTTCGTCCGCGAGTTCGCGCCGAAGGCGGTGATCCTGTCGGGCAGCCACGCGAGCACGTACGAAGACCATCAGCTGCGCGCGCCGCAGGCCGTGTGGGATCTCGGCGTGCCGGTGCTCGGCATCTGCTACGGCATGCAGACGATGGCCGTGCAGCTCGGCGGCAAGGTCGAGTGGAGCGATCATCGCGAATTCGGTTACGCGGAAATGCGCGCACACGGACACACGCGCCTGCTCGACGGCATCGAGGACTTCAAGACGGACGAAGGCCACGGGATGCTGAAGGTCTGGATGAGCCACGGCGACAAGGTTGCCGAGCTGCCGCCGGGCTTCGCGCTGATGGCGTCGACGCCGAGCTGCCCGATTGCCGGCATGGCCGACGAGGCGCGCGGCTACTACGCGGTGCAGTTCCATCCGGAAGTCACGCACACGGTGAAGGGCCGCCAGATCATCGAGCGCTTCGTGCTGCAGATCGCCGGTGCGAAGCCCGACTGGATCATGAGCAACCATATCGAGGAAGCCGTCGCGAAGATCCGCGAGCAGGTCGGTGACGAGGAAGTGATTCTCGGCCTGTCGGGCGGTGTCGATTCGAGCGTCGCCGCTGCGCTGATCCATCGCGCGATCGGCGACCAGCTGACCTGCGTGTTCGTCGACCACGGCCTGCTGCGCCTGAACGAAGGCAAGATGGTGCTCGACATGTTCGAGGGCCGCCTGCATGCGAAGGTCGTGCACGTCGACGCGTCCGAACAGTTCCTCGGCCACCTGGCCGGCGTGACCGATCCGGAGGCGAAGCGCAAGATCATCGGCCGCGAGTTCGTCGAGGTGTTCCAGGCCGAG
Organism: Burkholderia sp. HI2500; assembly: GCF_002223055.1. NCBI lineage: Bacteria > Pseudomonadati > Pseudomonadota > Betaproteobacteria > Burkholderiales > Burkholderiaceae > Burkholderia > Burkholderia sp. HI2500. The sequence goes on along the minus strand of NZ_NKFL01000004.1, from coordinate 1,869,570 downwards.
GCGAAGAAATTGTCGAAGGCGAAGTGGCTCGCGCAGGGCACGATCTACCCGGACGTGGTCGAATCGGGCGGCACGAAGACGAAGAAGGCGACGACGATCAAGAGCCACCACAACGTCGGCGGCCTGCCGGAAACGCTCGGCTTGAAGCTGCTCGAGCCGCTGCGCGACCTGTTCAAGGACGAAGTGCGCGAGCTGGGCGTCGCGCTCGGCCTGCCGCCGGAGATGGTGTACCGCCATCCGTTCCCGGGCCCGGGCCTCGGCGTGCGGATTCTCGGCGAAGTGAAGCGCGAGTTCGCGGACCTGCTGCGCCGCGCGGACGCGATCTTCATCGAGGAACTGCGCAACACGACCGCGACCGCGCAGGATGCGGCCGCCGGCCTGTGCGGCGAAGCCGATGTCGGCAAGAGCTGGTACGACCTGACGAGCCAGGCGTTCGCGGTGTTCCTGCCGGTGAAGTCGGTGGGCGTGATGGGCGATGGCCGCACGTACGACTACGTGACGTCGCTGCGCGCGGTGCAGACGACCGACTTCATGACCGCGCACTGGGCGCACCTGCCGTACGCGCTGCTCGGCCGCGCGTCGAACCGGATCATCAACGAGGTGCGCGGGATCAACCGTGTGGTGTACGACATCTCGGGCAAGCCGCCGGCGACGATCGAGTGGGAGTGAGTACTGGTTGCTGAATCGGCGTTCGGAAGCGGACGGCCGATTCGGTTTGCATGCTGCCCGGGCTCAGGCCCGGACTAGAAACGGCTTGGCGATTGCCAAGCCGTTTTACGTTGACGCGCTGCGTGCCTGCATCACACGTGTGCGCCCACGAGCGAACGCAGGTACGTCGGCACTTTCGCCTTGGCCGTGGCCTGCACACGTGTCATGAGCGCGTGATCGATACGATTCAGTCCGTACGTCCGCGCAATGTCGTGTTGCAGCCGGCACCACAGGTGCCCGGCCATCTCGGCATCGACCATCGCCCGGTGCGCACGGCCCGATTTCGGCAACCGCAGCATATCCACCAGGCTCGACAGGCGGTGACTCTGGGCATCCGGGTAGATACGTCGCGCCACGAGCATCGTGCACGCAAACGCATGCTCGGCCGACACGCCAAGCAGCCCGAGTTCCGACTGCCAGAACCGTTTGTCGAAACCGGCGTTGTGAGCGACGACAGCATGCTTGCCGACGAACGCCGCGGCTTCCTTCATGACGGTCGACGCCGGCGGCGCCGCTGCGATCATCTCGTTCGTGATGCCGGTCAGCGCGACGACATCGGACGGTATGCGTCTGCCTGCATTCATCAGGCTCTGGAAACGGTCGACGACTTCCCCGTCCCGGAGCAGGATGACGGCGATTTCGGTCGCTCGATCGCCCATATTCGGCGAAAGTCCGGTTGTTTCGAAGTCCAGTACCGCAACGGTTTGCATGGTCGAATCCTGTGGCTTCACGCGGTGTCGTTAGAGTGGCCGAGAGGTTAGCATCTCCCGGCCCGTGACAGGCTCGTTCAGTCCGGGAAACGATCATCCGTGCAAGGGTCGAGCGCGTGGTACCGGTGCGTCGTGCATGACGCGTCACGTGGCCGCATGCGGCATGCGTGGAGCGGACCTGGTATCAGGTCGCCGCGTTCGCGTGCTCGGAGCGCATGACGCGGAGGGCGGCGCGCTATCCCGCGCCGGTCACGGTTATGCGGGCTGCGGCGACGACGACGGTTTCGCGCGATAGCGCAGGTGAATCAGCGGATAGGCGCGCCCCTGCCCATCGAGCGCCGATCGCCCGGTGCGCTCGAAGCCGAGCCGTTCATAGAAGCCTGCCGCCGCTTCGTTCTGTTCGTTGACGTCGGTCGACAGGTCGGGGTGACGCTTGAGCGCGTCTTCCACCAGCAGGCGCCCGACACCCGCGCCGTGGTGAGCGGGATCGACGAACAGTGCTTCCATGTGACTACCGTCGAGCAACATGAAGCCGATCGCCCGGTCGGTATCGTCGACGGCGAGATCGAGCGGTGCACCGGGCAGGAACGCGACGACTTCGGATTCGATCGCGCGTCGGTCGTCGTTGCTGAGGAAATGGTGCGTGGCGTCGACCGCGTTGCGCCAGATATCCAGCACGCGTGTGCCGTCGGCCGGGGTGGACTTGCGAATTCTGAGCATGGTTTGGCCCATCTTTGATTTGTAATTGGAGGTTCGTCGGCGCGTAGCCGGCACTGTCATGGTCCCGCTAGGGTCGCTCGCAAGCGCTGCGAGAAAGACAGCGGTGCTTCACGCATTCAAGTATTGGCAGGACGCTGCACGTGACCAAGTGCCGCCGCACGCTCGATCGCGCGTCGCGCGACATCACGAACACCCGCGCTCATCGGCAAGTCATCGCGGTCGAGTTCGGCGAGATCGAACCAGCGCGCGTCGAGCGCGTCGTCGCCGGCGGCAGGCGTGCCGCGCAACCATCGGCACAGCACCGCGACCATCACGAAATGCTGACGCACGTCGCCGCCGGCATCGTAATCGAACGCATCCAGCGCGGTAAAGGCGTCGAGTGCTTCGACGTCGACGGTGGTTTCTTCCGCGATCTCGCGCACGACCGCGTTCGCTATCGATTCCCCCGCTTCGATCTTGCCGCCGGGAAAGCCCCAACAGCCCGCATCGGGCGGATTGGCGCGACGCACCAGCAGCACGTCGCGCTCCCGCAGGACGATGCCGATCACGGCGGGAACCGGGCGGACGGAAGCGGGGACGCTGGTCGGGGAGCGGGGTGAGTCGGACATGGGGTGCTACGCGCAGGTGCGTTCGAGTGTATGGGGCGGCCGGTGAAGATTCATTGCGCGTGGTCGGTGCGCTGCTCGATCGCGCGGATCACGGCGACCATGTCGTCCGTACCATGTCCCGCTCGCTCGGTCTCGCCGTAGAGCGCATGGCAGATGTCGAGCAGCGGCGACGCGATGCCGATGCCGCGCGCGGATTCGGCGACGAGGCGCGCATTCTTCAGCACGTCGGTGATCGCGGCCTGCACCGAGAAATCGGCCGCGACGAGTTTGCCGAGCTTCACGCGCGACACGTCGCTCGCCATCGGGCCGGCGTTCAGCACGTCGGCGAAGCGGGCGAGATCGATGCCGTGGCGTTGCGCGAAATGCGTGGCTTCGGTCAGGCCGGTGACCATCGTGATCAGGAACAGGTTCACGGCGAGCTTCATCGTCAGCGCCGACGGCACGTCGCCGCACACGAAGCTGTCGCGGCACAGCGGCTTCACGAGCGCACGGACGGCGTCGACGTCGTCCGGTGCGCCGGCGAGCATCACGACGAGTTGACCGGCTTCGGCCGGCTTGCGTGACCCCGACACGGGCGCTTCGACATAACGGCCCGACGCGGCGGCGATGTCGTCGGCCAGTGCGCGCGAATATTCGGGTGCGTTCGTGCCCATGTTCACGATGGTGTGGCCGCCGACACGGGCGCCGAAACCGGGCGTGCCGCGCGCGAGGACACCGTCGATCGCCGCGTCGTTCGCGAGCATCAGGATCACGGTGCGGCAGGTCGCGAACACGTCGTCTACATGCTCGGCCACGCGCGCTCCGGCGTCGCGCAGCGCATCGTCGCTGCCGTGCGACCGGCTCCATACGACGAGCGGCGTGCCGGCCCGCGCAAGATTGAGCGCCATCGGCGTGCCCATCACGCCGAGGCCGATGAATCCGACTGCGGTTTGCATGTTCTGGCTCCCACGGTGGGTGGAGACGATCGTGGGCGTCAGTATCGCAGCGTTTCCGCACGCCTGCTATTTCGTCCGCGCAGCCGCGGGCGCTACGTCACGGCCGCGCGGTCATGCCCGCCAGATACGGCCACGGATAGATGCCGCGCGCATGACCGTCGCCGAACACCACGCGGATGCCGTAGCCGGCCGTTTCCAGGCTGTCCAGCGTCAGGTCGGGCCGCGCATCGACACGACCGCCGTCGATCCGGATCCTTCGGCATTCCGCACACGGGCAATCGCCGCGCAACCGTGCGTAGCTGACGCGTTGCGTGTGACCGTCCGGCCAGCGGAGTGTCAACGTGCGCGCCGGATGATCGAGCACGATTTCGGTTGGGGAGATCATCGCGACGCCTCGTCGATCTGCCGGATCGCGATCCGCACGGCCTTGCGGACTTCCGGATCGTGATCCTCCAGTGCGTGGGTCAGTGCGGGCAACGTCGCGCGGTCCCGCAATTCACCGAGCGCAAGCGCGGCTTCCTTGCGCAGGTTGCTGATCGCGTGCGAGAGCAGGGCGACGACGGCCGGTGCCGCGGCCGCATCGCGCAGTTGCCCGAGCGCACGCGCGGCACGCAGGCGCACCTGCCAGTAGTCGTCGTCGAGCGCGGCGACGAGCGGTTCGCGCGCGGTCGCAATGCGCAGCTTGCCGAGCGTCGTGGCCGCTTCCTCGCGCACCTGCCATTCGCGGTCGCGCAACGCGGCAAACAGGGCGTGGATGACCGTCGCATCGTCGGGCGTCGCGAACCCGAGCGCGCCAACGGCAATACGTCGCACGTCCGCTGCGGCATCGGTTGTCGCGGTGCGCGCGAGCGGCGGCAGCGCACGCGGATCCTTGAGCCAGCCGAGCACCGCCACGGCTTCGGCGCGCACCTCGGTGTGTTCGGCATCGAGCGCGTGCAGCGCGGGCGCGAACGCGCCGGGGTCACGCAACTCGCGCAATCCGCGCAGCACGGCACGGCGCACGAACGGCTCGGGCCGGTCGGCCCATCGGCACAGTACGGCGCCGGATGTAGCGTCCTTCAGTTCGGACAGGCTCTGCGCGGCGGCGTCGCGCACGTCGGCGTCCGGATCGAGCAATGCGCCGCACAGCGCGTCGACGACGTCGGGCTGCTCCCACGCGCCGAGCACGCGGGCGGCTTCGCCGCGCACGTCGGCCGACGGATCGTCGCTCAGCGCGGCGATGAACACGGGCACGAACCCGGGGTCCTCGAGGTCGGCGAGTTCGAACAGTGCGACGCGACGCACGGCGGCATCGGGCGCGGCGAGGCGGGCGACGAGTGCGGCTTCGTCGGGGGCGTCTGCGCGCGGCAATACGGGAGCGAAGGAGGGGGTGGTCATCGGCGACTCAAATGAGCGTTGAGGGACACGGTCAGCGCAGCAGGTAAGGGATGTCGACCTTGACCGCGCCGGTCGGGCAGTCGCGTTCGCACGGCATGCAGTACCAGCATTCGTCGAACTGCATATAGGCCTTGCCCTTGGTCACGTCGATCGCGAGCAGGTCGAGCGGGCATACGTCGACGCAGACGGTGCAGCCCTTGTCGGCGATGCAGAGGTTCTCGTCGATCGTCACGGGTGCGCTGCTGCGCTGGAAGATGTCGTGCGGGGTATGGGGCATGGCAGGTTCCTCAAAGAGCGGCCGCGAGCGCGGCCGGCTCGCGGATGCGCAGATTCGTGTAGGCGCCGCGCTCGTCGTCGGCAAGCGGCACGACGTATGGTTCGACCGGACGCTTCTCGCTGTGCATCGCGCCCGCGGCGTCCTTGCGCAGCCAGGTGTGGCAGAACCATTCGGCGTCGTTGCGATGCGGATAGTCGACGCGGTGGTGGTACAACCCCCAGCGGCTCTCGGTGCGGAACAGCGACGCGCGCGCGGCCATTTCCGCGCAGTCGCGGATCGCGCGCACCTCGGCGGCGCGCATCAGTTCGTGCGGATGGTTCGCTTTTATCTCTTCGATATCCTCAGCAATTTCATCAAAGCGTTGCAGCCCGATTTCCATCTTGCGTGTCACCTTCGGCGGTTGCAGATAGTCGTTCACCATGCGGCGCAGCTTGTATTCGACCTGCGCCGGCGCCAGGCCGCGCTCGCGCAGCAGCGGCGCAAGCACACGGGTGCGTTCGGCGGCGACCTGTTCGTCGTCCACCGGCGCATGCTCGCGGCCGGCCACGTAGTCGGCTGCGTTCTGCCCGGCAAACCAGCCGTACGTGAATGCGCCGAGCATGTAGTTGTGCGGGACGGCCGCCATGTCGCCGGCCGTGTAGAGCCCGGGCACGGTCGTCTCCGCGCGGGCGTTCACGTACACGCCGGATGCGCTGTGCCCGCTGCAGAAACCGATCTCGGAGATGTGCATCTCGACCATCTGGCTGCGGTAATCGGTGCCGCGCCCGGCATGAAAGCGGCCGCGGCTCGGCCGCTCGTTCGTGTGCAGGATCTGCTCGATGGTCTGGATCGTTTCTTCCGCGAGATGGTCGAGCTTCAGGAACACGGGGCCGTTGCCGCTTTGCAGTTCCTGGTAGAACTCCCACATCATCTGGCCGCTCCAGTAATCGCATTCGATGAAGCGTTCGCCCTTGCCGTTCGCGGTGAAGCCGCCGAGCGGGCCGGTGACGTACGCGCACGCGGGGCCGTTGTAGTCCTTGATCAGCGGATTGATCTGGAAGCATTCGAGATTCGCGAGCGCGGCACCGGCGTGATACGCCATCGCGTAGCCGTCGCCCGCGTTGGTCGGATTCTCGTAGGTGCCCATCAGGTAGCCCGAGGCCGGCAGGCCGAGGCGACCGGCCGCGCCGCAGCAGAGAATCACGGCCTTCGCGCGGATCACGTGGAACTCGGCGGTGCGGCAGTCGAAGCCGAGTACGCCGCTCGCGCGGCCCTGCGCGTCGGTCAGCACGCGCGTTGCGACGATCCGGTTCGTGATCGCAATGCGCGCGCGCTTCAGTTGCCGGTACAGCACCTTCTTGATGTCATGTCCTTCCGGCATCGGCAGCACGTACGAGCCCATGTGATGGACCTTCTTCACCGCGTAGTCGCCGGTGCCGTCCTTCTCGAACTTCACGCCCCAGCGGTCGAGCTGCTCGATCGTTTCGAAGCTGTGCGTCGCATACGCATACACGGCTTCCTGGTCGACGATGCCGTCGTTGGCGATCGTGATCTCGCGCGTGTACTGCTCGGGCGTCGCATGCCCGGGGATCACCGCGTTGTTCAGGCCGTCCATTCCCATCGAGATCGCGCCGCTGCGCTTCACGTTGGCCTTTTCGAGCAACAGCACGCGCAGGGACGGGTCGCGCTCCTTCGCCTTGATCGCCGCCATCGGGCCGGCCGTGCCGCCGCCGACCACGACGATGTCGTATTCGAGCACATGGGTAGTCATCGCTGTTTCCTTGCAGGTTGGCGCGGTTTCTGCCGGTCGATGCGCAGCCGGTACTGGAAGGCGTCGCCGCGGAAGTAGAGGTATTCGAAGTCGATCGGTGCGCCCGACGCGTCATGCGTGAGGCGCTCGATGCGCAGCACGGGGCTGCTTTCCTCGACGTGCAGCGCATCGACGATCTCGTCGTCGGCGAGGATCGCGTCGATCGATACGTCGGCATGGCCGAGCGGGATGCCGCAGTCGTTTTCCAGGACCAGGAAAATGTCGCGGGTCGCGAGATCGGCGCCCGCGAGGCGCTTGCCGAGTGCTTCGGGCACCCAGGTCTGTTCGAGCGACACGGGCTCGCGATTGAGCAGCCGCACGCGATGGATCTCGACGAGCGGCGCGCCCTCGGGCACGTTCAGCTTCGTCGCGAGATGGCGGTCGGCCTTGATGGTGCGGAAGCTGCGCACCTGGTTGACGATCTCGTAGCCCATCGACGACATCGCCTCGGCGAAGCCCTGCAGCGACGTCACGTTCTGGAATGCCTTCGGCTTCGACACGAAGGTGCCCTTGCCGTGCAGCTTGAACAGCAGTCCTTCCTTTTGCAGATCGCCGAGCGCCTGGCGCACCGTGATGCGGCTGACGTCGAACATCGCGCAGAGTTCGTGCTCGGAAGGCATCCGGCTGTGCGGCGCATAGGTGCCGTCGAGAATGCGTGCGCGCAGCGTGTCCTTGATCTGCACGTAGAGCGGGGCCGCCGACAGCGGCACGACGTTGGGGGAGGTCATCGGTCAACTTGTTATGACAAGATTGCTCGAGTGTAGTCAGCCGGGTCGCGCGGCCCAACCAACTATTTCTGATTTCGACTTTCCGATTCTGGAAAAGCGCGGCGGCAAGGGGCAGGCCGAACGGACCATTCGGCATGTAGCGTCGGCTCGCTCCGCCCGTTGCGGGCCGAGCGGATCGGCCGACAATGAAAAAATTCGTCGGCGTGTGTGCCGCACATGTCGATTTCCCGATGCGTCGCCCGTCGTATCCATGTCGACCGGGCATTGCGCGAAGCAGGTGGCACCCGGTTCCCGAGGATCGCCATCACGACAAGGAGGCACCCCATGCCGGATTCCCGATACCGCTGGGTCATCGTCGCCGCGGGCGGCCTGATGGGCTGCATCGCGATCGGCGCGATGTTTTCGCTGCCGGTGTTCCTGCGCGCGATCGCGCGCGACACGGGCTGGTCGATGACCGGCATTTCCGGCGCGATGACGCTCGGCTTCATCGCGATGGCCTTCGCGAGCATGGCATGGGGCAGCCTGTCGGACCGCATCGGCACGCGCCCGGTCGTCATCACGGGCGCCGTCCTGTTGTCGGCAAGCCTGGCGCTGGCGAGCCGCGCGCCGTCGCTGCTCGCGTTCCAGCTCACGTTCGGCCTCGCCGTCGGCGGCGCGACGGCTGCGATATTCGCGCCGATGATGGCGTGCGTAACCGGCTGGTTCGACACGCACCGCAGCCTCGCGGTGTCGCTCGTGTCGGCCGGCATGGGGATGGCGCCGATGACGATGGCCCCGCTGGCCGCGTGGCTCGTGTCGGTGCGCGACTGGCGCACGTCGATGCTGCTGATGGCGACGCTGGCGGCCGTCGTGATGATTCCGGTGTCGCTGCTGGTGCGCCGGGCGCCCGCGCTCGACGGCGCGCAGGCGGCTCCAGCGGTGCCGGCGCCCGCCGGCGGGCCTGCGGCGATGTCGGTCGCGGACGCGCTGCGTTCGCCGCAGTTCATCGTGCTGCTGCTGACCAACTTCTTCTGCTGCGCGACACATTCGGGCCCGATCTTCCATACGGTCAGCTACGCGGTGACGTGCGGGATCCCGCTGATCGTCGCGGTGTCGATCTACAGCGTCGAAGGGCTCGCCGGCATGGGCGGCCGGATCGCGTTCGGGATCCTGGGCGACCGTATCGGCGCGAAGCGCATGCTGGTAGCCGGGCTGCTTGCGCAGGCGCTGGGTGCGCTCGGGTACTACTTCGTGCGCACGCTCGACGGGTTCTACGCGGTCGCGGTCGTGTTCGGCTTCATCTACGCGGGCGTGATGCCGCTGTATTCGGTGCTGGCGCGCGAGAACTTCCCGCTGCGGATGATGGGCACCGTGATCGGCGGCTGCGCGATGGCCGGCAGTCTGGGGATGGCAGCGGGGCCCGTCGCCGGCGGCTTGATCGTCGATACGCTCGGCAGCTACGGCTGGCTGTATCTCGGCTCGTTTGCGATCGGTCTCGGCGCATTCCTGATCGCGATGATGTTCCGCCCCTTCGCGAATGCGCGGCCGGAAGCGGCGGCTGCCTGAACCAGGAAAATTGGAAGCAGGGCCGTGTCCGTTTTTCTGGGGCGGCGCGGTTCGGTTCGCATCGTCGCAAATAAAAACAGGGCCTGGCACCGGTCGCATTTGCCGGTGTCCAGATGGTCCGCAGCCCGCTGCAGCGCAGCAGAGCGGCAAATGAGACCGATCGGCGCGCATGCCCTGCGATTCGGCCCCTAAAAAACACAATATCGAGCATATATTCGAAGGGCCTGTCATACCCGCGTCACCCTGCTAGAATTCGGCCTGCCGCATTGTTCCGATTGACTGATGAGATTGCTTGATGCCCTGGTCGAACAACGTATTGCCGCCGCCGCCGCGCGGGGCGAGTTCGACGATTTGCCGGGTACCGGCGCGCCACAGGCGCTGGATGACGACCTGCTCGTGCCCGAGGAGGTGCGGGTGGCCAACCGTATCCTGAAGAATGCGGGCTTCGTGCCGCCGGCCGTCGAGCAATTGCGCGCGCTGCGCAACCTGCATGACGAAGTGCAGGCGGTCAGCGACCGCGCCGCGCGCTGCCGGCTGCAGGCGAAGATCCTCGCACTCGACATGGCGCTCGAATCGCTGCGCGGCGGCCCGATGGTGATGCCGCGCGACTACTGCCGGCGCATCGCCGAGCGCCTGTGCGAGCGCGGGCTCGACGAAGCGTCCGCCGAAGCGGGGCCGATGTGACGTCCGACGCGCTGCACGACGCAGCCCGGTCGGCAGCCGCCCCGGCGGCCGAACCCGCCGCCGATTCCCCCGTTCCCGAAGCCGCGCCCGTATCGGCACGCGACCTGCATTACATGCGTCTTGCGCAGGCTGCCGCCGAAGAGGCGCGCGCGGCCGGCGAAGTGCCGGTTGGCGCGGTGCTCGTGCGTGGCGACGAAGTGATCGCACGCGGCTTCAACCATCCGATCGGCGGGCACGACCCGTCGGCCCATGCGGAAATGGCCGCGCTGCGCATGGCCGCGCAGCATCTGCAGAATTACCGGATGCCCGGCTGCGAGTTGTACGTCACGCTCGAGCCGTGCCTGATGTGCGCGGGCGCGATCATGCATGCGCGCATCGCACGGGTCGTCTACGGTGCCGCCGATCCGAAGACGGGCGCGTGCGGCAGCGTGATCGACGCATTCGCGAATCCGCAACTGAACCACCATACCGAAGTGACCGGCGGCGTGCTCGCCGACGAGTGCGGCGCCGCGCTGAAGTCGTTCTTTGCCGACCGCCGTCGCGCGCTGCGCGAAGCACGGCTCGCCCGCGACGCCGACTCCGGCGCGTCATAGGCGCGCCCGCCGCGCCCGCCGCTCGACGCGAGCCGGGCAGGCACGGTTCCGTGAACCGGAGACGGTTCGGACCCTCTAAGCAGGTTTGACGACCCGACACCTCTCTTTGCCATGTCCTTCCAGCCCGCCGCGTCCTACACCATCCGCCTGCTTGCGCCGTCCGGCTATCCGCACGATCCGGACGCGATCAATCGCGCGCTCGAGCGCCTCAGCACCGCGCAGCACCGCATCGAGAACATCGAAGCGACGCAGCGGCGCTTCCAGCGGTTCGGCGGTACCGACGGCGAACGGGCAGGCGACCTGAACCGTCTTGCCGATCCCGAGCGGCCGCTGCCGGACATCGCGCTCGCGGTGCGCGGCGGCTATGGCGCCGCGCGCATCCTGCACGGGCTCGACTATCGCGGGCTCGAGCGCCGGCTGCGTGACCAGCCGGTCGCGCTCGTCGGCCACAGCGACTTCACGGCGCTCCAGCTCGCGCTGTACGCGAAGGCGCGCATCAAGACGTTCGGCGGCCCGATGCTGTCCGCCGATTTCGGCGCGGAAACGCCGAGCGACTTCACGATGCAGCACTTCTGGCAGACACTGACGCAGCCGAGCACGACGATCATCGCCGAAGCGCCGCAGGTGCAGAGCGTGAACGTGACGGGCACGCTGTGGGGCGGCAACCTCGCGATCCTCACGTCGCTCGTCGGCACGCCGTACATGCCCGACATCGAAGGCGGCATCCTGTTCATCGAGGACGTCAACGAGCAGCCGTTCCGGATCGAACGGATGATCTATCAACTGCATCTGTCGGGGCTGCTCGCGCGCCAGCAGGCGCTCGTGCTCGGCCAGTTCACCGGTGCGCGGCCGTTCGAGTACGACAACGGCTACGACATGCAGGCGATGATCGACCAGGTGCGCGCGGTGATCGGGATTCCGGTCGTGACGGGGCTTCAGTTCGGCCACGTGCCCGACCTGCTGACGTTGCCGTTCGGCGCACAGGCGCAACTGGTCGCGAATGCGCACGGTTTCCGGCTCACTTTGTCGGACTATCCGCACCTCGGTTGAGGCGGGCGCAGTCGGTCGAAAGGCGGGGGCGGTTCATTCCCCGCCTTTTTCTTTATGTAAGCGCGCAACTAACGGTCAAGTATTTTCGTCGACATCTGCAAGCTCGCCGCCGGATCCTGCACCAGTTTTGTCAACAAAATGGCGGGGAGGGTATACGACGAAAAGCACGTCTGTCATACGTCTTGGCCTTGTCATGCATGGATTTGACGCATCATGCACCGAACGAGGTCGCGTCGATGCACGCCGATTGTGCGCAATGCTAGAAAAGAATTGTTGACAATCTTTATGTCCACCCTAGGATGAGGATCATCACACGATGCCGATCATGAACGAGCCCGAATCCCACCCGTCCGGTGCAGCCAGTCCCGAAGCGATCGCCGAGCGGATCCGCACGGCGATCCTCGAGCATCGGCTCGCGCCGGGCGCGAAGCTGACGGAGGCGCAGCTCTGCGACGTGTTCAACGTGAAGCGCGGGGCGATCCGCCAGGCGCTCGCGCAGCTCGCGACCGACAAGCTGGTCGATCTCGAGCCGAACCGCGGCGCGTTCGTCGCGAGCCCGACGCTGCAGGACGTGCACGAAGTGTTCGAGATGCGCCGGATCATCGAGCTCGCCGTGGTCGAGCGGCTCGCGACCGGGCCCGGCGCGAAGCGGCTGAAGGGCGTCGCCTCGCTGATCGAGAAGGAACGCAAGGCGTTCCAGCGGCAGGACTTCGCGGCCTGGATCCGCCTGTCGGGCGAATTCCATACGGCGCTCGCCACGCTGATGGGCAATGCGACGCTCAGCGCGTGCCTCGAAGGGCTCGTCGCACGCTCGACGCTGATGTCGGCGCTGTACGAGTCGCACGGGCGCAGCCCGTGCTCGTGCGACGACCACGACGAGATCCTCGGTGCGCTGGAGGCCGGCGATCCGAAGCGGGCGGTGACGCTGATGGCGCACCACCTGCAGCATGTCGAACTGAAGATGCTGGACCGGCCCGCACAAGGGCAGGTCGATTTGCGCGAAGTGTTCGGCGGCGCCTGAGCGGCGACGCGAACCCGGCCGCGCGCCACAAGAACGAGCGAAATGCAGGCCCGCGGCGTGTGCCGCGGGCCGCTGGTCCGACTCCGGGCGTCGATCCGGAGCGATATCGATGACGGTGGAGCGGCCTTTCGGCCGCGTCAAGGAGAAGTCATGGCTCAGTTCAGTGTGGCGCACGACAGCGCCTATCCGGCGGACGAAGGCGGCGAGGGCGGCGACCCGACACTGCCGAATGGTTACAGCGAACGTTTGTACAACGAAGATTTGGCACCCCTGAAAAATCAGACATGGGGCTCATACAACATCTTCGCGTTCTGGATGTCGGACGTGCACAGCGTCGGCGGCTACGTGTTCGCGGGCAGCCTGTTCGCGCTCGGGCTGACGAGCTGGCAGGTGCTGATCGCGCTGATCGTCGGGATCGGCTTCGTGAACCTGCTGTGCAACCTGATCGCGCGGCCGAGCCAGCAGATCGGCGTGCCGTACCCGGTCGCATGCCGTGCGACGTTTGGCGTGCTCGGCGCGAACGTGCCGGCCGTGATTCGCGGGCTGATCGCGATCGCGTGGTACGGGATCCAGACCTATCTCGCGTCTAGCGCGCTGGTGATCGTCGTGCTGAAATTCTTCCCGCAATGGCTGCCATACGCGGACGTGCATCGCCACGGCTTCCTCGGGCTGTCGGCAGTCGGCTGGGCCGGCTTCATGCTGCTGTGGGTGCTCCAGGCGTTGGTGTTCTGGAACGGGATGGAGACGATCAAGAAGTTCATCGACTTCGCGGGGCCGGCCGTCTACGTCGTGATGTTCATCCTCGCCGGCTACATGGTGTGGCGCGCGGGCTGGCGCAACATCGGCCTCAACCTCGGCGGCGTGAAGTACCACGGCGCGGAAGTGATTCCGGTGATGATCACGGCGGTGTCGCTGGTGGTGTCGTACTTCTCCGGACCGATGCTGAACTTCGGCGATTTCTCGCGCTACTGCCGCTCGTTCGGCGAAGTGAAGCGCGGCAATTTCTGGGGGCTGCCGGTCAACTTCCTCGCGTTCTCGCTCGTCACGGTGATCACGACGGCCGCGACGCTGCCGGTGTTCGGCGAACTCATCACCGACCCCGTCGAGACGGTCGGGCGCATCGACCATCCGACCGCGGTGATCCTCGGTGCGCTGACCTTCACGATCGCGACGATCGGCATCAACATCGTCGCGAACTTCGTGTCACCTGCGTTCGACTTCTCGAACGTCGCGCCGCGCCTGATCAGCTGGCGCGCGGGCGGGATGCTCGCCGCCGTCGCGTCGATCTTCATCACGCCGTGGAACCTGTTCAACAACCCGGCCGTGATCCACTACACGCTCGACGTGCTCGGCGCGTTCATCGGCCCGCTGTACGGCGTGCTGATCGCCGACTTCTACCTCGTCAAGCGCGGCCGGCTCGTGCGCGACGACCTGTACACGATGTCGGAAAGCGGCACGTACTGGTACACGGGCGGCGTGAACCGTCGCGCGCTGGCCGCGCTGTTGCCGGCCGCGGTGATCGCGATCGTCTGCGTGATGGTGCCGGGCTGGCAGGGCGTCGCGAACTTCTCGTGGTTCATCGGCGCCGGGCTCGGCTTCGTGTTCTACCGGCTGCTCGTGAGCGCGAAGGCCTGAGGAGCATGCGATGAAGATCCGACTGATCAATCCGAATACGACCCAGCGGATGACCGACGCGATGGGCCGCTGCGCGCGTGAGGTCGCGGCCGCCGGCACGGAGATCGTCGCGGTGAGCCCGCCGATGGGGCCGCCGTCGATCGAAGGGTATTACGACGAGGCACTGGCGACGCCGGGGCTGCTCGCCGAGATCGTGCAGGGCGAGCGCGACGGCTGCGATGCGTACGTGATCGCGTGCTTCGGCGATCCGGGCCTGTACGCGGCGCGCGAGCTCGCGCGCGGGCCGGTGATCGGCATTGCCGAGGCCGCGATGCATGCGGCGAGCGTGCTCGCGCCGGGCTTCTCGGTCGTCACGACGCTCGCGCGCACCTGCGGGATGGCGTGGCATCTCGCCGAGCGCTACGGGATGAAACGGTTCTGCCGCAACGTGCGCGCGACCGACGTCGCGGTGCTCGAGCTCGACCGGCCGGGCTCGGCCGCGCGCCGGATCATCGTCGACGAATGCCGGCGCGCGCTCGATGAGGACGGCGCCGACGCGATCGTGCTCGGTTGCGCGGGGATGGCCGAGTTCGCGCACGAGATCGAGCAGCAGATCGGCGCGCCGGTGGTCGAGGGCGTCACGGCGGCCGTCAAGTGGGCCGAGGCGCTCGTCGCGTTGCGCCTCGCGACCGCGAAGCGCGGCGACTACGCGCGCCCGCTGCCGAAGCGCTACGACGGCGCGTTCGCCCGCTTCAGCCCGCCGGACGGGGATCAGGCGGAACCGGTGCCGAATTTGCCGCAACCGCACATACACACCGTCTGACACGCACTATCTGCGCCGCTGTATGGGCGCGTATGGGCGTTTTCGCTAAACTGGGCCGTCATCGCATCGGCTTGCGCAGCCGGCCTCCGGCACCCGCGCAGTCGATGCGAACCCATTATTTCAGCGAGCTTTCGCCGCACATCGAACCATGTCACTCGATCCCAACTATCCTCGCGACCTGATCGGCTACGGCCGCCATCCCGTTCAGGCGAACTGGCCGGGGCGCGCCCGCGTCGCCGTGCAATTCGTGCTGAACTACGAGGAGGGCGGCGAGAACTGCGTGCTGCACGGCGATCCGGGCTCCGAGCAGTTCCTGTCGGAAATCGTCGGCGCGGCCGCGTATCCCGACCGCCACATGAGCATGGAGTCGATCTACGAGTACGGTTCGCGGGCCGGCGTGTGGCGCATCCTGCGCGAATTCGAGAAGCGCGGGATGCCGCTGACGGTATTCGGCGTCGGCATGGCGATCGAACGCCATCCGGAGCTCGCGCGCGCCTTCGTCGAGCTGGGCCATGAAATCGCGTGCCACGGCTGGCGCTGGATCCACTACCAGAGCATGACGCCGGAACTCGAGGCCGAACACATGCGCCTCGGGATGGAAGCGATCGAGCGCGTGACGGGCGAGCGCCCGCTCGGCTGGTACACCGGCCGCGACAGCCCCAATACGCACCGCCTGGTCGCGGAATACGGCGGCTTCCTGTACGACTCCGACAACTATGGCGACGACCTGCCGTTCTGGATGGACGTCGAAGTGTCGGGCGGCAAGACATCGCCGCAGCTGATCGTGCCGTACACGCTCGACACGAACGACATGCGCTTCGCGACGCCGCAGGGCTTCAACACCGGCGATCACTTCTTCGACTACCTGCGCGATGCATTCGACGTGCTGTACGCGGAAGGCGACGAAGCGCCGAAGATGCTGTCGATCGGCATGCACTGCCGGTTGCTCGGCCGGCCGGGCCGGTTCCGCGGGCTGCAGCGTTTCCTCGATCACATCGAGAAGCACGATCGCGTATGGGTGACGCGCCGTGTCGATATCGCGCGTCACTGGCGTGAACATCATCCGTATCAGCCCAATCATCGAAACGAAGGGAAAGCATGAAGGCGATGCGCTACACGTTGGAACAACTGAATACGATGGCGCCGAGCGCATTTGTCGCGGCACTGTCGGGGATCTTCGAACATTCGCCGTGGGTGGCCGAAGTCGCCGCGGGCGAGCGGCCGTTCGCGAGCATCGACGCGCTGCACAAGACGATGTCGGGTGCGGTGGAAACGAGCGGCGAAGTGCGCCAGCTTGCGCTGATCAACGCTCACCCGGAGCTGGCCGGCAAGGCTGCCGTGCGCGGCGAGCTGACCGCCGAGTCGACGCGCGAGCAGAGCGGCGCGGGCCTCGACCAGTGCACGCAGGAAGAGTTCGACAAGCTGCTGACGCTGAACCGCACGTATCGCGAGAAATTCGGCTTCCCGTTCATCCTCGCGGTGCGCGGCTATGACCGGCACGGCATCATCGCGAACTTCGAGTCGCGCGTGAATCACTCGCGCACCGAGGAACTGCGGGCGAGCCTCGACCAGATCTACCGGATCGCGCGCTTCCGCCTCGACGACCTGATCGACGCCTGACATCGCAATACGGCCTGCTGCGTCGCAGCGGCCTGATCGTCTCACTGAAACAAGGAAACATCATGGCTGTTCCGCTTCTCGATCCCAACGCACCCGACTTCACGCGGCGCTACGTGAACCTGGCCGACCCGCGTCTCGGTGCGCAGGCGCTCGAAGCCAGCGACGATTTCTTCGCGCCGAAGGACCGGATGCTGAACCCCGAGCCGGCCGTGTTCATCCCCGGCAAGTACGACGACCACGGCAAGTGGATGGACGGCTGGGAAACGCGCCGCAAGCGCACGACGGGCTACGACTGGTGCATCGTCAAGCTCGCGCGCCCGGGCGTGATCAAGGGCTTAGACATCGACACGAGCCACTTCACCGGCAACTTCCCGCCGGCCGCGTCGATCGAGGCCGCGTTCGTGGCCGACGGTGCGCCGACGCATGCGACCGAGTGGATCGAGATCGTGCCGTCGACGACGCTGCAGGGCAACAGCCATCACTACGTCGAAGCGAGCGATGCGCGCGCCTTCACGCACCTGCGCGTGAACATCTATCCGGATGGCGGCATTGCACGCCTGCGCGTGTACGGCCAGCCGCAGCTCGACTGGGCCGGCGCGAGCGCGACCGAGCAGTTCGATCTCGCGGCGATGGAAAACGGCGGGTACGTGGTGGCCGCGAACAACCAGCACTTCGGCGTCGCGTCGAACCTGCTGCTGCCGGGCCGCGGCGTGAACATGGGCGACGGCTGGGAAACCCGCCGCCGCCGCGAACCCGGCAACGACTGGGCGATCATCGCGCTCGCGCAGCCGGGTGTGATCCGCAAGATCGAAGTCGATACCGCGTTCTTCAAGGGCAACTACCCGGATCGCTGCTCGATCCAGGCCGCGTACGTGTCGGGCGGCACGGACAGCTCGCTGATCACGCAATCGATGTTCTGGCCGGTGCTGCTCGGCGAACAGAAGCTGCAGATGGACAAGCAGCACTACTTCGAACAGGACATCGCGTCGCTCGGCCCCGTCACGCACGTGCGACTGAACATCATTCCGGACGGCGGCGTGTCGCGCCTGCGTCTGTGGGGGACGCTCGACAAATGAAGACGCTTGCCATCGAACCGCTGACCAAGGAAGCATTCGCGCCGTTCGGCGACGTGATCGAAACGGAAGGGGCGAAGCAGATCCCGATCAACCTCGGCACGACGATCCGCTTTCACGATCTCGCTAAAGTCGACGTGACCGATGAAGGCGGCCGCACGCTCGTCAACCTGTTCCGCGGCCAGCCGCGCACGCTGCCGTTCGAAGTGAAGATGCTCGAGCGGCACCCGCTCGGCAGCCAGGCGTTCGTGCCGCTGAACGACCAGCCGTATCTCGTCGTCGTCGCGCCCGCGGGCGATCTCGATCCGGCGAAGATCCGCGCGTTCGTGACGAGCGGCTGGCAGGGCGTCAACTATGCGAAGGGCGTGTGGCATCACCCGCTGATCGCGCTCGGCGGCGTCAGCGACTTCATCGTCGTCGATCGCGGCGGCGACGGCCTGAACCTGAACGAGCAGGACCTGCAGGAATCGCTGTGGCTCACCGACGAGGCGCTGCACGCGCTGACGGCCTGAGTCGCCGGCGTTTCTGCCGGCGTCCGACGAAACCCGCGCATCATGCGCGGGTTTTTTTATGTGCGACGAGTTCGGCGAGATTCAGGTCGCCGCGTTTTTGCGCGTGTCGCGCGAGCGGCCGGCGCCGCGACGCCGGTTCGCAACCGGTGCATGCTGCGCCATCAGTTCGGCGACCCACTCGATGAATACACGCAGCTTCGCGCTGACGTGCCGGTTCGGCGGGAACGCGACGTACATCGGCATCGGTTCGAGTTGCCATTGCTCGAACAGCGGCACCAGTTCGCCGCGGGCGCGATGCGCGCCGGCCATGTAGTCGGGCAGCCACAGAATGCCCAACCCGGCGAGGCCGGCCTCGAGGTACGCATTGCCGTCGTCGACCGCGAGCACGTAGCGTCCGCGCACGGTGACCTGCTCGCCGTCGCATGCCATCGAAAACGGCAGCGCCTTGCCGGTGCGCGCCCACAGAAAACCGACGATTCGGTGATGCGTATCCTCCAGCTCGTCCGGATGCGTCGGCGTGCCGGCGCGTGCGAGGTAAGCCGGCGACGCATACACGCCGAGCCGCAGGTCGCCGACGCGCCGCGCGACCAGCGAGCGGTCCGTCGGTTCGCCGCCGCGCACGACGCAGTCGACGTTCTCGCCGATCACGTCCACCACGCGGTCGCTCACGCCCATGTCGAGCTGGATGTCCGGATAGCGCGCATGGAACGCGGGCAGCGCGGGGATCAGGATCAGACGCGCGAACGGGCTCGGCACGTCCACGCGCAGCCGCCCGCGGGGCGACGCGGAAGCCGCGGACAGGCTCGTTTCGGCATCGTCCATGTCGGCCAGCAAGCGCACGACGCGATCGTAGTACGCGGCGCCGTCCGCGGTGACGACGACCTTGCGCGTCGTGCGGTTGAACAGCTTCACGCGCAGCCGTGCTTCGAGCTGCTGCACGAGTTGCGTGACGGTGGTGCGGCTCATGTGCAGCGTCTCGGCCGCCTTCGTGAAACTGCCGGCTTCCACCACGCGGGCGAACGCCTGCATTGCGTCGAATCGATCCATCGGGTCAGGGCTCCGCGTCGGTCGGAATTGTTTGGTGCGTGCAAACAGTGTTGGACAGGGTTGCCGGTTTATTCGCCGTGCAACGATCCCTAAAGTGCCTTCATCGTTGATGCCGGGGCGGCTTCGCCCCACCAACCGAAGGAGGTAGGGGATGGTAAAGCGTAGCGTGGTTTTCCCGCCCGGTCGCCGGGCACTGTACGACCGCAACCGCTATTCGCCGGCAGTGCGCTCGAACGGCTTCCTGTTCGTGTCCGGGCAGGTCGGCAGCCGTGAGGACGGTTCGCCGGAGCCGGAACTGGGTGCGCAGGTCCGCCGCGCGTTCGACAACCTGAATGCGGTGTTGCGCGCGGCCGGTTGCACGTTCGACGACGTCGTCGACGTGACGGTGTTCCTCGTCGACCCTGAAGCGACGTTCGAGCGGATCTGGGAGATCGTTCCCGAATACTGGGGCGACGCGCCGCATCCGACGCTGACCGCGGTCGGCGTGACCTGGCTGTATGGGTTCCAGTTCGAGATCAAGGCGATCGCGCGGCTGCCGGAGACGGTCGACGGGTGAGCAGGGCGCGCGGCGCGTGGCGGCGCGCGTCACGGCGCGACGGGCGGCTCCTGTTCGTATGCGCGATGCAGCAGCGCGACGAACGACGATGCGTCGGGCAGTGTCGTCGCGCCCAACCGTCGCACGGCGATCCCGGGCGTCCACGAATTCATCACGACGGCGCCGGCCATCGACGGCAGGTCGGCCGGCGTCAGTTCGCGATCGTGCTGCGCGACCCCCAGGCGCGCCAGTTGCCGGCGCACGATGCGCATCGTGACGCCGCCGAGCATGTCGGCCACCGGCCACACGACCGCGTCGCCGGTCCAGAACGCGAGATTCCAGATCGAGCCTTCGCTGATGCGCCCATGGCGATCGACGAAGGCCGCATCGTCGAAACCCTGCGCGATCGCGCGGCGCAGGAAGTGCGTCTTCGCGACTTCGCCGACGTGCTTGATGTCCGGCAGCACGCGCTCGTATTCGAACAGCGCAAGATCGAGCGGGCCCGTGGGCCCCGACGACGGCGCGGCGGTGCGGACCAGCACGTCGAGCGTTTCGTCGTCGCGCGGCGCGACGAATTCGCCCGTCGTCGCATGCACGGTCGCCGTCAGCGACAGCGCCGACGGCGCGCGCTCGAGCGCGGCGCGCAGGAGCGTGCGAATCCGGTCGTCGGGCAGGGCCTGGCCGAACAGCGTGTTCGACGCATCGCGCAGCCGCGCGAGATGCAGGTCGAGGCCGCGCACGTGGCCGTCGCGTACCTGCATGGCGGTGAAATGCGCATGGCCCGCGAACGCGAGCGCGGCGAGCGCGTCGGGCGTGGCGGCGACGCCGTTGATCTGGGCGACGGACGGGAATGATGCAGCGGTCATCGGCGACTCTCCAGGTTGGCCGCGGGCACGGGGCGGCGCGCGACATCTTCAAGAAGGCCTATTGTTTGCCGATTGATGCTGTCTTGAAAAACGAGTAGTTTTGGAACGGTCATCAAATCCTGTTTGAAGATCGATGGAACGCATGTGGCCCGGTACGCGCGCGCTGAGGACGTTCGATGCAGCGGCGCGGCACCTGAATTTCTCGCGAGCGGCCGACGAGGTCGGGCTGACGCCGGCGGCCGTCAGTCACCAGATCAAGGAAATCGAGGCGCAGCTCGACATGGTGCTGTTCGTCCGCACGAGCCGCAGCATCCGGCTGACGCCGGCCGGTGTCGTGCTGGCTGCCGCGGCCGCTGATGCGCTGGCGGGCCTGCAGCGCGCGACTACCCGGGCACGGCGCGTCGCACGGGAGCAGACGGAGTTGCGCGTGTCGGTCGGCGCGCGCTTCGCGACGCACTGGCTGCTGCCGCGCCTGCCGCGTTTCAGGGTCGAACATCCAGCGTTCGAGCTGTCGTTCGATATCACCGACCGGTTGCGCGATTTCGATGACGACGGCGTCGATGCCGCGATCCGCTTCGGCACCGGGCGTTATCGCGATGCGTGCGCGCAGCGCCTCTTCGATACGTCGGTCGTTGCGATCTGCAGCCCGGCGCTGTTGTCGGCCGGGCCGCCGTTGCGCAAGCCGCGCGACCTGCTGCGCCACACGCTGTGCCACGTGGACTGCGAAGTCGATGGCGTGACCTGGCCGCGCTGGTCCGCATGGATGGCCGCTGCCGGCATCGACGGTTTCGACGACAGGCGGTGCGTCGCGTTTCCGGATTCGAGCCACGTCGTGCAGGCCGTGACGGATGGCACGGCGGTCGGGCTGGCGGAGCCGCACATGATCGCGCGCGATCTCGCCGAAGGGCGCGTCGTGCAACTGTTCGACGTGAACGTCGACGTGGCGCCGGGGCTCGCCTATCACGTCGTGTATCCGGAGCACACGCAGGACGATCCGCGCATCGTCGCATTGCGCGACTGGCTCGCGGATGAAGTCGCGACGATGCACGCGTAGCGGTGACGGGGGCGCGTGCTATCGTGCCCGCATCTCCACCGCGCGATGCCCGATTCCGGGCATGTTCCTCCGATGAGCCAACCTGAAAACGACCTGGCGATCCTGCTGAGCACGATGCAGCCCGAACTGCATCCGGGCGCGTTCGCCTTCGTATCGCTGCCGACCGGCGCAGACGTATCGTTATCCGAAGTGATCGCAACGTTTCGCGAAGCGGAGGGGCTGACCGTCGTGGTCGAAGAGGAGACGGCGGGGCGTCATGGCTGGTCCGTGCTGTTCCGTGCGGCCTGGATCACGTTGACCGTGCATTCCGACCTTGCGGCTGTCGGCCTCACGGCGGCGTTCGCACGCGCGCTCGGCGCGGCCGGCATCAGTTGCAACGTGATGGCGGCTGCCTGCCACGATCACATCTTCGTGCCTTTCGACGACGGCCCGCGCGCACTCGATGCGCTCGTCGCGCTCCAGCGCGACGCGATGCGCGGTGAGCGGTGAGCGCTGGCAACGCCTCTGCAGCACGCGAAAAAAAACGGGCCCGTAACGGGCCCGCGAACGGAAAGGATTGCGCCGGAACACGACCCCGGCGCACGGCGGCTTACTTGTTCGCGCCACCCTCGAACCACGCGGCGAGCTTCGTGCGCTCGTCGTCGGTCATGTGCGTGACGTTGCCGATCGGCATCGCCTTCAGGCGCACGGCCTGTTCATAGATACGCTGCGCGTTCTTCGACACTTCGTCCGGCGTGTCGAACATCACACCCGCGGGCGCGCTGCCCATCAGCGTCGGCTTCGCCGAGTGGCACTCGACGCAGCGCTGCTGCAGGATCGGCATGATGTCGTTGATCACGACCTTCGGCGCGTTCGCGGCCTGCGCTTCCGGCGCGACCGGCTTCGGCGTCGTCCAGACCAGTGCGCCGGCCAGCAGCGCGACGCCGCCGATCGGCAGGTACCACAGCTGCTTGCCGCGGTGGCGCATCACGAAGAACTGGCGAATCAGCGCGCCGGCCAGCATGATCAGCACGAGCACGACCCAGTTGAACTTGTTCGTGTACGTCATCGCATAGTGGTTCGACAGCATCGCGAACACGACCGGCAGCGTGAAGTACGTGTTGTGCACCGAGCGCTGCTTGCCGCGCTTGCCGTAGATCGGGTTCGGCTCTTCGCCCTTGAGCATCTTGTCGACCATCTTGCGCTGGCCGGGGATGATCACGAAGAACACGTTCGCCGACATGATCGTCGCGAGCATCGCGCCGACGATCAGGTAGGCGGCACGACCCGCGAAGATGTGGCACGCGAGGTACGCGGCGGCGACCACGTAGATGCCGACGCAGATGCCGAGCACGCGGTCGTTGGTGCCGAGGATGCGGCACAGCGAGTCGTAGACGATCCAGCCGGCCGCGAGGAAGCCGAGTGCGGACGCGACGGCGACCACCGGGCCCATGTCGAGCACGCTCTTGTCGATCAGGTACGTGTTCGGTGCGAGCAGGTACAGCACGAAGAACAGCGAGAAGCCCGACAGCCAGGTCGTGTACGACGGCCACTTCGACCAGTGCAGGTCATCCGGCATTTCCGGCGGGGCGACCGTGTACTTCTGCATGTTGTAGAAGCCGCCGCCGTGGACGTGCCACAGCTCGCCGAACACACCGCGCTTGCGCTGGTTCGGGTCGGTCGGCGGTTTCAGGCTGTTGTCGAGCGCGACGAAATAGAACGACTCGCCGATCCACGCAATGGCGACGATGACGTGCAGCCATCGCAGCGCGAGGTTCAGCCAGTCGGTGATGAAGCCTTCCATGAAACTCCTCCAGACTCAAATCGTTTGTTTGATGCGGGCGCTGATTCGAATGTCAGCTGCCGCGATAGGTGCTGTACGACCACGGCGACACGAGCAGCGGCACGTGGTAGTGCGAGCCGGTGTCGGCGATGCCGAAGCGGAGCACGACGCGATCGACGAAACGGGGTTCGGGCACCTTCACGCCGAGCGACGCGAAGTAGTCGCCGGCATGGAACACGAGTTCGTATTCGCCGGCGGCGAGCGCGGCGCCTTCGAGCAGGGGTTCGTCGCAGCGGCCGTCGCTATTGGTCAGCACGGTCTTGATCGCGCGGCGCGATTCGCCGTCCAGCGCGTAGAGGTCCACCTTGATTGCAGCGCCGGGACGGCCGTGCGCCGTATCGAGTACGTGGGTAGTGAGCTTTCCCATTCGTTGTGTCCTTGTGTGAATGCGAGGTTCGGCGGCGACTCGATCCATTGACTGTGCGGCGGATCGAGGCTCCACGTCACGTGGCTACATACCCGTCGGCGAGATTGAAGCGAGCGCCGTGCAGGCATTGTAAAAAGGTTCCCCGCGCAAATACGGGCGCGATATCAAAGATAATGCGCCGCGCATGAGCGGCTGTCGACGGCACGCCGGAGACGGTTTCCGGTGGGCTTCCGGCGGGCATTTCGGGCCGCCGGCGGGGCGTTGCGCGGCGTACCATATCGAAACCGTGAAACGCGGTATTCCGGATCGCGCATTGTGTGCGGCGCGCGCTTGGGCGATCCTCCCGCCGTGCGCGTCGGCCCGTGGCCTGCGCGTACCCCGAAGACGGCGAGCACGCCGGGTAACCGGGCCAGGGCGTTCGAACGGACGCAGGCACCGGAGCGTGCCGCGATTCAGCGTTCGAACGGCTGTGTGACCGCTCCCAGGATCCGCCCCTGGGGGCAGACCGACGCGGAGAACGCATGAACCTCGAGCAGCACGCTGGCGCACGCGCGCCGAACCCCTCCTCATCCCGCCCGACAACCCTGCTGGTCAAGCACGCCGACGTGCTCGTGACCATGGACGACACGCGTCGCGAGCTGCGCGACGCGGGGCTCTACATCGAAGACAACCGGATCGTCGCGGTCGGTCCGACCGCCGAGCTGCCCGAGACGGCCGACGAAGTGCTCGACCTGCGCGGCCACCTCGTGATCCCGGGGCTCGTGAACACGCACCACCACATGTACCAGAGCCTGACGCGCGCGGTGCCGGCGGCGCAGAACGCCGAGCTGTTCGGCTGGCTCACGAACCTGTACCGGATCTGGGCGCACCTGACGCCCGAGATGATCGAAGTGTCGACGCTCACCGCGATGGCCGAGCTGCTGCAGTCGGGCTGCACGACGTCGAGCGATCATCTGTACATCTACCCGAACGGCAGCCGCCTCGACGACAGCATCGGCGCCGCACAGCGGATCGGCATGCGTTTTCACGCGAGCCGCGGTGCGATGAGCGTCGGCCAGCGCGACGGTGGGCTGCCGCCCGATTCGGTCGTCGAGCGCGAGCCCGACATCCTGCGCGACACGCAGCGCCTGATCGAGACCTATCACGACGAAGGCCGTTACGCGATGCTGCGCGTGGTCGTCGCGCCGTGCTCGCCGTTCTCGGTGAGCCGCGACCTGATGCGCGACGCGGCCGTGCTCGCGCGCGAATACGGGGTGTCGCTGCACACGCACCTCGCGGAGAACGTCAACGACATCGCGTACAGCCGCGAGAAGTTCGGGATGACGCCGGCGGAATATGCGGAAGATCTCGGCTGGGTCGGCCACGACGTGTGGCATGCGCACTGCGTGCAGCTCGACGATGCGGGTATCAGCCTGTTCGCGCGCACCGGCACGGGCGTCGCGCACTGTCCATGCTCCAACATGCGGCTCGCGTCGGGTATCGCGCCGGTGAAGAAGATGCGTCTCGCGGGCGTGCCGGTCGGCCTCGGCGTCGACGGCTCCGCATCGAACGACGGCGCGCAGATGGTCGCGGAAGTGCGGCAGGCGCTGCTGTTGCAGCGGGTCGGTTTCGGGCCCGATGCGATGACCGCGCGCGAAGCGCTCGAGATCGCGACGCTCGGCGGTGCGAAGGTGCTGAATCGCGACGACATCGGCGCGCTGAAGCCCGGCATGGCCGCGGACTTCGCCGCATTCGACCTGCGCCAGCCGCTGTTCGCGGGCGCGCTGCACGATCCGGTCGCGGCGCTCGTGTTCTGCGCGCCGTCGCAGACGGCGTACACGGTCGTGAACGGGAAGGTGGTGGTAAGGGAGGGACGTCTGGCGACGCTCGACCTGCCGCCTGTCATCGCGCGTCACAACGCGCTCGCGCAGGCACTGGTCGAGGCATCGCGCTGAAGGAAGGCTGGCGCCATCCGACGGCCGCGTTGCCGCCGGGCAGGCCGCCGGCTGTCGCCACGCCGCGCCGAAACGGCGCGTGCGGCCCGCGCCGTTACGCTTCGATCAGCGTGCGGGTGGCTTCGGCGACGAGGCTGCGCAGCCAGCGCACTTCATCGGAGTAGTGGCAACGCTCGTGCCACAGCTGGTAGTACTGCATCGGGGGGAAGTCGAGCGGCGCCGGCACGACCGACAGCGGCAGGAACTTCGCGTAGTGATCGGCGAACAGGCGCGTCGTCGTGAAGATCAGGTCGGACTTCACGAGCACGTACGGTGCGAGGTTGAAGTACGGCAGCGTGACGACCACGTGGCGCTTGAGCCGTTCGCGCGCGAGATGCACGTCGATCGCGCCGCGCTGGCCGACCGAGTACGGCGTCGGCGCGAGATGCGGGGCGTTCAGGTACTGATCGAGCGTGAGCCCGCCGCGCTTCGCGAACGGGTGCGTGTTGCTCATCAGGCAGACGATTTCATCGACGAACAGGTTCGACAGGTGCAGCTGCTCGGGCGGCTCGGGCCAGTTGCCGACGACGATGTCGAGCTTGCCGTCTTCCAGCGCGAGCTCGTAGTCGAACGCGGGGCCGAGCGAATGGAACTCGAGCGTCGCGTTCGGCGCGGCCTGGCGGAAGCGCTCGACCACGGTCGGCACGAACAGCACGTTCAGGTAGTCGGGGCAGCCGATCCGGTAGCAGCGGATCGACGTGGCCGGGTCGAAATTGTGCTGCTGGAACTTGATGCGCTCGATTTCACGCAGCGCGTTCTGCACGGGCTCGAGCAGGCGCAGCCCGTATTCGGTCGGCACCATGCCGGATTTGCCGCGCACCAGCAGCGGATCGCCGGTGATGTCGCGCAGGCGCCGCAGCGCGGCGCTGATCGCCGGTTGCGACTGGTTCAGTTTGACGGCCGCGCGCGTGACGCTGCGCTCCATCAACAAGGTGTGCAAGACGCGCAAGAGGTACGTGTCGATCGCCTCGCGTTGCTGACTCATGTTATCTCCGGTTTATATGGCTGGGCTGATCGAGGGGTGGGGTGGGTATATTGTTTTTAATATGAACGAAAATCAGCGTCAAGAGATGGATACCCGCAGGTACCCGCCGGCCGGGCCGCGACAAGGGGCCTGAACGGGGGCGAAGTGAAGCGCGCGGCGCCGCGCGGAAGCGCGTTGCACGGATCCGGTCAGCGGCGCGGCGTGTGATGCAGGGGGCGCGTCAGTCGTCGATGCGCATGCCGACCTTCAGCGTGACCTGCCAGTGCACGACCTGGTCGCCTTCGATGTGGCCGCGCGTTTCGGTCACCTGGAACCAGTGCAGGTTGTGCAGCGTCTTGCCGGCTTTTGAGATCGCGTTGCGGATGGCGTCGTCGCTCGATTGCTTCGACGAACCGGTCAGCTCGATCATCTTGTACACGTGGTCGCTCATGATGCGCTCCCTGGGATGTCGGTATGGATGGCCGGCGCAAGCCGTGGTCCCAAAGCGGCGCCGCGCGTGCCCGGCTTCTTGAGTAATAGGTATGATGGGCGGCAAGTTCAACCCATATCGGAGACGAGGAGCATCGTGGAAGTCGGATTTTGCGGACCGGGATTGATGGGCGCGCCGATGATTCGGCATTTGCTGGCGGCAGGGCATCGGGTCAGCGTGTGGAATCGCTCGCGCGACAAGGCCGAGGCGCTCGTGAAGGACGGCGCGCAGGTGCTCGGCACGCCGCGCGAACTGGCGGAGCGCGTCGAGACGGTATTCGTGTGCGTGCTCGACGGCCGCGCGGTGGGCGATGTCGTGTTCGGCGAGCACGGCCTCCTCTCCGGCGATGCGCGTGCGCGTCGCCTGCAGCGCATCGTCGATCATTCGAGCATTGCGCCCGCCGCCACGCGCGATTACGCGGCGCGTGCAGCCGCGCTCGGCGTCGGCTGGGTCGATGCGCCGGTGTCGGGCGGCGTGCCCGGCGCGCAGGCCGGCACGCTCGCGGTGATGGCCGGCGGCCGCGCGGCCGATCTCGACGCGGTGCGGCCGCTGATCGACGCGTATGCGTCGCGGATCACGCACATGGGCGACGCGGGGGCGGGGCAGACGGCGAAGCTGTGCAACCAGGCGATCGTCACCGCGACGGTGACCGCGATCGCCGAGGCCGTCGGTCTGGCGCAGGCGAGCGGCATCGATGCCGCGCGGCTCGCCGAAGCGCTGGCCGGCGGCTGGGCCGATTCGGTGCTGCTGCAGACGTTCGTGCCGCGCATGACGTCGGGCGGCCATGCTCCGATCGGCGCGCTCAGCACGTTCCAGAAGGACGTCGATGCGATCGCCGACGCGGCGCGCGATACGGGCGCCGTGATGCCCGTATCGGCCACCGTGCAGCAGGTGTTGCGGCTCGGCGCCGCGCAAGGGCTCGCCGGTGCCGATTTCGCCGCATTCATCGACATCGTGCGACCCGGCAACGAGCGTCAGCAGGTGTCGTGACGGGTAAGCGAGGCGCGTGAATGACAGATGGGCCACCCGGAGGCGGCCCATCGATCGGCAGGGTGATCAGCCGAGGGAGCGTGGTGTCGTGTCGCCGGCGTTCTGGCGACCGAGCCCGCCGCGCAGGCTCGCTTTCGTGCCTGCACCAAACTCGGGCAGGATGCGCGCACGCGCACGGCTGGCAAACACGAGGAAGCCGAAGCCGTTTGCTTCATACCAGTATCCGCCGTTCTCGAGGCCGTCCAGCGGTTGCTCGAGCGCGTTGGCGATCGATTCGATGCAGCGCTTGCGCAACTCGGCGATGGCGGGATAAGGCGGCTGGGCGCCGCGTACGCTGCACAGGAGCACGTCGAGACCGGGCAGCACATGTGCGTACAGGACGGGTTCGTCCTGCGCACGGGCGCGGGCAATCTTGGTGTCGAGCTGGGCAAACGGTTTCGAGTGGCGCAATACCGCGAGGAATGACTCCTGGCCATCCTGCTGGGCACGCCGACGTTTTTTCGGGAAGGACATAAACACTCGCCTCAAAAACAATTGCAAGAAATGCGGCACTTTCATGCGACCCACTCCCGGCTATGTACGCCGCATGTCGATCCTTTATAGCACACGAAAATGCTGCCTTCGTGCAGTACGACGATCAATGTCTCCCGTCGACCTGCTCGCCATGATCGACACAGCCAGCGTCTTGGCGCCCGTACTGTCGTTTAGTCTCCATCATAGACCTGCTTTCCCCGCGCGTGCATTCGCCCGTCACAAAAAAGTGAGATAGGCCGCATGCGGCGGTGCATCGCACGCGCAATAAAAAGGCCCGCACGAGGCGGGCCTGGCTGGCGGGGCGCTGGGCGATCAGCGCTGCTTCAGCGAATCGCGGATCTCGCGCAGCAGCACCGTGTCTTCCGGCGTCGCGGCCGGTGCGGCTTCTTCCGGCTTGCGCAGCTTGTTGATGAATTTCACCATCAGGAAAATGATGAACGCGAGGATGACGAAATTGATTGCCACCGTGATGAACGAGCCGTAGCCGAATGCGGCGACACCCGCGGCCTGCAGGTCCTTGAACGAATCGGGATTACCCTTGAACGTCGGGGGGATGGTGCCGAGCAGAACGAACTTGTTCGAGAAATCCAGGCCGCCGGTCAGCACGCCGATGACCGGCATGATGAGGTCTTTCACGACCGAGTCGACGATCTTCGAGAACGCGCCGCCGATGATCACGCCGACGGCGAGATCCATGACGTTGCCCTTGACGGCGAACTCCTTGAATTCCTTGATGATGCTCATGAGCGGCTTTCTCCTGTTTGGGGCGAGAGGAGGCGTGCCGCGACGCGCAGGGATGCAGAGCGTCGAATGAGGGTCGGTGGCACGCCGATGGCCGCATGATAGCGAACGCTCCCCATTGCCGGTAGTCCATCTTGAAATGATTGACAAATCCGCGCGTCGGCGCGGCCGGCCCTGCAGGGGAGCGTGGCGTGCAATGCAGCGCGTCGCGGGGGCGTCGACGCGCTGCGTAGCGTCAGGTGTTGTCGTCGGTCCAGCCGTCGTCGTTGCTGCCGAGATCCATGCCGCCGCCGCCGCCGTTGCCGTCGCTCCAGTTCGAACTGTCGCCGCGGCCGAGGTCGAAGCCCGGGTCGTTCTCCTGCCGGCGGCGCTCGCCGTCGACGATCACGTCGCGTTCGACCACGCGCTCGCGGCCACCGGACATCGCCTCGCCGAGCAACACACCGGTCAGCAACCCGCCCATGCCGCCGCCGAACCCGCCGCCGCCTTGCTGGATCACCACCGGCGGTTGCTGTTGCGGGTAGGGCTGCTGAGGATACGGCTGGCCTTGCGCGCCCGTCATGCGATCGGCTTCCTGCGCATACACGGAGCCGCTGCCGTTCGCCGGTGCCGCGGGTTGCGCGGCCGGGTCGGGACGGCCTTCGACGCGTGCCTTCACGCTTGCATGACGCTGTTCGAGTTCATCGACGCGATACGGCGGCACCGGGTTCTTGCCGTTCGACAGCGTTTCGACGAGCGTGCGCGCATCGGTCTCTATCGCTTCGAGTTCGCCCGTGAGCGCCGCGGCGCCGGGCGCCGTCGACAGCTTCGCGTCGAGCTTCAGCGGGCGGATGTCGTTCAGCACGTCGGTGGCGCGCTTGAGCTGCGTGCGGCGTTCGTCGTCGGCGCGGCTGTCGTCGGCCGTGCGTGCGCGCCGCAGCGTCCAGCGCAGCACCAGCGCGATCACCGCGGCAATCAACCCGAAGCCGATCCACATGCCGGTCGACGGGCCGTGTTTTTCGGCCGGCGCGACAGCGGGCGCGAGCCCCGGCTGCAGCGTCCCTGCCTGCGTGGCCGACGGCACGTTGCCGCTCACGCGCGCGGCGTCGGCGCGGATGCGCGACTCGGTCTGCGCGAAGCGCGATGCGTCGGTGAACTTGAGTTGCGGATCGAGCGACTTCGCGCGCTGCAGCTGCTCGAGTGCGTCGGACGCGCGGCCCTCGCGGTCCAGCACCTGTGCGTACAGGTAGCGCGCATGCGCATTGTTCGGATGGGCGTCGATGACTTGCGACAGCTGCGTGTCGGCTTGCTGCCAGTTGCGTTGCGCGATCGATTGCTCGACCTGCTGCAGCGACGGGACCGCAAACGCGGCGGACGACAGCACCATCAGCGAGAGGCCGAGTGCGGCGAGAGATTTCTTCATGGTCGAACCGGGCGCAGGCGCCCGTCTCCTGACGATCGGTTCGCGCCGCGCCCGGGGCGGGCGGCGGCGCGGTTGCCCGCAGTGGCCGTTACTGCGCGGGCGTGTCGAGCTGCTTCTTCAGCGCGGCGAGGCGATCCTCGACCGACGGGCCCTTGTTCAGCGCGGCGAGCTTGTCGTCGAGCGCCTTGCCGCTCGACGTGTCGGCCGAATTCAGGCGCGCGTCCGAGCGGGCGTTCTGCAGCGCGACCTTGTCCTCGAGCTTCTGGAAGTCCTCGGACAGGTTCTTGCCGCCGATGCCGCCCAGGGCGCTGGCCGCGACGTCCTTCGCCTGCGCGATTTCCTGCTTGGCCTGCAGGATGTTCGAGCGTGCATTCAGGTCGTTGCGGCGCTGACGCATGTCGGCGATCTGCCCCTTCAGCTTGTCGACCGACGGCTCGAGCGTCGTCAATTCGGCTGCGAGCGCGTCACGCTCGGCTTCCGCGTTCGACTGCGCGGCGAGGGCCTCGCGGGCGAGCGCTTCGTCACCGGACTGCAGCGCGCGCTTCGCGCCGTCCTCGTACTTCTTCACCTTGTCGTCGGCCGCATCGCGCTTGCTGCGCTGGGTCGCGACCTGTGCCTCGATCTCGATCAGCGAATTCTCGGCACGGCCGATGCTGTCGTCGAGCTCCCGCACGATCTGCCGTGCGTCGCGCGACGGATCCTGTACCGAATCGGCCGCATCGTTCAGCAGGCCTTTGATCGTGCGCGAAACAGAGTCGAAAAGCGACATGAAATCCTCCGTGGTTGAAAGGCGCCGCGTGAGAGCGGCAGTGCCCGTTGCGAGCCGGTTCCGACCCGCATGAGCCGGCGGATATTACACCACCGGTTCACTTAAATACGGCTTAAACGCGCGAGTTCAAGCGGCTTGCGCATCACGATGTCGAACCTTTCGCGACTGAAAGAAAGCCGGCGCGTGCGCGCGATATTGCGTGTCCATGATAGGCAGAGGATGCCGACAATACGTTCCTGAAATCACGGCATTGCGGGAATTTTTACAAAAAATCGCGAAGGCACCCGGTCGATTTCATTAAAATGCGCTGTCACGTCGCGGGAACGGATCGCCGCGCGGCGGGGTCTGTCGACGTGACAGCCGCATCACGCTGTATCCGCTCTGATTCATTCGCCTGCATTTCCGCATGCGTCCGAGGGCGCCACGACCGCCCGCCATTCCGACATGCCAATTATCAAACGACCGCCTTCTTCTTCCGACAGGAACGAACCCCACTACACGCTGCGCCGTTCGCCGTCCGGAGCCTATTACCCCGATGACGACGATCGCGACGACGACCGCCGCACCCAGCGCAGCGGCGGCGGAGGGCGCGGTCGCTCGTTCGGCTCGCGCGTCATGCTGTGGTTCGCCGGCCTCATCGCGACGCTGGCGATCGTCGGCGCGCTGATCGTCGGCTACGCGCTGGTCGTGATGGCGCCGCAACTGCCGTCGCTCGACGCGCTGACCAACTACCAGCCGAAGGTGCCGCTGCGCGTGTTCACGGCCGATCATGTGCTGATCGGCGAATTCGGCGAAGAGCGCCGCAGCCTCGTGCGCTTCCAGGACATTCCGGACGTGATGAAGAAGGCGGTGCTCGCGATCGAGGACTACCGCTTCTACGAACACGGCGGCGTCGACTTCGTCGGCATCCTGCGCGCGGGTGTCGCCGACCTGATGCACGGCGGCGCGCGCCAGGGCGCGAGCACGATCACGATGCAGGTCGCGCGCAACTTCTTCCTGTCGAGCGAGAAGACCTACACGCGCAAGATTTACGAAATGCTGCTCGCGTACAAGATCGAGAAGGCCCTGACGAAGGACCAGATTCTCGAGCTGTACATGAACCAGATCTATCTCGGCCAGCGCTCGTACGGCTTCGCGGCCGCCGCGCGCGTGTATTTCGGCAAGGACCTGAAGGACATCACGCTCGCGGAAGCGGCGATGCTCGCCGGGCTGCCGAAGGCGCCGTCCGCGTATAACCCGGTCGTCAATCCGAAGCGCGCGAAGGTGCGCCAGGAATACATCCTGAAGCGCATGCTCGAGGTTGGCTACATCACGCAGCCGCAGTACGACGAGGCCGTGAAGGAGGAGATCCACGTGCGCACGCCGGGCAACCAGTACGCGGTGCACGGCGAGTACGTCGCCGAGATGGTGCGGCAGATGATGTACCAGCAGTACAAGGACGAAACCTATACGCGCGGGCTGACCGTCACGACGACGATCAACTCGTCCGACCAGGAAGCCGCGTACCAGGCCGTGCGTCGCGGCATTCTCGACTACGAGCGCCGCCACGGCTATCGCGGGCCGGAAGCGTCGATCAAGCTGCCGGCGGCCGGCGACGACCGCGACGAGGCGATCGACGACGCGCTCGCCGATCACCCGGACAACGGCGACCTGCAGTCGGCGGTCGTGCTGTCGGCATCGCCGAATGCGGTCGAGGTGCAGTTCGTCGGCGGCGCGACCACGACGATCGGCCCGGCCGGGCTGCGCTTCGTGGCGGGCGCGCTCAGCCCCCGCGCGAACGACACGCTGCGCATCAAGCCGGGCTCGGTCGTGCGCGTGCTGAAGGACGGCAAGACCGGCTGGCAGGTCGTGCAGCTGCCGCAGGTCGAAGGCGCGCTCGTCGCGATCGCGCCGCAGGATGGCGCGATCCGCTCGCTCGTCGGCGGCTTCGACTTCAACAAGAGCAAGTTCAACCACGTGACGCAGGCCTGGCGGCAGCCGGGCTCGTCGTTCAAGCCGTTCATCTACTCGGCGTCGCTCGACAAGGGGCTCGGGCCGGCGACGATGATCAACGACGCGCCGCTGTACTTCCCGCCGAGCGTGCCGGGCGGCACCGCCTGGGAGCCGAAGGACGACGACCAGCCGGACGGCCCGATGACGATGCGCACCGGCCTGCAGCGTTCGAAGAACCTCGTGTCGATCCGGATCCTCGCGTCGATCGGTACGCAGTACGCGCAGCAGTACGTGACGCAGCGCTTCGGCTTCGATCCCGCGAAGACGCCGCCTTACCTGCCGATGGCGCTCGGCGCGGGCCTCGTGACGCCGCTGCAGCTCGCGACCGGCTATGCGGTGTTCGCGAACGGCGGCTACAAGGTCGATCCGTACCTGATCGCCGAGGTCGACGACGCACGCGGCCAGGCGCTGCAGAAGTCGCAGCCGGTGCTCGCGGGCAGCACGGCGCCGCGCACGATCGAAGGCCGCAATGCGTACGTGATGAACAGCCTGCTGCATTCGGTCGCGACGGCCGGCACGGGCGCGGGCACCAACGCACTGGGCCGCAGCGACCTGCAGGGCAAGACGGGTACGACGAACGACGCGAAGGACGGCTGGTTCGCCGGCTACCAGCAGTCGCTCGTCGCGGTCGCGTGGATGGGCTTCGACCAGCCGAAGAGCCTCGGCAGCCGCGAATTCGGCGCACAGCTCGCATTGCCGATCTGGGTGAACTACATGCGCACCGCGCTGAACGGCGTGCCCGAGCAGCAGATGCCGATGCCGGACGGCCTGACGTCGATCGACGGCGAGCTGTACTACGCCGATCGCACGCCGGGCAATGGCTTCGTCGCGAACGTCGACATCAACCCGGCCGAGAATTCGATCAGCGCGAACGATGCGCTCGGCTCGGCTGGCGCGGCGGGGCTTGCGCCGCCGCCCGTCACGCCGCAGGAGAAGCAGCAGATCATGGACATGTTCGAGAGCAAGTAAGCGGCACGCCGCGGTTCCGGCATGCGACGGGCGCCTTCGGGCGCCCGTTTTTTTTGCGCGAATGGCCGGCGGACGGAGAAGGGGGAATCAGAACGATGCGCAGGCCGGCACGACCGTCATGCCGACCGATTGCTGGTGAAAGCGCTGCATATACGCTTGCCGGATCGCGGCGAGCCGCGTGCGCGTATCGGGCGTATCGTCGGCGATGATACGGATCACGAAGCTGTCTTCGCGCGTGATCCCGCCGCTTGTCTGGTCGCGCCACTGGCCGTGTGTGTCCCAGTAGGTGAGGCCGTCGGGGAACCGTGGTGTGACCGTGTCGGCGAGGAATGCCGCGCGCTCCGCATCGGTGACGGGGCCGCGCCCCGTGATGTCGCGCCCGAACAGCAGGTCGGCCTGCAGCATGCGGTTTTCGCCGGGCTGCGTGCAGGCCGGGGGGGCGTCGACGACGGGCGACGGCGGTGCCGCGCAACCGGCGAGCAGGGCGATCGCCATGGCGCAGGCGGCCAGCGGCCGCATCTGCCCATTTCGTGACGATCGACCTCCGCGCGCGCAAAACGCTGCGCGCTCAACCACTTGCGTGCTTGTCCGGCGGGTTATCAACAGGGCTGTCAACATAATCTGGGGATAACCCTAGGTTCGTCCGCGCGTGCCCGATGTGGGGTCAGTGCTGCAGTGTCGCGTGCGCGAGATGCATGCCGAGTGTGGCCGGGTCGGTACTGGTGCCCGACAGCAGCACGCCGACGCGCTTGCCCTGCAGCGTTTCGCGCAGCGGGCCGAGCAGGGCGGCCAGCGCAGCCGCGCAAGCCGGTTCGACCGACAGTTTCAGCTGCGAGAACAGGAACAGCATCGCGGCCCGCAGCGCGTCGTCGGACACGGTGACGATGCGGTCGACGTGGCGCCGGCACAGCTGGTAGCTGTATTCCTCGGTATGCGGCGCCATCAGCGAATCGGCGATCGTCTGCATCGCGCTCATCTTGATCGTGTGATTCGCCGCGAAGCTGCGGCTCATCGCATCGGCGCCTTCCGGCTCGACGCCGTACACGTGCACACGCGGATTCGCGAGCCGCAGCGCGGTCGCCATGCCGGCCGCGAGCCCGCCGCCGCCGATCGGCACGATCACCGCGTCGAGGTCAGGCGTCTGGGTCGCCCATTCGTAGCCGAGCGTCGCGGTGCCGAGGATCGTGTGATAGCCGTTGAACGGATGGATGAAGAAGCGGCCTTCCTCGGCCTCGATCCGCCGGACCAGATCGAATGCCTGCGATGCGCTGCCGGCCAGCACGACTTCCGCGCGGTACTGCTTGCACTGCGCGATGCGCGACGGGCTTGCGGTATGGAACATCACGACCTTGGCGCTGCTGCCGAGCCGCATCGCCGCGTACGCGACGGCCGGCGCGTGATTGCCGGCCGATACGCAGGTGACGCCGGCGTTCCTGCGCGCCTCGTCGAGCGCGAGCAGGTGCGTGAATGCGCCGCGCGCCTTGAAGCTGCCGCTGACCTGCAGCAGCTCGAACTTGAAGTTGACGTGCGTGCCTTCAAGCGATGGCAGGTCGGCGCGTTCGAACACGGGCGTGCGCGCGACCCACGGCGACAGCGCGAAATGCTGCGCGGCGATTTCATCGAGCGTCGGGATCGGCTCGCCGTCGATCGTCGTATGGGCGGCGCCCTGTTGTTCAGTCGACATGACGTGGCGGGTGGCGGAGTGGGCCGGCCCGCACACGCGAGCCGGCGTGGCGGGAGGCAGTCAGTGTGCGTCGACCGACATGCTGCGGATGAACTTGCGCAGGAACTGTTCGCAGCCGGCGAGCTGCGCGAGCTCGACATATTCGTTCGGCTTGTGCGCCTGCTCGATGTTGCCGGGCCCGCACACGACGCTCGGGATGCCCGCGCGTTCGAACAAGCCGGCCTCGGTGCCGTACGCGACCTTGCGCTTGTCCTGGTCGGCCGTCAGCGCGCGCACGAGCTGCGTGATCGCGGCCTGTTCGGTGGCGTCGAGGCCGGGCGCCGCGGCGATCTTCGAGAACTCGATCGCGGCATTCGGATGCTCGCGCAGCATCTGCGGCAGCAGCGTGTCCCGTGCATACGCTTCGATGCGCGTGAAGATCTGCTCGGGATCGAGCGTCGGCAGGTTGCGGAACTCGAAGTCGAAGCGGCACTCGGCCGGCACCGTGTTGATCGCGTTGCCGCCCTGGATCGTGCTCGTCTGCGCGGTCGTGAACGGCACGTCGTACAGTTCGTCGAACGGGCCTTCGGCGCGAAAGCGGTCGGCGATGTCGCGGATGTGGCAGATGAGGCGCGCCGCATACTCGATCGCGTTCAGCCCCTTCGGCGTCAGCGACGAATGCGCCGCGTGGCCGCGCACGCAGCAGCGGTAGGCATTGATGCCCTTGTGCGCGATGATCGGCCGCATGCTGGTCGGCTCGCCGACGATGCAGCCGGACGGCTGCACGCCGCGCTTGACCAGATCCGCAATCATCAGCGGCGCGCCCGCGCAGCCGATTTCCTCGTCATAGGACAGCGCGAAATGGATCGGCTTCGCGAGCTTCGTCGCCTGCATCTCGGGCAGCAGCGCGAGAGCGGCGCCGATGAAGCCCTTCATGTCGCAGGTGCCGCGGCCGTACAGGCGGCCGTCGCGGATCTCCGGCGCGAACGGGTTGCTGTCCCATTGCTGGCCGTCGACCGGCACGACGTCGGTATGCCCGGACAGCACGATGCCGCCGTTCGTCGAGCCGTCGTGCGCGGGCACGGTGGCGAACAGGTTCGCCCAGCCTTCACGCGGATCGTGCGTGATCGTCGATGCGATGCCTTTCGCGGCGAGCGCGTCACGCACCGTTTCGATCAGGCCGAGGTTCGGCACGCGGCTCGTCGTGTCCATCGACACCAGTTGCTTGATCCAGGGCAGGCTGACGAGCGACGCTTCGCCTTGGGGTGCGGCGGACGGCGCTGTCGCGTCGAGAGTGGACATGGCAAAACTCCGTCTGATGAATGGGAAAATCATACTCAAAAACGCGTCGGCCCGCCCGCGCCGGGCGCAGTGCGGTGCAGCAACGCCGCACCTGGCGCTAGCGCGTCAGCGCACCGCGGCAGCCGCTCCCTGCTTGGGTCCGAGCGCGCGCAGCGTTTCCTTGATCGTCGACACGCGGATCGCGAGATCGGGCGAGCGCGTCTCGATGCGCAGCTTGTCCTGGCCCGCGAGCTTGATGTGCCGATGCTTCTGCACCATCTCGATGATCCGCATCGGATCGATCGGCGGATTCGGCTCGAACTGCAGCCCGATCGCGACCTCGCTCGCATCGATCTTCACGATGCCGAGCGGCTTCGCGGCGATCCGCAGCCGGTGCGTCTCGACGAGCGCGTGCGCCTGCGGCGGCAGCTTGCCGAAGCGGTCGATCAGCTCTTCCTGGATGCCGTCGATCGCGTCGCCGTGTTCGCAGTTCGCGAGCCGCTTGTACAGCGACAGCCGCTCCTGCACGTCCGCGCAGTAGTCGGCCGGCAGGATCGCCGGCGCATGCAGGTTGATTTCCGTCGTCGCGGCGAGCGGGGCGGTGAGGTCGGGCTCCTTGCCGTTCTTCAGCGCCTTCACCGCGTCGTTCAGCATGTCGGTATAGAGCTGGAAGCCGATCTCGTGGATCTCACCGGACTGCTTGTCGCCGAGCACTTCGCCGGTGCCGCGGATCTCGAGGTCGTGCATCGCGAGATAGAAGCCCGAACCGAGTTCCTCCATCTGCTGGATCGCTTCGAGCCGGCGCTGCGCCTGCTTGGTCAGCGCCTGCGGATCGTGGACCAGCAGGTACGCATACGCCTGGTGGTGCGAGCGGCCGACGCGGCCACGCAGCTGGTGAAGCTGCGCGAGGCCGAACTTGTCCGCGCGATGCATGATGATCGTGTTCGCGCTCGGCACGTCGATGCCGGTCTCGATGATGGTCGTGCACAGCAGCACGTTCGCGCGCTGCGCGACGAAATCGCGCATCACCCGTTCGAGTTCGCGTTCGTGCATCTGGCCGTGCGCGATCACGATGCGTGCTTCGGGTACGAGCGCCTCGAGCATCGCCTTGCGGTTCTCGATCGTCTCGACCTCGTTGTGCAGGAAGTACACCTGGCCGCCGCGCTTCAGTTCGCGCAGCATCGCCTCGCGGATCACGCTTTCCTCCTCGCGGCGCACGAAGGTCTTGATCGCGAGCCGCTTCTGCGGTGCGGTCGCAATCACCGAGAAATCGCGCAGCCCTTCGAGCGCCATCCCGAGCGTGCGCGGGATCGGCGTCGCGGTGAGCGTCAGCACGTCGACTTCCGCGCGCAGCGCCTTCAGCGCTTCCTTCTGGCGCACGCCGAAG
Source organism: Burkholderia sp. HI2500 (assembly GCF_002223055.1). Taxonomy (NCBI): domain Bacteria; kingdom Pseudomonadati; phylum Pseudomonadota; class Betaproteobacteria; order Burkholderiales; family Burkholderiaceae; genus Burkholderia; species Burkholderia sp. HI2500. Next base: position 1,830,337 of record NZ_NKFL01000004.1, on the reverse strand, counting down.
CGGTGTTCCTCGTCGATGATCACGAGGCCGAGGCGCTTGAACTGCACGTCCGACGACAGCAGCTTGTGCGTGCCGATCACGATGTCGACGCTGCCTTCGTTGATCTGCGCGATCGCGGCGTTGACTTCCTTCGTGGTCTTGAAGCGCGACAGCTCGACGATGCGCACCGGCCAGTCCGCGAAGCGATCGGCGAAGGTCTGTGTGTGCTGCTCGGCGAGCAGCGTGGTCGGCGACAGCAGCGCGACCTGCTTGCCGCCCAGCACCGCGATGAACGCGGCGCGCAGCGCCACCTCGGTCTTGCCGAAGCCGACGTCGCCGCACACGAGGCGGTCCATCGGCTTGCCGCTCGTCATGTCGCCGATCACGGCGGCAATGGCGGCCGCCTGGTCGGGCGTTTCCTCGAAGCCGAAGCTTTCCGCGAACTTCACGTAGTCGCGCGGATCGAGCGAGAACGCATGGCCTTCGCGGGCCGCGCGGCGTGCGTAGAGGTTCAGCAGCTCGGCGGCGGTATCGCGGATCTGCTGCGCGGCCTTGCGCTTCGCGCGTTCCCACTGGCCGGAGCCGAGCGCGTGCAGCGGCGCGCTGTCGGGATCGGCGCCGCTGTAGCGCGAGATCACGAGCAACTGCGCGACCGGCACGTAGAGCTTGCTGTCGCCCGAGTATTCGAGATGCAGGAATTCGGTTTCGCCTTCGCCGAGATCCATCGACACGAGGCCCATGTAGCGGCCGATGCCGTGCTGTGCGTGGACGACCGGGTCGCCGACCTTCAGCTCCGACAGGTCGCGCACCATCGCGTCGACGTTGCTCGCCTGTTCCTGCCGGCGGCGGCCCGTGCGGCGGCCGAGGGCGCCGTACAGCTCGGTTTCGGTGACGACCGCGTAGCCTTCGCCCGGCACCGCGAAGCCGTTCGCGAGCGGCGCGACGCCGAGCGCGAAACGTGCGTCGCTCTCGAGCCAGCCGGCGAAGTGGTCGTTCGACGCGGGGCGCAGATGGTGTTCGGCGAGCAGTTGCAGGATCGTCTCGCGGCGGCCGGCCGATTCGACCGTCAGCAGCACGCGCTTGCCCGACGATTCGACGAACGTGCGCAGCGACGCGAGCGGATCGTCGGCATGGCGGTCGACGGTGAGCTCGGGCAGCGCCGTCGCCCAGCCGCCGGCCGGCTGTGCGGGCAGCACGACGCGGGCGAACGGCTTCGCGAACGCGAAGAAATCCTCGTCGGACAGGAACAGGCGCTGCGGCTCGAGGATCGGCCGCTCGCGATCGTGCGCGAGGAACGCATGGCGCTGCTTCGTGTCGGCCGTGAAGCGCCGGATCGACGCCTCGAGATCGCCGGTGAACACGAGGTGCGCATCCTGCGGCAGGTAGTGGAACAGCGTGGCGGTTTCGTCGAAGAACAGCGGCAGGTAGTACTCGATGCCGGCCGACGGCACGCCGTTGCCGATGTCCTTGTAGATCGGCGCACGGCTCGGGTCGCCTTCGAAGGTCTCGCGCCAGCGGCTGCGGAAGGCCGTGCGCGCGGCTTCGTCGAACGGAAACTCGCGGCCGGGCAGGAGGCGCACGTCGCGTACCGGGTAGAGGCTGCGCTGCGTGTCCGGGTCGAACGCGCGGATCGAGTCGACCTGGTCGTCGAACAGGTCGATTCGGTACGGCAGCGGCGAGCCCATCGGGTACAGGTCGATCAGCGAGCCGCGCACGCAGTATTCGCCGGGCCGCACGACCTGGCTCACGTGCTCGTAGCCGGCCAGCGTGAGCTGCGCCTTCAGCTTCGCCTCGTCGAGGCGCTCGCCCTGTGCGAACGCGAACGTGTACGCGGCCATGAACGACGCGGGCGGCATCCGGTACAGCGCGGTGGTTGCGGGCACGAGCAGGATGTCGCAGCGGCCCTCGCCGAGGTCGTGCAGCGTGGCCAGCCGCTCGGACACGAGATCCTGGTGCGGCGAGAACGTGTCGTACGGCAGCGTTTCCCAGTCCGGCAGCAGGCGCACGCGCGCGTCGGGCGAGAAGTAGCGGATTTCCTGCGAGAGCCGCTGCGCGTCGACCGCGTTCGCGCAGATCACCGCGAGGAGCGGCACGTCCTGGCGGTTGTCGGCGAGATAACGGGCGATGGCGAGCGCGTCGGCGGAACCATGCGCGCCGTCGAAGGCGAAGCGCTGGCCGGGCTTGACGCGGGCAACGGGCGAGGCGGACGGGGTGGAAGCGTTATCTGGCATAGGGACGACAGGGGTGGCGTGCACGGGCGCATCGCGGTGCGCCGGTCGAGACGAAAGACCTATTATAAAATCCGCTTCTCGATTTCATCTTTCCGGCGTTTCCCTTCGTGACTCCCCGACTTTTCGCCCTGATTCCCTGTGCCGGCACCGGCAGCCGCTCCGGCTCGGCCGTGCCGAAGCAATACCGCACGCTGGCCGGCCGCGCGCTGCTGCACTACACGCTTGCCGCGTTCGACGCGTGCAGCGAATTCGCGCAGACGCTCGTCGTCCTCGCGCCCGACGATTCCCACTTCGATGCGCGCCGCTTCGCGGGCCTGCGCTTCGCGGTGCGCCGCTGCGGCGGCGGCTCGCGCCAGGCGTCGGTGCTGAACGGGCTGCTCGAACTGGCCGAATTCGGCGCGACCGACCATGACTGGGTGCTGGTGCACGACGCCGCGCGCCCGGGCATCACGCCGGAGCTGATTCGCACGCTCGTCGCGACGCTGAAGGACGATCCGGTCGGCGGCATCGTCGCGCTGCCGGTGGCCGATACGCTCAAGCGCGTGCCGGCCGGCGGCGACGCGATCGCGCGCACCGAGTCGCGCGACGCGCTGTGGCAGGCGCAGACGCCGCAGATGTTCCGCATCGGCATGCTGCGCGAGGCGATCCTGCGCGCGCAGCGCGAAGGGCACGACCTGACCGACGAGGCGAGCGCGATCGAATGGGCCGGCCATACGCCGCGCGTCGTGCAGGGCAGCCTGCGCAATTTCAAGGTCACGTACCCGGAAGATTTCGCGCTCGCGGAAGCGATCCTCGCACGCTCCTCGAACGCTTCCTGACTTTCACCCCTCACAATCGGAATACGCATGGATTTCAGAATCGGACAAGGCTACGACGTGCACCAGCTCGTCGAGGGGCGCCCCCTCATCATCGGCGGCGTGACGATTCCGTACGAACGCGGCCTGCTCGGCCACTCGGACGCGGACGTGCTGCTGCACGCGATCACCGACGCGCTGTTCGGCGCGGCGGCGCTCGGCGACATCGGCCGCCACTTCTCCGACACGGACGCGGCGTTCAAGGGCGCCGACAGCCGCGTGCTGCTGCGCGAGTGCGCCGCACGCGTCAAGGCTGCCGGCTTCACGATCCAGAACGTCGACAGCACCGTGATCGCGCAGGCGCCGAAGCTGGCGCCGCATATCGACGGGATGCGCGTGAACATCGCGGCCGATCTCGGGCTGCCGCTCGATCGCGTGAACGTGAAGGCGAAGACCAACGAGAAGCTCGGCTATCTGGGCCGTGGCGAAGGGATCGAGGCGCAGGCCGCCGCGCTGCTGGTGAAGCAGGGCGGCTGACGCCGGGCGGCGGCGCGCGGTTCGCCCGCCGCGCTGCGCCGCGCTGCGGAAATGAAAAATGCCACGCGGGTGCGTGGCATTTTCGTTTGGCGCGGCGACCGGGCCGGCGCGGTTGCCGGCCGGGTGGTGCAACCGCTTATTCGCCTTCTGCGGCGATCACTTGCGCGGCGGCATTGATCACCGACGCGATACGGCCGACGTCGCGCAGCTGCGTGACGGTCATCCCTTGCTCGTTCTTCAGCAGCGCATAGTGCGACTTCACGCAGAAGTGGCACTTGCCGACGATCGATGCGGCGAGCGCGTACATCTCGAACTTGCGCTTGTCGACGCCACCGTGCGTCGCATACGCGCCCATCCGCAGCTCGGCGCGTTGCGTCTTCAGGTCGGCATCGTCGGCCATCTCGACATACGGATACCAGGTGTTGTTCATCCCCATCAGCGCGGCCGCCGTCAGCACGGCGTTCGTCTCTTCGGGCGACAGGACGCCGGCTTCGCGGATCGTCTTGATGAGCACCGTGCTCTTCGCCGCGATGGCCGCAGCCAGCGCGACGCCCACCGCGTCGGTGCCTTCGAGCGACGAGCGCGAGATCGTGCCGTCGAGGTTCAGGCGAATGTCCTTCGCGTAGTCGGGAATACGTGCCTTAATCGAATCGATGAATTCCATTGATATCTCCTATGGGTTGGCCGTTAAAAAAGCCCGCAGGCAGGACGTGCGCCGCGGGCTTCGTGCATCGATGCGCTTACAGCGTTGCGCCGCCGACTGCACGGTTGCACGGGCACAGTTCGTCCGTTTGCAGGCCGTCCAGAATCCGCAGGACTTCTTCCGGGCTGCGGCCGACGTTCAGGTTGTTCACCGAAACGTGCTGGATCGTGTTGTCCGGATCGACGATGAACGTTGCGCGCAGGGCCACGCCGGCTTCCTTGTCGCGCACGCCGAGCTGGTCGATCAGCTCGCCCTTAACGTCGCCGAACGAGTAGTGGTTCAGCTTGTCGAGGTCCTTGTGCTCACGGCGCCATGCGAGCTTGACGAATTCGTTGTCCGAGCTGCCGCCCAGCAGGACGGCATCGCGCTCTTCGAACTGCTTCGTGAGCTTCGCGAATTCGACGATTTCCGTCGGGCACACGAACGTGAAATCCTTCGGATAGAAGTAGATGATCTTCCACTTGCCCGGGAACGACGCTTCGGTGACGGTCTCGAACGCCGACTGGCCGTTTTCCTCGTGATTGTTGAAGCCCGGCTTCGCGGCTACGACGGTGAAAGCTTCGAGTTTATCGCCCACGGTTTTCATGCGGATACTCCTGTATGAGTTGGGAAGAAGACTGAGTCAAGCTACCTCGGTGCTGCAACGATGATGTGACAGCATGGGCAAAACTATAACACTATTAGTTAGTCGCTTCAATAGATTTTGACTAACGAGCCTCATAGCTTTTTTCAACCGGATCGATAGTGTGCAGCGCAAGAAGCGTGCGCGAGCGCGTCACGCAGTCGCACGCGCCTTGCCGGCGCCGGGGAATTCGAGCGTGACTTCGAGGCCCGCTTCCGGGTTGCGGTTGCGCAGCCGCAGCGCGCCGCGATAGCGGCCGACGAGGCGCAGCACGATCGCCATCCCGAGGCCCGTGCCGTCCGCCTTGGTGCGCGCGGTGTCGACGCGGTAGAACGGCCGCATCACGAGCGGCAGCTGATCCTCGGGGATGCCGGGGCCTTCGTCGCTCACCGACAGCTCGACGCGCGCGTGCGACACGCGCGTCTCGAGCGTGATGCGCGACACGCCGTCCTGCGTGCTCTGGCCATACTTGCGCGCGTTCTCGACGAGGTTGCCGATCACGCGGCGCATGTCGGTCTCGTCGGCTTCGATCACCGCGCTCGGCGCGAGCCGCGTGCGGATCTCGACGCCATCCTCGCCCGACACGCGGGCGGCGACTTCCTGCGCGATCGACGACAGATCGACGGGCTCCGGCTTGCGTTGCGACGGGCGGGCGTAGTCGATGAAGGCCGCGATGATGCGATCCATCTGCTCGATGTCGTCGACCATCGCGTCCTTGGTCGCCTGGTCGGACGGGCTCATCTCGGTTTCGAGCCGCAGCCGCGCGAGCGGCGTGCGCAGGTCGTGCGAGATGCCCGCGAGCATCAGCGCGCGGTCGGCTTCGAGCTGCTCGAGGTCGCGCACCATCTGGTTGAAGCTGCGATTGGTCTCGGCCGCGACGCCCATCCCGCGCTCGGGCAGCAGCTCGGGTGTCTGGCCCGAGCCGATCTGCCGCGCGGCGAGCGCGAGCCGCGAGAACGGCCGGTTCACCAGGCTGGTGATGAACGCGGAGCCGAACAGCGACAACGCGAGCGCGAACAGCCCCCAGCCGGCCCACTGCAGGCCCGTGACGTTGTCGAGCTGGTCGCGGTCGAGCGCGACCCAGTAATCGTCGTCGTCGATCTTGAAGCTGATCCACACGCCGGGAATGTCGTTGACCGACTGCGCGATCACGGTATCGTCGCCGAGGCGGCTGCGGATGTCGTGTTCGATCAGGCGGTTCAGCGATTCGTCGGGCTGCAGCTTGAACTTGTCGGTCTTCTCGCGCGGGTATACGCGCACGCCCTCGTTGCTCTCGAGATCCTGCAGCAGCGCGCGCCGCAAATCGGGATCGGAATAGAGCAGGGCGGTGCGCGTGAGCTTCACGATCGCGACGAGCTGGAGAGCCACGCGCTGCGCACGCGGCTCGCGCTCGATTACGCGAAAGCTCTGGAACCACGCGGCGAGACTGACCGAGATCAGCAGCGCGATCAGCAGGAAGGTGCGCCAGAACAGCCCGCCGAACGCGAGCTGAAGGAGGCGCCGGTCGATACGCATGGGACGGGCCGTGGGCGGGCGAAACCGGAAAGGAAAAAGATCAGGCGGCGCCGTCCGGGATGAACACGTAGCCGAGGCCCCAGACAGTCTGGATGAAGCGCGGGCTGCCCGGATCCGGTTCGATCAGCTTGCGCAGGCGCGAGATCTGCACGTCGAGGCTGCGGTCGAACACTTCGTATTCACGGCCGCGTGCGAGCTCCATCAGCTTTTCGCGCGACAGCGGCTGGCGCGGATGACGCGCGAACACCTTCAGCACCGAGAATTCGCCGGTGGTGAGCGGAATTTCCTGGCCCGACTTCGTCAGCGTGCGCGTCGCGAGGTTCAGCGAGAACTCGCCGAACTCGAACACCTCGGTGGTTTCCGACGGCGCGCCCGGCAGTTCGGCCGGCGCCTGGCGGCGCAGCACCGCATGAATGCGCGCCACGAGTTCGCGCGGGTTGAACGGCTTCGGCAGGTAATCGTCGGCGCCCATCTCGAGGCCGACGATGCGATCCACGTCCTCGCCCTTCGCGGTGAGCATGATGATCGGCGTGCGGTCGTTGCTGCCGCGCAGGCGGCGGCAGATCGACAGGCCGTCTTCGCCCGGGAGCATCAGGTCGAGCACGAGCAGGTCGAAACGCTCGCGTACCCAGAGCTTGTTCATTGCGGTCGCGTTTTCCGCGACGTAGACATTGAAACCCTGCTCGCCGAGATAGCGGCGCAGCAGATCGCGCAGGCGCGGGTCGTCGTCAACGACGAGAATCTTGGAGGGGTTTTTCGTTTCCATGATCGGCATCTTATCGCGAATGGGAATTGACGCACGGCCGCGTATTTTCGTGCGTTACAGTCGGTTACAAAATTTACCCGTAGTGTCGCGCCGAGTAAAGGCAGGCTATAGAGATTCCTTTACTCGAAGCCGAAATTCGGTAGATACTCCCCTGCACTCCATCATCCATCTTTGCACACCCGAATTCCGCAGGGTTTTTCAAGTACCAGAGGTAGCCGGTTGCCGCGTGACGAAGGGAACAAATCGACCAAAGAAGCGAGGACGGTCATGCGATCTGCCCGGATTGCACTGATGCTGACGATCGCGCTTGCCGGTCCGTATGCGTCGAACTTCGCGTATGCGCAGCGCCCCGAGCAGGGCGCATCGTCGCGCAAGCTGCCGCGCGGCAAAGCGCCGCAGTCCGATCGTACCGCCGAGATGACGGTTCGTTCCGCCGTGCCTCCCGATCTCGAACAGCGCCGCCGCGACGGGCACATGACGCCCGAGGAACGCCACCTTTTGCGCCAGCACATCGAAGACGCCGTTCGCGAGCTGTACAAGCGCTGACACGCCGTCTTTCGCCCGGAGCGACATACTTCGCGCGGAAAAGATTCGTAGCAATTTTTCCGTCAACTTTCGCCTGCCGATTGCCGTTGTACCGGCATCCGCACCGCCGGTGCGCTCCGGGAGTCCATGACAATGAAAGCGAACGCTGCCGCACCGGCGCCGTCGCCCGCCATGCAGTCGCCGCTCGATGCGGACGATGCATTGTTTTTCCTGAGTCGTACCGGTTTTTCTCCCGCGCCCGCCGATGTTGCGCGCGTCGTCGGCATGACGCGCGCGCAGGTCGTGGCCGACACGCTCGGTAACGTTCGCCGCGACCCCGTCACGACCTGGCCCGACTGGATCGCCGAGTTGCCGCCGACGCGCGCGCAGCGCCAGGCGCTGACGCCCGACATGCGGCGCGACGAGCAGCGCGAGCGCAACGTTCGGTACGATGCGCTGCGCGCGGCATGGGTCAACGAGATGATCGTCACGCCGTCGCCGCTCACCGAGCGCATGACGCTGTTCTGGCACGGGCACTTCACGTCGGGGCAGGACAAGGTGCCTTACCCGCAGACGATGGCGGCGCAGAACGCGCTGTTTCGCCGCGAGGCGCTCGGCAACTTCGGCGTGCTGCTGCATGCGGTCGCGAAGGATCCGGCGATGCTGCAGTACCTCGATGGCGCGAGCAATCGCAAGGGGCGCCCGAACGAGAATTTCGCGCGCGAGGTGATGGAGCTGTTCACGCTCGGCGAAGGGCATTACACGCAAAACGACGTGACCGAAGCCGCGCGTGCGATGACGGGCTGGACGGTCGACCCCGATACGTATCGCTTCGAGGTTCGGCCGGATCTGCACGACGCCGGCGACAAGACGATCCTCGGCGAAACGGGGCCATTCGATGGCGACGGCTTTCTCGACATCCTGCTGAAGCGGCCCGGCACCGCGCGTTTCATCGCCGCCAAGCTGTGGCGCGAGTTCGTGTCGGATACGCCCGATCCGGGCGCGCTCGATGCGGTGGCCGAACGGTTTCGTTCGAGCGGCTACGACATTCGCGCGGCGCTCGCCGCGCTGTGGTCGACCGACGCCTTCTGGGATCCTCGCAATCGCGGCGTGCTCGTCAAGTCGCCGGCGGAGTTCGTCGTCGGGTCGGTGCGGCTGTTCGAGGTTTCATACGGCGATCCGCAGATGCTCGCGAACACCGTGCGCACGCTCGGGCAGAACCTGTTCTATCCGCCGAACGTGAAGGGTTGGCCGGGCGGCGCGCTGTGGATCAACAGCACCACGCTGCTCGCGCGCAAGCAGTTCGTCGAGCAACTGTTCCGTGCGACGGAGACGGCCGGCATGCACCCGCCGGCGCATGCGATGGTGCCGCCGCCGAATGCCCGCGCGCATGCGATGCCGGTGGTCGAGACGGCGTCCTCTGCCGGCATGCGCGGAACGCCTGCCAAGCCCGCGCGCGCGGGCCTGCGTTTCGACCTCGAGCGCTGGCTTGCGCAATATCGCGCGCGGCCGCAGGCGATCGCCGGTTTGTCGACCGAGCTTCAGTTGCAGCATGCGGTGCTGCAACTGTCGCCGGTCGCGGCGATCGATACGGATTCGACCGGCAGCGCGTATCTCGAGGCGCTGCTGATGGATCCGGCCTATCAACTGAAATGATTCGAACGACGATGAAGCGGGGAGCCGGTGCGGCAAAGGTGTCGGACGGTGAACCAAAGGATGCGCGATGAACCGACGTGATTTTCTGACGCTGACAGGCGCCGCGGCCGCGGCCGGCGTGTCGATGTGGCAGGCGCCTGCGATGGCGGCTGCCGTGGCGCAGGCGGGGCGCCAACCGGCGGCCGGGTACGCGAACGTGCTGATCCTCGTCGAGCTGAAGGGCGGCAATGACGGCCTCAACACGGTGGTGCCGTATGCGGACCCGCTGTATTACCAGTTCCGTCGCAGCATCGGCATCAAGCGCGAGCAGGTGCTGCAACTCGACGCGCACACGGGGCTGCATCCGTCGCTCGCGCCGTTGATGCCGCTGTGGCGCGACGGGCAGGTCGCGGTCGTGCAGGGCGTCGGCTATCCGCAGCCGAACCTGTCGCATTTCCGCTCGATCGAGATCTGGGATACCGCGTCGCGCTCGGATCAGTATCTGCACGAAGGCTGGCTGACGCGCACGTTCGCGCAGGCGCCCGTGCCGCCCGGTTTCGCGGCCGACGGCGTCGTGCTCGGCAGTGCCGAGATGGGGCCGCTCTCGAACGGTGCGCGTGCGATCGCGCTCGTCAATCCCGCGCAGTTCATTCGTGCGGCCCGGCTTGCCGAGCCGTCGTCGCTGCGCGAACAGAACCCCGCGCTCGCCCACATCATCGACGTCGAGAACGACATCGTGAAGGCGGCCGACCGGCTGCGTCCGCGCGGCGGGATGCGTGAATTCAGGACCGCCTTTCCGGCCGGCGCGTTCGGCACGTCGGTCAAGACCGCAATGCAGGTGCTGGCTGCGTGCGAAGCGTCCGGCCCGGGTGCGCAGGATGGCGTCGCGGTGCTGCGTCTGACGCTCAACGGCTTCGATACGCACCAGAACCAGCCGGGACAGCAGGCCGCGCTGCTCAAGCAGTTCGCGGAAGGGATGAGCGCGATGCGCAGCGCGTTGATCGAGCTTGGGCGCTGGAACCAGACGCTCGTGATGACGTATGCGGAATTCGGGCGGCGCGTGCGCGAGAACCAGAGCAACGGCACCGATCACGGCACGGCCGCGCCGCATTTCGTGATGGGCGGGCGCGTAGCCGGCGGGTTGTACGGTGCGCCGCCGGCGCTCGGGCGGCTCGATGGCAACGGCAACCTGCCCGTCGCGGTCGATTTCCGCCAGCTCTACGCGACCGTGCTCGGGCCATGGTGGGGGCTCGACGCGACCCGCGTGCTGCAGCAGCGCTTCGATACGCTGCCGTTGTTGAAGGCGTGAGGCGTGAGGCGTGAGGATCAGCGGCGGCGCGCGGTGCGCCACGCGATCCACAGCTTGCGGATCGGCGTCAGCGCGATGCGCTGATGCAGCACCTGGTAGCCGTCGCGCGCGATTTCGTCGAGCAGCGAGCCGGCCAGCGCGATCTGCGCGCGCAGCGTGCGCTGGGCGCGGCGTTCCGATGCCGGGATCGCCGCTTCGGCGGCCACGAGCGCTTCGCGCGCGCGGGCCGTCTGGAATTGCAGCAATTCGGTGAAGGCCGGGCTGTAGCGGCGGTTCAGCAGATCGGCCGCGGTCACGTTGTAACGCTGCAGTTCGTCGATCGGCAGATAGATGCGGCCGTGGCGTGCGTCGTTGCCGAGATCCTGCACGAACTGCGCGAGCATCAGCGCGCGGCCGGCGTCCGCGGCCCACGGTTGCGGATCCGCCGGGTTTGGCGAACTTGCGCGCGCGACCAGCGACGCGAAGGTGCCGCCGACCTGTGCGATATAGCGCTGTAGGTTCGCGAAATCGAGGTAGCGCGCCTGTTCGAGATCCATCCCGTAACCGTTGACGAGCGTACGCAATGCATCGGCCTCGGCGGCGATCGCCGGATGATGCTGCGCGAGCGCCTTCGTGACCGGGTGCGATGGCTGCCCGTCGGCCAGCGCCGCGAGTTCCTTGTGCCACCACGCGAGCTTCGTGTGTCCGACGGTCGGGTCGCTGGTTTCCTTGACGGTTTCCTCGAGTTCGCGGCGCAGCGCGAACAGCGCGGTCAGGCGCGGCTGCGTGGCGTGCGGCGCCTGACGCAGCGCGTAGTAGACGCTGGAGCCCGCAGGGGCGGCCTTTTGCTGACAGTAGTCGTCGAAGTTCACGGGCGGAATCGTGTGGGGGGCGGGTTCGGGGGACGCGCGGCGGCGCGGTGCCGAAACGTCGAGCGCGGCATTCTAGCATCGCTGCACGACGGGTGCCGGCAGGGGCGAGACAAGCCCGCGCGGATCGGGTAGAATCTCGCGCTCGCCTGATCGGGCGTGCCGGTTGCAAGCCGGCGCGATGTCCCGGGCGCGTGGTCACGCATCTTTCGTGCCGCGTGGTCAGGCGACAGAAATGCGCGTGAGTGGCGAAATTGGTAGACGCACCAGGTTTAGGTCCTGACGCCCGCAAGGGTGTGCCGGTTCGAGTCCGGCCTCACGCACCAGAAGTCGAATGCGCCTCAGTGAGGGGCCGTTCACCCAAAAGCGCTGTCGGTCGATTGACCGCAGCGCTTTTTTGTTGATGTCGGTGCTTTTCCCGGCACGAGCGCCGGGGCAAGCGGTGCGCGAATATTCGTGCCGCGTGTAATATCGTGTTCGCTTTCCCTATAAGAAACACAATTACGCCGAGGGCCATCGATGAAAAACACCGTCCGCGTTCCGATTTCCGTACTGGCGCTGATACTCGCTGCGCCGGCATTTGCCACGACGCCCGCCGACAACGTAGCCTGGAGCGCAAAGCCAGTGCAGCGGTTCGTCATGCCCCCGGAGTGTTACGCCTACTCGAAGCGGCAGATTTCGAGTGATGAGTCGCTGACGACGGAACGTGTGCTGATAGCGGCCGCCAGGTTCCTGACCGGCACCGGGCCCACCCTCGTCATCGGCGGGAATCGGGGCACAGTCCCCGATCCGTGTGCGTCCTCCGGCCTGTGACCGGCCCGCAAGCGAACCGCGGGAATTCCCGCTTCATCTGAAACAAGCCGGATACCAGCGCCGCGCGTCGCCCGACCCGCGGCGCTGCGTCATTCCAGGCATGCCTATTCCCAGAAGCTCCGGATCGCGACCGCCACGATCACCGGCACCGAGAACACCAGCGGGATCGCGAAATATTGCGCTTCGCGATCGACGACCCAGCTATAGATCACCCACGCCGCGCCGATCGCGAACGTGATGAGGCCGACCGTCACGGCGGCGATGTTCAGGACCAGCTTCGAAGGCTGGCGGCGCGTCTTGGTATCGTCATTGTGATCGCGCGGGGACGATTTCATCGGAAGAGTGCGGCTTCGGGCCGGAACGGGGATAAAAGCACAGGAAACCCCATCCGCATCGATCGCGCAAGAGGGCCGGCGCCGGCCGGCCCTCGTCGCGTCCGCCGGCGCGCTACAACCCGAACGACGTAGCCAGTTCGTCGAGCAATTCGCGCTGGAACGCAACGAACCGTGCGCCCGGCTGCTGCGCGATCGCGAGGTCGAGCATCGGATCGGCGACGTCGGTGCGAACACCCGCCAGCGCCTCGACGATCGCGAGCCCGCAGAACGGCACGTACGCCTCCGAATAGCCGCCTTCGTGCACGATCACGAGCCGCCCGCCGCAATGGCGTTGCGCGGCCTCCTTCACCGCATGCGTCATGAACCGATAGCTGTCGGTATGCAACTGCATGCGTGCGAGCGGATCGACCGCGCTTGCGTCGAGGCCGCTCGCGACGATGATCAGCTCGGGCCGGAAACGCTCCAGCGCCGGCAGCACGATTCGTTCGAACGCGTAGCGATACGCATCGTCGCCGCTGCCCGCGAGCAGCGGCACGTTCAGGTTCGCGCCGACGCCTGCGCCTTCGCCGCGGTCGTCGGCACCGCTGTAGCCGGGCGGGAAGCAGCGGTCCTGATGCAGCGAAATCGTCAGCGTGTCCGGATCGTCGTAGTAGATCGACTGCGTGCCGTTGCCGTGGTGCACGTCCCAGTCGATCACCGCGACGCGCTCGATGCCGTGTTTCGCGCGGGCGGCCTCGATCGCGATCGGGATGTTCGCCAGCAGGCAGAAGCCCATCGGGCGATCGCGCAGGCAATGATGGCCGGGCGGTCGTGACAGCGAGAAGGCGTTCGTCGCACGTTCGCCGAGGACCGTATCGACGGCCGCGATCGCGAGTCCGGCCGACAGCGCAGCGATCTCGTAGCTGCCCTTGCCGAACGGCGCGAGATCGCCGAGGTCGCCGCCGTTCGCGTCGCTGAGTGCGCGGAACGCGTCGAGATAGTGTGCGGGATGAATGCGCAGCAGATCGGCGGTCGAGGCCGGCTCGGCGCCGCGCAGGTCGAGCTGCGCGGCCAGGCCCGAGGCCTGCACGAGCGACAGGAAGCGGCGCTTCGAATCGGGCGATTCCGCGTAGCCCGCGCTCGACGGCGGCTGGACCCAGCCGCCGACCGGGAAGAACAGCGCGTGCGTGCCGCCGGTATGCCAGAAAGTGCGTTCGTCGGTGAAGAAGGCAGTGCGATTCATGGATGTGCTTGACCTGTCACGGTTGGGTGGAAATGGAAGGGCGCGTGCGGCGATCGATGTGGCGCAACGCCGCGAAAGACACGATTGCGACGGCCGTCGCGGCCGTGAACAGCGCGCGCATCGTGCCGCCCGCATCGAGCATCAGCCCGGCGAGCAGCGGGCCGGCCGCGAGGCCCGCGCCGATCACGAAATTGAGCGTGGCCACGAGACGGCCCGACGTGTCGATCTGCGCGACGGTCGCGAGGATGAACGGCAGGACGAACGTCCACGCGAACTTGAACGCGAAGATCGCCGCGCTGTAGCCGCCGGCGTGCCGCATGACCGCGAGCGCGACGAGCGAGGCCGCCAGCAGCGCGTAACCGGCCGCGAGCATCGCGCGCCGCGCGAGCCGGCCGCCTGCGCACGACGCGAACGCCGCACCGGCGATCCCCATCACGCTTGCGATCGCGAGTACGTTGCCGGTCGACTGCGGATCGAGCCCGGCTTCGGTCGCGGCGCGGCTGGCGAACGTCCACACGCTGCCGATCGCGAGATAGAACGTCAGCACCGCGCCGATCGCGAGCACGACGAAGCTTTGCGGTGTCTGCGCCGCAGCGTTGCGCGCGTTCTGCGCGGGTGTGGCTCGCGTGCCCAGCGTGGACGGAAAGCCGCGCGACAGCGGCGCCGCGACCAGCGCGAGCGCGGCGAGTGCGACATACAGCGCGCGCAACCCGAACGCAGCGAACACATGCGGCAGCACGAACAGGCCGATCGCGCCCGCGATCAACTGGCCGACGACCCACAGGCCGTACACGCGGTCGCTGTTCTCGCTCGTCGCGGCGCTCGTCATGCAGAGCACCATCAGCGAGCCGCCGCCGAGCGCGGTGACGGCGCGCAGCGCGAGCAGCGCGACGAAGCCCGGCATCCACAGCGCGGTCAGCAGGTTGCCCGCGCCGAACAGCGCGATGGCGAACGCGGCGACGCGGCGCGCGTCGACCCGGCCGAGCCACAGGTACGACGGCACGGTCGCGAGGCTGAACGCGCCGAGTTCGACGAAGAAGTAGGTGCCGATCTGCGACGCGGACAGCCCGAGCTGCGTCGCGAGCTGGCCCGCGACGGCGGGTGCCACGAGCAGCAGCAGCGGCGTGATGGCCGCGAATACGACGAGCGCGACGAGCGTCGAGCGCGCGAAGGTCGACGCGCGGCCGTCGGACGGGAGTGCGGCATCCGGTGAAAGGGTTTTCATGGCGGGTTCTCGTGTGGGGATCAGAACAGGTGGTACATGCCGACCATCGCGCCGAACTGCGATGCGCCGGCGAGCGGCGTCGGGTCGTATTCGTAGACGGTCTGCGAACTCTGGCCGCTGTTGCGTGCGTAGCCGAGGTTCACGTAGGCGACGGTGCGTTTCGACAGCGCATACGTGGTGCTCGCGATGAACAGCGTCGGGTGGCCGATTGCCGGCGTGCGCGAGTCGGTGTGGTAGACGCCCGCGTTCAGGCCGATCTCGCTCGACATCTGGTAGCGCGCACCGCCCCAGACGATCGTGCGTGCCGCGTCGAGATCGCCGGTCAGGCGTTCGACGCCCGCATAGACGGTGAGCGGCAGTGTGGCGAACGCATAGCGCGCGGCGAGCGTGCCGACCTCGCGGCGGCGCGCCGACGTGTCGTCGGCCGCCGAAACCTCGCCATGTGCCTGATGCAGTACCGCGCTGACCGACAGGCCGTTGCTCGTGAACTGGCCGCCGAGTTCGAGCACGCGTCCGGCGCGCGTATTGCCGGCGACGCCGGACGTCGCGGCAAGCGCCTCCACGTCGAAGCCGGCGAACGTCGGCGACTGGTACTTGACCGAGTGATCGATGAAGTTCGCCGTCATCGGCACGATGACGCCCTGGCCGCTGTACGACGCATACCAGAGCGGGTCGTAGAACAGCGTCTTGTCGAACAGCACGCTGAACTGCCGGCCGAGCGTGACGGTGCCGACGGGCCCCGCGAGGCCGACGTACGCACCGCGGAAGAAGGCATAGCCGGGCACGGTCGCGGTGCCGTCGTTGAGGTTGAGGCCCTGTTCGAGCTTGAACAGCGCACGCCAGCCGCCGCCGAGATCCTCGTGACCCTTCAGCCCGATCTGCGAAGGCAGGATGCCGTAGTTCCGCAGTTGAACGGCCGAGTGGCGCCCGTCGGCATGCGTCAGGTATTGCACGCCGGCGTCGAGCGCGCCGTACAGCGTGAGACTCGACTGCGCGTGCGCGGCAGCGCTGCACGCGGCAAGCGTCGCGACGGCCGCGGCCGTGCGGATGAAGCGGGGTTTCGTCACGTGGGGTTCTCCATACCGTCCTGCATCGGTTTGTCGTTGGTGTCGTCGCGACGCAGTGTCCGCAGCGGGAAAACCTTCGAACAGTCGTACAGATGAACGGTGTGGAAAACCCGTGGTGCGCGACACACAAGCGGCGAGTAGCCGTGGCGCGGCGTGCTGCGGAGCAGCAACGTGCCGTGCACCGTTCAAATGGATGGGGCTGGCGCCCGTTCCGGCACCGTGGCCCGTCAAAAAAGCCGATCGCTATAATCGATCGGTGTCGTTGCGCACATCAGCAGCCCGAACGGGCAGGGGAGCGGAAGGTGAGGATCACGACGGATTTCGGGCAGGATCTCGATGCGCTGCGCGACGTGCCGGCCGCCATCGTGCTCGACGACTTCGCCTGGCCGCTGCTGCCGTCCCGGCGCGCCGATTTCGACGGTGTCACGCGCGGTGATGCATCGCAGCGCGAACTCGGGCTGATGCTGCTCGACCTGTACGCGGTTGCCGCACGGTCCGGCATCGGCGAATTCGAATACCGCTTCTTTTCGCTGCTGCAGGCGCTCGTCCCGTTCGACGCCGCATGGACGGGCGTCGCGACTCACGTGCCGACCGGCCCGGTGATGCACAACAGCTTCCTGTACCGTCTGCCGCACGCATTCTTCAGCGACTGGAAGCGCGTGCGCGATTGCGACCCGCTCGCGCACCGCACGCTGCGCGGCGCGCATGGCCATGCGGTGCGGCTGTCGGTCGTCGAACCGGGGCTCGATGCCCGGTTTCGCGACTGGTGCGTGAAGTACGGGCTCGCACAACTGATGTGCGTGTGCACGCTCGATCGCCGGTTCGGCCTGACGACGTTCATGTCGATCTACCGCCAGGGCCTGAATCGCCCGTTCAGCGATGACGATGCACGCCGCTTCGAGGAAGTGATTCCGCATCTCGCGGCGGCGCTGACGATCAATCGCGCCGCGCAACTCACGCGCGAACGCGGCGAAACGGTCGCGCCGGCGGCGCGTGCACTGTGCGACAACTTCGGCGTGCTTCACCATGCCGATCACGGTTTCGACGACGTGCTGCGCACCGAATGGCCGGCATGGGCCGGTGCGCGCGTGCCGGAGCCGCTCGTCGCGCATTTGCGGCGCCAGTCGGGCCAGCCGTTCGTCGGCGATGCGCTGCGAATCCAGTGCGTGCCGGTTGCGGGCCTGTTCCAGATCGAGGCGCGGCCGCGCTCGCTGCTCGACCGGCTGAGCCCGCGCGAGCTCGCGGCGATCCGCTATTACGGCGCCGGGCGCTCGCACAAGGAAGTCGCGCAACAGATGGCGATTTCGCCGACGACCGTGCGCCACTACCTGCGCTGCGCGTACCGCAAGCTCGGCATGCACGACAAGAGCCAGATCGCCGGCGTGCTCGGCGCAACGGGCAGTGCGGCCGACGACGAGCCGGTGGAAGCCGGTGGCGAGTCGCGCTGAATTGCGCTGAGTCGCACGACCGCCGCACGTTGCATGCGGTCACGCGAATGGTTGTGCCCGCAACTATTGAGCGTTATGCTCGTCAGCTCCCAGGAGACGGAATTCCATCATGAACGACACGAATTCAGGGTCGGTGTGCGCGGCGGTGGTCGGGGTCGGCGCGATCGGCGGGTTGCTCGCGGCCGCGCTGTCGCGGGCAGGCATGACCGTGAGCGCGTATGCGCGTGGCGCGACGCTCGATGCGCTGAATGCGCACGGCGTGCGTGTGATCGACGAGGCGGGCGAGACAGCGTCGGTTCCGGTGCGGGCGAGCGACGATACGGCCGCGCTCGGGGTCCAGGACTACGTGGTGATCGCCCTGAAGGCGCAGGCGTTGCCGGCGCTGGCCGCGCGCATCGCGCCGCTGGTCGGGCCGGACACCGTGATCGTCGCGGCGATGAACGGCCTGCCGTGGTGGTTCACGCACGGGCTCGAAGGGGCGCTCGACGGCGTGTCGCTCGATGCGGTCGATCCGGCCGGCGCGGTGTCGGCGGCGTTGCCGCCGGCGCAGGCGATCGGTTGCGTCGTGCACCTGTCGTCGAGTACCGACGCGCCGGGCATCGTGCGCCGTGGGCGCGGCAACCGGCTGATCGTCGGTGCGCCTGATCCGCGGCTCGACGTCGCCACGGCCCGGTTCGCCGCGGCGCTCGCCGCGGGCGGTTTCGACGTCGAGTCGACGCCCGCGATCCGGACCGAGATCTGGACGAAGCTGTGGGGCAACATGAACATGAATCCACTGAGCGCGCTGACGGGCTCGACGGCCGAGCAGCTGCTCGACGATCCGTTCACGCAGGATCTCGCGTTGCGGATGATGGAGGAGGCGGCCGCGATCGGCGCGAGGCTCGGTCTGTCGACGGGCATGAGCGGGCCCGAGCGGATCGCGGTCACGCGCAAGCTCGGCGCGTTCAAGACGTCGATGCTGCAGGATTTCGAAGCGGGGCGTGCGCTCGAGATCGGGCCGATCCTCGGCGTGTTCCCTGAACTCGGGCGCAAGCTCGGCGTGCCGACCCCGTATTGCGACTCGGTGCTCGGGCTGCTGCGCCAGCGCGCGGCGAACAGCGGGCTGTAGCGCGGGCGGGCCCGCTGCATGCGCGACGCCGGCGAGACGGAGCGCTGCAGTCCGTTTGCATCGCGACGCGCCGCATGACGCAAAGCGGGCCGCCCGCGTCGCCGGTGAGGCGACCGGGGCGGCCCGTCAAATTCGTCGGATCAATACTGCGGGCGCCGTGCCCGTGTTGCGGCTCAGTCGTCCCGCTCGGTCGCGTGCGCGACGACCTTGTCGAGCAGCCGTTCGAACGTCTGGCGTTCGCTGTCGGACAGGCACGCAAGCAAGCCGTCGTTCCACTTGCGCACGATCGGCATGATCTTGCGATGCAGCGCGCGGCCGTCGGCGGTCAGCGCGATCAGCACGATCCGGCCATCCTCCTCGCTCGCGCTGCGCTCGAGCAGCCCCTGGCGCAGCAGCGCCTCGGCTGCCCGGCTCGCCTGGCTCTTGTCGAGATTGGTGTGGCGTGCGAGATCCATGATCGAGAACGGGCCGAAGGCGCCGACGGCGGCGATCACGCGCGCCTCGGGCAGCGAGATGTCGAGCTTGTGCCGGTACACCTCGCCGATCCCGCGGTCGGATCGCTTCGTGAGCGCGTGGAGGCGATAGGTCAGAAACTGATCGAGCCCGGCTTGACGGCCTTTCATGTCGAATCCTGAAGAAAAAGGGCGGGCCCGATTGTTCCTGTATCGCGCGCTCGGGTCAACGGTCAGTGTGCGCCGTACTTCAGGCGTGTCAATTGCTCCGCTTCGTTCGCGAGCAGATTGGCCGCGTCGCGGATCGCGACGTCGAGCGTGATCGGCCCGGGAGCCGGCGAGAAGCAGCCGGAAAAATGTTCGGACAGGCGCGGCAGCGCCGCCGGGTCGACCGCCCCCGACAGCAGCGACGCCGGCACGCCGGCGGCCTGCGCGTGGCGGCACGCGATGAACGGCGCCTTGCCATGCAGCGTCTGCACGTCCGAGCGGCCTTCGCCGGTGATCAGCCAGTCGGCGCCGGTGAGCGCCGCATCGAGGCCGACCTGCCGCGCGACCACTTCGGCGCCCGCTTCGAACTGCGCGCCGAGCATGTGCAGCGCGAAACCGAGGCCGCCTGCCGCGCCGGCCCCCGGCAGGTCGCGGCTGCGACGGTCGAGGGCGGCTTCGAGGAGGTCGGCGAAGCGGGCGAGGGCGGCGTCGAGGGTCGCAACCTGCCCGGGCGTCACGCCCTTTTGCGGGCCGAACACGGCGGTCGCGCCGTGCGCGCCCGTCAGCGGGTTGTCGACGTCGGACATGCCGATGAATTCCGTTTCCTTCAGCCGCGGGTCGAGCCCCGACGCGTCGATGCGCGCGATATCGGCGAGCCGCGACGGCACGGGCTCGACCGGCTGGCCAGCCGCGTCGAAGCACTGCAGGCCGAGGCCCGCGAGCAGCCCGGCGCCCGCGTCGTTGGTGCTGCTGCCGCCGAGCGCGACGAAGAAGCGGCGCACGCCTTCGTCGAGCAGCGTGCGGATCGCCTCGCCCATCCCGCGCGTGCTGCGCGCGTCGACCGGCACGCTCATGCCGACCGGATCCGTAATGCCGACGATCTCCGCCGTCTCGACGATCGCGGTGCGCGCGTCGATCACGCCGACCGCCGCATCGCGTGCCGCGAGCGACGCGCCGGCCACCCGCAGTGCGCGCCGCGTGCCGCCGCCTGCCAGCATCGCGTCGAGCGTGCCTTCGCCGCCGTCGGCCATCGGGCAGCAGCGCACGACGGCGTCGGGCCGGGCCCGGCGGATGCCGGTGGCGATCGCGTCCGCGACCTGCTCGGCAGAAAGCGAGCCTTTGAACGAATCGGGCGCGATGACGACGACAGGCGCGGACGGGTGTTGCGGCATGGTGTCTCCGGAAGGCGTGATTGGTGTGAAGAATGGCGGGGCCGCGACGGCGGCGACCCTTCAATTGGAGCTTACAGGATGGCGGGCCCGTGGTGGATACGGCGTTCGGCATAGCGGCGATCCGCTTGCATTGCCGTGCAAAGGGCGGTTGACGCGGCGCGGACGCATGCGTGTCGCGCCGATCTGGCGGTGTGATGAAAATTGTTTGCTAGAATAGTCGATTCTTCCGGCCAAAGCCGTGCTCCGAGCCGCTTGCGCTAGCCATCCGGCGCGTGCAGGGATGGCGTGGCGCTCCGGCGCGGCGAGTGGATGTGACACACCTCACGCCGCAGGCAGGCACGGCAAGGAAAACCCGATTCGCTCGAATAATTTTAGGACGATTGAAGCCATGGCTAACGTTGTTGAGAACCTCGGCAAGCTTGAACGCCGCGTGACGATTTCCCTGCCGAAAGACACCGTGCAGAAGGAAATCGACGCCCGTATCCAGAAACTCGCGAAGACCGTGCGCATGCCGGGTTTCCGCCCGGGCAAGGTGCCGGTGAAGATGGTCGCGCAACAGTACGCGGGTCAGGTCGAGGCGGAAGTGCTGAGCGACAAGATCGGCCAGGAATTCTTCACGATCAGCCGCGCGGAAAACCTGCGCGTCGCTGGCCAGCCGAGCTTCGAGCCGAAGCAGGAGCAGGCTGAAGGTGCATACGCGTTCGACGCGACGTTCGAGGTCTACCCGGAAGTCAAGATCGGCGATCTGGCGACGGCTGAAGTCGAGCGCTCGACGACGTCGATCGGCGACGCCGAAATCGACCGCACGCTGGACATCCTGCGCAAGCAGCGCGTGCACTTCCACGCACGTGGCGAAGCCGGCGAGCACGGCGACGGCGGCGCGGACACCGCAGCGAAGGACGGCGACCGCGTGACGGTCGACTTCGTCGGCAAGATCGACGACGTCGCGTTCCAGGGCGGCACGGCTGAAGATTTCCCGTTCGTGCTCGGCGAAGGCCGCATGCTGCCGGAATTCGAAACCGCAGCGCTGGGCCTGAAGGTCGGCGAATCGCGCACGTTCGACCTGGCGTTCCCGGAGGACTACCACGGCAAGGACGTCGCGGGCAAGACGGCGCAGTTCACGGTCACGATGAAGAAGATCGAGTGGCCGCACCTGCCGGAAATCGACGCTGAATTCGCGAAGTCGCTCGGCATCGAAGACGGCGACCTCACGAAGATGCGTGCCGAGATCAAGGAAAACCTCGAGCGCGAAGCGAAGCGTCGCACGCAGTCGATCGTCAAGAACCAGGTGATGGACGCGCTGCTGAAGATTTCCGAACTCGACGTGCCGAAGGCGCTGATCGAGCAGGATCAGCAACGCCTCGTCGAAATGGCTCGCCAGGATCTGGCGCAGCGTGGCGTGCCGAACGCGAAGGACGCACCGATCCCGGCCGAGATGTTCACCGAGCAGGCAGAACGCCGCGTGAAGCTGGGCCTCGTGCTGGCCGAGCTCGTGAAGTCGAACGGCCTCGAAGCGAAGCCGGAACAGATCCGCGCGGAAGTCGACGAGTTCGCGAAGAGCTACGAAGACCCGAAGGAAGTGGTCCGCTGGTATTATTCGAACCAGCAGCGCCTCGCCGAGATGGAAGCGTTCGTCGTTGAAAGCAACGTCGTCGATTTCGTGCTGGGCAAGGCGAAGGTGACGGACAAGGAAGTGAGCTTCGAAGCACTCGCGAGCGCATCGGCGCAAGCGTAAGTGTTGCTCTAGCGGCGTGCCGGCTGTCGGAGCGACGGCCCGCACGCCGTTTTTACGTCAAGCGCACGGTTGCCATTAATATGGCGATTGAGCGGGCGGCTTCCTTCCGTTCAATTTTCCATTCGAACAAGGTTCATTGAATGATCACTCGCGCTGAATTGCTGGACATGCTTGCTTCGAACGCGCCGCAGGGTTTCGAGGCGCAAGCGCTGGGGCTGGTGCCGATCGTCGTCGAAACGAGCGGCCGCGGCGAGCGTTCGTACGATATCTACTCGCGTCTCCTGAAGGAGCGCCTGGTGTTCATGGTCGGCGAAGTGAACGACCAGACCGCCAACCTCGTGGTCGCGCAATTGCTGTTCCTCGAGAGCGAGAATCCCGACAAGGACATCAGCCTGTACATCAACAGCCCGGGCGGGTCGGTGTCGGCCGGCATGGCGATCTACGACACGATGCAGTTCATCAAGCCGGACGTGTCGACGCTGTGCATGGGCCTCGCGGCCAGCATGGGTGCGTTCCTGCTCGCGTCGGGTGCGAAGGGCAAGCGTTTCGCGCTGCCGAATTCGCGCGTGATGATTCACCAGCCGCTCGGCGGCGCACGCGGCCAGGCATCCGACATCGAGATCCAGGCACGTGAAATCCTCTACCTGAAGGAGCGGCTGAACCAGTTGCTCGCGCAGCACACGGGCCAGGACGTCGAGCGCATCGCGCGCGACACCGACCGTGATAACTTCATGTCGAGCGAGGACGCGAAGGCGTACGGGCTGATCGATCAGGTGCTGTTGAAGCGCCCGTGAGCTTAAACGGGGTGCCGCCCCGATTCGGGCGGCGCCCTCAAACGTCCCGAGTGCCCTGAGCATCTGCGGCAAGCGCATCCAGCCGGCTCCGGTCGCGCCCTAGGCGCGGCGTCCGGAGCAATCGGCGTATCATGTCATTTACCTGTCCGGAGGCTCTACATTCATGGCGGACAAAAAAGGTTCGAACAGCGAGAAGCTGTTGTATTGCTCGTTTTGCGGAAAGAGCCAGCATGAGGTGAAAAAACTCATCGCGGGCCCGTCGGTGTTCATCTGCGATGAATGCATCGACCTCTGCAACGAAATCATTCGCGACGAGGCGGCTGCCGCCGGCGTCGAGGCCAGCCTGTCCCGGTCGGATCTCCCGAGCCCGCAGGAAATTCGCGACATCCTCGATCAGTACGTGATCGGCCAGGAGCGCGCGAAGAAGATCCTCGCGGTGGCCGTGTACAACCACTACAAGCGCCTGAAGCATCTCGACAAGAAGGACGACGTCGAGCTGTCGAAGAGCAACATCCTGCTGATCGGCCCGACGGGCTCCGGCAAGACGCTGCTCGCGCAGACGCTCGCGCGGTTGCTCAACGTGCCGTTCGTGATCGCCGATGCGACGACGCTGACCGAAGCCGGCTACGTCGGCGAGGACGTCGAGAACATCATCCAGAAGCTGTTGCAGAACTGCAACTACGAGGTCGACAAGGCCCAGCGCGGGATCGTCTACATCGACGAAATCGACAAGATCAGCCGCAAGTCGGACAACCCGTCGATCACGCGCGACGTGTCGGGCGAGGGTGTCCAGCAGGCGCTGCTGAAGCTCGTCGAGGGCACGATGGCATCGGTGCCGCCGCAGGGCGGCCGCAAGCACCCGAACCAGGATTTCATCCAGGTCGACACGACCAACATCCTGTTCATTTGCGGCGGTGCATTCGACGGCCTCGAAAAGGTGATTACCGACCGTACCGAGAAAACCGGCATCGGCTTCGGCGCGACGGTCAAGAGCAAGCAGGAACGCGACGCGGGCGAAGTGCTGCGCGAAACGGAACCGGAAGACCTGATCAAATTCGGTCTGATCCCCGAATTGATCGGCCGCCTGCCGGTGGTCGCGACGCTCGGCAAGCTCGATGAAGCCGCGCTGATGAAGATCCTGGTCGAGCCGAAGAATGCGCTCGTCAAGCAGTATCACAAGCTGTTCGCGATGGAGCGCGTCGAGCTGGAGATCCGGCCGGGCGCACTGCAGGCAGTCGCCCGCAAGGCGATCCGCCGCAAGACCGGCGCGCGCGGTTTGCGTTCGATCATCGAACAGGCATTGCTCGACGTGATGTACGAGCTGCCGACGATGAAAGGGGTCAGCAAGGTCATCATCGACGAGAACGTCATCGATGGCGACGGCAAGCCTTTGCTGATCTACGAGGACACGCCGAAGGTGGCGGGTTCGAACTGACCGGCTTGCCGAGACGATGTTCTGCGAAAAAGGCCGTTCATGAGACCGTGGGCGGCTTTTTTTCGTTTATCTTGTGGGTAACTCTGACTCGACACGCGGTGGTTACTTTCTTACCGAATATTTCCCGCACTTGAAGGCTTGCAATTCGTTGTGGCGGCCTCAATTACCGAACAATTGATTCCACTCATGGGGAAATGAAATGTCAGGCACCCAACTTCTCCCGCCGGAACGCATCACGCTCCCGCTGCTGCCGCTGCGGGATGTCGTCGTTTTCCCGCACATGGTGATTCCGCTCTTCGTGGGCCGGCCGAAATCGATCAAGGCCCTCGAAGCAGCGATGGAAGGCGGCAAGCACATCATGCTCGTCGCCCAGAAAACCGCGGCCAAGGACGAACCGACCGAAAAGGACATGTACGAGGTCGGTTGTATCGCCAACATCCTGCAGATGCTGAAGCTGCCGGACGGCACCGTGAAGGTGCTCGTCGAGGGCCTGCAGCGCGCGAAGGCGTTGTCGATCGAAGAGCAGGAAACGCAATTCTCCTGCGAAGTGATGCCGCTCGAACCCGATCACGCCGACAGCGCTGAAACGGAAGCGCTGCGCCGTGCGATCGTGTCGCAGTTCGACCAGTACGTGAAGCTGAACAAGAAGATCCCGCCGGAGATTCTCACGTCGCTGTCGGGCATCGACGAAGCGGGCCGCCTCGCCGACATGATCGCCGAGCGCCTGCCGCTGAAGCTCGACCAGAAGCAGCACATCCTCGAGATGTTCCCGGTCATCGAGCGCCTCGAGCACCTGCTCGCACAGCTCGAAGCCGAGATCGACATCCTGCAGGTCGAAAAGCGCATCCGCGGGCGCGTGAAGCGCCAGATGGAAAAGAGCCAGCGCGAGTACTACCTGAACGAACAGGTCAAGGCGATCCAGAAGGAACTGGGCGAGGGCGAGGAAGGTGCGGATCTCGAGGAACTCGAGAAGCGCATCAACGCCGCGCGCATGCCGAAGGAAGCGAAGAAGAAGGCCGACGCCGAGCTGAAGAAGCTGAAGCTGATGTCGCCGATGTCGGCGGAAGCCACCGTCGTGCGCAACTACATCGACACGCTGATCGGCTTGCCGTGGCGCAAGAAGAGCAAGGTCAACAACGACCTGTCGAACGCCGAGCAGGTACTCGACGAGGATCACTTCGGCCTCGAGAAGGTGAAGGAACGCATCCTCGAGTATCTCGCGGTCCAACAGCGCGTCGACAAGGTGAAGGCGCCGATCCTGTGCCTCGTCGGGCCTCCGGGCGTCGGCAAGACCTCGCTCGGCCAGTCGATCGCCCGCGCGACGAACCGCAAGTTCGTCCGGATGGCGCTCGGCGGCGTGCGTGACGAAGCCGAGATCCGTGGTCACCGCCGTACGTACATCGGTTCGATGCCGGGCAAGATCCTGCAGAGCCTCACGAAGGTCGGCGTGCGCAATCCGCTCTTCCTGCTCGACGAAGTCGACAAGATGGGCATGGATTTCCGCGGCGATCCGTCGTCGGCGCTGCTCGAAGTGCTCGATCCGGAACAGAACCACACGTTCGCCGACCACTACATCGAAGTCGACTTCGACCTGTCGGACGTGATGTTCGTCGCGACGTCGAACTCGCTGAACATCCCGCCGCCGCTGCTCGACCGGATGGAAGTGATCCGTCTGTCGGGTTACACGGAAGACGAGAAGGTCAGCATCGCCCAGCGTTACCTGCTGCCGAAGCAGAAGAAGAACAACGGGCTGAAGGAAGGCGAGATCGAGGTCACCGAGCAGGCGATCCGCGACATCATCCGCTACTACACGCGTGAAGCCGGTGTGCGTTCGCTCGAGCGGGAAGTGTCGAAGATCTGCCGCAAGGTCGTGAAGATGCTGCTGCTGAAGAAGGCATCGGGCGCGATCAAGGTCGACGGCGAAAACCTCGATACGTTCCTCGGCGTACGCAAGTACGACTTCGGCCTCGCGGCGAAGGAAAACCAGGTCGGTCAGGTGACGGGCCTCGCGTGGACGGAAGTCGGTGGCGATCTGCTGACGATCGAAGCCGCGGTGATGCCGGGCAAGGGCAACGTGATCCGTACGGGTTCGCTCGGCGACGTGATGAAGGAGTCGGTCGAGGCGGCACGTTCGGTCGTGCGCTCGCGCTCGCGTCGTCTCGGCATCAAGGACGAAGCGTTCGAGAAGCAGGACATCCACATCCACGTGCCGGAAGGCGCGACGCCGAAGGACGGTCCGTCCGCGGGCGGTGCGATGACGACCGCGCTGGTGTCGGTGCTGACGGGTATCCCCGTGCGTGCCGATGTCGCGATGACGGGCGAAATCACGCTGCGTGGTGAAGTCCTGCCGATCGGTGGCCTGAAGGAGAAGCTGCTCGCCGCGCATCGCGGTGGCATCAAGCTCGTGCTGATCCCGGAAGAGAACGTGAAGGATCTCGCCGAGATTCCGGACAACGTGAAGAACGCGATCGAGATCGTGCCGGTCCGCTGGATCGACAAGGTGCTGGAACTCGCGCTCGAGCGTTCGCCGACCCCGCTGCCGCCGGAAGAAGAGGCGAAGGCGGCGGCACCGGTCGCCGATGCGGCGAAGGATGCCGGCTCGACGGAATTCGTCAAGCACTAAGCATCGGGACATCGTCGTTCCTGACGGTTGTTCACGAAACCCGCGGCATGGCCGCGGGTTTTTTTATGCGTAGCCGAATCGTGTGCGCGAACGTTTAAAAAATTCGCGTCAGGGCTTTGCAAAATGATCGGGGATGAATTAAACTTGCGGGCTCGCTGGTTGTTGATGCCGAAACGCAGATCGCAGCCAGAACGAATCGGAAACGGGTGCTTAGCTCAGCTGGTAGAGCGGCGCCCTTACAAGGCGTAGGTCGGGGGTTCGAACCCCTCAGCACCCACCAGTTTCCTGATTCAGCCAGACCAAGGAGCGGTAGTTCAGTCGGTTAGAATACCGGCCTGTCACGCCGGGGGTCGCGGGTTCGAGTCCCGTCCGCTCCGCCAGAAAATGAAGAAGCCCGCCTTGTGCGGGCTTTTTCATTTGCGTTTAGGGCAGCGCCTGCAAGCGCAGCCGCGGCCTGCACGATGCAGGCGAGTCCCGTCCGCTCCGCCAAACAAACGAAAGTGCCCGCCGAGTGCGGGCACTTTCGTTTTGTGCGCCTGTTTGCCGCGCCGTACTCGCGGACGCTACGTCTGCTTTTCTCCCGTCCCACCCCGTATGTTGTAATATCGGACGTTTTGTCCAATTTTCCGGTCACGCATGCTCGATTTCTTCCGTAATCACCAGCGCCTGATGATGGCGCTCCTGCTCCTGATCGTGTTGCCGGGGCTGGGTTTCGTCGGGATCCAAGGCTTCCGCGGCTTCTTCGACGACAGCGCGAACGTCGCGGCAGTCAACGGGCACAAGATCACGCGGGTCGAATTCGACGGCGCGTTCCGTCAGCAGATCGACCAGGCGCGTCAGGCGCTCGGCGGGCAGTTCGACATCAAGATGTTCGATACGCCCGAGCACCGCAAGCAGGTGCTCGACGGCCTGATCCAGCAACGCGTGCTGGCCGACGAGACCCAACGTCTGCACCTGACCGCATCCGACAACGCCGTGCGCGACGCGCTGATGAGCGACCCGATGATTGCGTCGCTGAAGAAGCCCGACGGTTCGATCGATGTCGAGCGCTATGCGCAATTGCTGTCGTTCCAGGGGATGACGCCCGAGCAGTATCAGGAGCGCGTGCGCTACAGCCTCGCTCTGCAACAGATTCCGGCCAGCATCGTGTCGAGCGCATTCACGCCGAAGAGCCTCGCGCAACGCCTGTCCGAACTCGCCGCGCAGCAGCGCGAAGTGCAGGCGCTCGTGCTGAAGACGAGCGACTTCGCCGCGAAGGTCCAGCCGACCGATGCGCAGCTCGCCGCGTACTATGACGCGCACAAGCAGAGCTTCGCGACGCCGGAGACCGCGACGATCCAGTACCTCGTCTATTCGCCGGCCGCAGCGGCCGCGAGCGCGCAGCCGACCGAGGCGGACATCAAGAAGTTCTACGACGACAACCCGACGCACTTCCGCACCGAAGCACAGGTGCGCGTGAGCCACATCTTCATCGCCGCGCCGGGCAGCGCAAGCGCGGCCGACAAGGCTGCGGCGAAGACGAAGGCCGAGCAGCTGCTGGCCGACGTGAAGGCGCATCCGGACCAGTTCGCGCAGGTCGCGCAGAAGAGCTCGCAGGACGCACCGTCTGCCGCGAAGGGCGGCGACCTCGGCTTCATTACGCGTGGCTCGACG
Source organism: Burkholderia sp. HI2500 (assembly GCF_002223055.1). NCBI lineage: Bacteria > Pseudomonadati > Pseudomonadota > Betaproteobacteria > Burkholderiales > Burkholderiaceae > Burkholderia > Burkholderia sp. HI2500. Next base: position 1,801,584 of record NZ_NKFL01000004.1, on the reverse strand, counting down.
GCGGGCGGCAAGGCGTTCGACGATGCCGCGTTCGCGCTCAAGCAGGGCGACGTGAGCGGTGTCGTGCAGTCGGATCTCGGCTTCCACATCCTGAAGGCAACGGAAGTGAAGCCGGCCGCCGTCAAGCCGTTCGCCGACGTGAAGGACCAGATCGCAGTCGAGCTCAAGCAGCAGTACGCATCGAAGGCGTTCACGGACAACGCGGAAGGTTTCACGTCCACCGTCTACGAAAAGGCGAAGACGCTGCAGCCGGCCGCGGACAAGTACAAGCTGACGATCCAGACGGCCACCGTCACGCCGACGCCGAACCCGCAGTTGCCGCCGACGAGCCCGCTGAACAATCCGAAGTTCCTGGCCGCCGTGTTCGCCAACGACGCGGTGAAGAGCCAGAACAACACGCAGGCGATCGACGTCGGCAACAACACGCTGATCTCGGCGCGCGTGACCGACTACAAGCCGGCCGCCGTGCCTGCGCTCGACGCGATCAAGGACGTCGTGCGCCAGAAGGTCGTGGCCGAACAGGCTGCGGAGCTCGCGAAGAAGGACGGCGCGGCGAAGCTTGCCGAACTGCAGAAGTCGAAGTCGGTCGACGGGTTCGCGGCCGCGCAGAAGGTGTCGCGCACGCAGTCGCAGGGCCTGACGCCGGCTGCACTGAGCGCCGTGTACAAGGTCGATGCGAAGACGCTGCCGGCGTACGTCGGTGTCGATCTCGGCGCGGACGGCTACGCGATCTACCGCGTGAACGCGGTGATCCCGGGTTCGGCGGTCGATCCGCAGCAACTGGCCGCCGCGCAGCAGCAGATGGCGCAGGTCGACGCGCAGAGCGAAGGCGAAGCGTATCTTGCTGCGCTGCGTGACCGCTCGAAGGTGAAGCTGTACGGTACGACGGTCAGCCAGTCGCAGGACGGCGACAACTGAGCGTCGTTTCGCACGCAACAAAAAGCCCCGCTTCATGCGGGGCTTTTTGTTTTCCGGCGGGGCGGCAGCGTCAGCCGCGCGGCTTGCCGAGCAGCGGCTTCAGCGCAGGCCAGACGTTGTCGAGCAGAATGCCCTGCGCCTGTTGTGCAGGGTGCATCTGGTCGGCCTGGAACAACTCCGGCTTGTTCTCGATGCCGGCCAGCAGGAACGGCACGAGCGGCACGCCGAGATCCTTCGACAGCCGCGTATAGACGGCGTGGAACTTCTGCGTGTAGTCGGGGCCGTAATTGGGTGGCACATACATGCCGACCAGCACGACCTTCGCCCGCGCCTGTCGTGCGCCTGCGATGATGTCGCGCAGGTTCTGCTCGGTCGTGGCGAGCGGCACGCCGCGCAGCGCATCGTTGGACCCGAGCTCGACGACGACGATCGACGGCTTGAGCCGTTGCAGCACCGCGGGCAGCCGCGCGCGGCCGCCGCTCGTGGTGTCGCCGCTGACGCTGGCGTTCGCGACGCTATAATCGATTCGCTCGGTCGTGAGCCGTTGCCGCAGCAATGCCACCCAGCCGGTGTCGCGCGGCAGCCCGTATTCGGCCGACAGGCTGTCGCCGAGCACGACGATCACGGGCTGGCCTGATGTCGCCGCCGGCGTCGTTGCGGCGCGCGCCGGCACGGTGGCAGCGAGCAGGGTGCCCAGCAGCGCGGCGACCGCCGCGCGTCTTTTCCAGCGAAATGTCGTGTCCATGTTCAAGATTGCCGATCCGATCATCGAAGTCCATGACGTATGCAAGCGGGTCGCCGATGCAACGGGCGAGCTGACGATCCTCGACGGCATCACGTTCGCCGTGCAGCCGGGCAGCAGCCTCGCGATCGTCGGCGCGTCGGGGTCGGGTAAATCGACGCTGCTCGGCCTGCTTGCAGGGTTGGACAGCGCGACGAGCGGCACGGTTCGCCTGCTCGGGCGTGCGCTCGACCAGCTCGACGAGGATGCGCGCGCGGCGCTGCGCAACGGCGCAGTCGGCTTCGTGTTCCAGTCGTTCCAGTTGATGCCGCACCTGACGGCGCTCGAGAACGTCATGCTGCCGCTCGAGCTGCAGGGAGGCATCAGCGCACGTGAAGCAGCCGATCGTGCCCAGGCGCTGCTCGTGCAGGTCGGTCTCGGCGAGCGTACCGCGCATTATCCGAAGCTGTTGTCCGGGGGCGAGCAGCAGCGTGTCGCGCTTGCACGCGCATTCGTCACGCGCCCGGCGATCCTGTTCGCCGACGAGCCGACCGGCAGCCTCGATGCGGCCACCGGCCATGCGGTCATCGACCTGATGTTCGAACTGAACCGCACGCACGGCGCCACGCTCGTGCTCGTCACGCACGATGTCGAACTTGCACGCCGCTGTGCGACGACCGTGACGATCGACGCCGGACGCATCGTCGAGCCGCACGCGGAGCAGCGCGGCACCTGAATTGAGCGGCCGGCCGCGCAAGCAGGGCTGCGCGGCCGGCATCGGCATGACGCCGCTACCCGAGAGCGTCAGCGCTTCAGCGCCGCGCGGGCGCGCTCGATCAGCGCGGTGGTCGACGAGTCGTGCTTGGCCGGATCGACCGACTCGGCCGTCAGGTCGGCTTCCACCACCTTGCCGAGAATCTTGCCGAGCTCGACGCCCCACTGGTCGAACGGATTGATGTCCCACACCGTTGCCTGCACGAGCACCTTGTGTTCATACAGCGCGATCAGCGCGCCGAGCGTGCGCGGCGTCAGCGCATCGACGAGCAGTGTCGTCGTCGGGCGGTTGCCCGGGAACGTCAGGTGCGGCGCGAGCGCTTCCTTGCCCGGCCCCGCGACCTTGCGCGCTTCGTCGAGCGTGCGTCCGAGCATCAGCGCCTCGCTCTGCGCAAAGCAGTTCGCCAGCAGCTTCGGATGATGGCTCGCGAGCGGATGCTCGGGCGTCAGCACCGCGATGAAGTCGATCGGCACAATCGTCGGCCCCTGGTGCAGCATCTGGAAGAACGCGTGCTGGCCGTTGGTGCCCGGCTCGCCCCACGTGACGGCGGAGGTCGGGTAGTCGACGAAGGTGCCGTCCAGGCGCGCGGATTTGCCGTTGCTCTCCATTTCGAGCTGCTGCAGGTATGACGGCAGGTAGTGCAGCGCTTCCGAATACGGTGCGACGAGATAGCTCTGCGAACCGAAGAAATTCCGGTACCAGATGCCGATCAGGCCGAGCAGCACGGGCAGGTTGCGCTCGAGCGGCGCTTCGCGGAAATGACGGTCCATGTCGTTCGCGCCGGCCAGCAGCTCGTCGAACTGCTCGGGGCCGATCGCGATCATGATCGACAGGCCGACCGCCGACCACAGCGAGTAACGGCCGCCGACCCAGTCCCACATTTCGAACACGTTGTCCGCGGCGATGCCGAACTTCACGACTTCGGCCGGGTTCGCCGACACGCCGACGAAGTGCTTCGCGAGCGCGTCCTCGGGGCAGCCGCGCGCGACGAACCAGTCGCGCAGCGAGCGTGCGTTCGTCATCGTCTCGAGCGTCGTGAACGTCTTCGACACGATGATCGCGAGCGTTTCCTCCGGATCGACCTGTTCGAGCACGCGCGCGAGATCGGCGCCGTCGACGTTCGACACGAAGTGCGTGGTGATTTCAGGCGTCGCGACGTGGTGCAGCGCATGCACGACCATCTTCGGCCCGAGATCGGAGCCGCCGATGCCGATGTTGATCACGTGGCGGATGCGCTTGCCGGTGTAGCCCGTCCACGTGCCGCTGCGCACGGCGCGCGCGAAGGTCGCCATCTTCGCGCGCTCGGCGCTGATCTGTGCATGGAACGGCGCTTGCGGATCGGTCGCGCGCAGCGCGGTGTGCAGCGCGGCACGGCCTTCGGTCGGGTTGACGATCTCGCCCGCGAACATCGCGTCGCGGCGTGCTTCGACGCCCGCGTCACGTGCGAGCTGCACGAGCAGGCGCAGCGTCTCGTCATTGATGCGGTTCTTCGAGAAATCGGCCGCGAGGCCGCCGCCTGCGAGCGTGAAGCGTTCGGCACGCGTCGGCGTGGGGTCGTTTTCCGGCGCGAACCAGTCGCGCAGGCGAGCATGGCGGATTTGCTCGAAGTGGGATTGAAGGGCAGTCCAGGCGGGGAGCGAATTCAGCGTCATGGCGGTTCGAGTGAAGCGTGAATCGGGAGGAATGCCGCGCCGGCTCATCGGGATCGGAAGGCCGGCGGACGAGAGGGCCCGCCGTGCGGCGGGGCAGTCAGTATAGCGGCCTTATGTGTCGGCGCGCGGCGACGCGTAAAAAAGGCGATTGATCAGCGTGCGCACCATCGGCGCGAGTTCGCCGGCCGTGAGTCCGGCCGGGCCGGTGCCGTGTGCGGTCAGCGTATCGGCCGCGAGGCCGTGCAGGTAGACGCCCGCGAGCGCTGCCTCGTACGGTGCGACGCGCTGCGCAAGCAACGCGCCGATCAGTCCGCCGAGTACGTCGCCGGTGCCGCCCGTGGCAAGCGCCGCGTTGCCGGTCGGATTGATCGTCACGCGGCCGTCGGGTGCCGCCATCACCGTGCCCGAGCCTTTCAGCACGACATGCGCCGCATAACGAGTCGCAAGTGCCTGCGCGGCTGCGACGCGGTCGCGCTGGATAGTCGCCGTGTCGCTGCCGAGCAACCGGGCGGCTTCGAGCGGATGCGGCGTCAGCACGCATGGATTGCCGCGCGCACCGCGCGTGGCGACGGCGGTCGCAAGATCGGCATGTGTCGCGACGAGGTTCAGCGCATCGGCATCGAGCAGCGTCGCGGCATCGTGTGCGAGCACGTCACGCACGAGCGTCGCCGCGGCCTCGCGCGTACCCAGCCCGCAGCCGGCCGCGATGGCGGTCATCGCGCCGAGATCGAGGCCGTCGGCCGGATGCAGCATCAGTTCGGGGAACGGCGGGTCGTACGGCGGTGCGCCGGCGCCGAGGAAGCCGACGTGCACCTTGCCGGCACCGGCGTACAGCGCGGCGCGGGCGGCCAGGATCGGCGCGCCGCACATGCCCGTGTCGCCGCCGAGCACTGCGAGACTGCCGAACGTGCCCTTGTGGGACGCGAATGCGCGCGCGGGCAGGGCGGCGGCGAACCGCGCGGGCGCGTTCAGCACGATGGCAGGCGCGGCGGGTGGCGCGACGTCGAGCGAGGCGACGTCGATCTCGCCGGCGAGATCGCGGCCTTCGCCCGTATAGAGGCCCGGCTTCGCGGCGATGAAGGTGAGCGTATGGGTGGCGGCGACGGCGACGCCCGCGCCGACGATCTGGCCCGTATCGCTGTCGAGCCCGCTCGGCACATCGAGTGCGAGCACGTGGCCGCCGCTGCGCGCATGCGCGGCGATGCGCTGGGCCTGCTCGGCGAATGCGCCGTCGAGCGCGCGGCCGAGGCCGATGCCGAACAGCCCGTCGACGACCCATGCAAAGCTGTCCAGCGAAGCAGGCGGTGTGGCGGATAGCGGTACGCCCGCTGCGCGCGCGAGGCCGAGCGCCCATTGCGCGTCGTCTGGTTTGACTGGCACCGGCATCCACGCTTGCGTGGCGACGCCAAGCTGCTGGAGGTGAGCGGCTGCAACCAGCGCGTCACCGCCGTTGTTGCCCGGGCCGACCGCGAACCACACGGGGCGGTCGTCGCCGGCCATGCGCTCGGACAGCCAGTGCGCGGCGGCGGCGCCGGCGCGACCCATCAGCGTATGCGGCGGCAGCGCCGCCGTGGCGTCGGTTTCGGCCGTGCGCAGGTCGGCGACGCGCAGCAGCGCGATCGGATCGGAATCGGGGAGCGGGCGGGTATTGACGGTCATCGCGGGGTCGTGGCGGCTGGCTAGGTGGCCGCCGGGGACGGGCCCGCGGCGGTCAGGTCGTGAAGCGCCCGGCGCGCAGCGCGGCGAGCGTGTCGGCGGGCCAGTGCTGCACGTCGCCGCCCAGATAGTCGGTCACCACTTTAGCAGACCCGCAGGCGAGCCCCCAGCCGGCCGGGCCATGCCCGAAATTGACGAACACGCGCGGATGCGGGGTCGGACCGACGACCGGCAGGCCGTCCGGCGACAGCAACTGCGTGCCTTGCCACGACAACGCGGCCGAGATGCGCGCGGCGCCGGGCACCCAGTCGTGGACGGCCTGGCCGAGCAGCGCGAGCGCGGCCTCGGACAGCGGCTCGGCGAGCGGCTTCGCGGTCTCGGGCAGGCTCTGCAGCACCGCGCCGCCGCCGACGCGCAGCCGCTGGTGGGTGCGCGTGATCGAGATCCGCTTGATCGAATCGATGACGTTCAGGTGCGGCGCATGTTCTTCGTACGCGACCGGCGCGGTGAGCGTATGGACGCGCACCGGATGCAGCGGCAGGCGCCAGCCGAGCCGGTCGAGCAGCGGCAGGCTGCCGGCGCCGGCGGCGACCACGATCGCATCGGCGGAAATCACGTCGACCTCGCGTGCGTTCGACGCACGCCGGTCGCCGGGCGGGACGAGCTCGACCGCGGCACGGCCGGTGTCGACGCGGATCGCGGCGACTTCCGCGCCGAAGCGGAACTGCACGCCATGCTCGTCGAGCGTCTGCTTGACCAGTTTCGCGAACAGCGGGCAATTGCCGGTGCGTTCGGTCTCGAGCAGCACGCCGCCGGCGAAGCCGGGTTCGGCCGGCACCGACGGTTCGAGCGTCGCGCATTCGTCGGCGGAGAGCAGGCGGTACGGCTGGTCGAGCGTGCGCAGCAGGTCGAGCGCCGGCTGCATCGCGTCCCAGTCGCGCGGATCGCGCACCACGTGCAGGATGCCGGGCTTCTGTTCGAATTCGAGTTCGAGGCGCGTCTCGATGTCGGCGAGCGTGTCGCGCGACGCATCGATCAGCGGGCGCAGCCGTGCGTACTGTAGGGCGAACGCGTCGGGTTCGCGCAGCGTGCCGAGCTGCTTGACGAAGCGGCGCACGCCGCCGTTGAAGCCCGGCTTGTAGACGATGCCGCTGTCGCGCGGCTGGCGCTGGCGCATGAAGGTCGGGCCGAACCAGACGTCGAGCGGGCTCGGCAGCAGCGCGCCGCCGTCGCCGTAGGTCGCACCCTGCGCGACGGTGGCGTGACGTTCGACCACGCACACGCGATGGCCGGCCGCGCGCAGCTGGTAGGCGGTGGCGACGCCGCTGATTCCGCCGCCGATGACGATGACATCCATGGATTGCTTCGATGACGGGCGGCGCGCAGGCGCCGCCCGGTGAGAATTCGCTGAGGGCCCCGGCCCGGTGAACCCGGAATGATAGCGCCAAAATCGCGGGAACCGGCGCCGGGCGAGCACGGACCGTGCAGCCGTGCCACGGCCGCCGGCTGCCGCGCCCGCGCGGGGCGGCCCGGCGGGCGGGCTGTACACGGCGCGCACCGTGGCACCGTTGCGGTGCATGCACGCTACCGATTGGCCGGTCTGGGGCGACCGACTTCCGGGTATAATTACGGCCTTCCTTTCGCCCCACGTCGCCACCTTGCGCGACTCATCGACGTCAGTCCAGCCCATGGCTCACTTCTCGTGTTTTCCCGGCGCTTCGGCCCTCTCCGATTTCCGTCAAACCCGTCTGCTCGACACGCTCAAGCAAATCGACGCCAACATCGTCGCGGTGCGCGGGCAGTTCCTGCACTTCGTCAATGCGGCCGAGCCGCTGTCGGCCGACGACAGCGCGCGCATCGACGCGCTGATGCACTACGGCGCGCCGTTCGAGCCGGCGGCCGAGAAGGGCACGGCCGAGACCTTCGTCGTGCTGCCGCGTTTCGGCACGGTCTCGCCGTGGGCGAGCAAGGCGACCGACATCGCGCAGCACTGCGGCCTCACGCAGGTGCGTCGCATCGAGCGCGGCGTCGAATTCACGGTCACGCTGAAGTCGGGCCTGCTCGGCGGCAAGAAGGCGCTGTCGGACGACGCGCGCGCAGCCGTGGCGGCCGCGCTGCATGACCGGATGACCGAAAGCGTGGTCGCGGCACGCGACGACGCGAAGCACCTGTTCGACGAACTGCCGGCCAAGCCGCTCGCGCGCGTCGACGTGCTGGGCGTCGGCCGCGGCGCGCTCGAACGCGCGAACGTCGAGCTGGGCCTCGCGCTCGCCGACGACGAGATCGACTACCTGGTCGATGCGTTCCGCAAGCTCGAACGCAACCCGACCGACGTGGAACTGATGATGTTCGCGCAGGCGAACAGCGAGCACTGCCGCCACAAGATCTTCAATGCGCAGTGGACGATCGACGGCGAGGCGCAGGACATGTCGCTGTTCGCGATGATCCGCAACACCGAGAAGCTGAACCCGCAGGGCACGATCGTCGCGTATTCGGACAACTCATCGATCATGGTCGGCGCCGAAGCCGAGCGCTGGTTCCCGCGCAACGCAGGCGCGGCCGGCGAGCCGGGTGAACGCTATGGCCGCCACACCGAGCTCACGCACACGCTGATGAAGGTCGAGACGCACAACCACCCGACGGCGATCTCGCCGTTCCCGGGTGCGGCGACCGGCGCGGGCGGCGAGATCCGCGACGAAGGCGCGACGGGCCGCGGTGCGCGCCCGAAGGCCGGCCTCACGGGCTTCACCGTGTCGAACCTTGATCTGCCCGACGCACGCCAGTCGTGGGAAAACGCACGTGACGCGGCCCAGCCGGTCGGCGAGCGCAACCCGAACGAGCAGCACGGCCCCTACGGCCGCCCGGACCGCATCGCGTCGCCGCTGCAGATCATGATCGACGGCCCGCTCGGCGGCGCCGCGTTCAACAACGAATTCGGCCGTCCGAACCTCGGCGGCTATTTCCGCGTGTACGAGCAGAACGTCGGCGGGAAGGTGCACGGCTATCACAAGCCGATCATGATCGCGGGCGGTCTCGGCAACATCGCCGACCAACATACGCACAAGCACGACGTGCCGGCCGGCTCGCTGCTGATCCAGATCGGCGGCCCGGGCATGCGGATCGGGATGGGCGGCGGCGCCGCGAGCTCGATGGCGACCGGCGCGAACACGGCCGAACTCGACTTCGACTCGGTGCAGCGCGGCAACCCGGAAATCGAGCGTCGCGCACAGGAAGTGATCAACGGCTGCTGGCAGCTCGGCGCGGAAAACCCGATCCTGAGCATCCACGACGTCGGCGCGGGCGGCCTGTCGAATGCGTTCCCCGAGATCGTCGACGGTGCGGGCAAGGGCGCGCGCTTCGAGCTGCGCAAGGTCGCGCTCGAGGAATCGGGCCTGTCGCCGCGCGAAATCTGGTCGAACGAAGCACAGGAGCGCTACGTGCTGGCGATCGCGCCGGCCGACCTGCCGCGCTTCGAGGCGATCTGTGCCCGCGAGCGCTGCCCGTTCGCGGTGGTCGGTGTCGCGACCGACGAACGCCAGTTGAAGCTCGTCGACGACGAAGCGACGGGCGTCGACGAATACCCGGTCGACATGCCGATGGAAGTGCTGCTCGGCAAGCCGCCGCGCATGCATCGCGACGTCACCCGCGTGGCGACCGAGCGTGCGCCGGTCGACGTGACGGGCATCGCCTTGTCGGCGGTCGCGGTCGACGTGCTGAAGCACCCGACGGTCGGCAGCAAGTCGTTCCTGATCACGATCGGCGACCGCTCGGTCGGCGGCACGTCGGTGCGCGACCAGATGGTCGGCCCGTGGCAGGTGCCGGTGGCCGACTGCGCGGTCACCGCGCTCGACTACGCGGGCTTCAAGGGCGAGGCGATGACGATGGCCGAGCGCACGCCGCTTGCCGTGATCAATGCGCCGGCATCGGGCCGCATGGCGGTCGGCGAGGCGATCACGAACATCGCGAGCGCGCCGATCGCGTCGCTCGACAAGCTGAAGCTGTCGGCAAACTGGATGGCGGCATGCGGCACGGCCGGCGAGGACGCCGCGCTGTTCGACACGGTCAAGGCGATCGGCATGGAGCTGTGTCCGGCGCTCGGGATCGGCATCCCGGTCGGCAAGGATTCGCTGTCGATGAAGACGAAGTGGGACGAGCAGGGCGTCGCGAAGGAAGTGGTGTCGCCGGTGTCGCTGATCATCTCCGCGTTCGCACCGGTCGAGGACGTGCGCCGTCACCTGACGCCGCAACTGCGTCGTATCGCCGACGCGGGCGACAGCGTGCTGATCGCGATCGATCTCGGCCGCGGCAAGAACCGGATGGGCGGCAGCATCTTCGCGCAGGTCACGCAGCAGGTCGGCGACACGACGCCGGACGTCGACGACGCGGAAGACCTGAAGCGCTTCTTCAACGCGATCCAGTCGCTCAATGCGCAAGACAAGCTGCTGGCCTACCACGACCGCTCGGACGGCGGCCTGTGGGCGACGGTGTGCGAAATGGCGTTCGCGGGCCACGCGGGCGTGTCGCTGAACGTCGACATGCTGACGCTCGACCCGAATCACGAATCCGACTACGGCGACGCGAAGGACTGGGCGAAGCAGACGAGCGGCCGCCGCGAGGATCGCACGCTGCGCGCGCTGTTTTCCGAGGAACTCGGCGCCGTCGTGCAGGTGCGTGCGACCGATCGCGACGCGGTGCTCGGCGCGCTGCGCGAGTTCGGCCTGTCGGCGTGCTCGCACGTGATCGGCTCGGTCAACGATCGCGACGTGATCGAGGTATACCGCGACGCGAAGAAGATCTTCGACGCACCGCGCACCGAACTCCATCGCGCATGGAGCGAAGTGAGCTGGCGCATCGCGCGCCTGCGTGACAACCCCGCATGCGCGGATGCCGAATACGACGCACTGCTCGACGCGGCCGATCCGGGCATCTCGCCGGTGCTGAGCTTCGATCCGGCCGACGACATCGCCGCGCCGTTCATCGCGACGGGCGCACGGCCGCGCGTCGCGATCCTGCGCGAGCAGGGCGTGAACTCGCATCTGGAAACGGCCTACGCGTTCGACCGCGCGGGCTTCGATGCACACGACGTGCACATGAGCGACCTGCTCGCCGGCCGTGCCACGCTCGCCGATTTCGCGGGTGCGGTCGCATGCGGCGGCTTCTCGTACGGCGACGTTCTGGGCGCGGGCGAAGGCTGGGCGAAGACGATCCGCTTCAACGCGAACCTCGCCGACATGTTCTCGGCCTTCTTCGCGCGTCCCGACACGTTCGCGCTCGGCATCTGCAACGGTTGCCAGATGCTGTCGAGCCTCGCGTCGATGATCCCAGGCGCGGATGCGTGGCCGAAGTTCACGCGCAACAAGTCCGAGCAGTTCGAGGCGCGCTTCTCGTTCGTCGAAGTGGAGAAGTCGCCGTCGATCTTCTTCGCGGGGATGGAAGGTTCGCGGATTCCGGTCGCGGTCGCGCACGGCGAAGGCTATGCGGACTTCTCGCAGCAGGGGGACATCGATCGCGTCGCGGTCGCGATGCGTTTCGTCGATCACCGCGGCGAAGCGACCGAGCGCTATCCGTTCAACCCGAACGGCTCGCCGGCCGGCATCACGTCGGTCACGACGGCCGACGGCCGCTTCTCGGTGCTGATGCCGCACATGGAGCGCGTGCATCGCACGGTCGCAATGAGCTGGCACCCGGAAAGCTGGGGTGAAGCGAGCCCGTGGATGCGCGTGTTCCGCAACGCGCGCCGCTGGATCGGCTGATCGGGATGATGTTCGACCCGCACGCGCCGGTCGAGGTCGTCACGCTGCGCGATCAGCGTGCCAGCGAGGCCGACGCGATCGGCCGCGTGATCGTCGCCGCGTTCGCGGGCGAGCCGGAAGGCGGGCAGTTCGAACGGCGGATCGTCGATACGCTGCGTGCGGACGGTGCGTTGAGCGTCTCGCTCGTCGCGGAGCGCGACGGCCGCGTGATCGGGCACGTCGCGTTCTCGCCGGTGTCGATCGGCGGCGAACCGTCCGGCAGCCAGGGCTGGTACGGGCTGGCGCCGCTCGCGGTGCTGCCCGACTGCCAGCGGCAGAGCATCGGTGCGGGGCTGGTGCGCACAGGGCTCGACGCGTTGCGCCGGCTTGGCGCGCGCGGTTGCGTGCTGCTCGGCGAACCCGCGTACTACACGCGGTTCGGCTTTGCGCCATCCGGCGACATCGTGTTCCCGGGCGTGCCGCCCGGGTATTTCCTCGCGCTGTCGTTCGACGACTCGGCGCCGCGGCCGTCGGGTGACGTTCGCTATCACGACGTGTTCTATCCCGCCTAGCCTGCCGCGCTTGCGGTGCGCGCGAATCCGGCACGGGAAAGGCCGCTCTTCGGAGCGGCCTTTTTCTTTTGCCGGGCTGCAAGCGAAGCGCATCGTGACTCGTCCGCAGGCAGTGTGCGCGGGCAATAAAAAAACCGCTCTGAAGAGCGGTTTTTCGATGCGCGTGTGGCGCGTGCCGGCGTTACTTGACCGTTGCCTGCTGGCGCAGGCCTTCCTCGAACGCCTGCAGCTTCTGCTGCACGAGCTGCTGAGCGATCTGCTGCTTCACCTGCTCGAGCGGCGGCGGGGCGATGTCGCGGATGTCGTCGACGCGGATGATGTGCCAGCCGAACTGCGTCTTCACCGGCGTGTCGGTCATCTGGCCTTTCTGCAGCTTCTGCGCGGCCGCCGCGAATTCCGGTACGTACGCCTTCGGGTCGGACCAGTCGAGATCGCCGCCGTTCTTGCCCGAACCCGGATCCTTCGAGTATTGCTTCGCGAGATCCTCGAATTTCGCGCCGGCCTTGATCTTCGCGATCAGGTCCTTCGCCTGCTGCTCGTCGCTGACGAGGATGTGGTGCAGGTGGTATTCGCGATTGCCGCCGGCGCCCTTGACGAGGTCGTCGTAGCGCGCCTTCACTTCGGCGTCGGTCGGCTGGTTCTTCTTCAGGAAGCTCTCGATCATCGAACGCAGCACGACGGTCTGCTGCGCGACGGCGACCTGCGCCTTCACGTCCGGACGGTTCGGGATGCCTTCGCGGATCGCTTCCTGCATCAGGATTTCGCGGTTCACGAGTTCCTGGCGCACGGCCTGCTGCAGTTGCGGACTGTCGGTCTGGCCTTGCTGGACGAGCTGAGCCACCATCGCGTCGGCGCGCGACTTCGGAATCGGCGTGCCGTTGACGACGGCGATGTTCTGGGCAAATGCCGGTGCCGCTGCAAAAGCAGCCGCCGCGACCCACAGGCGGGGGGATTTCAGGATCATCGGGAATTCCTAATGAGACTAGATTGAAGATTCGTTGAATTCTTCGGGCGTGTAAGCCACGATCGCGAGCGCGTGAATGCCGCGCTGCATCGCATCAGCGAGCGCATCATACACCAGCCGGTGTCGCGCGACGCGCGGCTTGCCCGCGAAGGCGGCCGACACGATCGTGACCGTGAAATGGCCGCCGGCGGACGCGCCGGCGTGGCCCGCGTGCTGCGCGCTGTCGTCGCGCACGGTGAGCGACAGCGGGGCGAGCGCCGCGGTGAGGCGCGCTTCGATCAGCGCGATGCGTTCGTCGGGCGACGCGTGGAGAAAGGCGTCCGTCATGTCACTCGTCCTTCAGGTATTTCGTGAGCCACAGGCTCTGCAGGATGATGAATACGACCATCGCGCCCGTCGTGCCGAACAGCTTGAAGTTCACCCATTGCGATTCGGTGAAGTTGTGCACCACGTACAGGTTCGCGACACCGAGCACCGCGAAGAACAGCGCCCAGGCGACGTTCAGCTTGTCCCACACGGGGTGCGGCAGCGTGAGCTGCTTGCCCATCATCTTCTCGATCAGGTTGTTGCCGAACGCATAGCGCGCGGCGAGCAGCCCGATCGCAAACAGCCAGTACAGCACAGTCGGTTTCCATTGAATGAATTTCTCGTCATGCAGGACGAGGGTGGCGCCACCGAAAACGACGATCACGCCGAGGCTGACCCACAGCATCGTGTCGACCTTCCGGTGCCGGAAGGCAACCCAGGCGACCTGGGCCAGCGTCGCGACGATCGCGACGGCGGTGGCGGAAAAGATGCCCCAGACCTTGAAGGCGGCAAAAAACAGGATGATCGGAAACAGATCGAACAGGAATTTCATGGCGCTCGCAGCTGCGTGAAAGGCCGCTTGCGCGGCCTTTCACCGTTGTAGGGACCCGCCAGGCACCGCCGGAGCGGATCGGGGCGGCGGCGCGAGGGGCGCCCCGCGGATCCGCCCGGCGCCGCTCATTCGTTTTCGGGTCGGGACTCGAAGTTTAACGCAGCCGAATTGATGCAGTACCGCAAACCGGTCTTGTCGCGCGGGCCGTCCTCGAAGACGTGGCCGAGATGCGCGCCGCAGTGGTTGCAGCGCACCTCGACGCGCACCATCCCGTGCGAGTAGTCGACTTTTTCGTCGATCACCTCGCCGTTGAGCGGCTTGAAGTAGCTGGGCCAGCCGCAGCCCGAGTGGAACTTGGCGCCAGACTCGAACAGCGGCGTGCTGCAGACGACGCATTTGTAGATGCCGTCGTCTTCGGTGTCGGTGTATTCGCCGGTGAAGGCGCGCTCGGTGGCCGCATGCTGCGTGACTTCGTACTGCATCGGCGTGAGCCGGCGGCGCAGCTCGGCGTCGTCCTTCTCGTACGGGAAGGTCTTGTCGTCGGAATCGTGGGACATGTGGGGTTCTCCTGATCGGTCGGTCGATACGCGCGGGTCGGGGCTCAGGACGAGCAGCTCACTTCGAGCGACCCGGCCCAGTCGGGCGGCAACGCCGCGTACGCTTCATGCTCCGGTTGTTCGTCGAACGGGCGGCGCAGGATCTGCGCGAGCCGCTCGACTTCCGAAAAATCCTTCTCCTTCGCGCGCCGGATCGCGACTTCGGCCAGATGGTTGCGCAACACGTATTTCGGGTTCACGCGGTTCATCGCGGCGGCACGTGCCGCGTCGTCGCGTGTTTCCTCGGACAGCCGCGCGCGGTAGAGGTTCGCCCACGCATCGAACGCGTCGCGGTCGATGAACAGGTCGCGCACGGGCGCGTCGCGGCTCGCGTCGTGCTTCGAGAGCTGCGCGAGCCGGCGGAACGTCAGCGTGAAATCCGCGTGGCTCGCATGCATCGTCTCGAGCAGCTTGTTGGCGAGCTCGGCATCGTTCTCGCGTTCGAGCTCAAGGCCGAGCTTCGCGCGCATCGCACGTTCGAGCGCGGGGCCGAAACGTTCCGGGAACGTCGCGAGCACGGCCTGCGCGTCTTCCACCGCACGTTCGGCGCGCGCATCGTCGTCGGCGATGCCGTGTTGCAGGCCGATCAGCGGCAGCAGCGCCTGCGCGAGGCAATAGCAGTTCCAGTGCGCGATGCGCGGCTGCATCCGGTATGCATAGCGGCCGCTCGTATCCGAGTGGTTGCAGATGTGGTTCGCGTCGAACGCGTCGACGAAGCCGAACGGGCCGTAGTCGATCGTCACGCCGAGGATCGACATGTTGTCGGTGTTCATCACGCCGTGGCAGAAGCCGACGGCCTGCCACTGCGCGACGAGGTCGGCCGTGCGCAGCGTCGCGGCTTCGAGCAGCGCGAGGTACGGATCGTCGGCGCGGCGACAATCCGGATAGAAGCGGTCGATCACGTGATCGGCGAGCTGGCGCAGCAGGTCGGGGCGATCGTTCGAGAAGAAGTGCTCGAAGTGGCCGAAGCGCACGAAGCTCTCCGACACGCGCGTGACGACGGCCGACGTCTCGATCTCCTCGCGCACCACCGGCTGGTCGGAACCGATCACCGTCAGTGCGCGCGTGGTCGGGATGCCGAGGTGATGCATCGCTTCCGAGCACAGGAATTCGCGGATCGACGAGCGCAGCACCGCGCGGCCGTCACCCATTCGCGAGTACGGCGTGCGGCCGCTGCCTTTCAGCTGCAGCTCGTAGCGACGGCCGTCCGTGCCGGTGCGCTCGCCGATCGTCAGCGCGCGGCCGTCGCCGAGCTGGCCGGCCCACACACCGAACTGGTGGCCGGAATACACCGCTGCATACGGCATCGCGTGCGCGGGCCAGTCGCGCGTCGGGTTGCCGGCGAACAGCTCGGCGAAGCCGGGCTGCGCGGCGATCGACGGCGGCAGGTCGAGCAGTTGCGCGACTTCGTCGGAAAAGCCGACGACATACGGCGCGGCAAGCGGCGCGGCCGGCAGCCGCGTATGAAACGCGTCGCCGAGCGTGACGAACGCGCCAGTGGCGGGCTCGCCGAGCGTGGCGGCGAGGTCGGGGAGGGTGTCAGCCGGATCGGCTGCGCTTCGGGAAAACGACATGTTGAGCGCCTCTGGGTAAGCCGATATTGTAAGGCGGCGCCGCGCCGCCCGCATGGTGGCCCGCGTACCTTGCGCCACGCCCGTCCGGGGCCGCTGACGGGCGCGCCGCAGAGGCACCGATTCGCATCCTCACGGAGAACGAGACGATGGGTAAGCCGTTGCTGGGCCAGATGATGGACATGCCGTTGCTGGTGTCCTCGCTGATTTCTCACGCCGCGCGGCACGCCGGCGACACGGAGATCGTGTCGAAGCGCGTGGAAGGCGATCTGCATCGCTACACGTACCGCGACTGCGAACGCCGCGCGAAGCAGCTGGCGCAGGCGCTCGCGCGGCTCGGCGTCGAAACCGGCGATCGCGTCGGTACGCTGGCATGGAACGGCTACCGGCATCTGGAAGCGTATTACGGGATCGGCGGGATGGGTGCCGTGTGCCACACGATCAACCCGCGCCTGTTCCCCGAGCAGATCGCGTACATCGTCAATCACGCGGAAGACCGCTACGTCTTCTTCGACATCAATTTCGCGCCGCTCGTCGAGGCCATCGCACCGCAATGCCCGCACGTGAAGGGCTGGGTCGCGATGACGGACGCCGCGCACCTGCCGTCCGGCACGACGCCGTTCCTCTGCTACGAAACGCTCGTCGAAGCGGAGGACGGCCGCTACGACTGGCCGCGCCTCGACGAGCAGCAGGCGTCGGGGCTGTGCTACACGTCGGGCACGACCGGCAACCCGAAGGGCGTGCTGTATTCGCACCGCTCGACCGTGCTGCACGCGTACGGCGCCGCGCTGCCCGACGCGATGAACCTGTCGGCGATGGACGCCGTGCTCCCCGTCGTGCCGATGTTCCACGTCAACGCATGGGGGCTGCCTTACGCGGTGCCGCTCACGGGCGGCAAGCTGGTGCTGCCCGGCAAGGATCTCGACGGGAAATCGCTGTACCAGCTGATGGAGGCCGAGCGCGTGACGTTTTCCGCGGGCGTGCCGACCGTGTGGCTCGGCCTGCTCAACTACATGCGCGAGGCCGGCGTGCGCTTCTCGACGCTGAACCGCACGGTGATCGGCGGCTCCGCGTGCCCGCCCGCGATGCTGCGCACCTTCGAGGACGAATACGGCGTGCGCGTGATCCACGCATGGGGGATGACCGAACTGTCGCCGCTCGGCACGCTCGCGAAGCTCAACTGGGCGCAGTCGCAGCGGCCGCTCGACGCGCAGCGCAAGCTGCTCGAGAAGCAGGGGCGCGTGATCTGCGGCGTCGACATGCGGATCGTCGGCGAGGACGGCCACGAACTGCCGTGGGACGGCGTCGCGTTCGGCGAACTGCAGGTGCGCGGCCCGTGGGTGATCGATCACTACTTTCGCGGCGAGTCGTCGCCGCTGTCGGACGGCTGGTTCCCGACCGGCGACGTCGCGACGATCGACCCCGACGGCTTCCTGCAGATCACCGATCGCAGCAAGGACGTGATCAAGTCGGGCGGCGAGTGGATCAGCTCGATCGACATCGAGAACGTCGCGATCGCGCACCCGGGCGTGGCCGAGGCCGCCTGCATCGCCTGTGCGCACCCGAAATGGACCGAGCGCCCGCTGCTCGTCGTGGTGCCGCGCGAAGGGGCGAACCTGAGCCGCGACGCGCTGCTCGCGTTCTACGAAGGCAAGGTCGCGAAATGGTGGATTCCCGACGACGTCGTGTTCGTCGAATCGCTGCCGCACACCGCGACCGGCAAGCTGCAGAAGCTGAAGCTGCGCGAGACGTTCCGCGACTACGTGTTGCCGACGGCGGTCTGCGAGCCGTAACACGGGTTCGGGCCGGCAGCGGCTCGTGACGCGGTCGCCCGATCCGTCCCCGGATTGGGGACAAAATTCAAATTGAACGACCGTGCTTTTTCGTTGTATGCTGACTCCGTTCATCAGGACATGCGGCTGTTCGACCGCGCACAATGAAGCGCAGCCACCCCGGCGCGCGATGCATGGAGGCAGGCAGATGGCAGTGGATTACTCGACTCGTGACGGCGTGGCCGTCCTTACGCTCAACAATCCGCCCGTCAACGGGCTCGGCCTGTCGACCCGTCAGGGCGTCATGGACGCGCTCGATCGCGCCGCGCAGGATCCGTCGGTGACAGCCATCGTGCTGACCGGCGCGGGACGCGCATTCTCGGGCGGCGCCGACATCACCGAATTCAATACGCCGAAGGCGTTGCAGGAGCCGACGCTGCACACCGTGATCCGCGCGGTGGAAGCGAGCGCGAAGCCCGTCGTCGCGGCGCTGCACAGCGTCGTGATGGGCGGCGGCCTCGAGCTCGCGCTCGGCGCGCACTACCGCATTGCCGCGCCCGGCACGCAGGTCGCGCTGCCCGAAGTGAAGCTCGGCCTGCTGCCGGGCGCGGGCGGCACGCAACGCCTGCCGCGTGCGGTGGGGCTCGAAACCGCGCTGAACATGATCGTGTCGGGCGCACCCGTGCTGTCGGAGCAACTCGCGAAGAGCGGGCTGTTCGACGAAATGGCCGATGGCGACCTGCTCGACGCGGCCGTCGCGTTCGCCCGCAAGGTCGGTGCGCAGAAGGGGCCGCATCCGCGCGTGCGCGATCGCAAGATCGTCCATGAGAACGCCGCCGGCTTCATCCAGTTCGCGCGCAATTCCGCGAAGGCCGCCGCATCGAATTTCCCCGCACCGCACAAGTGCATCGACGCGATCGAGGCCGGCGTGCTGCACGGCTTCGACAAGGGCAGCGTGGCCGAGCGCGAGGGTTTCGTCGCGCTGATGATGACGCCGGAAAGCCGCGCGCTGCGGCACGCGTTCTTCGGCGAGCGTGCCGCGAGCAAGATTCCCGACGTGCCGGCCGATACGCCGCTGCGCGAGATCCGCCGCGTCGGCGTGATCGGCGCGGGCACGATGGGCGGCGGGATCGCGATGAACTTCGTCAACGCCGGGCTGCCCGTCACGCTGCTCGAGACGAAACAGGACGCGCTCGAGCGCGGCGTCGCGACGATCCGCAAGAACTACGATGCGCAGGTGAAGAAGGGCAAGCTCTCGCAGGAGAAGCTCGACGCGCGCATGGCGCTGATCACGCCGACGCTGTCCTATGACGACCTGAAGGACGCCGACCTGATCGTCGAGGCCGTGTTCGAGGAACTCGGCGTGAAGGAGCAGGTGTTCAAGAAGCTCGACGAAGTCGCGAAGGCGGGCGCGATTCTCGCGTCGAACACGTCGACGCTCGACGTCGACAAGATCGCGGCGTTCACGAAGCGTCCGCAGGACGTCGTCGGCATGCACTTCTTCAGCCCGGCGAACGTGATGAAGCTGCTCGAGGTCGTGCGCGGCGCGCAGACCGCGAAGGACGTGCTCGCCACCGTGATGGCCGTCGCGAAGAAGATCCGCAAGACGGCGGTCGTGTCGGGCGTGTGCGACGGCTTCATCGGCAACCGGATGATCGAGCAGTACATCCGCCAGGCGCTCTTCATGCTCGAGGAAGGCGCGCTGCCCGCGCAGGTCGATCGTGCGATCGAGAAATTCGGTTTCGCGATGGGCCCGTTCCGGATGAGCGACCTCGCCGGCAACGACATCGGCTGGGCGATCCGCAAGCGCCGCTACGTCGAGCAGCCCGATCTCCATTACTCGAAGATCGCCGACCGCCTGTGCGAGCAGGGCCGCTTCGGCCAGAAGACGGGCGCCGGCTGGTACGACTACGTGCCGGGCGATCGCAAGGCGAAGCCGTCGTCGCTCGTCGACGAGATGGTCGTCGCATACTCGAAGGAGCGCGGTGTCGAGCGTCGCAAGATCGGCGACGACGAGATCGTCGAACGGCTCGTGTTCGCGCTCGTCAACGAAGGCGCGAAGATCCTCGAGGAGAAGATCGCGTCGAAGGCGTCCGACATCGACATGGTCTACCTGACCGGCTATGGCTTCCCGCTGTGGCGCGGCGGCCCGATGCTGTACGCGGACGTGGTCGGCCTCTACAACGTCGAGCGCGCGATTCGCCGCTATGCGGCGGCACCGAACGGCGACGCATGGCAGCTCGCGCCGTCGATCGCGGAACTCGCGAAGGCCGGCCGCGGGTTCAACGGCTGACGCGCCGGATCGCGGCGCCACGCACACCCGGAGAAACGCAATGAAACGCACCGACGACGTCCTGCTCGTGATCGACGTGCAATACGACTTCATGCCGGGCGGCGCGCTCGCGGTGCCGGACGGCGACGCGGTCGTGCCGGTGATCAACGCGCTCGCGCAACGCTTCGACCAGGTCGTGCTGACGCAGGACTGGCACCCGCGCGAGCACGTGTCGTTCGCGGCGAATCACCCGGGCCGCGAACCGTTCTCCACGCTCGCGCTGCCGTACGGCGAGCAGGTGCTGTGGCCCGTGCACTGCGTGCAGGACACCGACGGCGCGGCGCTGCATCGCGATCTCGACATCCCGCACGCGCGGCTCGTGATCCGCAAGGGCGGCGACGCGCAGGTCGACAGCTATTCCGCGTTCGTCGAAGCCGACCGCACGACGCGCACCGGGCTCGCGGGTTATCTGCGCGAGCTCGGCGCGAAGCGCGTGTGGTGCTGCGGGCTCGCGACCGACTATTGCGTCGCGTGGTCGGCGCTCGATGCGCGCGCGGCCGGTTTCGAAGCCGCGGTGATCAACGATGCGTGCCGCGCGATCGACCTGAACGGGTCGCTCGCCCACGCATGGCAGCAGATGCAGGCAGCGGGCGTCGCGCATGTGACGTCCGCGGGCGCACGCCCGGCGGCGTAGCGCAATTCCCCATCTGATTCAGGACATGAAGCAGGACCGAAGGAGACTCGCATGACCGAAGCCGTAATCGTATCGACCGCCCGCACGCCGCTGGCGAAATCCTGGCGCGGTGCGTTCAACATGACGCACGGCGCGACGCTCGGCGGCCACGCGGTCGCGGCCGCTGTTGAACGCGCGAAGCTCGACCCCGCACGCGTCGAGGACGTGATCATGGGGTGCGCGAACCCCGAAGGCGCGACCGGCGCGAACATCGCGCGGCAGATCGCGCTGCGCGCGGGGCTGCCCGTGACGGTGCCGGGGATGACGGTGAACCGTTTCTGCTCGTCCGGGCTGCAGACCATCGCGCTGGCCGCGCAGCGGATCATCGCGGGCGAAGGCGACGTGTATGTCGCGGGCGGCGTCGAATCGATCTCGTGCGTGCAGAACGAGATGAACCACCACATGATCCAGGAAGGCTGGCTCGTCCAGCACAAGCCCGAGATCTACTGGAACATGCTGCAGACGGCCGAGAACGTCGCGAAGCGCTACGGCATCTCGAAGGAGCGGCAGGACGAGTACGGCGTGCAGTCGCAACTGCGCGCGGCGGCGGCACAGGAAGCCGGGCGTTTCCGTGACGAGATCGTGCCGATCACCGTGCTCGCGGGCGTGGCCGACAAGGCGACGGGCCGTCTGTTCACGAAGGAAGTGACGGTCTCGGCCGACGAAGGGATTCGCCCCGACACGACGCTCGAAGGCGTATCGAAGATCCGGTCGGCCGTGCCGGGTGGCGTGATCACCGCGGGCAACGCGAGCCAGTTCTCGGACGGCGCGTCGGCCTGCGTCGTGATGAGCGCCGACGCCGCGCAGCGCGAGGGGCTGCAGCCGCTCGGCGTGTTCCGCGGGTTCGCGGTGGCCGGTTGCGAGCCGGACGAGATGGGCATCGGCCCCGTGTTCGCGGTGCCCAAGCTGCTGAAGCAGGCAGGGCTGAAGGTCGATGATATCGGCCTGTGGGAGCTGAACGAAGCGTTCGCGGTGCAGGTGCTGTACTGCCGCGACACGCTCGGGATTCCTGAGGATCTTCTGAACGTGAACGGCGGCGCGATCGCGGTCGGCCATCCGTACGGTGTGTCAGGCGCACGCCTGACCGGCCATGCGCTGATCGAAGGCAAGCGGCGCGGCGTGAAGTACGCGGTCGTCACGATGTGCATCGGCGGCGGGCAGGGCGCGGCCGGCCTGTTCGAAATCCTCTGATCTTTGGCACGGAGCGGCCGCGGTTTCGCTTCGGCGAGACCGGCGGCCGCGACGCGAATCGGCGCGACCGATCCGCCATTCGAAACAATCGGGAAGCAAAAGGCATGCGCCCGGCAATGCCGTTTCCCCTTACTTGTCAAACGAATTGCCCCACCTATACTTGCTCTGACATTTGCCTTTCGGCACGATGGGCCGGATCGTGCGTCGTGCGATCCGTGCCGCGAAGGTTCGAACCAACGCAGCAGACCGACCGGGGACCGAATGAGTACGACCTATGCAGCCGGGGAACCGCCGCGCGTCGTCAGCGCGGCCGCAAGGCTCTACGCGAAATGCCTGCTGGTCGGATTCGCGTTGCTGCCCGCCTATCTGATCGCCTATCTGTGGTTCTTCAGCGATCCGCACGTCGTGTTCGAGAACCACGCGTTCCATGAAATCGCGATCGCCGCCGCGACGCTCGAAGGCGCGTTCGTCACCTACGTGACGTGGGTCTGCTACCGGTCGTCCGGCGAGCCGCTGTTGCGCTGGCTGACACTTGGCTTTCTCGGCTTCGCGATGATCTATGCGCTGCACGGTGCGTTCACCGGGATGGCGCATCACAACATCTGGCTGTTCCTGCTGTACGGGCCCGCGTCGCGGCTCGTGATGTCGATCCTGCTGCTCACGGGCCTGCTGTCGTATTCGCGTCCGCCCGATCGCCTCGAGAAGCGCACGAGCGTGCGCACGTGGCTGCCGTGGATCGTGTTCTTCGTGATCGTCAACGTCGTCGTGGCGTACATCGCGTATTCGCCGGTCGCGGGCGCGCCGGGCACGCGGCTGTCGATGGAAGGCGGCGCGCTCCTGTTCTCGCTGCTGAACGTCGCCGTGCTGCTCGCGCGGCGGATCCGCTCGCCGCTGATGGTGATCTACGGCGTGTCGATCATGGCGTTCGCGCTGTCGTCGCTCGCGTTCATTCTCGGCAAGCCGTGGAATCACATGTGGTGGCTCGCGCATGCGATTTTCGCCGGCGGCTTCTTCCTGCTCAGCTACGGTGTCGTGCAGGCGCTGCAGACGACGCGCTCGTTCTCGGCGATCTACAGCCAGGAAGACCTGATGAGCCGGCTGTCGGAATCGATGGCGCGCACCGAGAGTGCGCTGCAGGAGCTGCGGCGCACGAACCAGAAGCTCGAATACATGGCCGCGACCGATCCGATGACGGGCGCGTCGAACCGCCGGCAGTTCATCGCGCAGGTCGAGCGCGAGATGGTGCGGGCCGAGCGCGACGGCACGCCGTTCTGCCTGCTCGCGCTCGATCTCGACAATTTCAAGAACATCAACGATGCGTACGGGCATCAGATCGGCGACGAGGTGCTGCGCGGCGTGGTGCGCCAGTGCCTCGATGCGATCCGGCCGGCCGGCGGGCTCGCGCGGGTCGGCGGCGAGGAGTTCATGGCGCTGCTGCCGGACATGCCGCTCGAAGGCGCGCGGATGACGGCCGAACGCGTGCGCTCGTCGATCGCGAGTTCGCCGTTCGGGCTCGATTTCAAGCGCGTGCAGGTGACGGTCAGTGTCGGTGTCGCGCAATACGGGGCCGACGGCAGCACGGTCGATGCGTTGCTGCGCGTGGTCGACGAACGGTTGTACCAGGCTAAGCGGGAAGGGCGGAACCGGGTCGTGGCGCGGTGATACGGCGGGCGCGGCACACGGGCGCGGGTGAACGGACGCGGAACATTCGGCCACCCGGGCGTACAGACGCTGTGTCCAGCGCCTCGATTTCTGACGAAGCCCCGGAGGCGGTCATGCCCCGGGGCTTTTGCATGTCCGGTCGGCACGCGACCGGCGACGCGCTACCGCGTTGCCAGCGCCGCCGCGCTCTGCTTCGGCTGCGCATCCTGCATCCGCTGCGACGCCTGCCACCAGTACTTGCCCGCGCGCTGCTGCGGGTCGCGGATCGCGAGATACGTCGTACTCCAGAGCTGTGCCGCGTTCGCCTCGGTGGCGTCCGCGCTGCGCGTGCCGAATGCATCGGTCTGGTACTTGCCGTTCACGTAGGACCACGTCCACATCTCCGACGTGCGCATGTCGCGCCCGTTCGAGATCACCTGCCAGATCGTCTGCCGTGCCTGCGTGAGCAGCGTGCGCGTCGCGGCCGACAGGTCCTGGCGCGCGAGCTGGCGATCGAGCCCGGCCACCCACATCGCCTGCTGCCACGACCAGATCACCGTCCCGTGATACGCGGAGCTCGTGAATTTCGGCCACAGCGCCTGATTCGCATAGGCCGGGTTCGCGATCAGCATGCCGGCATCGGTCACGAGCCCGGTCGGAAACGGCCGCGTGACGTCGGTGACGATCCGCTGAAGCTCGTCGTCCGGCGGCGTGCCGAACAGCAGCGCGAAGCCGCCGTCCGAATTCATCACCGGAATCGGGTTGCCCTGCTGATCGAGCGACAGCGCGTAGAACGCCAGCGGCGTGCCCGGTGCGGCGCCGGCCGGCACGCCCGCGGACGGCGCATAGGCCGACACGTCGGTGGCCGCCTGTGCGGCCGGCACGCTGACCTGGAACAGCGGCGGCGCCTGCGTTTCCCACGCGGCCGCCTGGTTCGCCGTGTTGGCGAGCGTCGCGCGCTGCCCGGCATCCAGATACGGATCGAGCAGGCCACGCGCGAGGAATGCGTTCGCCGCGCGCAACGCGGCCGGCACGAGCACCGCGTTGACGTCATACGGATAGACGCCGCCGCCGAGCCCGTCGGTGCTGTCGCGCCAGTTGCCGACGATTTCGCCGGGCCGCAGGTGGATCAGGTTCGCGACCGTCGGCTGTTGCGCGAACGGCTGCGCGGTCGCCGCGACGTGCAGCAGGTTGACGACCAGGCGGCTGCCCAGGGTCTGCCCGTCGCTGCCGCGCTGCGCGAGATAGGCGGCCGCGCGGGCCTGGCCGCGCGTATCGTCGATCAGCCACGCGGCCGCGATCGGCGCGAGCAGGTAGTCGCTGTCGATCATCTTGTAGTCGTAGGTCGGCGTCGGATCGTTCGGCCGCCCGTTCTTCTGGTTGTCGACGAGCGCGAATTCGCCGATCCCTTCCTCGTGCGCGACCTTGCCGTCGATCGACAGCCGGCTCAGCACCGACGACAGGCCGGCCTCGATCGCCGCGGGCTCGAGCACGGGCATCAGCATGCGGACCGAGATCAGCGTGTCGCGGCCGAAGTAGGTGTCGTACTGCCACGAGCCGGCCAGCAGCTTGTCGTGGAAGCTCAGGAATTCGAGCACGTTCTGGCTCACCGGGTCGGGGTTCACCGAGGGCGCGAGCAGGTCGGCGCGCGTGATCGGCGACAACGGCGTCTCGCCCGACAGCGCATCGACATGCAGCCGCAGCGTGTGCGAGCCCGCCGGTGCGCTCAGGACGAGCTTGCCGCCCGCTGCCGGCGTGATGCTGCCGCCGTCGCGCAGCGTGATGCGCAGTGAATAGCCGGGCGCGCCGTCGATCCGGTCGCGTTGCCATTGCGCGGCGCTGCCCTGAACCGTCGGTGCGGCGAGGATCTCCTGCGGAATCGTGGCGCCGCCGTTGAAGTCGCGCAGGAAGCGCACGTTGCTGAGCACACCCTGCCGGATCGTCAGCGTGTTGGTGTCCACCGACACGTCGGCGCCGATGCCGTACAGCGGACGGCCGTGCGCGTCGGGTGCCGATAGCGCGGACGGTGGCGTGTCGAGGCTCCAGTTCACCGGCTGCGCGGTGTCGTCGAACCACAGCCCGGTGCCGCTGTTGCCGGCGGGGAAGACCACGAGCAGACGCGGCTTCGTCGACGAGCGCACCAGCAGGTGTGCGGCGACCTTGTCCTGCCGGTAGAACGCGTTGATCTGGCCGCCGGTGTCCATGCGGAACGACAGTGCGGCGTTGTTCGACGGCGGGGTGCTCGATTTGACGTCGTCGTCATTGCAGGCCGCGAGCAGGCCGGCGCAGATGAATCCGAGACACAGCGACTTCGCAAGGCGATGCATGTTGATGTCCCTCCTGCTGACTGGCGATTTTTATGAGAATTATCGAATGAGCGGGTGCTCGACCTGCTTCGTCCGGTATTGCGGAATTCCTGGGAAATTCGGAATTAATCCGGGCGTGCTTCTGGGGTGAATTGAATGGTAATTAACCGGTTGATGGTTAATGCCGGAATTGAAAGCAAAAGGAGGCGCTGCCCCGGCCAGGCATGAAACACTTCTCTGTTGGCGTTCCGGTGCCGTGCCGACATTAGGGCGTGCACGGCGTGAAAAACGAAACGTAAGCTGTCGTAGGGGATTCTAAAGTTCGGATAAAGTCGAAGTCAATAATGATTTGATGGTTTTCGAATAGTGTTCCGGAATGAGGTCGCAATTCTTGCTTGTTGGGTCGGTAAAATATGCGGTTTCACGGAGAAATGGAGATGTTCTGATTATCGAGTTTGGTGAAAATCGATTGGCAATCGATGTCGGTATTGGTGATTGATTACGAACCGGGATTGAATGGTGGCGGTTTGCCTGTCGCGGTGTCTCGGGCGGTGCAAACGGAATGCGATGGATGCGGCGATACGGAGCGGTGAGCAACCGGCGTTCCTGCGACCGAACCGATGGGTGATCCCGAGAACCGGACTCCATGCGATCGCGTCAATGGCGCCGGCAAGTTTGGTAGTCTTGGAGACCGCTTCCGTTTACCGAATTGGAGCAGTCGGCCATTGATGCGATTCGATATTCGTCGTCTGCGGGGCTGACGATCTTGCGACCGAGCGACTTTTCATCGATGGCCGATGGTGGTTGACGTCGCCTTCACTCCGGAGAATGCACCGTGCTGCACGTGCCCGACGATTCAGTGGTCGTATTGGTTGATTTTCAGACGCGGCTGATGCCGGTGATTCACGAAGGGTCATCCGTCGTCACGCAGGCTGTCCGACTTGCCCGTATTGCGCAGATACTCGGGGTGCCGGTGATGGGTACCGAGCAGAGCCCCGTCCAGTTGGGCCGGAACGTACCGGAGATCAAGGAGCTGTGCTCGCACACCGTCGTCAAGGACCATTTCGACGCATGCGCGGAGGGCCTGGTCGACGCATTGCCGGCCGGGCGCGACAGCGTCATCGTCGCCGGTTGCGAGGCGCACGTGTGCGTGTTGCAAACGGCGTTCGGGCTGTTGCGCAGCGGCCGCAAAGTCACGGTGGTCAGCGATGCCGTGGGTTCGCGCAGGACGATCGACCGGGACGCGGGGATCGCCCGGCTCGGGGCAGCGGGGGTGCAAATCGCGACGGTCGAGATGATCGGGTTCGAATGGCTGGGTTCCAGCCGCCATCCGCGTTTTCGCGAGGTGCTGCGCCTGATCAAGTGAGTCGCGGCGCTCGTGCGCTGACGGGAACAGCGTTCCTGGAGCCGGATGCGCGAATCTCGGGATGTCGGCGCATTGGCCCCGTCAGGTTTGGCAGGCTGGCTGCCGGCGGTCGTGGGCGGCATCCTCGCGTCGGAGGGCGACACGGAGAAGAATCGTGCGTGAACGCCTGGTCGCGACCCTCCGACCGCGCGACGACAGTTCTCGTCGAACTGTCGCGCCGGCTCGAAACCTCGCCGTCGTTGAGGGTGAGGTTTCTCGGCCGCCGACAGCATTCAGGCCGCTGCCGCCTGATGCGCCGAGTCGCGCTGCTCGCCACCCAGGATATCGATGAGGCTGGCCAACATCCGCTCCAATTCACCGGTCATCAGCGTGACATCCGAGTCGAAGCGTTCATCGTCGTTCTGCGCGGTCGGATCCGCCGCTTCCTTGATCACGTCGAGCGGCGTCACGCGCTTGATCGTCAGCGACGGCGTCAGCACGAAGGAGATCCGGTTGTCCCAGGTCATCGCCAGGCGCATGCATTGCTTGCCGGCCTCGATGTGCCGGCGCATGTCGTTCGCTTCCAGCGCGTGGCCGACATATCGCACCGTGGCGCCGCCTTCGCCGCTCGAGCGCAATTCGGCGTCCTGGTCCACGGTGAATCCGCCCGGCGCCTCGCCGGACAACAGCCAATCCGTCATCGCGGCGACCGGCGAACGCACCACCTGAACACCGGCGAGCGGCAACTGATCGATCGATTTGACGAGCAGGCCGCGAACGTCGTCGGCAACAGCCTGTGAAGCCGCATCGATGACGAGCCAGCCGTTCACCGTATCGATCCACACGCGGGTATCGCGCTGAATGGTGAACGCGCGCGGGAGCAGTTCGTCGGTCACCTGCTCCTTGAGTTCGCGCATCTGTTTTCGTCCGACCTTGAAGCCCTGCTGCTCCTCGATTTCAAGCGCGCGGGCCTTGGTCACCTGAGTGACGACCGACGCTGGAAGCAGCTTCTTCTCGGCACGAAACGTCAGCAACATCTGCCGGTTGATCGAATACACGAGTGCGCCGTCGTCACGCGGCGACGCCCATCCATGGCTCTGCATCTCGACGCTGGTGCCCGGCTGGAACGCGTGGGGCGCCAGCCATTTTTCCATCTGATCGGGGGTAACGGCCCAAGGTGCAGGAAGACGATGAAGCTGAAGGTTCTTGAACCACATAGGAGTACGGGCAAAGCGCACCATTCTATATGACGGTGATGCTTCGGGTGCGGATTCGGTTGCTCGAGGTGACGGTCCGATCGTTGATGGATGTCGTGCCGGGTAGGTGGGCATCGCTCACCAAATTCGCCACGGAACGGGAGCGACGCCGGCTCGAAAAGTTGCTTTGCCTTCGCCGATAGCAAGGAGATTCTCCGTCCCGGCAATTCAGTACGTGTATCGCCAGAGCCTGGAGCCGGATGGATGCACCAACAGATCCAGCCCATCGAAGTCGGCAAGTTTGGTAGGCTTGTCGTCTGCCTTCGCTGGTCGGAACTTGATGGCATCATGTGGCACGGTAATAAAGCGGGTATCGCCTTCGGGTGAGCGAAACGATACCCGCTTTATTACCCGCATCTTGCTCGGCCGGATGCCACTTCCGGCGAACGCAAGCGAGCGGCCGAAGGGCGTAAGATGCCCGATTGGCAAGGGTGACAGGCAAGTCGCCGAACCGGAACGAACAGGAGCAACCGAAGTGATCCGTCATATCGTCATGTGGAAGTTGAAAGAATCGGCCGAAGGCGCGACGCGCGCACAAAACGCGCTGAAGCTGAAGGAAAAGCTCGAAGGCTGCCGCGACCTCGTGCCGGGCACGCTGCAGATCGATGTCGGCGTGGCGACGCCCGGCCTCGACGCGACCGCCGACATCGTGCTGGTATCCGATTTCGCGGATAAGGCCGCACTCGATGCCTACCAGGTGCATCCGGTTCACCAGGAAGTGAAGAAATTCGTCGTCGCGGTGGCCGAATCGCGCGAGTGCGTCGACTACATCGTCGACAGCGCACGATGAGCGACGCGGCAACCCCGACGGACGGCCCGTCGATCGAAAGCCCGTTCGTCGATATGCTCGGCGTGCAGCTCGTGTCCGCGAAGGACGGCGCAAGCGAGATTGTGCTGCCGCTCGAGGAGCGGCACATGAACACGTGGAGCATCGCGCACGGCGGCGTGACGATGACGCTCGCGGACATCGCGCTCGCGATGGCCGCACGCAGCCTGACCGACGACGGTATCGGCGTCGTCACGGTCGAGATGAAGGTGAACTTCATGCAGCCGGGGCGCGGCGAGCTGCGCGCTTACGGGCGCGTGATGCATCGCTCGACGACGATGGCGTACTGCGAAGGCGAAGTGCGCGACAGCGACGGCAATTTCGTCGCGAAGGCGCTCGGCACGTTCAAGTACATGCGGCGGCTCGCGGTGGGCCGCGACATCAAGCGGCAACGTTCGCGCACGGCGCCGGACGCCCAGCCCGGCCCGAGCGACGCGTAAGCGCCCGGACGCACGGCGGCCCTGCCTTTTCACAGGCAGGGCCGTTTTGTTTTGCGGCGTGTATCGCCCACCGCGGAATGTCGCAACACACGGCGCATCACGCCCGCCTGGCGCGCGCATGGCATCATGCACGCTCGTCCGTTCACGGTGCCCCGCAGGCGCCGTCCTCACCGATGCCGCTGAATCCGAAGATCGCCCAGGTGCTCGACATGATCGAGCGCGCGAAACGTCCGTCCTATCACCACCAGACGCCGCAGCAGGCGCGCGCCGCGTACGAGAAGAGCGCGCCGATCCTCGACGTCGCACCGGCGCCGATGCATTCGGTCGAGGCGTGCGTCGTGCCGACGCGCGATGGCCGCACGATCGGCGCGCGGTTGTACCTGCCGGTCGCGCCGAGCCTCGCGGAGCCGCTGCCCGCGCTCGTCTACTACCACGGCGGTGGCTTCACGGTCGGCAGCGTCGATACGCACGATGCGCTGTGCCGGATGTTCGCGCACGATGCGCAATGTGCGGTGCTGTCGGTCGGCTACCGGCTCGCGCCCGAACACAGGTTTCCGACCGCGGTGAACGACGCCGACGACGCGTTGCAATGGCTGCATCGCGAAGCGGCCACGTTCGGCATCGATGCCGAACGATTGGCCGTCGGTGGCGACAGCGCGGGCGGCACACTCGCGACCGTCTGCGCGGTGCTCGCACGCGACGCAGGCATTCGCGTTGCGCTGCAGATGCTGATCTACCCGGGCGTGACGGGCTTCCAGGATACCGAATCGCATGCACGGCTCGCGAACGGCTACCTGCTGACGCAGGACACGATCCAGTGGTTCTTCACGCAATACGTGCGCGATCGGGCGGACCGCGACGACTGGCGTTTCGCACCGCTCGACGGCACGCGCGATGCGCCGTCGTTCGCGGGCGTTGCGCCGGCGTGGATTGCGACGGCCGAATACGATCCGTTGAGCGACGAAGGCGCCGCGTATGCGGAGAAGTTGCGCGCGGCGGGAAACGCGGTCACGCTGGTCTGCTATCCGGGGATGATCCACGAATTCTTCAAGATGGGCGGCTACGTGCCCGAGGTGCGGGCCGCGCATGCCGACGCGGTCGCGGCGTTGAAGGCCGCATTCGACGACGTTTGACAACGTTTGACGGCGGTGGTTGAGCGGCGTATGCGCCGCATGAGGGCTGCGATGACGAACGGCGAGGTGGAAACGGGCGACTGGACGGTCCTGGGCGGCGACGCCGCGCGGATCCGCGACGCGGTATTCGTGCGCGAGCAGCAGATACCGCCGGAATGGGAACTCGACGACGACGATCCGTTGTCGCTTCATGCGGTGGCGTACCGCGTCGATGCGGCGACCGGCGCGCGCCGCGCGGTCGCGACGGGGCGGCTGCTGCCGTCCGGCACGATCGGCCGCGTCGCGGTGCTGGCCGATGCGCGCGGGCAGGGCGTCGGATCAGCGGTGCTGAACGCGCTGCTGGAGGCGGCGCGGCGTCGCGGCGAAATCGTCGTACGGCTCTACGCGCAGGATTCGGCCGTGTCGTTCTACCTGCGGCACGGCTTCGCGGCGGTCGGTGAACCGTTCGTCGAAGCCGGTGTGCCGCACGTCGAGATGGCGCGCGCGCCGTAGCGCGGCGCCTGCTCGCGTGCTCAGCGCGGCGGCGTGGCGTCGAGGTCGAACGTGAACGCGCGCTCGAACGTGCCCGGGCGAACGGTGCGGTGCGAGCCGTCGTCGTCGCAGCGCTCCTTGATCTCGACCGTCAGCCGCACGCCTTCCTTCATCGTGACGCGCAGCGCGGTCGTGCCGCGCGTACCGTATTCAGGCGTCTCGATGAACGCAGCCGACAGCGCACGCTCGCGCTCGATCGGAATGCCGGTGTGCGGCAGTGCGTCGTCGTCCGCGACATGCGGGTCGCGCATCAGCGCGATCAGTTCGTCGAGCGACGGGGTCGGATTGTCGGTGAGCAGCGTGCCGAGCTCCGCGCGCTTGCGCACCACTTTCGGCCAGGGCGTATCGAGTCGCGCATTCGACAACGCATGCACGCCGGGCGCGACCGCGACGGGTGCGGAGACAGCACTTTCGCCTTCGGGCGCGCGATTGCAGAACCACGCGAGCTCACGCCGTCGCCAGTCGCCGACGAGCAGGTTGAAGCCGTTGTAGACGGCCGCATGCTCCGCGAGCCGCCCGAGGTAGTCGAGCGGCGCGACGGACGGGCCGCCGAGGAAGTCGGACACGAGCTTGCCGCGGGTCGGCGCGCCCGCGCGGATGTCGAACGGCGCGCGGTAGTTCGTCAGCGCGGCGAAACGGCCGTCGCGCGATACGCCGAGCCACGTGCCGCCCGCTTCGAGATCGCGGCCGGCCAGCACGCCCGGTACATCTTCCCACCACGAGAGCGGCGCGCTGGTCCGACGAAAGAACTCGTCACGATTGGCAGTGAGGGTAAAGACGGGACCGGCGGCGACATCGGGCTGCCAGTCGAAGGCAATCAGACACATCGGGCGAATCTCTCGGAGGAAACATCGGGTGCCGGCTGCGACTCGCGAGCCGGCGCGCGAACGGGTTGTCAGTGCATCACGCTTCCGTCGGCCACGCGTACGGCAGCGTATCGAACGCGAGCGCCGGGCCGTCGGCCGCACCGAGGTGCACCGTGCCGCTGTCGAGCGCGGCGAGCTTGATCTCGACGAGCGCGTCGACACCGCCCGCGGGCGCGGCCGCCGCGTTGACGATCATCCCGCAGGGCTGGCCGGGATCGTCGCTGTGGAACAGCTCGACGCCGGCATGCACGGTATCGGTCTCGCCGGCGACGTGCGCGAGCGCCGTGCGGCGCTTGATCGTGCCGCGGTACTGGCTGCGCGCGACGATTTCCTGGCCCGGGTAGCACCCTTTGCGAAAGTTGACGGCGCCGATCACGTCGAAGTTGACCATCTGCGGCACGAACTGTTCGACGGCCGGCTGCGTGATGCGCGGTTCGCCCGCGCGGATGTCGAGCCAGTCCCAGACGGCCGGCGACACGACCGGCAGCGACCCGCCGAGCGCGGCGATGCGCGCGTCGACTTCGGCACGCGGGCCGATCCACAGATAGCGCTTGCGGCCGGCTGCATCGGGTACGCGGATCAGCGTGCCGGCGGGGCCGTCGACCTTCACGTGCACGCCGTCCGGCAGCGCGTCGAAGATGCCCGACAGCGCGTCGCGCACGTCGCCCGCGAAGCCGACCACCGCGAGCGCGTCGCTCGCATCCGTCAGCTTCGCTTTGGCACGCAGCACGAACATCGACAGCCGCTTCTGCACGGCGGGCTGCACGTCCTTCGACACCAGCAGGCGCACGCCGTGGCCGGCGCGCCACGTGAGGAACGAGCCGAGGAGGCGCCCCTTCGGCGAGCAATAGCCGGACAGCCGCGCGCTCGCGGCGTCGAGATGTTCGATGTCGTTGGTGAGCTGGCTGTGCAGGAACGTCGCGGCATCATCGCCGGCCACGTCGATCACGCCGAACTGCGGCAACGGCATGCAGGCGCCCGGCGCATCGAAATCGGCGGCGGACGGACGGGGGAAAACGGGGAGCGAGGCGGGTGCGGCCTGGACTGCCGGTGAAGCGAACGGTGTGCTCATGGAATGAGGGAACAGTCAACCCTGACTTTGACGGAGGCGAGCAAGTATTATATGGGTCTTACCTGAGTCACGTTTCCATGTCCCTACTGAAGAAATGCGCCGCGACGATCGTGGCGCTGGCCGTCGTCGTGGCCGCTGCCGGCGCGGGCGGCGGGTATTACTGGGCAACCCGGCCGCTGCTGCTGGGTTCGGCATCGCTCGACGTCACGATCAAGCCGCGCAGCAGCGTGAAGAGCGTCGCGCTGCAGTTGAAGCGTGGCGGCGTGCCGGTCGCGCCGCTCGGCTTCGTCGCGATGACGCGCGTGCTCGGGCTGTCGAGCCGGCTCAAGTCCGGCAACTACGAATTCAAGACCGGCATCACGCCTTACGAGGTGCTGCAGAAGATCGCGCGCGGCGACGTGAACGAGTACGTCGCAACGGTCATCGAAGGCTGGACCTTCAAGCGGATGCGCGCGGAACTCGACTCGAACCCCGATCTTGCGCACGCGACGGCCAGCATGAGCGACGCCGAGCTGCTGCGCGCGATCGGCGCGCCGGACAGCGCGGTGCAGCGCGGCAGCGGCGAGGGGCTGTTCTTCCCCGACACCTATCTGTTCGACAAGGGCACGAGCGACCTGAACATCTACCGGCGCGCGTACCATCTGATGCAGACGCGTCTCGACGAGGCCTGGGCCGCGCGCGTGCCGGGCCTGCCGTACAAGACGCCTTACGAAGCGCTGACGATCGCGTCGATCATCGAAAAGGAAACGGGCCATGCGGCCGACCGCGCGTTCGTCGCGGCCGTGTTCGCGAACCGGCTGCGCATCGGCATGCCGCTGCAGACCGATCCGTCGGTGATCTACGGGCTCGGCGATGCGTACGACGGCCGCCTGCGCAAGCGCGACCTGCAGGCCGACACTCCTTACAATACCTACACCCGACGCGGGCTGCCGCCGACGCCGATCGCGTTGCCGGGCGTGGCCGCGCTGCAGGCGGCGATCAACCCGGCACCGACGAGCGCGCTCTATTTCGTCGCGAAAGGCGATGGCACGAGCGTGTTCTCGGACACGCTCGGCGACCACAACAAGGCCGTGGACAAGTACATACGAGGTCAATAATGGCGAGCGGTAAATTCATCACGTTCGAAGGCATCGACGGGGCGGGGAAGACCACCCACCTGCAATGGTTCTGCGAACGCCTCCAGGGCAAGCTGGCCGCGGCCGGCCGGCAAGTCGTCGTCACCCGCGAGCCGGGCGGCACGCAGCTCGGCGAGAAACTGCGCGAGATCCTGCTGAACCAGCCGATGGATCTCGAGACGGAAGCGCTGCTGATGTTCGCCGCGCGCCGCGAGCATCTCGCGCTCGTGATCGAGCCGGCGCTCGCGCGCGGCGACTGGGTCGTATCCGATCGCTTCACCGATGCGACGTTCGCGTACCAGGGCGGCGGCCGCGGGCTGCCGCGCGACAAGCTCGAGACGCTCGAGCGCTGGGTGCAGGGCGGGTTCCAGCCCGACCTGACGGTGCTGTTCGACGTCGCGCCGCAGGTGGCGAGCGAGCGCCGCGGCGCCGCGCGCATGCCCGACAAGTTCGAGAGCGAATCCGACGCGTTCTTCTCGCGCACGCGCAGCGAGTACCTGCGGCGCGCGGAAGAAGCGCCGCACCGCTTCGCGATCGTCGACGCGACGCAGACGATTCCCGAGATCCGCCAGCAGCTCGAACGCGTGCTCGCCGCGCTGTAATTCGCAAGGAACGCACCCCATGATCTATCCGTGGCAAACCGACGACTGGAACCGCCTGCAGCAACTGCGTGCGCAATGGCCGCACGCGCTGCTGCTGCATGGCCAGGCCGGGATCGGCAAGCTGCAGTTCGCGCAGCATCTCGCGCAGGGCTTCCTGTGCGAATCGCCGCAGCCGAACGGCGAGCCGTGCGGCACCTGCGCGGCCTGCACCTGGTTCTCGCAGGGCAACCATCCGGATTACCGGATCGTGCTGCCCGAGGCGCTGGCGGGCGAGGCGCCGGGCGCCGCGGACGACGCGAAGGCGGCCGACGCGGACGAAGGCGGCAAGAAGACGCGGGCGCCGAGCAAGGAAATCAAGATCGAGCAGGTGCGTGCGCTGCTCGACTTCTGCGGGGTCGGTTCGCACCGCGGCGGCGCGCGCGTCGTCGTGCTGTATCCGGCCGAAGCGCTCAACGTCGCCGCGTCGAACGCGCTGCTGAAAACGCTGGAGGAACCGCCGTCCGGCGTCGTGTTCCTGCTCGTGTCGGCGCGCATCGACCGCCTGCTGCCGACCATCATCAGCCGCTGCCGGCAGTGGCCGATGGCGGTGCCGGCGCCCGACGCGGCCGCGGCCTGGCTCGCCGCGCAGGGCGTCGATCACGCGCCGGCGCTGCTCGCCGAGGCCGGCGGTGCGCCGCTCGCCGCGCTGGCGCTCGCGAGCGACGAGAACCGCCCGTTGCGCGACTACACGCTCGGGCAGCTCGCGGCCGGGGCGGCCTGCGACCCGTTCGCGTGCGGCGAGACGCTGCAGAAACTGCCGGTGCCGCTGGTGCTCGGCTGGCTGCAGCGCTGGCTGTACGATCTGCTCGCGCAGCGGATGGCGGGCGCGCCGCGCTACTTCCCGATGCACGCGGCGGCGCTCGCGCGCTGCGCGGAAGCGGTCGATGCGAACGCGTTCGCCCGTTTCATGAAGGCCGTGACGCGGCAGCGGACGGTCGAGAACCATCCGCTCAACGCGCGGCTCGTATTCGAGGAATTGTTTCTCGGATACCGGGAAATGTTCGCATGACCCGGCATTGTTTCTCGTGGGTTGCGAAACGATGACGGGCCCACGGCGCGACGCGACCGCGGCCGTCCGGCCCGCGAACGCCGCCCGTTGCCGCATGCCGGCGAGCGCATGAGCGCCCGCCTTACGTATTCAGGAAACACGATGTTCGTCGACTCTCACTGCCATATCAATTTCAAGGGCCTGGCCGACCGCCTGCCGGCCGTTCTCGAGAACATGCGCGAGCACGACGTCACGCACGCGCTGTGCGTGTCGGTCGATTTCGAGACGCTGCCGGAGGTCCTGGCGATCGCGGACGCGCACGACAACGTCTATGCGTCGGTCGGCGTGCATCCCGATCACGAGGACGTGCACGAGCCGACGCTCGCGGAGCTCGTCGAGCTGGCCGCGCACCCGAAGGTCGTCGCGATCGGCGAAACGGGCCTCGACTACTACCGGCTCGAAGGCCGCTCGATCGACGACATGGAATGGCAGCGCGAACGCTTTCGCACGCATATCCGCGCGGCGACCGCGACGATGAAGCCGCTGATCATCCACACGCGCTCGTCGTCGGAAGACACGCTGCGGATCATGGCCGAGGAGCGCGCGGACGTGCCGGGTGGCGTGATGCACTGCTTCACCGAGCCGTGGCCGGTGGCCGAGCAGGCGCTCGCGCAGAACTTCCATATCTCGCTGTCGGGCATCGTCACGTTCAAGAATGCGACCGACGTGCAGGACGTCGCGCGGCGCGTGCCGCTCGACCGGCTGCTGATCGAGACCGACTCGCCGTACCTCGCGCCGGTGCCGTATCGCGGCAAGCCGAATGAACCTGCGTACGTCAGCCATGTCGGACGCTTTATCGCATCCGAGCGCGGGATCGCCGTCGAGGCGCTCGCCGATGCGACGACGCAGAACTTTTTCCGGCTGTTCAAGATCGCCCTCTAACGACGGGCGCGCAGCCGACAACCCAGGGAAGGAGCCCACAACAATGACGAAGCCGACCAACCATCTGCCGAAACGCGCACTCGTTGCCGCCGCGCTCGTCGCGAGCGGCCTGTTCGCGGCAGCCGGCGCGCATGCCGAATCGCTCGATGCGATCGTCAAGGCCGTCAAGTTCGACGACATCGCCGACATCGGCAAGCAGCTCAAGAGCGGCAAGCTCGACCCGAACACGATCGCGCCGAACGGCGACCCGCTGATCGTGATCGCCGCGCGCGAGAAGTCCGACAAGGTCGCGGCGGCGCTCGCCACGACGCCGAACGTCGACCTCGAGAAGGAAGACAAGGCCGGCGAAACCGCGCTGATGCTCGCGTCGCTGAACGGCGACGTCGGCCTCGCGAAGCTGCTGATCGACAAGGGCGCGGAAGTCAGCAAGAAGGGCTGGGCGCCGCTGCACTACGCGGCCACCAATGGCCAGGACGCAGTCGTGAAGCTGCTGCTCGACCACGACGCGTACATCGATACCGCCTCGCCGAACGGCACGACGCCGCTGATGATGGCCGCACGCGGCAACCATCCGTCGACGGTCACGCTGCTGCTCGACCAGGGCGCCGATCCGCAGGTGAAGAACCAGCTCGGCATCACCGCGCTCGAATTCGCGAAGCACTACAACGCGCCGGACGCGATCGAGATCCTGAGCAAGCGGACGACCCGCATCGGGGCATCGACGCCGGCAGAGGCGCAAAAGAGTGCAAAATGACGGTTTTCGGTGCGGCAGACGGTGCCCGCCCGGCCGGATTCCGGCCGGAGCAGGGCGTCCCGGCGCCGCGCCGGCCAAGGCAGCAGGCGGCCTCGGGCCGCATTGACATAAGGAACACCATGTTGCGCGCAATGTTTTGTGCCGCGGCGTTTGCCGTGCCGTTGTCGGCGGCGGCTTTCACGGGCGCTGATCTCGACCGGCTGTGCGCGAAGACGGACGTCAAATCGCGGGCGTCGTGCGCGGCCTACATCGAAGGAGCCGCCGACGGCGTCTACAACACCATCGATGCGATCGGCGGCACGACGGGGCCGCGGGTCGGCCAGTATTTCTGCCTGCCGCCCGACATCCGGGCGCAGCAGATGACCGACGCGGTGCGCAAGTACATCGCGGAAAATCCGAAGCTGGCCGACTACAACGCGAGCACCGCGGTGTCGCTCGGTCTCGGCAAGGCGTTTCCCTGCAGGAGCGGCAACTGACCTGACGCCGTGTCCGGGCCCGCGCGCGGCCCGGGCGTCGCCGACGCATCCAGGACGAGGCGTGCGCGCCTCACAACCCACGGGCGCCGATGATTTCAATCGAGGAACTGCAGCGCATCACCGATGCGCCGTTGCATTCATGGCTCGGCACGCTGGCCGTGTCCGTCATCGTCTTGCTGGTCGTCACGGTCGTGCACCGTCTCGGCGCACGCATCGTCAAGCGCATCGCGCAGCCGTATCCGTTGATGAGCGCGATCCTGCGCTACATCGACCGGCCGTCGCTCGTCGTGCTCGCGCTGCTGGCGCTCGAATTCCTGTGGGTCCAGGCCGACGACGGCATGGCGTTCGTGCGCGGCATGCGCACGGCGGCGGCGGTCGGCTCCATCGTTTCGCTCACGTGGCTGCTGGTGCGGCTGGCGGCCGGCGTCGGCGATGCCATCATCCAGGCGCATCCGATCGATACGGCCGACAACCTCCAGGCCCGGCGCATCCATACGCAGGCCAAGGTACTCGTGCGGACCGTGATGGTGCTGATCGTGATCATCGGCACCGGCGCCGCGCTGATGACGTTCCCGAACGTGCGCCAGGTCGGCGCGAGCCTGCTGGCGTCCGCGGGCGTCGCGGGCCTGGTCGCCGGTATTGCCGCACGGCCGGTGCTCGGCAACTTGATCGCCGGGCTGCAGATCGCGCTCACGCAGCCGATCCGGCTCGACGACGTGGTCGTGATCCAGGGCGAGTGGGGGCGTATCGAGGAAATCACCGGGTCGTTCGTGTCGGTGCGGCTGTGGGACCAGCGGCGCCTCGTCGTGCCGCTGCAATGGATCATCGAGAACCCGTTCACGAACTGGACGCGCAGCAGCTCGGAAATCATCGGCACGGTCTATCTGTCGGTCGATTACCGCACGCCGCTCGCGCCGCTGCGCGAGGAACTCGCGCGGCTCGTCCACGCGGCGCCGGAGTGGGATGGCCGCGTGCAGGTGCTGCAGGTGACCGACGCGACGGAGCGCACGATGCAGTTGCGCGCGCTCGTCAGCGCGGCCGACTCGTCATCGTGCTGGGATCTGCGCTGCCGCGTGCGCGAAGGGTTGATCGCCTACCTGCAGGACCGCTATCCGCAATGCCTGCCGCGCAGCCGGATGGAACTGTATCCGCACGATGCCGCGCCGGACGCGCCGAATCCCGAACGGCCGCACGCGCGCTCGCCTGCCGCCAGCACGGCGGCCAATACCGCGGCCGACCCGCAGACCGCCGAAGGCCGCTGACAGCGGCCCGCACGCTCACCCTCCATCGTCATGACCGCGCTGAACACGCTCGCCATCGCCAATTACCGCTCGCTGCGCGAGCTGATCGTGCCGCTCGCGGCGCTCAACGTCGTCACGGGGCCGAACGGCAGCGGCAAGTCGAGCGTGTACCGCGCACTGCGGCTGCTCGCCGACACCGCGCAGGGGCGCGTGATCCCGTCGCTTGCCCGCGAAGGCGGGTTGCCGTCGACGCTGTGGGCCGGCCCCGAGCGCTTTTCGAGGGCGATGCTGGACGGCGATGCACCGGTCACCGGCACGGTGCGCAAGGGGCCCGTGAGCCTGAAGCTCGGCTTCGCCTGCGACGATTTCGGCTATGCGATCGATCTCGGCATGCCGATCCCGAGCAGCTCGCAGTTCTCGCTCGATCCGGTGGTGAAGCGCGAGTGCATCTGGGGCGGCGCGATGTTGCGCCCGTCGACGCTGCTGGTCGACCGGCAGGGCGCGCAGATCCGCGCGCGCACCGCGTCGGGCGACTGGCAGACGATTCCGCAGCCGGTGGCCAGCTTCGACAGCATGATGACCGAGTTCGCCGATCCGACCGGCGCGCCCGAGATGATCGCGGTGCGCGAACGGATCCGCTCGTGGCGCTTCTACGACCATTTCCGGACCGACGCGCAGGCGCCGGCGCGACAGTCGCACATCGGCACCCATACGCCGGTGCTCGCGGACGACGGCGCCGACCTCGCCGCCGCGTTGCAGACGATTCGCGAGATCGGCGACGGCGCGGCGCTCGATGCGGCGCTCGACGACGCGTTTCCCGGTGCGTCGGTCGAGATCGACAATCCGGGCGGCCGTGGCCGCTTCGACGTGCTGATGCGCCAGCCCGGGCTGCTGCGACCGCTTGCGGCGGCCGAGCTGTCGGACGGCAGGCTGCGCTACCTGCTGCTCGCGGCCGCGCTGCTGACCCCGCGGCCGCCGGCGCTGATGGTGCTGAACGAACCGGAGACGAGCCTGCACCCGGATCTGCTGCCGGCGCTCGGCCGCCTGATCGCGCAGGCGGCGCAGCGTTCGCAGGTGCTCGTCGTGTCGCACGCGGCGCGGCTCATCGCGACGCTCGAGCGCGAGGCCGGCTGCGAATCGCTGGTGCTCGACAAGCAGCTCGGCGCGACCGGGCTCGTCGATGCCGATACGCGCGACCTGCCGCCGTGGAAGTGGCCGTCACGCTGACGGGCAGGGCGGCGGCATGCGTTCGGACGCGATCGTCGCATCGGGGGCCGGATCGGCCCGACGGGCGGAATGTATCCTGCCTGTAACAACACCCATAAAATGAAAGACGGGCGGTTCCGCGCAGCGGGATCGCCAATAATGAAGGGATATCCGGCTGGCGCTGCATGGGGGCCGGGGCGTGAAAGCCCGAAGGCCCGCCGGCCGTGACGCAACGGACAGGACACAGGAGACGTGGACCATGAGAATTGCCCAGATCGCGCCGCTGACCGAATCGGTGCCGCCGAAGCTGTACGGCGGCACGGAGCGCGTCGTGTCCTACATCACCGAGGCGCTCGTCGAGCTCGGCCATGATGTGACGCTGTTCGCGAGCGGCGATTCGACGACGCGGGCGAAGCTCGAGCCGGTCTGGCCGCGCGCGCTGCGGCTCGATTCGTCGATCCGCGACCGGGTCGCGCCGCACATGCTGCTGATGGAGACGGTCGCGCGCCGCGCGAAGGACTTCGACGTGCTCCATTTCCACATGGACTACTACTCGTTCTCGGTCTTCAACCGGCAGGAAACGCCCTACGTGACGACGCTGCACGGCCGGCTCGACCTGCCCGAGCAGCAGCCGGTGTTCGACACGTTCAACACCGCGCCGGTGATCTCGATCTCGAACGCGCAACGCCAGCCGCTGCCGCAGGCGAAATGGCTGACGACGGTCTACCACGGGCTGCCCGATACGCTGTACATGCCGCAGCCGGTCGAGCCGCGCTATCTCGCGTTCCTCGGCCGCATCTCGCCGGAGAAGCGCGTCGACACGGCGATCCGCATCGCCCGCCAGTGCGGGCTGCCGATCAAGATCGCCGCAAAGATCGACGCGGCCGACCAGGAATACTTCGAGCGCGAGATCAAGCCGCTCTTCGCGTTGCCGCACGTCGAATTCATCGGCGAGATCGCCGATCACCAGAAGGCCGAATTCCTGTCGGGCGCGCATGCGCTGCTGTTCCCGATCGACTGGCCGGAGCCGTTCGGCCTGGTGATGATCGAGGCGATGTCGTGCGGCACGCCGGTGATCGCGTTCAATCGCGG
Source organism: Burkholderia sp. HI2500 (assembly GCF_002223055.1). Lineage (NCBI taxonomy): Bacteria > Pseudomonadati > Pseudomonadota > Betaproteobacteria > Burkholderiales > Burkholderiaceae > Burkholderia > Burkholderia sp. HI2500. The sequence goes on along the minus strand of NZ_NKFL01000004.1, from coordinate 1,759,729 downwards.
CGCGGTGCCCGAAGTGGTGGACGAGGGCGTGTCGGGTTTCATCGTCGAGGACGAAATCAGCGCGGTGGCCGCCGTGAATCGGCTGCACCTGCTGCCGCGAGCGCGCGTGCGGCAGCGCTTCGAGGAACGCTTCACGTCGCGCCGCATGGCGCAGCAGTATGTCGACGTCTACCAGTCGGTGATCCGCGCGCAGAAGCGCTCGCGCTTCAAGGTGATCGACTCGACGACCTGACGCGCGAGGCGCACGACGCGCGCGGATGAAAAAACGGCGATGCCCGCAAGGACATCGCCGTTTGTGCTTGTGCATGGCCCGCGCGCGGTGCGCACGGGCGGTGCCGAGCGTCAGATCTTCAGCTTCGTGACCTTCGTGCCGTTGATCGACACGTCGCCCATCAGGCCCGCGTTCGTCAGCACGACGACCTGGACCGGCGCGGTGGCCGTGTTGGAGTCGACCGCGCCGTTCGCGCCCATCTTCACGAGCGCGACCGACGCGCCTGCGCCGGCTGCCCAGCCGTCCGAGCCGCGGAATTCGTCGAGCGCTTCCTGCGTCATGAACAGGAACACGATCGCCTTCGACTGCGCACCGGCCTGCAGGCCGACCGACAGCGACGACGTGTTGTAGTAGCCGACCGTGCTGCCGCCGACGCGCAGTGCGCCGTTGCCGGACTGGCCGCCGACGATGAAGCCGGCCTGGATGACGTCCGGGAAGACGAGCACGCCGCGCGACTTCGCGACGAGTTCGCGTGAACCCTTGACCGTGGAGTACATGCGCGACAGCGTGGCGTCGACGCTCGAGTCGATTGCCTGGCGCTTCGACGCGTTCGTTGCGGCGTTGTCCGGCTTGTCCGGGGTGGTGGTGCAACCGGTGAGCGCAAGGCTACCGACGATGAGCGCAGCGGCGGCTTTCAGCACAAGATTCCGTTTTTGCATCGTTCTTCTCCATCGGATGATGTTCGGAGTGAGTCTCGCTCAGGGAGCGGATCACGTCGGCAGTTATATCACAGCGGATTACAGCCTCTTTTCGTTGCAGCGTGAAAAAGCGTCAAATCGCTCGGGGATGTCGCGGCGCGCCAACGGACGAACCGGCAACCGCGCGCCGACATCGCATCGGCATGCGGGAAACACGGCGTTTGATCGGACGGCTGCTGCTGCCGCGCGCATCAGTGCGTGACGGGGGGAACAGGCGGCTTGATCGGGGGACGGCGCAGCGCGCGGCGGATCAGCGCGATCACGACCCCGCAGGCGAACAGGAACGCGGCCGGCACGACCCAGTAGCCGACGAACGCATGCCACAGGTAGCCTGCGAGCGTATTGCGGCGCACCACGTATTCGTCGCGGGCTGCCTGCTGGCGCGGTGCATTGCCGGCGAGCACGTCGGCCGGGCAGCCGGCCGCGCGCGCCTCGTCAGGATCCCCGTGGCACTTCGCGGCGGCGCCGGCGGCCTGCTGCGCGTCGCTGAGCTGCCAGGTGGTCAGCGCGAGTTGCAGGTCCGCCTTGTTGTACGCCATTTCCTCGCGGATCTCGCGCACGGCGACGATCGCGACGGGCACGGCCCAGAACACGATCACGATCAGCCAGCGGCGGAACCAGCGGTGTTGTCTCCATGCCATCCATGCCTCCGTTTGACGCGTGTGCGCGTCTGTCTCGAGGGCGGCCCGATGGCGCTTCTTGTACTTGGATGGGCCGCGTTGCAGCCATCATAGAAGAAAACGCGGCGAATTGCCGCACCATGTGGCGGCGCCGGTGCGGCAGGCTGGAAAAGCGGGGCGGGAGGCTGTTGCAACAGCGCGGCGGCGGGGCCGAGCGGGGCGCGTCGATGCGCGTGCAACGAAAACAAAAATGCCGCGCCCGCCGAAGCGGTGCGCGGCATTCGATACGGGAGCGCCGGAACTCAGGCGGCCGGCTGGCTGCTCAGGCAGCTCTTCATGAACGCCTTGCGGTCGTCGCCCTTCTTGCCGGTGGCCTGCGTGTTGCACGCCTTCATCTTTTCCTGCTGCGACATGGCCTTCGCGGGCTTCGCCGACAGGCAGTCCTTCATGAACGCCTTGCGTTCGTCGCCCGTCTTGCCGGCTGCCTGGGTGTTACAGGCCTTCATCTTGTCCTGCTGGCTGTTCGCCGCGAACGCGGGGGAAGCCAGCATGCCGCCGAGAAGCACTGCGGCTACGAGCGATTGGATTTTCATTTCGACACTCCCATGGGGTGAATTGCGTGTGATCGACGCCGTCACGAAGCACCGTGCAATGGCGATAGGGTCGCATCGCACAGCGCGCTCCGATTATGGCAAATCAATGTGAAAACACCAAAACGGCACTTTCTATAACGTTGCGGATGCCACGGCCGTTGACGGCACATGTTGCCGGACGATCGGGACAAACCATGATGCGCGGCGGCCGGCCTCGGTCGCCGTGCCGGAACCTGGCCGCAAGCCTTTACAATCGCGGCCATGAACACTTCGAATTCCGCATCCCCTTCGTCCGCGTCGGCCCTGCCGCGCATCGCCGTGCTCGCCACCGGCGGCACGATCGCCGGCGCCGCGCCCGACGCAGCCAGCACGGCCGGCTACCAGGCCGGCGCGCTCGGCGTCACTTTCCTGGTCGACGCGGTGCCGGCGCTTGCGTCCGTCGCGCGCGTCGACGCCGAGCAGATCGCCAGCATCGACAGCAAGGATCTCGCGTTGCCGCTGTGGAATACGCTCGCCGCGCGGATCGACGCGCTGATGGCCGACCCGGCGGTCGACGGCATCGTGATCACCCACGGCACCGACACGCTCGAGGAAACCGCGTATGCGCTGCACCTGGTCGTCAACGGCGACAAGCCGGTCGTGCTGACGGCCGCGATGCGGCCGGCGACCGCGCTGTCGTCCGACGGCCCGCTGAACCTGCTGAATGCGGTGACGGTGGCCGCGCATCCGTCCGCGCGCGGGCAGGGCGTGCTGGTCGCATTCAACAACCGGATCCACGGCGCGCGCGACGTCGTGAAGACGAGCACCTATGCGGTCGATGCGTTCCAGTCGCCAGAGCTCGGCGCGCTCGGCTGGGTGCAGGACGGCCGGGTCGAATTCGCCCGCCGCGTCACGCGTTCGCGCGACACGCAACTGGCGATCGCCGCCGCGTGGCCGCCCGTCGAAGTCGTCGCGAGCTACGCGGGCGTGACGCGCACGGCCGTCGATGCGCTCGTCGCGGCCGGCGTGCGCGGTCTCGTCGTCGCGGGCACGGGCAACGGCTCGATCCATGCGACGCTGCAGGCGGCGCTGGCCGATGCGGTGAAGGCAGGCGTTGCGGTGGTTCGCGCGTCGCGCGTCGGGTCGGGGCACGTGATGCGCAACGGCGCCGCGAGCGACGATGCGCTCGGCTTCGTGAGCGCAGGGTCGCTGAACCCGTTCAAGGCGCGGGTGCTGCTGATGCTCGCGCTCGCGAACGGCATTCACGGCCGCGACGCGCTGCAACGCGCGTTCGATACGCTGTGACCGACTGATCGATACGCGCGGCGCGGGCCGCACGCATCACCATGAAAAAAGCAGGCCATCGGCCTGCTTTTTTTTGTCCGTCAGTCCGGCAGCAATGCTCAGGACTGCGGCGGAATCACGAGCTTCTGGCCCGGGTAGATCCGGTCCGGGCTCGACAGCATCGGCTTGTTCGCCTCGAAGATCACCGGGTACTTGTTCGCGTCGCCGTAGACTTCCTTGGCGATCGCCGACAGCGTGTCGCCCGGCTTCACGTCGTGGTACTGCACTTCCGGATCGTCCGGCTGCAGATCGTCGTCGTTGACGCCCGCGACGCCTTGCACGTTGCCGGCCGCGACCTTGACCTTGGCCTTCGTGTCGAGGTCGGCGACGCTGCCCGACAGCGTCACGGTGCGCGATGCGCCGTCGAACGCCACGGTCAGGTTCGACGTGTCGAGGCCTTGCGTGTTGATGTAGTTCTTGATGGCATCGGCCGCGGTCTGGTTTGCGGCATTCGGATCTTCCGCGGCTTGCGCATCGGCATGACCCAGCAGTTTTTCGCCCGCCTCTTTGATAAACGAAAGAAGACCCATCGTTGCACTCCTTAGGTGGTTGAAAAGAAAACGCGCCGTGAAGTGGCGAAAAAAACACCGCGCTGGGCGCGGTCACCGGAAGTGAACGCTAGCGCGGCGGTTTTCTCGAAAGGCGTGGCGAAAGTGTAGGCGTTCATGACGACGATTGCATGAAAAATCGCACGCTTGAACGTAAAGAAATGTAATACGCGAAATCCGACAGGCGGACACCCGACGACGACGTCTGACCGACCAAGGCTTCCCCGGCGTCGCCGGGTGCCGCTGCGGACCCCACCACGCCGCTCTCAGCCCAGAGCGGCGTTTTTCGCCCCGTCCCGCATGCCATCGGCAGTGCAGGGCGGGGCGCCCCACCGTGATGCGCGAGCGTGTCGCGCATCGATGCGACCGGCCGTGCCGGTCACGTGTGTCTGTCGCGCGCGTCCGCCATCGCAGCAAAAACGCGCATCGTTGCAGCCGTGTTACGCGGCCGGCGTCTGGCCGATCTCGAAGTTCGACATGATCTCGAGCGCACGCACGAGTGCCGAGTGATCCCATGCCTTGCCGCCGTGCGATGCGCACACGCTGAACAGCTGCTGCGCGCTGGCCGTATGCGGCAGCGCGAGGCCGAGCTTGCGTGCGCCGTCGAGCGCGAGGTTCAGGTCCTTCTGGTGCAGCTCGATGCGGAAGCCCGGATCGAACGTGCGCTTCGTCATCCGCGCGCCGTGCACTTCGAGGATGCGCGACGCAGCGAAGCCGCCCATCAGCGCCTGGCGTACACGCTCCGGATCGGCACCCGAACGTGCGGCGAACAGCAGTGCTTCGCCGACCGCCTCGATGTTCAGCGCGACGATGATCTGGTTCGCGACCTTGCAGGTCTGGCCCGCGCCGTTGTCGCCGACGAGCGTGATGTTCTTGCCCATCTTCTCGAACAGCGGCCTGGCGCGCTCGAATGCCGTCTCCGGGCCGCCGACCATGATCGTCAGCGTCGCTTCGCGTGCGCCGACTTCGCCGCCGGACACCGGCGCGTCGAGGTAGTCGCAGCCGAGTGCGTTGATCTGCTTCGCGAATTCCTGCGTGTCGAGCGGCGAGATCGAGCTCATGTCGATCACGAGCTTGCCGGCCGTCAGGCCCTTCGCGACGCCGTCGTCGGCGAACAGCACGTTACGCACGTCCGGCGTGTCCGGCACCATCGAGATGATGATGTCCGCGTTCCGTGCGACTTCGGTCGAGTTCGCGACGACCTTCGCGCTCGTGCGCAGGTCGTCCGGGATCGGGAACGCGCCGTTCACGACGAGCTGATGGTCGCCCTTGAGCAGGTTGCGCGCCATGTGCGCGCCCATGATGCCGAGGCCGATGAAACCGATGGTTGCCATGTGAAAGTCTCCTATAGGGCTGAAAACGGAAAGGGCGGATCTCAGGCGGCGCGACGCGCCGAGCCCGGTGCGCAGCCGGCGACGCTGTGCAGCCAGCCGAGGCCTTCCGTCGTGGTGGTGCGGGGCTTGTACTCGCAGCCGACGTAGCCGGCATAGCCGAGCCGGTCGAGCAGCGCGAACAGGAACGCGTAGTTGATCTCGCCCGTGCCCGGCTCGTTGCGGCCCGGGTTGTCCGCGAGCTGGACGTGGCCGATCGATGCGAGGTTGCGTTCGATCGTCGCGGCCAGTTCGCCTTCCATGCGCTGCATGTGATAGATGTCGTACTGCAGGAACAGGTTGTCCGAGCCGACCGCGCGGATCACGTCGAGCCCTTCCGACGAGCGGTTCAGCGCGAAGCCCGGGATGTCGAAGCTGTTGCACGGCTCGACGAGCAGGCGGATGCCTTCGCGCTTCAACGCATCGGCGGCAAAGCGCAGGTTGTCGACGATCGTGACGAACGTCTTGTCGCGCGCCGTGCTGGCCGACGGGATGCCGACGAGGCAGTTCAGCTGCGGTACCTTCAGCGCCTTTGCGTACTCGATCGCACGGCCGACCCCTTCCTGGAACTCGCCGACGCGATCGGGCAGGCACGCGATGCCGCGCTCGCCCTGGTCCCAGTTGCCGGCGGGCAGGTTGTGCAGCACGAGGCGCAGGCGATGCGTCTCGAGGCGCTCGGCGAGTTCCTCTTTCGCGTACGGATACGGGAACAGGAACTCGACGGCGTCGAAGCCCGCGTCGGCGGCCGCCTTGAAGCGGTCGAGGAACGGCACTTCGTTGAACAGCATGGTCAGGTTTGCAGCAAACTTCGGCATGAGCTAAGCCTCTTCGGTCGGTCAGTCAAAAAATGTCGTGCGGTTCAGTCGAGCATCGAGATCGCGGTCGGTGCGTGCTCGGCCTTTTCGGCGAGATCCTCGAATTCGTTGATCGCGTCGATTTCGGTGCCCATCGAGATGTTCGTCACGCGCTCGAGGATCACTTCCACGACCACCGGCACGCTGAACTCTTCCGCGAGCGTTTGCGCCTGGCGCAGCGCCGGCTCGATCTCTTCCGGCTTGAACACGCGCAGCGCCTTGCAGCCGAGGCCTTCCGCGACGGCCACGTGGTCGACGCCATAGCCGTTCAGCTCCGGCGCGTTCACGTTGTCGAACGCGAGCTGCACGCAGTAGTCCATGTCGAATGCACGCTGCGCCTGGCGGATCAGCCCGAGGTACGAGTTGTTCACGACGACGTGCACGTACGGCAGCTTGAATTGCGCGCCGGCCGCCAGTTCCTCGATCATGAACTGGAAGTCGTAGTCGCCGGACAGCGCGACGATCGGGCGGCTCGGGTCCGCTGCACGCACGCCGAGCGCGGCGGGGATCGTCCAGCCGAGCGGGCCGGCCTGGCCGCAGTTGATCCAGTTGCGCGCCTTGAACACGTGCAGGAACTGCGCGGCGGCGATCTGCGACAGGCCGATCGTGCTGACGTAGCACGTATCGCGGCCGAACACCTTGTTCATCTCTTCGTACACGCGCTGCGGCTTGACCGGCACGTTGTCGAAGTGCGTCTTGCGCTGCAGCGTGCGCTTGCGTTCCTGGCATTCCGCCACCCATGCGCTGCGGTCCTTCAGCTTGCCGGCGGCCTTCCATTCCCGTGCGACGGCGACGAACAGTTCCAGCGCGGCCTTCGCGTCCGACACGATGCCGAGATCCGGGCCGAACACGCGGCCGATCTGCGTCGGCTCAATGTCGACGTGCACGAACTTGCGGCCCTTCGTATAGACCTCGACGCTGCCCGTGTGGCGGTTCGCCCAGCGGTTGCCGATTCCGAGCACGAAGTCGGACGCGAGCATCGTGGCGTTGCCGTAGCGGTGCGACGTCTGCAGGCCGACCATGCCGGCCATCAGCGGGTGGTCGTCCGGAATCGCGCCCCACGACATCAGCGTCGGGATCACCGGCACGCCGATCGTTTCGGCGAACTGGACGAGCAGGTCTTCCGCCGCTGCATTGAGCACGCCGCCGCCCGACACGATCAGCGGCTTGTCCGCGTCGTTGAGCATCGCGAGCGCCTTCTCGATCTGCGCGCGGGTGGCCGCGGGCTTGTAGACCGGCAGCGGTTCGTACGTGTCGATGTCGAATTCGATTTCGGCGAGCTGCACGTCGATCGGCAGGTCGACCAGCACCGGGCCCGGACGGCCCGAGCGCATCAGGTGGAATGCCTGCTGGAACACGCGCGGCACGAGCGCCGGCTCGCGCACGGTGACGGCCCACTTCGTGACGGGCTTCGCGATCGACTCGATGTCGACGGCCTGGAAGTCTTCCTTGTACAGGCGGGCACGCGGTGCCTGGCCGGTGATCGCGAGGATCGGAATCGAGTCGGCGGAAGCGGAATAGAGACCGGTGATCATGTCGGTGCCGGCGGGGCCCGACGTGCCGATGCACACGCCGATGTTGCCCGGGGCCGCGCGCGTGAAGCCTTCGGCCATGTGCGACGCGCCTTCGACGTGGCGTGCCAGTACGTGGCTGATGCCACCCGACTTGCGCATGGCCGAGTAGAACGGGTTGATCGCTGCGCCCGGCACGCCGAACGCGGTCTGGATGCCTTCTTTCTCGAGCACGAGCACAGCAGCGTCGACGGCTCTCATCTTGGCCATGAATGTCTCCTTGAATGGGGTGGATCTTGCAAATGGGTCTGTTGGGGACACTTTAGGGATGCAGGAAAGGTTTGATAAGATCAGCCGAAGTCGCTTTTTTCGAAACTAAAAGTATGGAATGACGGCCGGGCGGGGCTTTCCGCCGGTGCCGGCACAGAGACGGAGACGGGAGATGGATCGCTTCAAGCAGATCGAGACGTTCGTGCGGGTGGCCGATGCCGGCAGCCTCGCGGCGGCGGCGCTCGAGGAGGGCGTATCGCCGGTGGTGCTCGGGCGGCGCATCGACGCGCTCGAAAAGCGTCTCGGCGTGAAGCTGATGTACCGCTCGACGCGGCGGCTGGTGGTCAGCGAGGAGGGCGCCGCATTCCTCGAGCGCTGTCGCGGCCTCCTGTCCGAATGGGACCAGGCCGAGAACGAGCTGGCCGCCGGGCGCCGCGCGGTCAGCGGGCACCTGATCGTGTCCGCGCCGGCCGCATTCGGGCGCAAGCACGTCGCGCCGCACGCCCCCGGCTTTCTGGCCGACAAGCCCGAGATGCAGCTGTCGTTCAACCTGACCGACCGCGTCGTCGATCTCGTGCGCGAAGGCTACGACCTGTCGATCCGGATCGGCGGGGCCGTCGATCCGAACTTCGTCGCGGTGAAGCTCGCATCGAACCGGCGTGTCGTGTGCGGCACGCCCGAGTATTTCCGCCAGCACGGCCGGCCGAAGTCGCTCGACGACCTGCTCAAGCACAACTGCCTGGCGTTCAACCTGCAGGGCGGGCAGAACCGCGGCTGGTATTTCCAGCGCCACGGCAAGATCGCGACGATGCGCGTGGCGGGCAATCTCGACTGCAACGACGGCGAGCTGCTGCACCGCTGGGTGGCCGAAGGTCTCGGGCTCGGCTGGCGCTCCACGTGGGAGATCGCCGCGCAGCTCGAGACGGGCGAGCTTGAAACCGTGCTCGACGAATATGCGTTGCCCGACTACGACATCCTCGCGGTCTACCCGCAGCAGCGCTACGTGCCGGCGCGCGTGCGCTACTTCATCGACTACCTGCGCGCCGCTTACGCGAGCCCGGGCTACTGGAGTACCACGCCGTAACCGGCGCGGGCGGCCCGGCCACAGGACCGACCGGCGATTTTTTACGCTTCGGGCGCGCGGCGCGGGAATAAACTCGACGCAACGACGGTAAGGTCATCAAGCGTGCACGTTGCCAGTCTGTCCGGGCGCCGTGCTCGGAACGGGCGCGGCTTCGGCCGCCGGGACCAGGGAGGCCATGTGGGGCAAGCCGGACAGGCGATCGAAGAGCGGTCGGCGGACGACGCGGTTGCGCGCGGCGAGCGGTTTCGTGCGCTCGTGCTGCCGCATCTCGACGCCGCGTACAACCTCGCGCGCTGGCTGAGCGGCAACGCCGGCGATGCGGACGACGTCGTCCAGGACGCGTGCATGCGCGCACTGCGCTTCGTCGATTCGTGTCGCGGCGACAACGCCCGGCCTTGGCTGCTGACGATCGTGCGCCACACCTGGTACACGGAATGGCGGCGCCGCACGCATGCGCACGAGGTTGCGCTGCCCGACACGCTCGAGGACACCGACGTGCCCGACGACTGGCAACCCGCGACCGACGATCCGCTCGCGCACCTGCTGCGCGGCGAGAACGTGCGGCTCGTGAATGAAGCGCTCGCGAAGCTGGCACCCGAATACCGCGAGGTGCTCGTGCTGCGCGAGATGGAGGACCTGAGCTACCGCGAGATTGCGGCGATCGCGGACGTGCCGGTCGGCACCGTGATGTCGCGGCTCGCACGCGGCCGGCGCAAGCTCGCCGCGCTGCTGGGCGGCGAGCCGGCACCGGCGGCCGAAGGCAGGCAGGGCCGTGCGCCGGCTGGCGGAACCGCATCGGAGGCTATCGATGGACTGTAACGAAGCGCGAGCGTTGCTGGACGCGGACGTCGACCGCGAGCTGTCGGCGCCCGATGCGTTGCGGGTCCAGCAGCATGTCGAAGCGTGCGAAGCGTGCCGCCGCGAACGCGCGCGGATCGTCACGCTGGTGCAGGCCGTGCGCCAGGCCGACTACCACCGTGCGCCGGATGCGTTGCGGGCCGGCATTCTCGCGAGCCTGCCGGCGGCGGCCGATGCGCCCGTGCGCGAGCAGGCGCAGCCGCAGCCCGAACCGCGGTCAACGCCGCAGCCGCGTCCGCGCGGCCGCCGCTGGTTTTCGTGGCTGACGGATCAAGGCGGGTCGGCACGCCCGGCGTCGGCCGGCATGGGGCCGCGCGTGGCCGCGCTGCCCGGCCTCGGCTGGGGCGTCGCGCTGCTGGTGGCGCTTGCCGCGGCGGGCGGGATGACGTTGTCTGCCCGCCACGCCGACACCGACCGCACGGTCGACGAACTCGTGTCGAGCCACGTGCGGGCCGACCTGTCCGCGCACGACATCGACGTGATCTCGACCGACCGGCACACGGTCAAGCCGTGGTTCAACGGCCGGATCGACTATGCGCCGCCGGTCGAGGACCTCGCGGCGGCCGGCTTCGCGCTGGTCGGCGGCCGGCTCGACTATGTCGGGCGGCGCCGCGTCGCGGTGCTCGTCTACCGTTACCGGCAGCACGTGATCGACGTCTACGTGCGGCCGGCCGGGGAGGGGCCGGGGGCGCCGTACACGACCGTGTCGCAAGGCTACGCGCTCGACCGCTGGGAGGCGGCCGGAATGACCTGGTGGGCCGTGACCGACGCCGAACCGTCGGCGCTCGCGGCGTTCAGGACCGCGCTCGATGCGCGACTCGGCGTGACGCGCACCGAGTGACGGCGGCGGGCGGCGGCCTGCCGCTTGCCGCGCGTTTCTGTTCCGACCCTGACCGGGCAACGCACCGAAGAACGCCTGGGCTGCGCGGGTTCGCCCCTTCAAGTCTTTGAAAACATGGCCGAATCCGCGCGCGAATCGTCGATTGGCCTTGCATGCGCCCCGTATCCGGGTTAGAATCTTCGGCTTCTCACTTGCCACACCGGTTCAGACGCCCGGGTGGCTTTAATCCACAAGGAGTGTGTAATGCGTCATTACGAAATCGTATTCATCGTGCACCCCGATCAGAGCGAGCAAGTGCCCGCGATGATCGAGCGTTACAAGACCACGATCACGTCGCACGGCGGTCAGATCCACCGCGTCGAAGACTGGGGCCGTCGCCAACTGGCCTACATGATCGAGAAACTCGCGAAGGCTCACTACGTCTGCATGAACATCGAGTGCGACCAGACGACGCTCGACGAACTCGAACACGCGTTCAAGTTCAACGACGCCGTGCTGCGCCACCTCATCGTCAAGATGAAGAAGGCCGAAACCGGCCCGTCGCCGATGATGAAGGAAGTTCAGCGCGAAGAAGCCAAGAAGGCGGCTGCAGCTCAGCCGACCGAAGCGCAGGCTTAAGTTCGTCATTCATTAAGCCATCAAGGAGCGCGTCACTCACGTGAACAGGTTGCAATTGACGGCAAGCGTCGTCGAACGCGCACCGGTGCGATATACGCCGGCAGGTGTTCCGATCGCAAGCGCCACATTGCATCACCGCACGGAAGTCGTCGAAGCAGGCATTCCCCGTCAGGTCGAAATGACGATCGAGGCGGTGGCGGCCGGTGAGGCGAGCGGCAGGCTGGAGAGTCGTGAAATGGGCGTCGAAACGCTGTTCACGGGCTTCCTGGCAAAGAAAAGCCGCAACGCGAGAACCTTGGTGTTTCACATCACAGCATTGCAGGACATTGGAAAGGACTGAAATCATGCCCCGCCCGACTGGTAAGAAATTCGACAAGCGTCGTCAGCAACAAAACCCGCTCTTCAAGCGCAAGAAGTTCTGCCGTTTCACGGCTGCAGGCGTCGAGCAGATCGACTACAAGGACACGGAAACGCTGAAGGACTTCATCGGCGAAAACGGCAAGATCACGCCGGCTCGTCTGACGGGTACGAAGGCGCACTATCAGCGTCAGCTGGATACGGCCATCAAGCGTGCGCGTTTCCTCGCGCTGCTGCCGTACACCGATCAGCACAAGGCGTAATCAGGCGACGCAATAAGGAGAATTCGAATGCAAATCATTCTGTTGGAAAAAGTCGCCAATCTGGGTAACCTCGGCGACATCGTCAAGGTCAAGGACGGTTACGCTCGCAACTTCCTGATCCCGAACCGCAAGGCTCGCCGTGCAACGAAGGAAGCGATCGCCGAATTCGAAGTTCGCCGCGCCGAGCTCGAAAAGATCGCCGCTGAAAAGCTGGCAGCATCGCAGGCAGTCGGCGAGAAGCTGAACGGCCAGTCGTTCGAAATCACGCAGAAGTCGGGCGTTGACGGCCGTCTGTTCGGCTCGGTCACGAACGGCGACGTCGCGGAACTGCTGAAGAAGGCAGGTTTCGAAGTCGAGAAGCTGCAAGTTCGCATGCCGGAAGGCCCGCTGAAGATGATCGGCGAGCACAACGTCCAGGTCGCGCTGCATACGGACGTCGTCGTCGACGTCACGATCAACGTGATCGGCGACCACGCGTAAGCGTACGCAAGCTTTCCGGGCGGCTTCCGCCGTCCGGACAAGGGCAGGCGCCCGGGCAACCGGGGCCTGCCTTTTTTATTGCTCGTTCGCCGGTGGCCGGTATGGCGCCGTCCTGTGTAATTCGCGATAATCCCAACCCATGAACGCGCCGCAAGATCCTCAAATCGAATCGCTGAAAGTCCCGCCGCATTCGGTCGAAGCCGAGCAGTCGGTGCTCGGCGGCCTGTTGCTCGACAACGCGGCCTGGGACCGGATTGCCGACTTCCTGTCGCAGGGCGATTTCTACCGCTACGACCACCGGATCATCTACGAGCACATCGGCCGCCTGATCGCGTCGACGCGCCCGGCCGACGTCGTGACCGTGTACGAAGCGCTGACCACGTCCGGCAAGGCCGACGACGTCGGCGGCCTGGCCTACCTGAACGCGCTTGCACAGAACACGCCGAGCGCGGCGAACATCCGCCGCTATGCGGAAATCGTGCGCGACCGCGCGGTGCTGCGCCGGCTCGTGTCGGTCGCCGACGAAATCTCGGCCGATGCGTTCAACCCGCAGGGCAAGGAAGTCCGCCAGCTGCTCGACGAGGCCGAGTCGAAGGTGTTCTCGATCGCCGAAGAGGGCGCGCGCGGCAACCAGGGCTTCCTCGAGATCGGTCCACTGCTCACGCAGGTCGTCGAGCGCATCGATACGCTGTACCACACGGCGAACCCGAGCGACGTCACGGGCACGCCGACGGGCTTCGTCGACCTCGACCGGATGACGTCCGGGATGCACGGCGGTGAACTGATCATCGTTGCGGGGCGCCCGTCGATGGGTAAGGCACAGCCGCTCGACGCGCGCGTCAGGACGTTGACTGGCTGGAAGCCGATGGGCGAGCTGGCGATCGGTGATGCGCTTGCTTCGGTCGACGGTGCATCGTCGATCGTGACCGGCATCTACCCGCAGGGCGAACGCCAGGTGTATCGGGTCAGCTTTTCGGATGGACGTTCGGCCGAATGCTGCGACGAGCACCTGTGGTGCGTCCATTTCCGTGAGTGGGAAAAGCCGCGAGTGCTGTCGACCGCGGAGATTCGCACGTTGCTGACGCGCGAACGCTACCGGAACCGGTTGTGGATCGACATGCCGACCGGCGAGTTTGGTCATGGCGAGGCGCTGCCGGTTGATCCGTGGGTACTCGGCGCGCTGCTGGGCGATGGTGCGCTCGGCGGGACTGCCGTGCGTTTCAGCGTGAAGGCCGAGGAAACGTTGAACCGGATGCGCGAGCGTGTCGACGTGTCGCTCGAACTTGAATACGCAGGCCAGTACGACTGGCGCATCAAGCGCCGGCGGTCGACGGCCGCGGAGGCCCGGCCGTCCGTCAACCCGCTCAAGGCTGCGCTCGAGCAGCTCGGTGTGTGGGGGAGGACGAGTTACGACAAGTTCATCCCGCGTATCTACCTCGATGCGGACAAGGACGCGCGGCTGGATTTGTTGCGCGGGCTGCTCGACACCGACGGCTGGGTCGAGTCGTGGGGTACGGTGCGTTATTCGACCGCCAGTGCGCAGTTGGCGAGCGACGTGCGCGAACTGGCGCGTTCGCTTGGTGCGTGGTGCCAGGTGGTCGAAAAGGCGACGAGCTTCACTGTCGACGGCGAACGCAAGGCCGGTGCGACGGCTTACGTTTGCACGATCAGTCATCCAGATCCGCAGAGCCTGTTCCTGTTCGAGGGCAAGCGCGAGCGGCTGACGGCCGGCCGGACGCGCCGCAAGCTGCCGGTGATTACTGGTATCGAGCCATCGCGCCGGACTGCCACGCAGTGCATCTCGGTTTCGCATCCGTCTCGGCTGTACGTGACCGACGATTACGTCGTGACCCACAATACGGCCTTCTCGATGAACATCGGCGAATACGTCGCGGTCGAGTACGGGCTGCCGGTCGCGGTGTTCTCGATGGAAATGCCGGGTACCCAGCTCGTGATGCGGATGCTCGGCTCGATCGGCCGGCTCGACCAGCACCGGATGCGGACGGGCCGCCTGACGGACGAGGATTGGCCGAAACTGACGCACGCGGTGCAGAAGATGAGCGAGGCGCAGCTCTTCATCGACGAAACCGGCGGCCTGAACCCGATGGAATTGCGCTCGCGCGCACGGCGGCTGGCGCGGCAATGCGGCAAGCTCGGCCTGATCATCGTCGACTACCTGCAGCTGATGTCGGGTTCGTCGCAGGGCGAGAACCGCGCGACCGAAATCTCGGAAATCTCGCGATCGCTGAAGAGCCTCGCGAAGGAACTCGACGTGCCGGTGATCGCGCTGTCGCAGCTGAACCGCGGTCTCGAACAACGCCCGAACAAGCGCCCGGTGATGTCGGATTTGCGTGAATCGGGCGCAATCGAACAGGACGCGGACGTGATCCTGTTCATCTACCGTGACGAAGTCTACAACCCGGACAGCCCCGACAAGGGCACGGCCGAAATCATCATCGGCAAGCAGCGTAACGGCCCGATCGGCCCCGTTCGGCTCACGTTCCTGGGGCAATACACGAAGTTCGACAACTTTGCAGGGGCGCAGACGTTCTACGGCGAGTAACGCCGGTTGTAAAGCCCTAAATCGCCAAACGTTGTATCCAATCCCGGCGCGCGCATGTGCGCGCGTCGCGGCGCGACCGAAAACGGTACAATGTCGCCCGTTTTCGTGACAGTAGTTTGACAATCTCTCAGGAATCCCATGTTCGGTCGATTCATGCCCACCGAGGGCAAGTTCTTTGAACTCTTCAACGCGCACGCGAAGCACATCGTTTCCGGTGGCCGCGAGCTCGAACTGCTGATCGACAATCTCGCCGACGCCGAGATTCACAAGCAAAACGTGCAAACCGCCGAGAAGGCCGCCGACAAGCTCACGCACGAGGCGATCGATCTGCTGCACAAGACTTTCATCACGCCGCTCGATCGCGATGAGATCCACAAGCTGATCACGACGATGGACGACATCCTCGACCTGATGGAAGACGTCGCGACCGCCGTGTCGCTGTACGACGTACGTTCCGTCACGTCCGAAGCGAGCCAGCTCGCGCACATCGTCACGCAGTCGGCCCAGCACGTGCAGCAGGCGGTCGGGTTGCTGTCCGACATGAAGCAGTCGGCGCAGATCCTCAAGCAGTGCGAGGAGATCGACCGCTGGGAGTCGGAGGCCGATCGCGTGCTGCGCGCGGCCATGTCGAAGCTGTTCCGCGAGGAAGACGACGTGAAGACGCTCATCAAGCTGAAGGCGATCTACGAGCTGCTCGAAGAGATCACCGACAAGTGCGAGGACGTCGCGAACATCATCGAAGGCATCGTGCTGGAAAACGCCTGAGCGGACCACGATGCATTCGATACAACTCGCCCTATGGATGGTCGCGGCACTCGTGCTCGTCGCGCTCGTATTCGACTTCATGAACGGCTTTCACGACGCGGCGAACTCGATCGCCACCGTCGTGTCGACCGGGGTGCTGAAGCCCCAGCAGGCCGTCGTGTTCGCGGCCGCGTTCAACGTGATCGCGTACTTCATCTTCCACCTGAAAGTCGCGCAGACCGTCGGTAAAGGCACGATCGACCCCGAGATCGTCGACCACTACGTCATATTCGGCGCGCTGGTCGGCGCGATCGGCTGGAACGTGATCACGTGGTACTACGGGATCCCGTCGAGCTCGTCGCACGCGCTGATCGGTGGCCTCGTCGGCGCGGCGCTCGCGAAGTCAGGCTGGAGCTCGCTGAACATCGACGGGCTGCTGAAGACCATCGCGTTCATCTTCATCTCGCCGCTGCTCGGCTTCATCCTCGGCTCGCTGTTCATGCTCGGCGTGTCGTGGCTGTATTTCCGCACCGCGCCCAGCAAGGTCGACCGGCGCTTCCGCCGGCTGCAGCTGCTGTCGGCCGGGCTGTACAGCCTCGGCCACGGCGGCAACGACGCGCAGAAGACGATCGGCATCATCTGGATGCTGCTGATCGCGTCGGGCTATGCGTCGGCGACCGCCGATGCGCCGCCGGCGTGGGTGATCGGCGCGTGCTACCTGTCGATGGGCCTCGGCACGCTGTTCGGCGGCTGGCGCATCGTGCGCACGATGGGCCAGAAGATCACGAAGCTCAAGCCGGTTGGTGGCTTCTGTGCGGAAACCGGTGGTGCGATGACGCTGTTCCTCGCGTCGTTCCTCGGCATTCCGGTGTCGACCACGCACACGATCACCGGCGCGATCGTCGGTGTCGGCGCGACGCAGAAGCTGTCGGCCGTGCGCTGGGGCGTGGCCGGCAACATCGTGTGGGCATGGGTGCTGACGCTGCCTGCAGCCGCGTTGTTCGCGGCCGGCGGATGGTGGCTCGGTCACCAGATCTTCTGATCGCCGAGGTAGCCGGATCGACATCCGATGCGCCGCAAGCCGAAAGGCTGCGGCGCATTTTCATTTGGAGCGGGGAGTTCGCGGCGGAACGGGCGGGGTGGTGGCACATACCGCCAACGTGATTGACTGTCGAGGTTCGGGCAACCGGTCAGTAGCTTCCGTTCGCAAACCGCGCGATCGGATCGTCTGCCGTACTGGTGCGCGGGCTGACGGGCGCGGATTGCGTCGACGCGCGCAATACCTGCACAGGTGCGGGTTCGATACCGCGCGGAGACGCCGGCGCGGTGGCAGGCGGCGGTTCGGCATCGAACGCGGCGGCCTGGGCGGCCGTGAGCGCCGTCGTCGGAATCTGCGTGCCGGACTCGACCGGGGCGGCAGGCGCTGCATTGGCCGTCATCGCGGTCATCCCGTCATTCACTGACGTTGCCTGTTGCTGCGCGGCCTGCCTGCGCGGTGGCGGCGGTTCGTACGGATCGGCGGCCGGGGCCGAGGGTGCGGCTGCGGCGGTCGTCACGACCGGTGCGGCAGCGATGACCGGCGCGGGCGCAGGCGCCTGCGCGGTTCTCGCTTGCGACGACGCATAGGCAGGCGGCCGCGGCGCAGCGGCCGTCACGACCACCGGGGCCGGTGCGGCCGCCGGCGCGCTGCGCGGCTCGTCGCGCTTCGCCTCGTAGGTCGGTGCATCGAACGGCGTTGGCGCCCCACGCGGCGGCGCGACGCGGCGAATGCCGTCGAAACGCTTGGCCCAGTACGGGTTCGTCAAGTAGTCGAGTCGCACGGTGCCGCCCGTCGACGGTGCGTTGACGAAGCGCAGCTTGCCGACATAGATGCCGACGTGCGAATGTGGCCGTCCGGTCGTATTGAAGAAGATCAGGTCGCCCGGCGCGATCTGTTCGGGCTCGATCGACACGCCGCGGCCGCTCATGTCGGCCGTCGTGCGGGGCAGGTTCACGTCGGCCGCCCGGCCGATCACGTAGCGCACGAGCCCGCTGCAGTCGAAGCCGCTCGTCGGCGTGTTGCCGCCCCAGCGATACGGGACGCCGACGAGGCTCATCGCCTGGATCGAGATTTCTTCCTGGCCGACGCTGTGATCGACGAATTTCGGGAAATTGGCGGGGGCGGGGAACGCGCGCGGTGTCGTGATCCTCATGCCCGAATCGGAGCGCGAGGCCGACTGCGGCGGCACGCTGGAGCAGGCCGCAAGCAGGGAAACGACGGCGACGGGGACCCAAATTCGAAGCATGGCGAGGCGGGCGAGCGCGGCGCGCTCGCGAATCGTATGACAACAGACAGACCCGATGGTAGACGCTCCGGCGGGGCTTAAGCAACCATTCCTGAGAATTTACTTGAAGTTTCGCGCGTAAACTGCGTTGTTGCGTGACGAAGCGTTACTTACGTCTTCGACCCCAAATAAAAACGGCGCTCCTGATAGGAGCGCCGCGAGGCGTCGAAAACCGGCCGACGGGCCGACCTGTCGCGTTACAGGATGTCCGACGCGTAGTCGGCGAGCCGCGAGCGTTCGCCGCGCGCGAGCGTCACGTGGCCGCTGTGGCCCCAGCCCTTGAAGCGGTCGACGACGTACGTGAGGCCCGAGCTGCCTTCGGTCAGGTAAGGCGTGTCGATCTGCGCGATGTTGCCGAGGCACACGATCTTCGTGCCCGGGCCGGCGCGCGTGACGAGCGTCTTCATCTGTTTCGGCGTCAGGTTCTGCGCCTCGTCGATGATCAGGTACTTGTCGACGAACGTCCGGCCGCGCATGAAGTTCATGCTCTTCACCTTCAGGCGCGAACGGATCAGTTCCTGCGTCGCGGCACGGCCCCATTCGCCCGCAGCGTCGTCGGTCTTCTGCAGCACTTCGAGGTTGTCGTCGAATGCGCCCATCCACGGCTGCATCTTCTCTTCCTCGGTGCCCGGCAGGAAACCGATGTCCTCGCCGACCGGCACGGTCGCGCGCGTCACGATGATCTCGTTGTAGCGCTTGTCGTCGAGCACCTGCGCGAGGCCGGCCGCGAGCGCGACGAGCGTCTTGCCGGTGCCGGCCTGGCCAAGCAGCGTGACGAAGTCGATCTCGGGGTTCATCAGCAGGTTCAGCGCGAAATTCTGCTCGCGATTGCGCGCGGTGATGCCCCACACGTTGTTCTTGTGGTGGCTGTAGTCGCGCAGCGTCTGCAGCAGCGCAGTCTTGCCGTTCAGCTCGCGGACGATCGCGTGGAACGTCGGCTCGCCGTTCTGCGGCTCGAGATAGACGAACTCGTTGACGAGCATCGACGCGACGAGCGGGCCGGTCACGCGGTAGTACGTGGTGCCCGTCTTCGTGTCCTGCCAGCTCTCCATGCCCTTCGCATGCTTGGTCCAGAAGTCCTGCGGCAGTTCGCGCACGCCGTTGTACAGGAGGTCCTTATCCTCGAGCACCTGGTCGTTGAAGTAGTCTTCCGCGGGCAGGCTGAGCGCGTGCGCCTTGATCCGCATGTTGATGTCTTTCGACACCAGCACGACCTGGCGATCGGGCCGGTCGCGCTGCAGCGCGCGCACGACGCCGAGGATCTGGTTGTCGGCCTTGCCTTCGGGCAAGCCTTCGACGGGCGCGATGTCCGCCAGCTTCGTCTGGAAGTACAGGCGGCCGAGCGCCTCGCGGCTGCCGAGGCGCGACAGCGGGATGCCGGCCGTGATCGGGCCGGCATCGGCGACGAGCGCGTCGAGCGTGCGGCTGACCTGGCGTGCGTTGCGCGCGACTTCGGACATCCCCTTCTTGTGGTTGTCGAGTTCCTCGAGCGTCATCATCGGCAGATAGACGTCGTGTTCCTCGAAGCGGAAGAGGCTGCTCGGGTCGTGCATCAGCACGTTGGTGTCGAGCACGAACAGTTTCTGCAGTTCGGCTTCGGCGGGCTTGCGGCTGCGCGACTTCGTCGCGGCGCCGGTATCGCGCGCCGGTGCGGCGGCCGGTTTGTCGGCAGCCGGTTTGTCGTTGCGTGCAACGACGGGCGCCGCGGGTTCGGCGGGCGCCGGCATCGGCTGCAGCAGGGCAGCCGTCTGTTTGGTCTTGCGGCCGCGAGCGGGTGCGCTCGCCGCATCTTGCGCCGAAGACGCGACGGCGCGCAAAGGCGCGGCCGTGTTCGCGGCTTCGGTCATCGGTTGGGCCACGCTCGCCGGACCAAAGTCACCGGCTGTGGATGCGTCCCCTTCGGCGGATTTCTTCGCGGCTTTCGCGGGCCGCGCTTTCGCCTTGTATTCGTCGGGCGGCAGCAGGCTGCCGAGCTTGCTGGGGGGAGTAGGCAAAGGCATGGTGTCCCTCGGGAGGAATCGTGTCGCATGGCGTGCGCCGCTGATCGCATCCTGCGTGACGTAGACGCATGCAGTTTGCGCGCGGTGGCGCACAGGAAGTTCGTCTAGCCGGTTCGCCTAAGTGTCGATCAGCTCCTTGACGCGGTGAGGGCCGGACCGAGGCCCGGCGCGCAATCCATAAAAAAAGCCGCTGCCTCGTCGATAGAGGCATGCGGCTTGGCTGATACGGTCGTAATGCGCGTCAGGTGCCGGCAAGCATCGCAACGAGCACCGGCGCAGCTACGAGAAATATGGGGCGAACTGGCATTCATTGCGGCCCAATATAACGCGCCTCAAAGCGCTTGTACAGCACTTAGCACGTCGTCCACATGACCCGGTACCTTGATGCCGCGCCATGCCTGGCGAAGCACGCCGTCGGCGTCGATCAGGAACGTGGAGCGCTCGATTCCGCGCACTTCCTTGCCATACATTTTCTTCATCTTGATGACATCGAACAGCGCGCACAGCGCCTCGTCGGCATCGGAAATCAGCGGGAACGGCAGTTCGAGCTTTGCCTTGAAATTGTCATGCGAGCGCAGGCTGTCGCGCGACACGCCGATGACTTCCGCACCGGCTTTCTTGAACTTCGGATAGAGATCGCGGAACTGCAGCCCTTCGGTCGTGCAGCCCGGCGTGTTGTCCTTCGGATAGAAGTACAGCACGAGTTTCTTGCCCTTCAGGTCGGACAGCGAAATGTCGCCGCCCGTGGCCGGTGCGGTGAAATCGGGAACTTGACGGTCAACTTCGACGGACACGTGTTTCTCCTGTTGTTATGGAAAGGCGCCGCTGCGGCGGCGCGGTACGGCGGGGCGTCGCGGCAGCGCGCCGCAAGGGCGCAGCGGCGACGCCGGCTCGTGCGAACTCAGTCGGGCTGGACGATCAGTTCGCCGGAGCGGCCGGGGATTTCGCCCCACGTGACAGGGTACGATGGCAGCGAGTCGCGGTCCAGCGTCGCGTGGTAGTCGCCCATCGTCGCGAACGTATGGCCTTGCGCGCGCCAGCCGGCGAGCAGTTGCTCGAACACGGGCGCGAGCTTCTGGCCTTCCAGTTCCGCATGCAGCGTGAACACCTGGTCGTGCGGATTGGTTTCGGTGAACTTGAGGATGTGCGCGGCGACGTTGTGCGTGTCGACGCCGTCGATGCCGAGCACTTCGTCGAGCGTCGGCAACGTGGTGGGCATCTGCACGTGCGACAGCGTGCGGCCGTTGACGACGGGCAGGTACGGCGAATGGCCACGGCCGTCGGAGGCGTAGCGCATCCCCCATGCGTCGATCTGCTCGAATGCGGAATCGTTCATCTGCCAGCCGGCCGCGCCGTGCGTGACGGGCGGCGCGCCGAAGACCTCGATGAAGCGCGCGTGACTCTTCTGCATTTCACGCGCGGTCCAGTCGCGATCGCGCGCGCGGACGTTGTCCTGCCAGTAGACGTGATCCCACGTGTGGATCCCGCATTCGAAGCCGGCCTCGTGAATCGCACGCATGTCGGCGATCGCGCGGCGGCCGATGTCGGGGCCCGGCAGCAGCACGCCGTACATCAGCTGCTTCACACCGTAGTGCTCGACCACCGACGTGCGCGACACTTTCTTCAGGAAGCCGGGGCGGAACACGCGCCGCAGCGCCCAGCCCGTGTGATCGGGCCCGAGGCTGAAGAGGAAGGTTGCGCGCGCATTGAAGCGGTCGAAGATGCGCGCGAGGTTCGGCACGCCTTCGCGCGTGCCGCGCAGCGTGTCGACGTCGATCTTGAGGACGATGCGAGCCAAGCGAACGTCCCGATCAGCCTTGCTGTTCGACGAGCGCGCGCGCGTCGGCGACGTGGCCGCGATACGCTTCGAAGATGTTGCGCAGCGCGTCGTCGAACGTCGCTTGCGGCGCCCAGCCGAGTTCCTGCATCGTGTTGTCGATCTTCGGCACGCGGTTCTGCACGTCCTGGTAGCCGTTGCCGTAGTAGGCGCCGGACGTCGTCTCGACGAGCTTCACCTGCTTGGCCGAATCGGCGTACTCGGGGAATTCCGCCGCCAGCTCGAGCATCTTGTGTGCGAGTTCGCGAACCGAGAAGTTGTTCTTCGGATTCCCGATGTTGTAGATCTTGCCCGACGCGACGCCGTCCTTGTTCTCGATGATCTTCATCAGCGCGCTGATGCCGTCGCCGATGTCGGTAAACGCGCGCTTCTGCGAGCCGCCGTCGACGAGGCTGATGTTCTCGCCGCGCACGATGTGGCCGAGGAACTGCGTGACCACGCGCGAGCTGCCTTCCTTCGGCGTGTAGATCGAATCGAGGCCCGGGCCGATCCAGTTGAACGGGCGGAACAGCGTGAAGTTCAGGCCTTCCATCCCGTAGCCCCAGATCACGCGGTCCATCAGCTGCTTCGAGCACGCGTAGATCCAGCGCGGCTTGTTGATCGGGCCGTAGGTGAGGGCCGATGCATCCGGGTCGAACTGCTCGTCCGAGCACATGCCGTAGACCTCGGAGGTCGACGGGAACACGAGGTGCTTGCCGTACTTGACGGCCGAACGCACGATCGGCAGGTTCGCCTCGAAGTCGAGTTCGAACACGCGCAGCGGCTGCTGGACGTAGGTGGCGGGCGTCGCGATCGCGACGAGCGGCAGGATCACGTCGCACTTCTTCACGTGATACTCGACCCACTCCTTGTTGATCGTGATGTCGCCTTCGAAGAAATGCATCCGCTCGTGGTTGACCAGGTCACCCAGCCGATCGGTCTGCATGTCCATGCCGAACACTTCCCAATCGGTGGTTTCAAGAATGCGCTTCGACAGGTGATGGCCGATGAAGCCGTTCACACCCAGGATCAGGACTTTTTTTGCTTTCATGAATGACGGGAAGAATGAATGAACTGCGCGAATTCCGCGGGCGTCACGACGGTTTCGCTGCCGTCGCGCTGCTGCCACAGCTCGAGAATGGATAGGGCGCGGCTGTCGCCGCAGACGCCGAATAGCGCATTATCGCTTACGTGCAGGCCGGGCGGCAAATCTGCCGCGGCGGCCGCAGCCGCGCTGCCGGGCGCCGCCAGGCGCGCGCGCGCGATCACGAAACGCGTGCCGTCGACGTCCGTGAACGCGCCCGGATACGGGGGCGCGACCGCGCGCACCAGGTTGTAGACCTGCGCGGCCGGCTTCGACCAGTCGACGCGGCCGTCCTCGGGCTTGCGCCCGCCGTAGTAGCTGCCGGTCGAGAGATCGTTCGGCAGGTGCGGCGCCTCGCCCGCGAGCAGCGCGGGCAGCACGCGCCAGAGCGTCTGCTCGGCCGCTACCGTGACCTTGTCGAACACCTGCGTGGCCGTGTCGTCCGGCAGGATCGGCACCGCGGTCTGGCCGATGATCGCGCCCGCGTCGGGCTTCGCCGCCATCTCGTGCAGCGTCGCGCCGGTTTCGGTTTCGCCGTTCAGCACCGCCCAGTTGGTCGGTACCCGACCCCGGTATTTCGGCAGCAGCGACCCGTGCATGTTGTACGCGCCCTTCGGCGCGATCGCGAGCAGGTCCACCGGCAGCATGTGCCGGTAGTAGAACGAGAAGATGAAGTCCGGCTGCGCGTCGGATACCGCGCGGCGCAGCGCCGGATCGGCGGGATCGGCCGGCGTGACGACCGGAATGCCGTGCTCGGCCGCGACGGATGCGACGCTGCCGAACCAGATGTTCTCGTTCGGGTTGTCCTCGTGGGTGACGACGAGCGCGACGTCGACGCCGCGCGCGAGCAGCACCTGCAGGCAGCGCACGCCGACGTTGTGATACGCGAAGACGACTGCGCGCGGCTTCATTGCGCGGTACCCGTGCGGTTCGCGCCGGCCGGCACCGGCGGCACGCCGTCGTGCTGCTCGAGCACGGCCTGGATCAGGTAGCGCGGCCGTGCCCGCACCTGCTGGTAGATGCGGCCGACGTATTCGCCGAGCAGGCCGAGCGCGAAGATGATCACGCCGAGCAGGAAGAACGTGATGGCGAACAGCGTGAACACGCCTTGCACTTCCGCGCCGACGATGAAGCGTCGCACGAGCAGCAGCACGAACAGCGCGGCGGAGCCGAGCGACAGGATCACGCCGATGAACGACAGCCACTGCAGCGGCACGACCGAGAAGCCCGTCACGAGGTCGAAGTTCAGCCGGATCAGGCTGTACAGCGAGTACTTCGACTCGCCGGCGAAGCGCTCCTCGTGCGCGACCTCGATTTCGGTCGGTTTCTGCGCGAACGTGTACGCGAGGGCGGGGATGAACGTGTTGACTTCACCGCACACGTTGATCGTGTCGATGATGCGGCGGCTGTATGCGCGCAGCATGCAGCCCTGGTCGGTCATCTTGATGCGCGTGATGCGCTCGCGCAGGCGGTTCATCATCTGCGACGCCTTGCGCCGCCACAGGCTGTCCTGGCGCTGCTTGCGGATCGAGCCGACGTAGTCGTAGCCCTCGCGCATCTTCGCGATCAGCTTGCCGATTTCCTCGGGCGGGTTCTGCAGGTCGGCGTCGAGCGTGATGACGATCTCGCCGCGCGATTGCGCGAAGCCGGCGAGGATCGCCATGTGCTGGCCGTAGTTGCCGTTGAGCAGCACGATGCGCGTCGTGTCGGGACGGACGTGGAACTGATCGGCGAGCATCGCGGCCGAGCGGTCGCGGCTGCCGTCGTTGATCAGGATCACTTCGTATGACGTGTCGAGTGCGTCGAGCGCCGGATACAGCCGCGCGAACAGCGCAGCGAGGCCGTCTTCCTCGTTGTACACGGGGATGATGACCGATACTTCGGGCCGGCCGGCGTCCAGGTGCCCGGCGGCCGGATGCCCGGCGCGTGCTTCAAGGTGACTCATGTACGCTTATTTTCCGTATTGTTCACAAATCTGGTTGATGGCGTCGACCACGCGACGCACGTCGCCGTCCGTCATCTGCGTGAAGAGCGGCAGCGTGACGGTCGACGCGCCGTACCGTTCGGCGTGGGGGAACATGCCCTCCTTGAAGCCGCGTGCACGGTACAGCGTGAAAAGATGGATCGCCGGGTAGTGGATGCCCGTGCCGATGCCGCGTTCCTTCATCTGCGCCATGAACTCGGCGCGGGTGATCGTCAGGCGCTCGAGCGGCAGCGTGATCAGGAACATGTGCCAGTTGCCGTTCTCGAATTCGGCGATCGGCAGGCCGACGCCGAGTTTCACGGCTGCGCTACCGTCGAATGCGGCGAAGTAGGCACGCGCAAGCGCGCGGCGCTGCGCGGTGAAGCGTTCGATGTGCGGCAGCTGGCCGAGGCCGACGCGCGCGGCCACGTCGGTCAGGTTGTACTTGCCGCCGAGCACGTCGCAGTCCATCCCGTCGAAGCCCGTGCGCGTGATGCCCTGCAGCCGGTACTTCTGCGCGAGCGTCGCTTCTTCCTCGTTGTTCAGCACGAGTGCGCCGCCTTCGATCGTCGTCAGGTTCTTGTTCGCGTGGAAGCTGAACGACACGATGTCGCCGATCGCGCCGATGCGCTTGCCGTTCCACGTCGAGCCGAACGCCTGCGCCGCATCCTCGATCACGCGCAGCTTGTGCGCGCGCGCAATCGCGTACAGGCGGTCCATGTCGACCGGCAGGCCGGACAGGAACACGGGGATGATGGCCTTCGTGCGCGGCGTGATCGCCTGCTCGAGCTTGTCGAGGTCGATATTGCGCGTGACGGGATCGATGTCGGCGAACACGGGTGTCGCGCCCGTCTCGAGGATCACGTTGCTGGTCGAGACCCACGACGCCGGCGTCGTGATCACTTCGTCGCCGGGGCCGACGCCCGCGATGCGCAGGCCGATCTCCAGCGTGCAGGTGCCCGAATTGAACGCGCGGACCGGACGGCCGCCGCAGTACTCGGACAGCGCCGCCTCGAATTTCTGGCTCTGCGGGCCGGTGGTGATCCAGCCCGAGCGCAGCACGTCGACGACGCCCTGGATGGTTTCCTCATCGATCTCGGGGCGGGTGAACGGCAGAAACGGAGCGGTAGTCTGGCTCATGTACGCTTTTGGCCTGTAATGGCGTGTAATAAAAGGGTCGGGCGATCCCGGCCGAAACCGGCATTAAACACCGGTTGGCGGAATCGCACCGTGATTTTTTGTAGGCAGACGCTTAATGCGCGCGGCGGGCGTGCTCAGCTTCGCGCGAGCACCAGCACGCCGATCAGGATGATGCCGATGCCGACGAGCCGCTGGACCGACAGCACTTCGCCGAACAGGTACCAGGCCGCGAATGCGTTGACGACGTAGCCGAGCGACAGCATCGGGTACGCGATCGACACGTCGACCCGCGACAGCCCGACGATCCAGACCACGACGCTCAGCACGTAGCAGCCGAGGCCGCCGATGATCGGCAATTGGGTCGCGATCTTCAGGCCGACCGGGATAATGTTCGCACGGCTGAATTCGAAGTGTCCAACGGCGTTGACGCCGGCTTTCAGCAGAAGTTGCGCACAGGCGTTGAGCATCACGCCGGTGATGATGCAGACGAACGAAACGGGATTCATGCAGCGGGCGTCCTTACGATTGCGGTTTCTCGACGATCACGCGGCGGTTGTCGCGTGCAACCACGCGCATCGGCACGCCTTGCTTGACCAGGTTGTCGTACTCGCCGGGCGGCATGATCGCGAGCGCATGGGTTTCCTGCTTCCAGCGCGTGATCCACTCGTCGACGGTCGGAATCCACTTGTTCGGCTCCATCGAGATCCCGAACGCGAGCTCGTCCTGGCGCTGGACCATGATCGTCGTGTGGCCCATATAGAACGGGAACGTGTGATCGAGCATCTCGATCGAGTAGAACGGCGTGTCGGCCGGCAGTTTCGCCAGTTCGGCGCGCACGGTGGGCGCGAGCAGTGCGCCGGAGCTGTAGCGGCCGAATTCGTCGTGACCGGTGCCGCCGATCGTGCCGAACGCGAGCCACGCGGCGCCGAAGGCGGCGAGCGCGGCGGCCGCGCCCGCGCGGCGGTTCAGCCATGCGGCCGCGAGGGTCAGCACGGCCGCGACCGCGAGGCCCGCGTACAGCCACATCTGGAACGCGCGGTACAGCGCGTTCGGCGTACGGGCATCGCCCTGATACGCAAGGAAGATGATCCCGAACGCCGCGACGACGAGGAACACGAGATAGCCGAGCAGGTGGCGGCGGAACCGGTCGGCGCTCATCAACGGCAGGTACGCGCCGATGATCAGCGCGAGCGCCGGCGCGACCGGCAGCACGTACGAGATCAGCTTCGAATGCGACGCGCTGAAGAACAGGAAGATGAATGCGCTCCAGATCAGCAGCACGAGCATCGGCGAGAAGCCGTTCGGCTGGCGCGGCATCCGCAGCGCATGGCGGATGCTCTGCCACGCGACCGACAGCCACGGCAGGAAGCCGACCAGCAGCACGGGCACGAAGTAGTAGAGCGGGCCCGGGCGGTTCTGTTCCGGGGTCAGGTACCGGCGGAACTGCTGGACGATGAAGAAGAAGTTGAAGAACTCGGGGTTGCGCTGCTGGACGAGCACGAACCAAGGCGTGACGATCGCGAAGAAGATCACGAGTCCGCTCACCAGGTACAGGCGCTTCCACAGCGCCCAGTCGCGTGCAATCAGCGTATAGAGCACGAGCACGGCACCGGGCAGGATCAGGCCGACGAGGCCCTTCGACAGCACCGCGAACGCCATCGCGGCCCAGCATGCCCACATCCAGCCGCGTGCCGCGGCCGGGCGCAGCCCGGGCCGCTGCGCGAGCAGCAGCGAGCACAGCGACAGCGCCATCCAGAACGCGAGCCCCATGTCGAGCGCGTTGAAGTGGCCCATCAGGTTCCAGTACGGCGACGACGCGAGCACGACGGCGGCGAGGAAGCCCGACAGCGGGTTGAACAGGCGCGCGCCGGTGTAGCCGACCAGCAGGATGCCGGCGAAGCTCGCGACGGCCGTGTAGAGGCGCGCCTGCCATTCGCCGATGCCGAACCACGCGAACGTGAGCGCGTTCAGCCAGGTCTGCAGCGGCGGCTTCTCGAAATACTTGTAGCCGTTGTAGCGCGGCGTGATCCAGTCGCCGGTGACGAACATCTCGCGCGCCATTTCCGCATAGCGGCCCTCGTCGCTCGGGATCAGGTGGCGCAGCCCGAGCGGCGCGAACCAGACGATCGCGAGCGCGATGACGAGGAGGACGAGCGTGATGCGATTGAGCGGTAGCCTCGACGGCGTATCGTTCATGGATTTTCAGCCTGTTGGTTATTGTGACGGGCCGCCGGCGGGTTGCGCCGGGGGCGGGCGGCCTGGCCGGGCCGATCCGGGGGATCGACCCGCTGCGCCGGCCCGAGTTTTACCGCATCCGGGATTAACGTTCAATTAAGAGCGCGGCGGCGACTTTGCGGCCCTCGGCCATCAGGATGTTGTAGGTGCGGCAGGCCGCCTGGAAATCCATCGTCTCGACGCCGATCCGCTTCGCCGTGAGCGCCGCGACGAGCCGCGGGTGCGGGAAGCGCAGCCGCGCGCCGCTGCCGAAGATCACGAGTTCGGGTGTCGGGTCGAGCAGCATCGCGAAATGCTCGGGCGCGAGCGCGTCGAACGACGACACGGGCCATGCCTGGACCGGCGCGCCGGGCAGCACGATGACGCTCGTTTCATGGCGTTCGAGATTGACGTCGACATAATCGGGGCCGTAGCCGGTGACGGTGTTGAGCGCGCCGCTCGTGTCCTGGTGCAGTTTCAAATCGGTATTCCGCGGTTCCGTAGGGGGAATGTATCGCAGGGCCACACGGGCCCGGATGGCCGGTTTCGCTTGCCCGGGCACGCGGGACGCCTGACGGCGCGGGCCCGGCGCGGCTATGGTGCATTGCGAAAGTCAGCCAAAATCCGCTAAATTATAACTTTTTGGTCGCCCCCGGGCGCCACTTGCGTCGCGCGTCGCCACAAGCCGCGCCCGACCGCCCGCTTTTTCCCCCAGTCTAGACAGCGCGCACAGACCGGCCGCTTTCCAGTTTTGATCCCGTCCCCCGGCCGCAAGGCCAACCCAGGAACCGTGTCGTCGTGAAACCGATTCAGAAGTCGAACAAGCTGCTCAACGTCTGCTACGACATCCGTGGCCCGGTGCTCGAGCACGCGAAGCGCCTCGAGGAAGAAGGCCACCGCATCATCAAGCTGAACATCGGCAACCTCGCGCCGTTCGGTTTCGACGCGCCGGACGAGATCATCCAGGACATGATCCGCAACCTGCCGACGTCGTCCGGCTATTCGGATTCGAAGGGCGTGTTCTCGGCGCGCAAGGCCGTGATGCACTACACGCAGGAAAAGGGCGTCGTGGGCGTCGGCCTCGACGACATCTACATCGGCAACGGCGCGTCCGAGCTGATCGTGATGGCGACCCAGGCGCTGCTGAACGACGGCGACGAAGTGCTGCTGCCCGCGCCCGACTACCCGCTGTGGACGGCGGCGGTCAGCCTGTCGGGCGGCACGCCGGTGCATTACGTCTGCGACGAGCAGAACGCGTGGATGCCCGATCTCGACGACATCCGCCGCAAGATCACGCCGAACACGAAGGCGCTCGTCGTGATCAACCCGAACAACCCGACGGGCGCGCTTTATTCGGACGAATTGCTGCTCGAGCTGCTCGAGATCGCGCGCCAGCACGGGCTGATCGTGTTCGCCGACGAGGTGTACGACAAGATCGTCTACGACGGCCTCGAGCACACGGCGCTGGGTTCGCTGTCGGAGGACGTGATCACCGTCACGTTCAACAGCCTGTCGAAGAGCTATCGCTCGTGCGGCTATCGCGCGGGCTGGATGGCCGTGTCGGGCCTCGGCGGTGACAACCGCCGGCACGCGAAGGATTATCTCGAGGGGCTCGGCATCCTGTCGTCGATGCGCCTGTGCGCGAACGTGCCCGGGCAGTTCGCGATCCAGACGGCGCTCGGCGGCTACCAGAGCATCAACGAGCTGATCGTGCCGAGCGGGCGCCTGTACAAGCAGCGCGAGCTCGCGTACGACATGCTCACGTCGATCCCGGGCGTGACCTGCGTGAAGCCGCAGGCCGCGCTGTACATGTTCCCGCGCCTCGACCCGAAGCTCTATCCGATCCAGAACGACCAGCAGTTCATTCTCGACCTGCTGCTCGAGGAGCGCGTATTGCTCGTACAGGGCACGGGCTTCAACTGGACGACGCCGGATCACTTCCGCGTGGTCTTCCTGCCGAATCTCGACGACCTGACCGATTCGATCAACCGGATCGCACGCTTCCTCGACGGCTACCGCAAGCGCCATTCGGCCTGAGCGGCACGGCCACACGGAACTCACTAATTCTTACTCATTCGATCACACGCAGCATGGAACCGATCAAAGTTGGCCTGTTGGGCTTCGGCACGGTGGGCAGCGGCACCTTCACGGTGCTGGGCCGCAACCAGGAAGAAATCAAGCGACGCGCGGGGCGCGGCATCGAGGTGACGCGCATTGCGGTGCGTAACCCGGCGAAGGCGCTGGCTGCGCTCGGCGGCGATGCCGGCGCCGCGCAGATCACCGACGATTTCAATTCGGTCGTCGATGATCCGTCGATCGCGATCATCGCCGAGATGATCGGCGGCACGGGCATCGCGCGCGAGCTCGTGCTGCGCGCGATCGCGAACGGCAAGCACGTCGTGACGGCCAACAAGGCGCTGCTCGCGGTGCACGGCACCGAGATCTTCGAGGCCGCGCGCGCGAAGGGCGTGATGGTCGCGTTCGAGGCGGCCGTCGCCGGCGGCATCCCGATCATCAAGGCGCTGCGCGAAGGCCTGACCGCGAACCGCATCCAGTACATCGCGGGCATCATCAACGGCACGACCAACTACATCCTGTCGGAAATGCGCGATCGCGGGCTCGACTTCGCGACCGCGCTGAAGGCGGCGCAGGAGCTCGGCTACGCGGAAGCCGATCCGACCTTCGACATCGAAGGCGTCGACGCCGCGCACAAGGCGACGATCATGAGCGCGATCGCGTTCGGCGTGCCGGTGCAGTTCGAGCGCGCGTACGTCGAGGGCATCAGCAAGCTCGACGCGACCGACATCCGCTACGCGGAAGAACTCGGCTACCGGATCAAGCTGCTCGGCATCACGCGCCGCGCCGAAAACGGCATCGAGCTGCGCGTGCATCCGACGCTGATCCCGGAGAAGCGCCTGCTCGCGAACGTCGAAGGCGCGATGAACGCGGTCGTCGTGCACGGCGATGCGGTCGGCACGACGCTGTACTACGGCAAGGGCGCGGGCGCGGAGCCGACCGCATCGGCCGTGGTCGCGGATCTCGTCGACGTCACGCGCCTGCACACGGCGGACCCCGAGCATCGCGTGCCGCACCTCGCGTTCCAGCCCGACAGCCTGTCGAACACGCCGATCTTGCCGATCGAGGAAGTGACGAGCGGCTACTACCTGCGCCTGCGCGTTGCCGACCAGACCGGCGTGCTGGCCGCGATCACGCGCATCCTCGCCGAATCGGGCATCTCGATCGACGCGTTGCTGCAGAAGGAGTCGGAGCAGGTCGACGGTGCGAACGGCGAAACCGACATCATCCTGATCACGCACGAAACGGTCGAGAAGAACGTCAATGCGGCGATCGCGCAAATCGAGAGCCTCGCGACGGTCGTGTCGAAGGTGACGAAGCTGCGCATGGAAGCGCTGAACTGAGCTGAGGGCGACATGAACTACATCTCCACGCGCGGCGCCGGCATCGGCGAGCGCCACACGTTCTCCGACATCCTGCTCGGCGGTCTTGCGAAGGACGGCGGGCTCTAC
Source organism: Burkholderia sp. HI2500 (assembly GCF_002223055.1). Classification (NCBI taxonomy): domain Bacteria; kingdom Pseudomonadati; phylum Pseudomonadota; class Betaproteobacteria; order Burkholderiales; family Burkholderiaceae; genus Burkholderia; species Burkholderia sp. HI2500. The sequence goes on along the minus strand of NZ_NKFL01000004.1, from coordinate 1,727,795 downwards.
CTGCCGGCCGAGTATCCGACGGTGTCCGCCGACGAGCTCGCGCGCTGGCGCACGCTGTCGTACGCGGATCTCGCGTTCGAGATCCTGTCGAAGTTCTGCGACGACGTGCCGGCCGACGACCTGCGCGCGATCACGCGCCGCACGTACACGGCCGACGTGTACCGCAACACGCGCCATGGCGAGAACGCGTCCGACATCACGCCGCTGAAGACGCTCGGCACCGAGAACGGCGCGCCGATCTCGCTGCTCGAACTGTCGAACGGCCCGACGCTCGCGTTCAAGGACATGGCGATGCAGTTGCTCGGCAACCTGTTCGAGTACACGCTCGCGAAGCACGGGCAGTCGCTGAACATTCTCGGCGCGACGTCCGGCGACACGGGCAGCGCGGCCGAATACGCGATGCGCGGCAAGGCCGGCGTGCGCGTGTTCATGCTGTCGCCGCACAAGAAGATGAGCGCGTTCCAGACGGCCCAGATGTTCAGTCTGCAGGATCCGAACATCTTCAACCTCGCGGTCGAAGGCGTGTTCGACGATTGCCAGGACATCGTGAAGGCCGTGTCGAACGATCACGCGTTCAAGGCGCAGCAGAAGATCGGCACGGTCAACTCGATCAACTGGGCACGTGTCGTCGCGCAGGTCGTGTACTACTTCAAGGGTTACTTCGCGGCCACCCGGTCGAATGACGAGCGCGTGTCGTTCACGGTGCCGTCGGGCAACTTCGGCAATGTCTGCGCAGGCCACATCGCGCGGATGATGGGGTTGCCGATCGCGAAGCTCGTGGTCGCGACCAACGAGAACGACGTGCTCGACGAGTTCTTCCGCACGGGCGCGTATCGCGTGCGCAGCGCCGAGAACACCTATCACACGAGCAGCCCGAGCATGGACATCTCGAAGGCGTCGAACTTCGAGCGCTTCGTGTTCGACCTGCTCGGCCGCGATCCGGCGCGCGTGATGCAGCTGTTCCGCGACGTCGAGGAGAAGGGCGGCTTCGATCTCGCGGCGAGCGGCGATTTCTCGCGCGTCGCCGAGTTCGGTTTCGTGTCGGGCCGCAGCAGCCACGCGGATCGCATCGCGACGATCCGCGACGTGTTCTCGCGCTACGACACGATGATCGACACGCATACGGCCGACGGCGTGAAAGTCGCGCGCGAGCATCTCGACGCGGGCGTGCCGATGGTCGTGCTCGAGACGGCGCAGCCGATCAAGTTCGGCGAAACGATTCGCGAAGCACTCGATCGCGAAGCCGAGCGGCCGGCCGCATTCGACGGTCTCGAGGCGCTGCCGCAGCGTTTCGAGGTCGTGAAGGCCGACGCGCAGCAGGTGAAGGACTTCATCGCCGCCCATACGGGCGCATGACGCACGGCCGGGCCTGCGGGCCCGGTTGAGCAGGACGGCCGGAACGCCGATTCGTCGAACGGATCGGGGTTTCGGCCGTTTCGTTTGGCGGTGCCGCGCGGCTATCGACGCGCTACACCGAAACAAGTGTCAGACCGGCGTGCTCGCGCGAATCACAGTTTCCGCATGTCGGCCATATCGCGCGCCCGCGCGACGGCGTCGCTACAATGACGTATTGAATCCAACGATCCCCGATTCCATCGATGTCGAACCCGAATCCCGCGGCGCCGCGCGCGCCGATGCTGTCGACCGCCGAGGCGCTCGCCGCGCTGCTCGATGCCGCGAAGCCGTTGCCCGGCGCCGAAACCGTCGCCACGCTCGACGCGCTCGGCCGCGTGCTGACGGCCGACGTGAGCTCGCCGCTCGACGTGCCGCCGATGCATACGAGCGCGATGGACGGCTATGCGGTGCGCGTCGCCGATCTGCTGCATGGCGAGCGGCGTTTGCCGGTGTCGCAGCGTATTCCGGCCGGTCATCCGGCCGCGCCGCTCGCAGCCGGCACGGCCGCACGGATCTTCACCGGCGCGACGGTGCCGCCGGGCGCCGACGCCGTCGTGATGCAGGAACAGACGTCGGCCGACGGCGATGCAGTCGAGATCCTGCACACGCCGAAGGCCGGTGAATGGATCACCGCGCAGGGCGCGGATATCCGGCAGGGCTCGGTGATCCTGCCCGCCGGCACGCGGCTCACGCCGCAGGCGCTCGGCCTGGCCGCCTCGGTCGGCTGTGCGCAGTTGCCGGTTGCGCGGCGGATTCGCGTTGCGGTGTTCTTCACCGGCGACGAACTGACGATGCCGGGCGAGCCGCTGAAGCCCGGCGCGATCTACAACTCGAACCGCTTCACGCTGCGCGGGCTGCTGGAGCGGCTCGGCTGCCACGTGACCGACTACGGGATCGTGCCCGATTCGCTCGCCGCGACGCGCGACACGCTGCGCGAGGCTGCACGCGATCACGACGTGATCCTGACGAGCGGCGGCGTGTCGGTCGGCGACGAGGATCACGTGAAGCCGGCCGTCGAGGCCGAAGGGCGGCTCGCGCTGTGGCAGATCGCGATGAAGCCCGGCAAGCCGCTTGCGTACGGCGCGGTGCGCCGTGGCGACGAACGCCCCGATGCGCACTTCATCGGGCTGCCCGGCAACCCGGTGTCGAGCTTCGTCACGTTCCTGCTGTTCGTGCGGCCGTTCCTGCTGCGCCTGTCCGGCGTGCGCGACGTCGCACCGCGCGCGCTGTCGCTGCGTGCCGACTTTTCGCAACACAAGGGCGACCGGCGCAACGAATTCCTGCGTGCGCGCGTCAACGCGGCCGGCGGCCTCGACCTGTTCCCGAACCAGAGCTCGGCCGTGCTGACGTCGACGGTGTGGGGCGATGGCCTGATCGACAATCCGCCGCAGCACGCGATCAGCGCCGGCGAGACCGTGCGTTTCATTCCGTTTTCCGAACTGCTGTCGTAACGCGACGGCTTCCCGAACCATGAAGATTCAACTGAAATTTTTTGCAAGCGTACGCGAGGCACTGGGTGTTGCCGACGAGCAGGCCGACGTGCCGGACAGCGTCACGACCGTGGGCGATGTCCGCGCGTGGCTACGCGTGCGCGGCGGGGCGTGGGCCGAGACACTCTCGGAAGGGCGCGCACTGCGCATGGCGTGCAATCACGAAATGACCGATCCCGACACGCGGCTCACCGAAGGCTGCGAAGTCGCGTTCTTTCCGCCGGTGACGGGCGGGTGAGGTGCCGGCGATGGCAACGGTACGAATCCAGACCGACGACTTCGACCTGAACGCCGAGGTCGCGGCATTGCGTGCGCGCAACCCGAAGATCGGCGCGGTCGCGTGCTTCGTCGGCACGGTGCGCGACCTGAACGAAGGCGATTCGGTGGCCGCGATGGAGCTCGAGCACTATCCGGGGATGACCGAGAAGGCGCTCGAGAAGATTGCCGCCGAGGCCGGCCGGCGCTGGCCGGGCATCGACGTCGCGATCGTGCACCGCGTCGGCAGGCTCTTGCCGCTCGACCAGATCGTGATGGTCGCAACGGTGGCGTCGCACCGCGGCGATGCGTTCGCGTCGTGCGAGTTCGTGATGGACTACCTGAAGACCGAAGCGCCGTTCTGGAAGAAGGAAAAGACGCCGGATGGCGAGCGCTGGGTCGATGCGCGCAGCACCGACGATGCCGCGCTCGCGCGCTGGGGCATCGAATCGGGCAATACGCGGCGCTGAGCACAGCGTCAGGGGCGTGCGGCGCTATGCCGCATAAGCGCCAAGCGTCGCGCGTGACGGCTGCCCGTTACGCGTCCGGATCGCTGCTGCGCCCGATGATCTTCGTCGGAAACGGCTCGCCGCGGGCACGCGACGGCAACGCGTGCGGATCGTCGCCTGCATCGCGACGGCGCGGCGCGATCGCGTCGAGCAGCGCCTGCTGCTCGGGCGGAATCGGGTAGTCCCAGCCGAACCGGCTCAACTGGAGGCTCTGCGCGATCCGCAGCGCCGGCTCCATGAAGCGGATCGCCGCGGGCGGCGCGTAGCGCGTCTCGACGGTCTTCAGGAACAGCGACAGCCAGCGGCTGAAATGGGCCGGCTCGATCCCGTCGAGCGGCTGGTGCGCCTGCTGCACGTTGCCGCGATAGCCCTTGGTGCCGAGCACGAGGCTCGACCAGAACGTGACCATCTTCGGCAGGTGGTCGTCCCAGCGGCCGGCCAGCTTCGCGTCGAACACGGGCCCGAGCAGCGGATCGGCGCGCACGCGGTCGTAGAACGCGTAGACGAGATCGCGGATGTTCGCTTCGGTCGGCTCGGTGTCGCGTGGGCGGGCCGGTGCGGTATCGGGAGAGGCGGGCAGGACGGTCATGGCAAAAGGGCCGGCAGAAATAGGCAACGACAGGGGCGGCGCGGGCATCGAGTAGGACACCGGCCGAATTTTGACGCAAAATAGCGTCCAACACCCCTGAAAAACGTGTAAGTGTCACGCATCTTATTGCGCGCGCGCCATCCCGGCAACCCGGGGCCGCGGAGCAGGGCCGTCAGCCGGCCTCGTGCGCATCCCGGTCGGCCCGGCTCACGTCATCGGGGCACGATCGATTTTTTCCGTATTCGCCCATGAGACTCACCGACTACACCGACTATTCGCTGCGCGTGATGCTGTACCTTGCCGTGCGCGGCGAGGGGCTCGCTACGATCCAGGAGATCTCGGACGCCTACGGCATCTCGAAGAACCATCTGATGAAAGTCGTGCAGCAGCTCGGCGAGCTGGGGTGGGTCGACACCGTCCGCGGTCGCAATGGCGGGCTGCGGCTGTTCCCGGAATCGTTGCAACTGACCGTCGGCGAGGTCGTGCGTGCGACCGAGAGCGATTTCGCGCTGGTTGGCTGCTTTTCGGCCGAGGGCGAATCGCGCGGCTGCGTGATCGAGCCGCATTGCCGGCTGAAGGGCGTGCTGGCGGCCGCGCGCGATGCATTTTTCGCCGAACTCGACCGTCACACGCTCGGCGAACTGATCGAGCCCGCTTCGCCGCTCGCCGCGTTGCTCGGCATCCACCCGGTCGTGCGCCTGCGCGCCGAGCCTTTGCCGGAAGACGCACCAGCGTCCGTCGAGCCGCCGTCGACGGCCGGCTGATACGCGCTCGCCGCGCGTCTCGATCCGGCCATGGCCCGTGCCGGGGCCGCTTCAAGGTTATCCATCGATTTTTGCGCTGAATCAACCCGAATTTCGCTTGAAAGCCGCATAACCATCCTCATCTTGGTGGTAATCGAAAATTGGAGGTCTCGACTAAATGAGAATCGACAAGCTCACCACCAAGTTCCAGGAAGCACTCGCGGACGCGCAAAGCCTCGCGGCAGGCCGCGACAATCAATACATCGAACCCGTTCACGTTCTCGCGGCGCTGGTCGCGCAGCAGGACGGTTCAGCCCGCTCGCTGATGTCGCGCGCGGGCGTTCACATTCAGGCGCTGCAAGGCGCGCTGAACGAGGCCATCTCGCGCCTGCCGCAAGTGACGGGCACGGGCGGCGACATCCAGATCGGCCGTGAACTCGCCGGGCTGCTGAACCAGGCCGACAAGGAAGCGCAGAAGCTCAACGACACGTTCATCGCGAGCGAGATGTTCCTGCTCGCCGTGTCCGACGACAAGGGCGATGCCGGCAAGCTCGCCCGCCAGCACGGCCTCACGCGCAAGGCGCTCGAAGCCGCGATCGCCGCGGTGCGCGGCGGCTCGCAGGTGCACAGCCAGGACGCGGAAAGCCAGCGCGAGGCGCTGAAGAAATACACGGTCGACCTGACCGAGCGCGCCCGTGCGGGCAAGCTCGATCCGGTGATCGGCCGCGACGACGAAATCCGCCGTTCGATCCAGATCCTGCAGCGCCGCACCAAGAACAACCCGGTGCTGATCGGCGAGCCGGGTGTCGGCAAGACGGCGATCGTCGAAGGGCTCGCACAGCGGATCGTCAACGGCGAAGTGCCCGAGACGCTGAAGGGCAAGCGCGTGCTGTCGCTCGACATGGCCGCACTGCTCGCCGGCGCGAAATATCGCGGCGAATTCGAGGAGCGCCTGAAGGCGGTGCTCAACGACATTGCGAAGGACGAAGGCCAGACGATCGTCTTCATCGACGAAATCCACACGATGGTCGGCGCGGGCAAGGCCGAAGGCGCGATGGATGCGGGCAACATGCTGAAGCCGGCGCTGTCGCGCGGCGAACTGCACTGCATCGGCGCGACCACGCTCGACGAATACCGCAAATACATCGAGAAGGATGCCGCGCTCGAGCGCCGCTTCCAGAAGGTGCTCGTCGACGAGCCGAGCGTCGAGGCGACGATCGCGATCCTGCGCGGGCTGCAGGAGAAGTACGAACTGCACCACGGTGTGGACATCACCGACCCGGCGATCGTCGCCGCGGCCGAGCTGTCGCACCGCTACATCACCGACCGCTTCCTGCCGGACAAGGCCATCGACCTGATCGACGAAGCCGCTTCGAAGATCAAGATGGAAATCGATTCGAAGCCCGAAGAGATGGACAAGCTCGACCGCCGCCTGATCCAGCTGAAGATCGAGCGCGAAGCCGTGAAGAAGGAGCAGGACGAAGCGTCGCAGAAGCGCCTGCAGCTGATCGAGGAAGAGATCGAGCGTCTCGGCCGCGAATATGCGGACCTCGAGGAAATCTGGACCGCCGAGAAGGCCGCGGTGCAGGGCAGCGCGCAGTTGAAGGAAGAGATCGAGAAGGTGCGGGCGGACATCGCGCGGCTGCAGCGTGACGGCAAGCTGGAGAAGGTTGCCGAGCTGCAGTACGGCAAGCTGCCGCAGCTCGAGGCGCAGCTGAAGCAGGTCACGCAGGCCGAAGAGCAGGAGCAGCACAACCCGACGCGGCCGCGCCTGCTGCGCACGCAGGTCGGTGCGGAGGAAATCGCGGAAGTCGTGTCGCGTTCGACCGGGATCCCGGTGTCGCGGATGATGCAGGGCGAACGCGAGAAGCTGCTGCACATCGAGGAAAAGCTGCACGAGCGCGTGGTCGGCCAGGACGAGGCGATCAGCGCGGTGGCCGACGCGATCCGTCGTTCGCGCGCCGGTCTCGCCGATCCGAACCGTCCGTACGGCTCGTTCCTGTTCCTCGGCCCGACCGGTGTCGGCAAGACCGAGCTGTGCAAGGCGCTGGCGTCGTTCCTGTTCGACTCGGAAGAGCACCTGATCCGCATCGACATGAGCGAGTTCATGGAGAAGCACAGCGTCGCGCGGCTGATCGGCGCGCCGCCGGGCTATGTCGGCTACGAGGAAGGCGGCTACCTGACGGAAGCCGTGCGCCGCAAGCCGTACAGCGTGATCCTGCTCGACGAGATCGAGAAGGCGCATCCGGACGTGTTCAACGTGCTGCTGCAGGTGCTCGACGACGGCCGCATGACGGACGGGCAGGGGCGCACGGTCGACTTCAAGAACACGGTGATCGTGATGACGTCGAACCTCGGCTCGCAGGTCATCCAGGCGATGACGGGTGCGCCGCAGGAAGAGATCAAGGACGCCGTGTGGCTCGAGGTGAAGCAGCATTTCCGCCCCGAGTTCCTGAACCGGATCGACGACGTCGTCGTGTTCCATGCGCTCGACCGCAGCAACATCGAGTCGATCGCGAAGATCCAGCTCGCACGCCTGCACGATCGGCTCGCGAAGCTCGACATGGCGCTCGACGTGTCGCCGGCGGCGCTCGAACAGATCGCGAAGGTCGGCTACGACCCGGTGTTCGGTGCGCGGCCGCTGAAGCGCGCGATCCAGCAGGAGATCGAGAACCCGGTCGCGAAGCTGATCCTCGCGGGCCGCTTCGGTCCGAAGGACGTGATCCCGGTCGACGTCAACGACGGCCAGTTCGTGTTCGACCGCGTCGTTCACTGATCGCAGGCCTTCGGCCGCCGCCCGGTTCGCGCCGGGCGCGCAAAAACAAACACCCCGCCTCGGCGGGGTGTTTGCTTATGGCGCGTCGCAACGACGCAGCGCGTCAGCCCTGCTTGTTGCCGCCGAACATGCCGGCGATCTGCGACAGCGAGCCGAGCACGTTCGACGGGTCGACCTGTGCCTGGCCATCGGCCGGCACTGCACCGTCCGGCGTCGCGTGGTTGACGACGTGCGGCAGCACTTGCGCGAGGACGGTCGAGGCCATCGACGGATCGACACCGAACTTGCTCGCGAGCGCACCGATCGCGTCCGAGCCGAGCACGTTCTGCAGTGTGTCCGGCGAGATCGGCTGGTTCTGGCCGGTGCCGACCCACGAGCCGATGATGTCGCCGGCGCCGCCGGCCTTGAACTTCTCGATCAGGCCATTCAGGCCGCCCGGCTGGTTGTTGATGAATTCGAGCGCGGTCGTGATCAGCGCGCTTTGCGAGTTGCCGCCGGCCTGGCCGCCGAGCAGACCGCCAACGATGTCGAGGAGACCCATGGTTCTTCACCTTTACCGATAAGGGCGCCACGCCGTGGGCGCCCGTTGAACGAATGCCGCGCGCACGCCGTCGCGCGCGCGGCGCACATCAGGCGCCCGACGCCGCGGCGGCGGAGGCTGCCTTGTCCTTCTTGCTTTTCTTCTTCGAACCCTTCGTCGCTTTTGTCGACGACGCGGCGGCCGGTGCGCTCGCACCCGCATCGGCGGATGCCGCCGCTGCTGCGGCCGCTTTTTCCTTCTTCGTCATGCGCTTGGCCTTGGCCGGTTTCGCCGCCGTATCCGGCGCGCTTGCCGCCGGTGCCGCCGGTGCCGGCGCGGTGGCCGTCGTGCCGGCCGTCGCGGTCGTGGACGTCGACGCCGTGCCTGCCGACGTCGTGGCCGACGTGGTAGCCGATGTCGTCGCGGCCGGCTTCGACAGCTTCACGCCCTTCGGCGGCGTCGACGCGCCGCCGATCGTCAGGCCGTTTTCCTCGAGATGCCCGACCGACTTCGTGCCGAGGCCCTTGACGCGATTCGCGAGATCGTCCGCGTCCTTGAACGGGCCGTTCTTGGTGCGTTCGTCGATGATCGCCTTCGACTTCACGGGTCCGAGACCCTTTACGGACTCGAGCGCGGCCTGGTCAGCCGTGTTGACTTCGACGGCCGCGGCAAGGCCTGCGGCGAGCGACAGCGATAGCGCGACGAACAGCATCAGCAGCTTTTTCAGCATGGCAAAGGCTCCCTGGTTCTGACGGATGAATGGCTGTTGCAACGGACGGCGGCGTGACGCCCGGCCGGGCGTCGCCGTTAAGCATAGGACAAATGCGTGCCCTTTTTAAGACAGGCTGACCGAATCTTGCTGAAGGCTTGCGGCGCTGTAAAGACCGAAACCTGCGCCGGGCGGCGGTTTTGACCATTCTTTACGGTGTCGCCGGGGTGTCGCCGATGATCGTCGTACTGGCTGTTCGATAGCGCTTGACTTAGAGTGAACTCTAACTCCTAACCTTGTTCCTGCCATGTCGAAAACCGTAACCCAACCTTCCTCTGCCTCTGCCGGTCCGCTGACGATCGGCCAGGTCGCCGAAATGACCGGTCTGTCGACGCATACGCTGCGGTACTACGAGCAGGCCGGCCTGCTGCGCGCGATTTCGCGCACGGCGGCCGGGCACCGGCTCTATGCGCCGGCCGACCTGGACTGGCTGGCCTTCGTGATGCGCCTGAAGGCGACCGGCATGCCGATCGCGCAGATGCAGGCGTTCGCGGCGCTGCGCGCGCAAGGCGAGTCGACCTTCGGTGCGCGGCGCAGCCTGCTCGTCGCACATCACGAGGCAGTGCGCGCGCATATCGCGGAGCTGCAGGCGAGCCTCGATGTGATCAGCGACAAGATCGTGAACTATGAGGCACAGGAGCGGGAGATGGCACGACGGGCAAGACCTTCTCACTCTCTATCGGAACAGGACGGACACAATGGAACGACTCGTTGAAGACCGCTACACGCGCGGCTGGAACAAACTGAAGGAAATCGACGGCGAAGTGGGCGAGCGCGTGATCGCGGCGCTCGCGCCGATCGCGCCGGACTTCGGGCGACTCCTGGTCGAATTCAGCTTCGGCGACATCTACAGCCGGCCGCAGCTCGACCTGAAAGCGCGCGAGATCGCGACGATCGCGGCGCTGGCCGCGCTCGGCAATGCGCAACCGCAGCTGAAGGTGCATATCGAGGCCGCGCTGAACGTCGGCTGCACGCGCGACGAGATCGTCGAGGTGTTCATGCAGATGGCCGTGTACGCGGGGATGCCGGCCGCGCTCAACGCGCTGTTCGCCGCACATGAAGTGTTCACGCGGCGCGATGAAGCGGCCGGCAACGCGGCGGACGCGAACGAAGCGGCCGGGCAGCCCGCATGACGAAGCGCGCGCCGGCGCGTCACGCGCGGTGCGGCGCGACGATCCGGTGCTTCGCGATGCGCCGGTACAGCGTCGCGCGCGAGATGCCGAGCGCCTGCGCGGCCGCGTCGGGCCGCCAGCGATGCGCGGTGAGCGCCGCGACGATGCGGCCGCGTTCGTCGTCGGGCAGCGTGCCGGGTACGACGCCGCCGAGTTGCGCGGCGATCTCGGCCGGCAGATCTCGCCGCGTCACGCGCGCGGCGTCGCACACCGCGCACGCATAGCGCAGCACGTTGCGCAATTGCCGCACGTTGCCGGGCCACGGATACGCGGCGAGCTGTTCGGCGAGCGTCGCATCGAGCGTCAGCACGTGGCCGGTGGCCTGCGCTTCCTCGGCGAATACGGCGGCGATCACGTCGCGCACGTCGGCACGCTCGCGCAGCGGCGGCAGTTCGAACGTCGCGCCGCTCAGCCGGTAGTAGAGGTCCTCGCGGAACGTGCCGTCGGCCACCATGCGTGCGAGATCGCGGTGCGTCGCGCAGATCACGTCGAGATCGACGCGCACGGGCGTATCGCTGCCGAGCGGCACGACTTCGCCATCGGCGAGCACGCGCAACAGGCGCGTCTGCAGCGCGAGCGGCATGTCGCCGATTTCATCGAGGAACAGCGTGCCGCCGTCGGCGAGCGCGATCTTGCCGCGTGCGCCATGCTTGCGTGCGCCGGTGAACGCGCCGGCCGCATAGCCGAACAGTTCGCTCTCGATCAGCGCTTCCGGCAGCGCGCCGCAGTTGACCGCGACGAACGGCCGCGCACGCCGCGCGCCGGCATCGTGGATCGCACGCGCGAATACTTCCTTCCCCGCACCGGTTTCGCCGAGTACGAGAATCGGCAGCCGCTTGCTTGCGACACGCAGCGCGAGTTCGGCCTGCTGCGCGATATGCGCATCGCTGCTGTGCAGAAACGGCGTCAGCGCGCCGACGTGGCGTTGCGCGCTTCCCGGGCGGCGCGAGGCCGTGCCGGGCTCGCGGCCGGTGCGCCGTAGCGGCGCACGCAGCCGCGCATAGAGCGGCGCGCCGGTCGCGCGCAGCCGCAGCGCGACGATCGCATCGAGCCGCGCGGCATCGCGCAGCGGCATCTCGGTCGCATCGAAGATCTCGTCGATATGGCGCGGTTCGCGCAGCGCCGGCAGCGCGTCGCGCGCCTGCCGGTTCGCGGCGACGATGTTGCCGCATTCGTCGAACGCGATCAGCCACTCGGGTTGCGCTTCGACGTAGTGACGATTCGGATGCCCGAACAGGATCCAGTGCTGCGTGGTGCTGTGCACGAAGTAGCCGTCCTCGATCAGCGCCGCGCTCTGCCGCACGAGCTGATAGACGAGACGCTGGCTGTCGCGGCCGTCGGGCGAATGAACGGCCGACGCGTCGAGCACGCCGATCAGCTCGCCGCCCGGCGAGAAGATCGGCGCCGCGCTGCAGGTGAGCGTCGTGAACGCCGCGCGAAAGTGATCCGTCTTGTGCACGGTGATCGGCGCGAGATCGGTCAGCACGTTCGCGACACCGCAGGTGCCTTCCTCGCTTTCCGACCAGCACGAGCCGATGTGCAGCCCCGCATGGCGGAAGTCGTTACGGCGCTCGCGGTCGATCCGGTAGTCGATCGTCACGCCGTGCGCGTCGGTCAGCATCACGCAGTAGTCGGCGACGCGGATCATGTCGTGCAGCCGCGTCAGGCACTGGCCCGACGCGCGCAGGAAGGCCTCCTCCTTGTCGCGCACTTCGCGCAGCTCGGCCGCGGTCAGCACGCGCGGGCCGATCGACGAAGCGGGGTCGAGGCTGTAACGCTCCAGCGACCGCTGCCACGACGACACGAGGCGCGTGGAGTCGGCCGGCGCGGGCAGGCGTCCGGCGAGCGCGCCGAGCACGCGGTCGGCGTGCTGGGTCTGGGGGACGGCGTAGGGCATGGTCGGCTCCGGTTCCGTACGGCGGGGATGCGATGTTCTTGTAGCACATCCCGTTCGACGGATCACATTGCATCGCAGCACGCGGCGAGCCTGAGACGTTCGTCTCACGGTATCGGGGGCTGTCTCGTGTCGTTGAGACGCGTTCATGTGCGACAGGCGGAGACCGTCCGGCATGACGCGGCCTGCGCGGCACCGCGATATGGCGGGGTTTGCGGGCAGGGCGGTGCGCTTGCGCCGGCGTCGCGGCGGCCGTTTCGTCGTATCGACGCGGTGAGACGAGCGGGCCGAATGGCCGCGCGCGCCGTCCTTCCCGCGGCGATTCCGGAACACCGGCATCCCCGTCGCGTCAGCATTCACAAGGGTTTCACGTTCATCGCACGCAGGGTGGCACGCCGCTTGCAGAGATCACGGGCAAGTCGGCGCGGTCGCGTCGACGACGATCCGCCGCCCGGCGATGGCAGCGGACGAGACAGGCAGAGTCGCGGCACGCCAACGCGCCGCGACAGGCCAACTGGATGGAGACGAACCCGTGACGATGCCCGTTACCGTCGGCGTGATCGCGAACCCCGCATCGGGGCGCGACATCCGCCGCCTCACGACGCATGCCTCCGTGTTTCCGACGGCGGAGAAGGCGAACATGATCGTGCGCCTGCTGGCCGGCCTCGGCGCGATGGGCGTCGAGCGCGTGCTGACGCTGCGCGACCGGACGGGCATCGCGACGCTGCTGCTGCGTGCGATCGACACGCACCGTGCGGTCGCGCCGCACGAGCGCTGGCCCGAGGTCGAATTCGTCGACCTGCCGATCACCGACACCGTCGCCGATACCCAGGCCGGCGCCGCGTACCTGCACCGGATGGAAGTCGCGCTGATCGTCGTGCTCGGCGGCGACGGCACCCATCGTGCGGTTGCCGCGCACTGCGGCGCGACGCCGCTCGTCGCGCTGTCCACCGGCACCAACAACGCATTTCCCGAGCATCGTGAAGCCACGGTCGCCGGCGTCGCGGCAGGACTCGCCGCGACCGGCGCGGTGCCGGCCGAAGTCGCGTTCACGCGCAACAAGCGGCTCGTCGTGCGCTGCGTGGCGGGCGCGCAGCCGGGGCGCGAGGAGATCGCGCTCGTCGACGTATGCGCCGCGCGGCAGCGCTTCATCGGCGCCCGCGCGATCTCGGGGTCCGCCGACATCGATTCGCTGTACCTGACATTCGCGGAACCGGACGGGATCGGTCTGTCCGCGCTCGGCGGCGCGTGGGCGCCGCTCGAACGCAGCGCGCCGCACGGGCTTGCGATGCGCTTTGCGGCCGATGGCGAGACCGCCGGCACGCCGCTCGTCGCGCCGATTGCACCGGGCCGCGTGGACCGCGTCGTGATGCGCAGTTGCGAGCGACTCGAGCCGGGTGCGTGGCAGACGATTCCGTTCGAGCACGGCACGCTCGCGTTCGACGGCGAGCGCGAGATCGAGGTCGCGCGCGGCGATCGCTACGAGATCTCGCTCGACTGGTGCGGGCCGTTGACGGTCGACGTCGGGCGCACGCTGCGCTACGCGTCGTCACGCCAGCTGCTGCGCGATGCCGGCGAGTGGCGCTATTGAGCAATGCTTTACCGAGTGACATTTCGACATCCATAACGATCGACAAGGAGACATCGCCATGACAGCCCCACTCGAAGGACAGGTCGTCATCGTCACGGGCGGCGCGCGCGGCATCGGCCGCGGCATTGCCCTGACGCTTGCCGGTGCGGGCGCCGACATCCTGCTGGCCGACCTGCTCGACGACGCACTCGACGCCACCGCGCGCGAGGTACGCGCGCTCGGCCGCCGGGCGGCGGTTGCGAAGGTCGACGTCACGCAGGCCGCGCAGGTCGACGCGATGGTTGCGCAGGCGCTCGCCGACCTCGGCCGGCTCGACATCCTCGTGAACTGCGCGGGCGTGATCAGCATTCATCCGGTCGGCGAACTGACCGAGCGCGACTGGGATGTCGTGATGGACGTGAACGCGAAGGGCACGTTCCTCGGCTGCCGGGCGGCGCTCGCACCGCTGAAGGCGCAGGGCCGCGGCCGGATCATCAACGTCGCGTCGATCGCCGGCAAGGAGGGCTTTCCGAATCTCGCGCATTACAGCGCATCGAAATTCGCGGTCGTCGGCTTCACGAACGCGCTTGCGAAGGAGGTCGCGCGCGACGGCGTGACCGTCAACGCGATCTGCCCCGGCATCGTGCGGACGTATATGTGGGACCGGCTGTCCGACGAATGGAAGACCGACGGCGAATCGGTCGAGGAATCGTGGCAGCGGCACCAGTTGACGCTGATTCCGCAGGGCCGCGCGCAGACGCCGGAGGACATGGGCCGGCTCGCGCTGTTCTTCGCGACGATGGACAACGTGACGGGCCAGGCCGTGAACGTCGACGGCGGCTTCACGTTCCACTGACGGCCGCCGGCCGTGCAATCCGTCGCCGCGGCCCGGCCGCGGCGGCATTCGCAGTCAGACCTACTCAGGAGACACACATGACCGCTTCGACACAGCTCAGCAGGGACAAGCTGCTGGACGCCTACCGGCTGATGCGCACGATCCGCGAATTCGAGGAGCGCCTGCACGTCGAATTCGCGACCGGCGAGATTCCCGGCTTCGTTCACCTGTATGCGGGCGAGGAGGCGTCCGCGGTCGGCACGATACTGCACCTCGGCCTCGACGACTACGTCGCGACCACGCACCGCGGCCACGGGCATTGCATCGCGAAGGGCGTCGACGTGCACGGGATGATGGCCGAGATCTACGGCAAGAAGACGGGCGTCTGCCACGGCAAGGGCGGCTCGATGCACATCGCCGACCTGTCGATGGGGATGCTCGGCGCGAACGGGATCGTCGGCGCGGGCGGCCCGCTCGTCTGCGGCGCGGCGCTCGCGGCGAAGCACAAGAATACCGGCGGCGTCGGCGTGTGCTTCTTCGGCGACGGCGCATCGAACCAGGGCGTGATCTTCGAATCGATGAACCTTGCGTCGGTGTGGCGGCTGCCCGCGATCTTCGTGGCCGAGAACAACGGCTATGCGGAAGCGACGTCGTCGAGCTGGTCGGTCGCGACCGACAACATCGCCGATCGCGCGAACGGGTTCGGGATGCCGGGCGTGATCGTCGACGGCTTCGACTTTTTCGCGGTACATGAAGCGCTCGGCGAAGCCGTCGAACGCGCGCGCAATGGTGGCGGTCCGACGCTCGTCGAGGTGAAGTTCACGCGCTATTTCGGCCACTTCGAAGGCGATGCGCAAACCTATCGCGCACCGGGGGAAGTGCAGAAGCTGCGCGACGAGAAGGACTGCCTGAAGCATTTCGAAACGCGCGTCGTGCGGGCCGAGGCGCTGACGACCGCCGACCTGCGCGCAGTCGATGCCCAGGTGAAGGCCCTGATCGACGATGCGGTCGCGCAGGCCAAGGCCGCGCCGGTACCCGACGCCGCCGACCTGCTGACCGACGTCTACGTGTCGTACCCGTGAGCGCGGCCTGATACCGCAGCCGGCACGGCGAACCGAACATTCCAGGAGACAGACATGGCAAGGAAGATCACTTATTCGCAGGCGATCAACGAAGCGCTCGCGCAGGAAATGGCGCGCGACGACAGCGTGATCGTGATGGGCGAGGACAATGCAGGCGGCGCGGGCGCGCCGGGCGAGGACGACGCGTGGGGCGGCGTGCTCGGCGTGACGAAGGGGCTGTTCCACAAGTTTCCGGGCCGCGTGCTCGATACGCCGCTGTCGGAGGGCGGCTACATCGGCGCGGCGGTCGGTGCTGCCGCGTGCGGGATGCGGCCCGTCGCGGAGCTGATGTTCATCGATTTCATGGGCGTGTGCTTCGACCAGATCTTCAACCAGGCCGCCAAGTTCCGCTACATGTTCGGCGGCAAGGCCGTGACGCCGGTCGTGATCCGCGCGATGTACGGCGCAGGCCTTCGCGCGGCCGCGCAGCATTCACAGATGCTGACGTCGCTGTTCACGCACATTCCTGGGCTGAAGGTCGTGTGCCCGTCGACGCCGTACGACGCGAAGGGGCTGCTGATCCAGGCGATCCGCGACAACGATCCCGTGATCTTCCTCGAACACAAGCTGCTTTATACCCGCGAAGGCGACGTGCCGGAGGAGTCCTATGCGATTCCGTTCGGCGAAGCGAACGTGATGCGCGACGGCGACGACGCGACGATCGTCACGTACGGCCGGATGGTGCATCTCGCGATGGACGCGGCCGCGAAGCTCGCGAAGGACGGGATCCAGGTCGACGTGATCGACCTGCGCACGACGTCGCCGCTCGACGAGGAAACGATCCTCGAAAGCGCGGAGCGCACCGGACGCGTGGTGGTCGTCGACGAAGCGAACCCGCGCTGCTCGATCGCGACCGATATCGCCGCGCTCGTCGCACAGCGTGCATTCCACGCGCTGAAGGCGCCGATCGGGCTTGTGACCGCGCCGCATACGCCCGCGCCGTTCGCGAGCGTGCTGGAAGACCTGTATATCCCGTCCGCCGATGCGATTGCGCAGGCGGTCCTGAAGACGAGGAGCTGACACGATGTCGATTCACATGATCACGATGCCCAAGTGGGGGCTGTCGATGGAGCAGGGGCAGGTCAACGGCTGGCTGAAGGCGCTCGGCGAACGCGTGACGAAGGGCGACGAAGTGCTCGACGTCGAGACCGACAAGATCTCGTCGGGCGTCGAATGCGCGTTCGACGGCACGCTGCGCCGGCAGGTCGCGCAGGAAGGCGAGACGCTGCCGGTCGGCGCGCTGCTCGGCGTCGTCGCGGCCGCCGACGCGAGCGATGCCGACATCGACGCGGCGATCGCCGAATTCCAGCGCGATTTCGTGCCGAGCGCGGCGTCCGACGAAGCCGCGGGCCCGCAGCCCGAGAAGGCGCAGATCGGCGGCCGGACGGTGCGCTTCCTGAAGCTCGGCGAAGGCAGCGGCACACCCGCCGTGCTGATCCACGGCTTCGGCGGCGATCTCAACAACTGGCTGTTCAATCACGCCGATCTCGCCGCGCACCGGCCGGTGTGGGCGCTCGACCTGCCCGGTCACGGCGAGTCGGGCAAGGCGGTCGAGACGGGCAGCCTCGATGAACTGGCCGACGCGGTGCTCGCGCTGCTCGATGCGAAGGGCATCGACCACGCCCACCTGATCGGCCATTCGATGGGCGGTGCGGTCGCGATGGCGGCGGCCGAGCGCGCGCCGCAACGGGTCGCGTCGCTGACGCTGATCGCGAGCGCGGGGCTCGGCACCGACATCAACCGCGCTTACATCGACGGCTTCGTCGCCGGCAACAGCCGCAATACGTTGAAGCCGCACCTTGGCGCGCTGTTCGCGGACAACGCGCTGGTCACGCGGCAGCTCGTCGAGGATCTCGTCAAGTACAAGCGCCTCGAAGGCGTGCAGGCCGCGCTGGAGAAGATCGCGCATGCCGCGTTCGACGGTGCCGCGCAGCGGCGCGTGTTCCGCGACCGGCTCGCGACGCTTGCGCCGCGCACGCTCGTGATCTGGGGCGAGCACGACCAGGTGATCCCGGCGCAGCACGCGCAGGGCTTGCCTGACGGCGTGCGTGCCGAGGTGATCGCCGGCAGCGGGCACATGGTGCAGATGGAGGCGGCCGCCGACGTGAACCGCCTGATCGTCGCGTTTCTCGGAGACTGACGATGGCCGCCGCGCTCGAACGACCCAGCCTTACCGCGCTCGGCCAGCCGGGCGCGAGAAGCCGTGACAAGCTCGCGCGCATTCCGGTGCGCGTCGAGCCCGCGGCCGGTGCGGCGTTGCCGAAGCCGCCGTGGCTGCGCGCGCGGCCGATGATGAGCGCGGCGGTCGCCGACATGGCGGCCGTGCTGCGCGATCATCGGCTGCATTCCGTCTGCGAGGAGGCGATGTGCCCGAACATCGGCGAATGCTTCGCGCAGCGCACGGCGACTTTCATGATCATGGGCGGCCTGTGCACGCGGCGCTGCCCGTTCTGCGACGTCGCGCACGGCCGTCCCGAACCGCTCGATCCCGACGAGCCCACGCGGCTGGCCGATGCGGCCGCGGCGCTCGGGCTGCGCTACGTCGTGATCACGTCGGTCGATCGCGACGACCTGCGCGACGGCGGCGCCGCGCATTTCGCCGCATGCATCGCGGCGGTGCGCGCGAGCGTGCCGGGCATCGGCGTCGAAGTGCTGACACCGGACTTCCGCGGCCGCGTGGCCCGCGCACTCGATGCACTGTCGACGGCCTGGCCCGACGTGTTCAACCACAACATCGAGACGGTGCCGTCGCTGTATCGCGCGGCGCGGCCGGGCGCCGACTATCGCGGCTCGCTCGAACTGCTCGCGCAGGCGAAGCGGGCACGGCCGGAGTTGGTGACGAAATCGGGGTTGATGCTCGGCCTTGGCGAGTGCGACGACGAAGTGCGCGACACGCTGCGCGACCTGCGTGCGCATGACGTCGACGTGCTGACGCTCGGCCAGTATCTCGCGCCGTCCGCGCACCATCTGCCCGTGCGGCGCTACGTGAGCCCCGACGCATTTGCCGCGTGGCGCGACGAGGCGCTGTTGCTCGGTTTCAGGGAAGTCGTCGCCGGCCCGCTGGTGCGGTCGTCGTATCACGCGGCCGACGTGCTGGAGGAGACGTAGCGGGCGGCGCGTCAGGCGGACGTGGAAGCAGCGGCGTGCGCACGACTGACGCGGCGCAGGTACAGCACGAGCCCGGCGCCCGCGAGCATCAGGCTGATCGTGTTCGCGAACCAGAAGCCGCGCGCGCCGGTCAGCCATGCGGGCGCGATGCCGCCCACGTCGAAACCGAGCACGTAGCCGCCGCTGAGCCCGACGCCCCACAGCGCGACCGCATAGATCACGGTCGGCACGACCGCGACCTTGTAGGCGCGCAGCACGAACGCCGACGTGACCTGCAGCGCATCGAAGACGTGGTAGCACGCGACGATCGCGACGAGCGGCATCGCGGCCGCGGCGACGGCCGGGTTCGGCGTATAGCCGCCGATGATCAGCGGGCGCAGCACGAACACGAGCAGGCCGTAGGTCGCGGCGATGCCGCACGCGAAGATCACGCTGTGCCGGCCGAGCAGCCGGGCTTCCTCGGGCCGTCCGGCGCCGAGCGCGCGCGCGACCAGCGTCGACGCCGCCACGCCGATCGACAGCGGCGTCATGTACAGCACCGCGCCGATGTTGCCGGCGATCTGGTGGCCGGCGAGCGTCGTCGTGCCGAACTGCGCGATGAACAGCGCCATGCACGTGTACGACGTGACCTCGATCAGGTACGACAGGCCCATCGGCACGCCGAGTTTCAGGATCGCCTTCTGGCGCTCCCAGACCGGCCAGCAGAAGCGCGAAAAGATCGCGAGCGGCGCGAACACGTCGAGCTTCGCGAGCAGCGTGTAGCCGATCAGCGCGAGTGCCCAGTTGATCAGCGTGCTCGCGAGCCCGCAGCCGGGGCCGCCGAGGGCCGGCACGCCGAACCCGCCGAAGATGAACCACACGTTGAGCGGGAACTTGAGCAGCAGCGCGCCGATCTGCAGGATCATCGCGAGGCGCGGCTTGCCGGCCGCGTTGGTCAGCGCGTTGTAGATGCGGAAGACGAGGCTGGCGGGCAGCCCGTACGACAGGACGCGCAGATAGTCGACGGTGCGGTCGTGCAGCGCGGCAGGCGTGTGCGCGACGCGCAGCAGCGGTTCGGGAAAATGCAGCAGGAGAAAGCCGGGCACCGCGAGCAGCAGTGCGAGCCACAGCGCCTGGCGCACTTCCTCGCCGATCTCGGCATAGCGCCGCGCGCCGTACAGCTGCCCGGTGATCGGCTGCAGTGCGGACAGGATGCCCGTCAGGCCGATATAGATCGAGATGTAGATCGACGAACCGAGCCCGAGCGCGGCGAGATCGACGGCCGAGTAGCGCCCGACCATCGCGGTGTCGATCACGCCGAACGCGATGATCGCGAGCTGGCCGACGAGCACCGGCCATGCGAGACCGACGATCCGGCGGATGTCGCCAAACATCGTCAATCGGCCGGCTGGCGGCGCGGCGGACGCCGCTTGACGGGCGTCTTCGGCCGTTCGATGCGCTCGTACAGGCGGAAGCGCTCGTCACGGTCGGCGGCGCGGCGGCCTTCCCACACGAGACGCCACACGTATTGCGACATCGAGCTCGGCTCGCCGAAGTCCGAGCGGTCCTGGCGCAGGATCACGTCGCAGTCGCCGGAGAAATCGAAGCGCATGTTGCCGAAATACGCGAAGGTCGCGATCTGCGCGTCACCGAGCCGTACCGGCGAGATGCACTCGTAGTCGGACGGCAGATGCACCGCGATCTGCTGCGCGACGTCGCGATAGGTCCGGCCGTAGTTGACGATCGGCAGCCATAGCGTCATCAGCAGCACCCACATCAGCGTGGTGCCCGCACCCGACAGCACGACGCTGCGCCACAGCACTTTCGGCTGCCGCGAGATGCGCCAGCGCACCAGGAAGCACCAGCACACGGTGGCGATCACCGCGCAGATGAACGACAGGATCTTGAAGTGCGGCTCGTAGCCGGGCACGAGGCGGGCGAGGTTGCGCGCGAGCGGATGCGGGAAGCCGGTGATCGATGCGAGCCACACGAGCCACACGAAGGTGCCGAGAATCGTGAAGCTCAGCACCGCGAACCAGTCGATCGCGTTGATCGCGCCGCGCTTGAGGGTCGGCAGCGCGAACGTCGCGAGCACCGCGAGCGGCGGCAGCAGCAGCATGTACATGCGGTTCGACTGCTGGCTCTGCAGGATCACGAGCGCGACGAGCGGTACGGCGACCGACAGCGGAATCGCGACGTGCGCACGGCGGCGCATGCCGGCCCAGCTCCACCATGCCCAGATGGCGAGCGGCCACGCGGGCCACGTGAACAGCGGCAGGTTCTTCGCCGCATAGCCGAGCACCGCGGTCGGCGGACCGGAAAAGCGCATCAGGCTGCCGTGGATCCACTGGTTGAAGAACCATGCGGCATCGTCGGGCGCCGCGACGAATGCGGCCAGCGGCCACAGCGCGAAGATCGCTGCCGCGAGCGGCACGCCGACCAGCGGCAGGCGCAGGTTGCGCATCTCGGGCGTGACGAGCCACAGCACGGCCGTGCCGGCGAGCAGCGCGACGACCAGCACCGGATTGCCGGATAGCGCGACGAGGCCCATCGCGAGGCCCCACCACAGCGCGCCCTGCATCGGCTTGTCGATGCCGCGCACGATCCCGTAGACGAGCATCGCGATCCACGCGAACTGCGCGAGCTGCGGCGTCGTTTCGTGCCCGCGCTCCGCGAGACCGAAGCAGGCGACGAGCACCAGCAGCGCGCCGTCGGCGAGCGTGCGGCCGTAGTCGCGCGGCTCGGGCTCGCCGCCGAATGCGTACTTGAACGGCTGGACCTCGGCACGCCGGCCGAGCAGGTAGGCCGCGTACCAGACGAATGCACACGCGACGCAGAACAGCACGCCGGTATCGACGCGCGACGCGTTGCTTGCGTCGACCCACGGGCCGAGGCCGCGGATCGACAGCGCGCCGAGCCAGTAGCCGAGCGGCCCGTCGGTCGTGATGAACTTGCCGACCAGGTTCGGCAGCAGCCAGTCGTGCCAGCCGCCCTTGGCCATCGTCCACATCACGCCAAAGCCTGCCGCGTCCTCGTTCTTCCACGGGTCGCGGCCGAACAGGCCGAACGCGGCGTAGACGAAGCAGAGCGTGAGCAGCAGCCAGCGCGGCAGCGCGCGCGTGGCGGAGGCGGTGAGACGGACGACAGGCTTCATGCAGATGAGCGATTTGTTATGGGCGGGTGGCCGGCGCGGATGCGCGCGGTCGAGCCGGTTTCGAGCATCCGGCATTGTAGACGCGCCCGCTGTTGCGCGTCAGGTCGATGCCCGGGCGCCGGCTGGCGCCTGCCGGGCGAGCAGAGACAAAAAAGGGCAGCCTGGGCTGCCCTTTTGTGCGGTACCGGTGCAATGCAACCACCGGATGCAGTGCGAAGCTTACTTCGCCTTGCCGCTGGCGCGAACGCCGAACTTGTTCTTGAACTTCTCGACACGGCCTGCCGTGTCCATGATCTTTTGCTGACCCGTGTAGAACGAGTGCGATTCCGACGACACTTCGATCTTGGCGAGCGGGTAGGTCTTGCCGTCGAGTTCGATGTTTTCGCGCGTCTGGATCGTCGAGCGCGTGATGAACTTGAAGCCGTTCGACATGTCTTGGAAGACGACTTCGCGGTAGTTCGGGTGGATGCCTTCTTTCATGGTCTTTCCTTGGTGAGAGCGGTAGCCAACCCGCCGCTTGCCGTGCCGGAACGCGCACATTGCGCAAACCAGACGACGCCAAGCCCGGCGCGAGCCACTTGCCTAAGGTCGAAAAACGGCGATTATGCCAGAAAATCAGATGGTTGACGAATAATTTTCACGGTGCGTCGAGCGCGCCGGTGCCGGCCGGATCCTGCCGGTAGTAGCGCGCGAGCAGCCGGTACAACTCCGGAAATTCGGACTCGAACGCCTTCGGCCGGACGAACAGCGCTTCACTGCATACCGCGAAGAATTCCGACGGATGGTCGGCGGCATAGGGATCGATCAGCGAGTCCCGCTCGAAGCGTGCCCACGCACGGTCCGGCACCGCGTCGACGCGCGCGCAGAACTGGTCGTACGCGTGCTCGAACACGTCGGCCCAGGCCTGCGCATCGAGGTGGGGCGCGTGCCAGCGGCGAAATAGGGGCGGATAGCCATCGGCCGCGCCGTTGACCATGTCGATCTTGTGCGCGAACTCGTGGATCACGACGTTGTACGCGTCGTGGCCGTCCGTCATCTGCGCGTCTTCCCAGGACAGGATCACGGGGCCGCCTTCCCAGGCCTCGCCGCTTGCGTCCTGCTCGACTTCGTGCACGACGCCGTCCTCGTCCTGCACCGTCTTGCGTATCACGAATTCGCCCGGATACACGACGACGCCGACCCAGCCGTCATACAGCGACAGATCGAGATTCAGCACGGGCAGGCAGGCCTGCGCGGCGATCGAGACGATCATCGCGTCGGTCAACTCGAGCCCGTGCGCGGTCGAGAACGATTTCTTCGCGACGAACAGGCTCGTCAGTTCGCGCAGCCGGCCGAGCGCGTCGGGCGGCAGTGCCGCAAGGAACGGCAGGCGCTCGACGGTTTCCTGCCACAGCGCGTCGGAGATCGGGTGGCTGCGCAGCGCGCGGTCGCGGCGGCGGTCGTCGAACCAGCGGGTCAGTTTCGAGAGCATGAAGGCGGCTCGCGGAAATCCAAAGCCTGTCTTTTAACTCAATCGATCTCTTTTTGCCATGCCGCAAAAAGGCCGCCGACGAGCGCCACGCCCGCCAGGAAGTAAAAGCCGTCGAGCGACGCGAGGAACGACGCCTGTTGCGCGACCATGCGCGCGATCGACGCGATCGCGAGGCCGTGCGCCTCGTTCAGCGCATGGCCGGCGGCGGCATAGCTGTGCGTCAGCGCATCGACGGTCTGCTGGAACAGCGGATCGAACACGTTTGCACGCTCGACGAGCCGCGTCTGGTGCACGGCCACGCGGTGCTGTTCGACGATGATGACCGACGACGTCGCGAACGAGATCGTCAGTTGCCGCACGATGTTCTTCAACCGGTAGCCGTGCGTATATTCGTCGATCGCGAAGATCCGGAATGTCAGGTTGGCCACCGGCAGCACGATGAAGAGCAGCAGCAATCCGCGCAGCAACAGCGGGACGATCAGCGCGGCTTCGCCGACCTGCGGCGTCATCCGCGTCATCCACAGCGCGGCCGTGATGGCGATCGCGAACCCCGGCACGACGAACCACTTCTTGTGCGTGACGAATTTCGCGTAACGCAGGTACGCGAACAGCGCGGTGGCTGAAATCAGCGACATCGTGCCCACCAGCCGCCCGGCGTTCTCGACCGGATAGCCGAGCCCGCTTTCGAGAAAACGCGACGTCAGGTAACTGAAGCCCGTCGACTCGTAGTAATAGAACATGTAGAGCAGCAGCCCGACCTGGAACGTCCGTTCGCGGAACGCGTGCAGGCGCACGAGCGGCGTCGGATGATGCCACTGGTGATACGCGAACCACGCAAGCGCGCCGATCCCTGCGATCGTCAGCAGGATCAGCATCGGCGAGCCGCTATAGAGCTGGTAATGCACCTGCTGCAGCACGATCTGCAGCGCGCCTTGCGCGAGCGCGAACACGACATACGGCCAGAAGTGTCCGGAGCCGCGTTCGTCGTCGGGTGTCCGGCCCGAATCGGGCAGCGTGAGCAGCGCGAGGATCGCGAACGCGATGCCGGCCGGCGCCGAGCACGCGAACAGCGCGCGCCACGTCGAATGTGCGACGAGCAGGCCGCCCACGATTGGCGCGAGCGCGCTGCCGAGCAGGATCATGATCAGGAACGCGCGTGTCGCGGGCGGCCGTTCCTGCGGCTTGAAACTGATCTGGATCAGGATCCGGCACGCGCCCATCATCGGGCCGATGAAATAGCCCTGAAAGCCGCGCGCGAACGCGAGCTCGAGCGACGTGTCGGCGAGCGCGGCCGCGATCGCGCCGAACGAGAACATCAGCATGCAGCCGGCGACGTAGCGGCGATGGCCGAGCCGGTCGACCCACCATTGCTGCTGCAGGATGCCGAGCACGGCGGTGACCGCGTAGGCGCTCGACGACCACACGAGTTCATCGGGCGATGCGTTGATGCCACCCGCGATGTAGCTCGCGAAGAACGAGAAGATCGCGTTGTCGAAGTAGTCGATGCCGGTAACGAGCGCGAGCGCCCACGGGAACAGGTCCGCGCGCAGGTTCGCGCGGCTCCACAGTGGCGAGCGACCGGGCATCGCGCTCACTCGCGCGCCTTGCGCGTGCGCCGCGTGCCGGCTTCGGCCTGCCGCTGCGCGATCAGTGCATCGGCGTTTTCGCCGGCAAGACGCCGTTCGACGTAGTCGATGTCGTGCTGCAGTTCCTTGCGCAGCGCGACGGCTTCCTTCAGTTCGCGCTGGACGGCCGCGATCCGCCGGTCGAGCGTGTCGACCTGCTCGGCAAGGCCGGTCCGGATGTCGCGCAGCGACGCGTCCGAATAGCGGCGCCGGCCGTCGCCCGTTTCTTCCAGCGGGCGCTTCAGCATCTCGGTGATGCCATGCAGCGAGAAACCGAGCGCGCGCAGCCGCAGGATGCGGGCGAAGCGCTCGAGGTCGGCCTCGTCGTACAGGCGGTAGCGGCCTTCGCTGCGCGACGGCGTGACGAGCCCGCGCTCTTCGTAATACTTCAGCGTGCGCGGCGTGACGCCGAGCCGTGACGCCGCATCGCTCACGGTCAGCAGCGGGGTGGAGGTGTCATTCGGCATCGGGAGGACGAGGGGGTTCGGACGATGACGCGATTATAGATCAACCTGTACGTTCACGTTCAGGTTGGCACCGAAAAACGGCCGCCGGGCAGGATGCGCGGGCGGCCGTTTTTGGAGTGCGGGGTGACGGTAATCAGCCGCCGCGGCGCATCAGGTCGAAGAACTCGGAGTTGCTCTTCGTCTGGCGGATCTTGTCGAGCAGGAATTCCATCGCTTCGACTTCGTCCATGTCGTGGATGAACTTGCGCAGCACCCAGATCTTCTGAAGGATCTCGGGCTTGATCAGCATTTCTTCGCGACGCGTGCCCGACTTGTTCAGGTTGATCGACGGATACACGCGCTTTTCCGCGAGACGGCGCTCGAGGTGCACTTCCATGTTGCCGGTGCCCTTGAACTCTTCGTAGATCACGTCGTCCATGCGGCTGCCGGTTTCGATCAGTGCGGTGCCGATGATCGTCAGCGAACCGCCTTCCTCGATGTTGCGCGCCGCGCCGAAGAAGCGCTTCGGACGCTGCAGTGCGTTCGCGTCGACACCACCCGTCAGCACCTTGCCCGATGCCGGGATCACGGTGTTGTACGCGCGTGCGAGACGCGTGATCGAGTCGAGCAGAATCACGACGTCGTGCTTCATTTCGACGAGGCGCTTGGCCTTCTCGATCACCATTTCGGCGACCTGGACGTGGCGCGTGGCCGGTTCGTCGAACGTCGATGCGATCACTTCGCCGGCGACCGAGCGCTGCATTTCGGTCACTTCTTCAGGGCGCTCGTCGATCAGCAGCACGAACAGGATCACGTCCGGGTGGTTCTGCTTGATCGCGTGTGCGATGTGCTGGAGCATCACGGTCTTGCCCGACTTCGGCGACGCGACGAGCAGGCCGCGCTGGCCCTTGCCGATCGGCGCGATCATGTCGATGATGCGGCCCGTGACGTTTTCCTCGCCGCGCATTTCGCGTTCGAGCGACAGCGGCTTGTTCGGGTGCAGCGGCGTGAGGTTCTCGAACATGATCTTGTGTTTCGAGGCCTCGGGCGGCTGCCCGTTGACTTTGTCGACCTTCACCAGCGCGAAGTAGCGCTCGCCGTCCTTCGGCGTGCGGACTTCACCTTCGATGGTGTCGCCGGTGTGCAGGTTGAAGCGGCGGATCTGCGACGGGCTGATGTAGATGTCGTCGGTGCTCGCGAGGTACGACATTTCCGGCGAGCGCAGGAAGCCGAAGCCGTCCGGCAGCACTTCGAGCGTACCGTCGCCGAAGATCGTCTCTCCCGTCTTGGCGCGCTTTTTAAGAATGGCAAACATCAACTCCTGCTTGCGCAGGCGGTTCGCGTTTTCGATCTCCAGGCCATTGGCCATTTCGATCAGTTCGGAGACGTGCAGAGACTTGAGCTCGGATAAATGCATACGGAGAACCCGCCAGGGAGGAGACGACGAAAGAAATAAAGGGAGGAGGGCGAGCGGAAGCGCTCAGAGACTTAAATGCGTCTTGTAGACGTTTTTTAATTCTAGCATAGGCCGATTCGCGCTTGAGCGAGCGATCGGCGGCTTGTCGACGGACGTGTTGCCGGCTGACAACACGTCCGCGGAACTGCCTGTATTACAGGTGGCTGTCCAGGAATGCGGTGAGCTGCGACTTCGACAGCGCGCCGACCTTCTGCGCGGCGGCCGCGCCGTTCTTGAACAGGATCAGCGTCGGGATGCCGCGCACGCCGAATTTCGCGGGCGTTGCCTGGTTGTCGTCGACGTTGATCTTCGCGATCTGCAGCTTGTCGCCGTAGTCCTTCGCGACTTCGTCGAGGATCGGGGCGATCATTTTGCACGGGCCGCACCATTCGGCCCAGAAATCGACGAGCACGGGCTTGTCGGATTTGACGACGTCCTGTTCGAACGATGCGTCGCTGATGTGTTTGATCTGTTCGCTCATTGGGTCAATACCTCTTACGGTTCGGGGACTGCCTGCTTGCGCGTTGCGGCGTACCGGCTGCCGTGGGCGGCCGGCCGCTGCGGCAGGTCACTCCACTCTCCGGAAAGGAGGCGTGTAAGCGCTGCATGCCGCGGCTCGCGGGTCGTTCGGGCGTCATATTAGCCTAAATTGCTATCTGCTGCGGGCGGCGATAGTAGCCGCTACGCGAGTAGGGGTACGACGCGACGTTCGACCGTTGTGTCCAGCAGGTGGAGGCCGGCTCGCAAATTACAAGGGGTGGACGCGCGGGCCATTCCCGTCGGGTGGGCTTCGTGGCCCGATGCGCGTCGGTTTGTCGGGTCATATTCGCATTGGTGCGAACAAACGGTCGCATTCATCCGGAAGCGGTGATAGAATATGCCGTGACGGGCCTCCTCGCATGGTGGGGCGGTGAACCTGGTCAGGTCGGGAACGAAGCAGCCACAATCGTTTTCCGCCAGTGCCGAGGGTTGGGCTCGTCACCTTCCATCTCGCCCCGTTCGCCGGGCGTTTTTTATTTCTGCATCCCACTCCGTTTTACCTGCGCGTTTGCCTGTCTTCCGCACCGTTTCGCGTGTCGGCGCGACGCAGCGTTACTGATACAATCTCCTGATGACCTATCAAGTTCTCGCACGCAAGTGGCGTCCGAAGGATTTCGCTTCGCTCGTCGGCCAGGAGCACGTCGTCAGGGCGCTCACGCACGCGCTCGACGGCGGGCGTCTCCATCACGCCTATCTGTTTACCGGAACCCGCGGTGTCGGCAAGACGACGCTGTCGCGGATCTTCGCCAAGGCACTCAATTGTGAAACCGGCGTCACGTCGCAGCCGTGCGGCGTGTGTCGCGCCTGTCGCGAGATCGACGAAGGGCGTTTCGTCGATTACGTCGAGATGGATGCCGCAAGCAACCGCGGCGTCGACGAAATGGCCGCGCTGCTCGAGCGCGCGGTGTACGCGCCCGTCGATGCGCGCTTCAAGGTCTACATGATCGACGAAGTGCACATGCTGACGAATCACGCGTTCAACGCGATGCTGAAGACGCTCGAAGAGCCGCCGCCGCACGTCAAGTTCATCCTCGCGACCACCGATCCGCAGAAAATCCCCGTCACCGTGCTGTCGCGCTGCCTGCAGTTCAACCTGAAGCAGATGCCGGCCGGGCACATCGTGTCGCATCTCGAACGGATCCTCGGCGAAGAGCAGATCACGTTCGAGCCGCAGGCGCTGCGCCTGCTCGCGCGCGCCGCACAGGGCAGCATGCGCGACGCGCTGTCCCTCACCGACCAGGCGATCGCCTATTCGGCCAACGAGGTGACCGAGTCGGCCGTGTCCGGCATGCTCGGCGCACTCGACCAGACTTACATGGTGCGCCTGCTCGACGCGCTCGCCGCGGGCGGCGGCCCGGAAATCCTCGCGATTGCCGACGAGATGTCGCTGCGCAGCCTGTCGTTCTCGACCGCGCTGCAGGATCTCGCGAGCCTGCTGCATCGCATCGCGTGGGCGCAGTTCGCGCCGGGCTCGGTGCTCGACGAATGGCCCGAAGCGGGCGACCTGCGCCGCTTCGCCGAGACGCTGAGCCCCGAGCAGGTCCAGTTGTTTTATCAGATCGCGACGGTCGGTCGCGCCGAGCTCGGCCTGGCGCCGGACGAGTACGCCGGTTTCACGATGACGCTGCTGCGGATGCTTGCGTTCGAGCCGGCGGTTGCCGCCGGCAGTGCGCCGGTGGGCCAGCCGTCCGCGCCGCGTGCGGTGCCGGGCCCGCGCGTGGCGGCGGCATCGGCCGCTGCGGCGAAGCCGGTATTGGCTGCACCTGCCGAAGCAATGCGGCCGCAGGCTATTGCCCCGGCAGCGCCCGCGGCACCGGTTGTGCGTGCAGCGCCGGTGCAGTCCGGCGACGAAACAGACCGGCCGGCCGTGAAACCGGCTGCCGTCGAAGCAGCCGCGCCGGCCCCGGTTGACGCGCCAGTCATCGAAACGCCGCAGCCGCAGACGGCTGCAGCACCGCAAGCGGAGCCGGCCGGCGATCACCCGACGCCTGTCCGCAAGGAACCCGAGCCGCCTGCTGCCGTTGCGCAGCGAAGTGACGAGCCGGCTGCGCCGGCCGAACCGATGCCGCGTGCTGCGCCGCCCGAGCCCGCCGCGCGTCCGGCGGCGCGTTCCGGAGGCGCCGCCGCCGCGCTCGACGTGTTGCGCAATGCGGGGATGCGCGTGTCGTCCGACCGCGGGCGTGCAGGCGCCGCCGCCGTGAAACCGGCAGCCCAGCCGGCCGCCGAGAAGCCGGCTGCGCCGCGTCCCGCTGCCGTCCAGGTGCCGACGCCGCGCGCTGCGGCCCGTGCGCCGCAGGCGGCCGATTCGCGCCAGGCGTCGCCGCCGTGGGAGGACATCCCGCCCGACGACTACGTGCCCCTCAGCGCCGACGAAATGTTCGGTGGCCCGTCCGACGATGGCTTCGTGCCGGTGTTCGACAGCGGCCCCGACGACGTGCGCGTCACGCCTCGGCCGGCGGAAACCCGTCCGTCCGCACCGGTCGACACGCGTCCGTTGCCGCCCGCGATTGCACTCGATCCGGTCGGTTTCGACGGCGAATGGCCGGCACTGGCCGCGCGGCTGCCGCTCAAGGGCGTCGCGTACCAGCTCGCGTTCAACAGCGAACTGACGGCCGTCGACGCGACGACGTTGAAACTTTCCGTGCCGGTGCCGCAATATGCGGACGCCGCGCAGGTGGCGAAGCTGAAGGCCGCGCTGGCCGATGCGCTCGGCAAGCAGGTCGAGGTGGCCGTCGAAGTCGGGCCCGCACGGCGTACGGCGGCGGCGCTCGATGCGGCCGCGCGCGCGGCGCGCCAGCGCGAGGCCGAGCAGGAGATTCACGGCGATCCGTTCGTGCAGCAGCTCGTGCGCGATTTCGGTGCGCGTATCGTCGAGGGTTCGGTGCGCCCGCTCGCCGACGCGGCGCCGGACGGGCCGCCGCCGACGCTGCATTGAACTGAGCGCCCCGCGACAGGCACAATCACGCCCACACATTGGCCGGCACGCGCCGCGTGCCGGTTTTCACACGATCAAGAAGGAGTATTCCCATGTTGAAAGGCAACCTCGCCGGACTGATGAAGCAAGCGCAGCAAATGCAGGAAAACATGAAGAAGATGCAGGAGCAGCTTGCGCTGATCGAAGTCGAAGGGCAGTCGGGCGCCGGTCTCGTCAAGGTGACGATGACGTGCCGCAACGAAGTGCGTCGCGTGTCGATCGACCCGAGCCTGCTCGCGGACGACAAGGACATGCTCGAGGATCTCGTCGCGGCCGCGTTCAACGACGCCGTGCGCAAGGCCGAAGCGACGTCGCAGGAAAAGATGAGCGGCATGACGTCGGGCCTGCCGTTGCCCCCGGGCTTCAAGCTGCCGTTCTGAGCGTAGCGTCCGTGTCATTTTTTGCTGCCGTATGAAACAGCCGTCCGCCCTGTCCGCGCTCGTCGAAGCGTTGCGCGTGCTGCCCGGCGTCGGGCCGAAATCCGCCCAGCGCATGGCGGTCCACCTGATGCAGCACGATCGGGAGGGCGCGGAGCGGCTCGGCCGGTCGCTGTTGTTCGCGACCGAGCACCTTCAGCACTGCGAGAAGTGCAACACGTTCACCGAAGCGCAGATCTGTGAGGTCTGCAGCGACGAAGAGCGTGATCCGACGCTGCTGTGCGTCGTCGAGACGCCTGCCGACCAGATCATGCTCGAGCAGACGATGACTTACCGCGGGTTGTATTTCGTGCTGATGGGCCGGCTGAGCCCGCTCGACGGGATCGGCCCGAAGGAAATCCATTTCGACCGCCTCGTGCGGCGCGCGTCCGATGGTGTTGTCAAGGAAGTCGTGCTCGCGACCAACTTCACGAACGAAGGCGAAGCCACCGCGCACTACCTCGGCCAGACGCTGAAGGCGCGCGGGCTCGCGGTCACGCGCCTCGCGCGCGGCGTGCCGGTGGGCGGCGAACTCGAGTACGTCGACGCGGGCACCATCGCCCGCGCGATGCTCGACCGCCGCACGATGTAAGCCGGGCGCCGCCGGCGGCGGCGCCGTTCCTCATGCCAGGGAGACACATGAGCACCAGCCAGGGCCCGCTCGCGGGCGTCAAAGTGCTCGAATTCGGAACGCTGATCGCGGGGCCGTTCGCGTCGCGGCTGTTCGCCGAATTCGGCGCGGAAGTGATCAAGATCGAGGATCCGAACGGTGGCGACCCGCTGCGCAAGTGGCGCAAGCTCCATCCGGAGCAGGGCGGCACGTCGCTGTGGTGGTCCGTCCAGGCGCGCAACAAGAAATCGGTCACGCTCAACCTGAAGGCCGACGCCGGCAAGGCGATCGCGCGGCAACTCGCGCGCGAAGCCGACATCGTGATCGAGAATTTCCGCCCGGGCCTGCTCGAAAAGCTCGGGCTCGGCTACGACGTGCTGTCGGCCGAGAACCCGGGCCTCGTGATGGTGCGCCTGTCCGGTTACGGGCAGACCGGCCCGTACCGCGACCGGCCCGGCTTCGGCGCGATTGCCGAATCGATGGGTGGGCTGCGTCACATCACCGGCTATCCCGAGCTGCCGCCGCCGCGCATCGGCATCTCGATCGGCGATTCGATCGCCGCGCTGCACGGCGTGATCGGCGCACTGATGGCGCTGCATCACCGCAAGGTCAACGGCGGTGCGGGGCAGGTGGTCGACGTTGCACTGTATGAAGCCGTCTTCAACATGATGGAAAGCGTGGTGCCCGAATACGGCGTGTACGGGATGGTGCGCGAGCGCACCGGCGCGTCGCTGCCGGGCATCGTGCCGTCGAATACGTATGCGTGCCGCGACGGCAGCATCGTGATCGGCGGCAACAGCGACCCGATCTTCAAGCGGTTGATGAAGGCGATCGAGCGCGACGACCTCGCCGACGATCCCGCGCTCGCGCAAAACGACGGGCGCGTGCCGCGCACACAGGAAATCGACGACGCGATTGCCGCGTGGCTTGCGCCGCGCACGATCGAAGAAGCACTCGTCGTGCTCAATGCGGCCGACGTGCCGGCCGGGCGCATCTACAGCGCCGCCGACATGTTTACCGATCCGCAGTTCGTCGCGCGGCAGATGATCCAGCGCTTCAAGCTGGCCGACGGCACCGACATCCCGCTGCCGAACATCACGCCGAAGCTGTCCGACACGCCGGGCGAAACGCGCTGGCTCGGGCCCGAACTCGGCGAGCATACGGACGAGGTGCTGCGCGGCCTCGGCTACGACGCGCCGGCGATTGCCGCACTGCGCGAAGCGGGCGCGATTTGAGCATCCTCGGGCCTGTCGCTTCGCGCCGGGCTCCCGGAACTGGGCATTCCCCAACGGCGACCCGTTAGCGGGGGAAAACCCGGGGCGGCGCGGCGTTTTCCTGAGCACGGGGAACGCCGCGCCGCAACGCAGCGACGCAGCGTGTCCGGGTGCCCGCAGCCGTCCATCCGCAGTCGCCGGACTGTCGCTCTCGCGCCATCTTTCCTCGGTTACAATCGCCGGATGCGAATCCTACTCAGCAACGACGACGGCTATCTCGCCCCCGGTCTCGCCGCGCTCAGCGACGCGCTGCAGCCGCTGGCCGAGCTCACGGTGATCGCGCCCGAGCAGAACTGCAGCGGCGCGTCGAATTCCCTCACGTTGTCGCGGCCGCTGTCGGTGCAGCGCGCGGCGAGTACGGGTTTCTTCTACGTGAACGGCACGCCGACCGATTCGGTACACGTCGCGTTGACGGGGATGGCCGACGCCAGGCCGGACCTCGTCGTTTCCGGGATCAACAACGGCCAGAACATGGGCGAAGACACGCTCTATTCGGGGACAGTTGCGGCCGCCACCGAAGGCATCATGTTCGGCGTGCCGGCCATCGCATTCTCGCTGGTCGACAAGGGCTGGGCCCATCTGGCGGACGCCGCGCGCGTCGCCGCGGAAATCGTCGAGCACTCTCTCGCGCATCCGCTGCCGGGCCAGCCGCTGCTCAACGTCAATATTCCGAACCTGCCGTACGACGAACTGAAAGGCTGGAAGGTCACGCGCCTCGGCAAGCGTCATCCGTCGCAGCCGGTGATCCGCCAGACCGACCCGCGCGGCGAACCGATCTACTGGATCGGCGCGGCGGGCGAAGCGCTGGACGCCAGCGACGGCACCGATTTTCACGCAGTGGCAAACGGTTTCGTGTCGATCACGCCGCTGCAGCTGGACCTCACGCACACGCAGATGCTGCCCGCGACGCGCGAATGGGCGCGCGCCGGAGGGCGGGCTTCATGAGCGGCGAGCGCGCGAAGCGGTTCCCGCTCGCGCTCGAAGATCTCAAGCGAGCGCCACGCAAGTCGGACGGTCGGGCCGGCGAACGCCATGCGGCGGTTGCGGTATCGAAGGCCGCCGACAAGCCTGCGGCCGTGCTGAAACCGGTTGCGGTGAAGCCTGCTGCGACGCGATCGGCGTTGCCCGGCTCCGCCGCCGCGAAGCCGGCGACCGCACCGAAGCCGACCGCACTGAAGCCCGCGATGCCGAAGCCGGCCGCACCGAGCGTCGCGCCGGCCGGCGCGTTCGCGCTCACGTCGGAACGTGTGCGCGAACGGATGGTCGAACGGCTGCGCGCGAACGGTGTGACCGACGCGCGTGTGCTGGAAGCGATGGCCGCGGTGCCGCGACACATGTTCGTGGATCCGGGCCTCGCAACGCAGGCCTACGAGGATTCGGCGTTGCCGATCGGCCACCAGCAGACCATTTCAAAGCCGTCGGTCGTCGCGCGCATGATCGAGCTTGCGATGGCCGGCCGCACGCTCGAGCGCGTCCTCGAGATCGGCACGGGCTGCGGCTATCAGGCCGCCGTGCTGAGCCACGTGGCACGCGACGTGTATTCGATTGAACGCATCAAGCCGCTCTACGAGCGCGCGAAGCTGAACCTGCGGCCGCTGCGCGTGCCGAACATCCGTCTGCACTACGGCGACGGGCGTGTCGGCCTGCCGTCCGCGGCCCCGTTCGACGCGATCGTGATCGCGGCGGCGGGGCTCGACGTGCCGCAGGCGCTGCTCGAGCAGCTCGCGATCGGCGGGCGGCTCGTCGCGCCCGTCGGCGCGCAAAGCGGGCAGCACCAGGTGCTCACGCTCGTCGAGCGCGTCGCGCATGCGCAATGGCGAGAGTCACGGCTTGATCGCGTTTTCTTTGTCCCTTTAAAATCCGGAGTAATTTGAAACCGATGAGTATGTTGCGCGCGATGCAAAACAACCGTTCCAGGGAACCGCTCACGCTCGCCCAGCGGGCGATCTGCGTAGCTGCGTTCTCCACGCTTCTGGCCGCCTGTGCGACGCGGCTCGACAACGCGCCCGTCGTCGATCGCTCCGGTTCGCTCGGCACGACCGGCACCGCGCAGCCCGCGGCGCCGCTTCCGCCGGCGCCGCCGGGTTACTACCGGGTGAAGCCGGGCGACACGCTGTACCGGATCGCACTCGAAAACGGGCAGAACTATCGCGACATCGCCGCGTGGAACAACCTGGCGAACCCGAATCAGATTGAAGTCGACCAGCTGCTGCGCGTTTCGCCGCAGGCCGGTGCCGCCGTTGCGGGCACGCAGGTCGCCGCACCGATCGCGGGCGCCGCCGTTGCGACCGCGCCGCTCAGCAGCGGCCCGGCAACGCCGGCCGCCGGCACGTCGTCGTCGGTCGCGACGCCGCCGGCCGCAGCAGCCGCATCGAGCGATACGGCTGCCGCGCCGAGCGGCCCCGTGACGTTCGCATGGCCCGCGCGCGGTCCCGTGCTGAACGGTTTCGACGACGCGAAGAACAAGGGCGTCAATATCGGCGGGTCGGCCGGCGAGACCGTGAAGGCGGCGGCCGACGGTCGCGTCGTCTACTCGGGCAATGGCCTGCGTGGCTACGGCAACCTCATTATCATCAAGCACGATGCAACTTACCTCACGGCGTATGCACACAATCGCGCTTTGATGGTAAAAGAGGGGGACGCGGTAACGAAGGGGCAGAAGATCGCCGAGATGGGGAACAGCGATTCCGACCGCGTGATGCTGCATTTCGAGGTTCGCCGGCAGGGTAAACCTGTCGATCCGCTGAAGTATTTGCCGCCTCAATAACCGAGACGACCATGCCGAAATCGAAGCGCCACGAGCCGCAAGCCGAGTCTGAGAAAATCAGTCGAGCCACGCAAGCATCGGTGGGGCGAGCTGGTGCTTCGACGGACGACGAAGACGACGTCGCGGACAACGAGCGTGACCTCGAGGCACGCGACGCCGACGCGGACGGTGGCGACGACGAGCGCGAAGGCCGTGCCGAGGCGGCGCCCGATGTCGACGATTTCCGCACGATGCTGCAGGCCGAGCTCACGGCCGACACGATCCAGCATTACCTGAACCGCATCAGCGTGAAGCCGTTGCTCACCGTCGAGGAGGAGCAGCGCTATTCGCGTCTGGCCAAGGCCGGCGAATTCGAGGCGCGGCAGGTGATGATCGAGCGCAACCTGCGTCTCGTCGTCAGCATCGCGAAGGGGTATCTGAACCGTGGCGTGCCGCTGCTCGACCTGATCGAGGAAGGCAACCTCGGCCTGATGCATGCCATCGAGAAATTCGACCCGACGCGCGGCTTCCGTTTCTCGACCTACGCGACGTGGTGGATCCGGCAGAGCATCGAGCGCGCGATCATGAACCAGGCCCGCACGGTGCGCCTGCCGGTGCACGTGATCCGCGAACTGAACCAGGTGCTGCGCGCGAAGCGCCACCTCGAAAAGAACTCGATGTCGACGGGTGAAGCGGCTGAGCGCCGCGAAGCCAGCATCGACGACATCGCCTATCTCACCGGCAAGACCGCCGAGGAAGTCACCGACATCCTTGCGCTCAACGAGCACACGGCGTCGCTCGACGCGCCGCTCGACCTCGATCCCGCGAGCAGCCTGCTCGACCTGCTGCCCGACGACCAGAGCCAGTCGCCCGACGCGGAGGTTCAGCACCGCGAGCTCGAGACGCTGACGCGCGCGTGGCTGTCGCGGCTGTCCGACAAGCATCGGCATGTGATCGAGCGCCGCTTCGGCCTGAACCACATCGAACCGGCAACGCTCGAGGAGCTGGCCGACGAAATGGGGCTCACGCGTGAGCGCGTGCGCCAGATCCAGCAGGAAGCGCTGGTGCGCCTCAAGCGGTTTTTCGCCTCCAACGGCGTGCGCAAGGACGCCGTTCTGTAACTGATGACTCCGATTCTTGTTTTTGACATCGAGACGATTCCCGATGTCGACGGCATTCGCCGTCTGGAAGACCTGCCCGCGACACTCGACGATGCCGCGGTGGCCGAGCATGCATTCGCGGCCCGCCGCGAGAAGACCGGCGGCGATTTCCTGCCGCACCACCTGCAGCGCATCGCGGCGATTTCATGCGTGTTCCGCGACAACAACGGTTTTCGTGTGCGCTCGCTCGGCACGCCGCAGGACAACGAAGCGACGCTGATCCAGTCGTTCTACCGCGTGATCGAGAAATACACGCCGCAGCTCGTGTCGTGGAACGGCGGCGGTTTCGATCTGCCGGTGCTCCATTACCGCGCGCTCGTGCACGGCATCCCCGCGAGCCGCTACTGGGATCTCGGCGAGGACGATCGCGATTTCAAGTGGAACAACTACATCTCGCGCTACCACTCGCGGCACACCGACCTGATGGATGTGCTCGCGATGTATCAGGCGCGCGCGAATGCGCCGCTCGACGCGCTCGCGAAGATGTGCGGCTTTCCGGGCAAGCTCGGCATGGACGGCAGCCAGGTGTGGCCGGCGTTCCAGGCCGGGCGGATCGAGGAAATCCGCAACTATTGCGAAACCGACGTCGTCAATACCTACCTGCTGTACTGCCGGTTCCAGTTGATGCGCGGCGGCCTGACGCCGAGCGAGTATGCGGACGAGATCCTGCTCGTGAAGAACTCGCTTGCACAGGAGCCCGCGTCGCACTGGGCCGAATACCTGGCCGG
Source organism: Burkholderia sp. HI2500 (assembly GCF_002223055.1). Lineage (NCBI taxonomy): Bacteria > Pseudomonadati > Pseudomonadota > Betaproteobacteria > Burkholderiales > Burkholderiaceae > Burkholderia > Burkholderia sp. HI2500. Next base: position 1,690,470 of record NZ_NKFL01000004.1, on the reverse strand, counting down.
TTTCGACGCATAGCGCGGGCGAGGTGCGCTGCGGCCGGCGGCGCGATCATGCCAGGTCGAGCAGCACCGGCTGGTGATCGGACGCGCGCACGTCGCCGTCGATTTCACAGCGCGTAACGCGCGGCAGCAGCGTATCGGTCACGAACACGAAATCGCACGCGAGCGGCCCCTCCGACCATTGCACCGTGTCGTAGACACCCGCCGTCGGCGGTGGCATGCGGCCCGGGTGTCGCGCGACCCATGTGTCGATGAAGCACGGCGCGTCCGGGATCGGCTCCAGGAGTCGGCAATAGGCGTCACTGCCGAACGCGCTGTTGAAGTCGCCGCAGACGATCGCATCGCATGGCTGGCCGGTTGCGCTGAACGGCCCCTCGGCGGTTTCGGCGGGCGCCGGTCGTGCCGCATGCGCGCAGGCCTCGCGGTGCCGGTCGCGCAATGCGTCGACCTGGGCGAGCCGCTGGCGCGCCGAATAATATTCCAGATGCGTGGTGACCACCCGCAGTGGCCCGAAGGGCGTCTGCAACTCGACGTCGAGCGCGACGCGCGGCATCGACGGCGCGCCGGCGTCGGCCGGCCACGGCAGCAACTGGCGGAGCACGCGCCCGACCGGCAGGCGGGTCGCGATTGCGTTGCCGAACTGGCGGCGCGGTGCGCCGGTTTCAATGGGCGGCAAGTCGGCACCGATCGCGTCGACGATCGTATATCCGGGCAGCAGCGCCGCGAGTTCGGCGAACTGGTCGGCGCCGGGCCGCCCGGGCAGTGCGCCAAAGCCGCGCGTGACTTCCTGCAGGCACAGCACGTCGAAGTCGCCGAGCGCGCGGATCGCCGCGACGGTACGCGACAGATCGACGATGCCGTCCGCGTCCCGACCCCATTGGATGTTCCAGTCGATCAGTTGCATGGTCGAATCTCCTGTCGGGCGGATCTCGAGCCAGGGCGTACCTGAGTCGGCGCCGCGGTCCACGTGGCCGCTGGCGCTCTCGGGCCCGCCTGTCCGGCCGTTCCGGCGCCATCCCGGGCCGTCTATGCTTAAGTATCGGCGCTTGGCGCATGCAAAGCGGGCGATGCGGGCCCGCGTCGTCTACAATCTCGCCTTCTTCAACGTTTGTCAGGAAAAGCTGGTGTCCGAAGCCGCCCCCACTTCTGCGCGCAAATCAAGAAACGCGCCCGTCGCGCCCGGAATCGCCCCGGTCCTCGAGATCGAATCGCTCGACATGGAAGCGCGCGGTGTCGGCCGCACGATCACCGAGGACGGTGAACCGGGCAAGGTCATCTTCGTCGAGGGCGCGCTGCCGGGCGAGCGCGTGACCTATTCGAGCTTCCGCCGCAAGCCGAGCTACGAGCAGGCGACGGTCGTCGACATTCTGCGCCCGAGCGTGATGCGCACGAAGCCGAAATGCGCGTTCTTCGGCACCTGCGGCGGCTGCTCGATGCAGCATCTCGACATGCGTGCGCAGGTGGCGGTCAAGCAGCGCGTGCTCGAAGACAATCTGTGGCACCTGGCGAAGCTGCGCGCGGAAACGATGTTCGCGCCGATTCACGGCCCGTCGTGGGGTTATCGCTACCGCGCCCGCCTGACCGTGCGCAACGTCGCGAAGAAGGGCGGCGTGCTGGTCGGGTTCCACGAGAAGAAGAGCAGCTACGTCGCCGACATGACGAGCTGCGAAGTGCTGCCGCCGCACGTGTCGGCGATGCTCGTGCCGCTGCGCCGGCTGGTCGAGGGGTTGTCGATCCGCGATCGGATGCCGCAGATCGAGCTCGCGGTCGGTTCGGAAGTCACGGCGCTCGTGCTGCGCGTGCTGGAGCCGATCAACGCGGACGACGAAGCGCTGCTGCGCGCGTTCGCGGACGAGCACAAGGTGCAGTTCTGGCTGCAGCCGAAAGGGCCGGACACGGTGACGCCGTTCTATCCGCTCGACGTGTCGCTCGACTACACGCTGCCGGAATTCGGCATCCGCATGCCGTTCAAGCCGACCGATTTCACGCAGGTCAACCATCAGATCAACCGCGTGCTGGTGGGCCGCGCGCTGCGCCTGCTCGCGCCGTCGCGCGACGACCGCGTGCTCGACCTGTTCTGCGGGATCGGCAACTTCACGCTGCCGCTCGCGCGGCTGTCGCGCGAGGTGATGGGCATCGAAGGCAGCGATACGCTGACGACGCGCGCGCTGGCGAATGCGCGCGAGAACGGTGTCGACGGCCACACGACGTTCGCATGCCGGAACCTGTTCGAAGTGACGGGCGACGACATGCGTGCGCTCGGCGCATTCGACAAGTTCCTGATCGACCCGCCGCGCGAAGGCGCGCTCGCGGTGTCGAAGGCGCTGGCCGAGATCGCGCAGAGCGGCGAAGGTCCGCTGCCGAAGCGCATCGTGTACGTGTCGTGCAACCCGTCGACGCTGGCGCGCGACGCAGGCCTGCTCGTGCACGAGGCCGGCTACCGCCTGAAGGGCGCCGGTGTCGTGAACATGTTCCCGAATACGTCGCACGTCGAATCGATCGCGCTGTTCGAGCGCGACTGAGTCAGGCGGCGGACGTAAAAAAACCGGCCCGCGGGCCGGTTTTTTCATGGCGTGTAGCGAACGTCAGTTGCGGTTGCCGCCGAAGATGCCGAGCAGTGCGAGCAGGTTCGTGAACACGTTGTACAGGTCGAGGTAGATCGCGAGCGTGGCCGAGATGTAGTTCGTCTCGCCGCCGTTCACGACGCGCTGGACGTCGAACAGCATGTAGGCGGAGAAGATCGCGATCGCGAGCACCGACACGGTGAGCATCAGCGCGGGGAGTTGCAGGAAGATGTTCGCGACCGATGCGAGCAGGATCACGATCACGCCCATGAACAGCCACTTGCCGAGCCCCGAGAAGTCACGCTTGCTGACGGTGGCGATCGTCGCCATCGCGGCGAAGATGATGCCGGTGCCGCCGAACGCGAGCATGATCAACGACGGGCCGTTCGAGAAGCCGAGGATGAAGCTCAGCAACCGCGACAGCATCAGGCCCATGAAGAACGTGAAGCCGAGCAGCACGAATACGCCCGCTGCGCTGTTTTTGGTCCGCTCGATCGCGAACATGAAGCCGAACGCGATCGCGAAGAACGCGAGCAGGCTCATCATCGGGCTCGTGGCCGCGAACAGCGAGAAGCCCGTCGCGACGCCGACCCAGGCGCCCAGCACGGTCGGCACCATCGACAGCGCGAGCAGCCAGTACGTGTTCCGCAGCACGCGGTTGCGAACCTCGGCGGTGCTGACGGAACCGCCGCGGCCGAAATTGTACGGATAGTCGTTCATGGTTTCTCCTAACATTGAACGCGTGGGCGTCCGGGGCCGGTTCGGCACACGCGGTGTGCGGCGCAGCAAACCGGAGCAGCTATGGCTAAGATACGTTCCGTGCCGGGAGGTTTCAATGGCCAGGCGGCACAAAACATATGGATTCGGAACCTTTCACGTGTGTAAGGGTTCAATCGCAATGATACACGGGATCGTGCTACAATAGCGGATTCATTTGAACCTGTAACTTCTTAATTTTTTGGAGTTTTTATGGCAATCGAGCGCACCCTGTCGATCATCAAGCCGGATGCGGTGGCAAAGAACGTGATCGGCCAGATCTACAGCCGTTTCGAAGGCGCCGGCCTGAAGATCGTCGCATCGCGCATGGCACACCTGTCGCGTGCTGACGCAGAGAAGTTCTACGCGGTTCACGCAGCGCGTCCGTTCTTCAAGGACCTCGTCGATTTCATGATCTCGGGCCCGGTGATGATCCAGGTTCTGGAAGGTGAAGGCGCGATCCTGAAGAACCGCGACCTGATGGGCGCAACGGATCCGAAGAAGGCAGAAAAGGGCACGATCCGCGCCGACTTCGCCGACAGCATCGACGCGAACGCCGTGCACGGCTCGGACGCTGCTGAAACGGCAGCGGTCGAAATCGCGTTCTTCTTCCCGGAAATGAACGTTTACTCGCGCTAAGCCCTGGCTGGCAGCAAGTAGGCAGGATTCAGCGCACGCGGCAAGGCAGCACATCATGACGAGCGAAACTTCCGTCAATCTTCTCGACTTCGATGCCGAGGGTCTTGTCGCGTACTGCGGCAGCCTCGGCGAGAAGCCGTTCCGCGCCAAGCAGTTGCAGCGCTGGATCCACCAGTACAACGCTGGCGACTTCGACGGCATGACCGATCTCGCGAAGTCCTTGAGAGAAAAACTCAAGGGCCGCGCGTCGATCGGCATGCCCGAGATCGCCAGCGATCACGTTTCCGCCGACGGCACGCGCAAGTGGCTGATCGACGTCGGAAACGGCAATGCGGTCGAAACCGTGTTCATCCCGGAAGAGACGCGCGGCACGCTGTGCGTGTCGTCGCAGGCCGGGTGTGCGGTCAACTGCCGCTTCTGTTCGACGGGCAAGCAGGGCTTTTCCCGCAATCTGTCGACAGCTGAAATCATCGGCCAGCTCCGGATGGCCGAATTTGCGTTGCGAGCGTCCCTGGGCCGCGCGCCCGGCCCGAACGGCAAGGCCGAACGGGTCGTCACCAACGTGGTGATGATGGGCATGGGCGAGCCGCTGCTGAATTACAGCGCGGTCGTGCCGGCGATGCGGCTGATGCTCGACGACAACGCGTACGGCCTGTCGCGCCGCCGCGTCACGCTGTCGACGTCCGGCGTGGTGCCGATGATGGACCGCCTCGGCGCCGAGCTGCCGGTCGCGCTGGCCGTGTCGCTGCACGCGCCGAACGATCCGCTGCGCGACGAGCTGGTGCCGCTCAACAAGAAGTATCCGCTGCGCGAGCTGATGGCGGCTTGCCAGCGTTATCTGAAAGTCGCGCCGCGCGACTTCATCACTTTCGAATACTGCATGCTGGACGGCGTCAACGACACCGAAGCGCATGCACGCGAACTGCTGGCCGTCACACGCGACGTGCCGTGCAAGTTCAATCTGATCCCGTTCAATCCGTTTCCGGAATCGGGCCTCATCCGCTCGAAGCCGGAGCAGATCAAGCGCTTTGCACAGGTCCTCATCGACGCGGGTGTCGTCACGACCGTGCGCAAGACGCGCGGCGACGACATCGATGCCGCGTGCGGCCAGCTGGCCGGCGCAGTGAAGGACCGCACGCGCCTCGCGGAACGGACGGGCGCAGCAGGAAAAATCATCGAAGTTCGGGCGATTTGACAGGGATGCCTGGCCGGGGATGCCAGGGCCTTTAAGCGGTACAACACGCGAATAGCGATCGGTCGCGGCGCCTCGGCGTCGCGCATGGTATGGACAGTTGCGGGTGCCGGCCGGCGGGAACCGGCGGCGGCCGCCAGTGAAGAAGAATCGACGCGAGGACAAGGATGAGTGAGCCGCAGCCGTCTAACGGCGCAGAGACGAATGGCGCGAAGCCGGCACCGGCAGGGTTGGAATCGCTTGCGGCAGTCGGCAGCCGACTGGCGCAGCTTCGGGAGACGCGGGGTTGGACCGTCGACGACGTGTCGGCGCGACTCAAGGTCGCACCGCAGAAGCTGCGGGCGCTCGAGGCCGGTGACATCAGCCATTTGCCCGGCGTGACGTTCGCGCTCGGTGTCGTGCGCAGCTACGCGAAGATGCTCGGCGTCGATCCGGAACCGTTCGCGCAGGCGTTGCGCCGTGAGCGCGGGGTGCCGGAAGTCGACCTGTCGATGCCCGCGTCGTCGGGCACGGATCTGCCGCGCGGTCGCGTGTCGATTCCGCTGGGCGGGTCGTCGCGGCATCACCCGTGGCTCTGGGGCACGGGGATCGTCGTCGTCGCGGTGGTTGCCGTACTGATGTGGCACACTGGCGGCGATTCGTCGAGCCTGCTCGCGCGCTTCAAGAGCGGCGATGCGGAGCATGCGTCGGCCGCGAGCGCGCCGGCGGCATCGTCGTCATCCGTCGAAGGGGCGGTTTCGAGCGGTGCGTCTGCGGCAGTCGCGAATGAGGTTCCGGCCCCGGCTGCTGCGTCTGCAGCCCCGGCGCCGGCAGTTGCGTCGGCTGCTCCGGCGCCTGCTCCGGCGCCTGCGCCCGTGGCGCCGGTCGTGACGGCAGCCGCATCGCAGCCCGTCGTGGCAACGTCGGCGGCAAGCACCGCCGCGCCGGCCCAGCCGGCGAGCGTCGCGGTGGCGGCCGGCCAGTCGATGATCGAACTGAAGGTCAAGCAGGACAGCTGGTTCAGCGTGCGCGACAAGAGCGGCAAGGAGCTGTTCTCCGGGCTGGTGCACGGCGGCGAGGCGAAGCAGGTCGCCGGCGACGGTCCGTTCAAGGTCACGATCGGCAACAAGGCGGGCCTCGACGCGATCGCGTTCGACGGAAAACCTGTCGATCCGGCAAAATATTCGGCAGCGCGGGGTAATGTGGCGCGGTTCACGTTGCCCTGACGTCAAGCGCCGTGGCGAAGGCCTGTCGTCGATATCGGCAGGCCGCGAGGGCACGGCGCTTTTTCAATTCATGCGCCGCGTCGCGGCGCATTCCGCGTAAATGGATCTATCGATGCAATCCGAAGCTCAATCCCCACGCAGCAGTCAGATTTGTTCAACCGAGCCGGTGTTCGGCGGGCACCAGCCGCGCCGCGTATCGCATGCGGTGGATGTCCGCTGGGGCGGGCAGCTCGTGACGATCGGCGGCGACGCGCCGGTGCGCGTGCAGTCGATGACGAATACCGACACGGCCGACGCGATCGGCACGGCAATCCAGATCAAGGAACTCGCGAACGCGGGTTCCGAACTGGTGCGCATCACGGTCAACACGCCCGAGGCCGCGGCCGCCGTGCCGGCGATCCGCGAGCAGCTCGACCGCATGGGCGTGACCGTGCCGCTCGTCGGCGATTTCCACTACAACGGCCACCTGCTGCTGCGTGACTACCCGGGCTGCGCCGAGTCGCTGTCGAAGTACCGGATCAACCCGGGCAACGTCGGCCAGGGTGCGAAGCGCGATACGCAGTTCGCGCAGATGATCGAGGCAGCGGCCAAGTACGACAAGCCGGTGCGGATCGGCGTGAACTGGGGCAGTCTCGACCAGGACCTGCTCGCGCGCATGATGGACGAGAACGGTGCGCGTTCGCAGCCGTGGGATGCGCAGAGCGTGATGTACGAGGCGCTGATCCAGTCGGCGATCGGCTCGGCGGAGCGTGCGGTCGAGCTGGGCCTCGGCCGCAACCGCATCATTCTGTCGTGCAAGGTCAGCGGCGTGCAGGACCTGATCGCCGTGTATCGCGAACTCAGCCGCCGCTGCGGCTTTGCGCTGCACCTCGGGCTGACCGAGGCCGGCATGGGCTCGAAGGGCATCGTCGCGTCGACGGCTGCACTCGGCGTGCTGCTGCAGGAAGGGATCGGCGACACGATCCGTATCTCGCTGACGCCGGAACCGGGCGCGTCGCGCACGGGCGAAGTGATCGTCGGCCAGGAAATCCTGCAGACGATGGGCCTGCGCTCGTTCGCGCCGATGGTCATCGCGTGCCCGGGCTGCGGCCGTACGACGAGCACGCTGTTCCAGGAACTCGCGATGCAGATCCAGACCTACCTGCGCGAACAGATGCCGGTCTGGCGCAAGGCGTATCCGGGCGTCGAGAAAATGAACGTCGCGGTGATGGGCTGCATCGTCAACGGCCCGGGCGAATCGAAGCACGCGAACATCGGCATCAGCCTGCCGGGCTCGGGCGAGAACCCGGCCGCGCCGGTCTTCATCGACGGCGAGAAGGTCAAGACGCTGCGCGGCGAGCGGATCGCCGAGGAATTCCAGCAGATCGTCAGCGACTACGTCGAACGCAACTACGGCCGCGCTGAGGCCACGAACTAATTCGTCCACACACACGATGACTGAACAAAAACGCAAGATCGAGAAGCTCACCGGCGTCAAGGGCATGAACGACATCCTTCCGCAGGATGCCGGCCTTTGGGAGTTCTTCGAAGCCACGGTGAAATCGCTGCTGCGCGCCTACGGTTACCAGAACATCCGCACGCCGATCGTCGAGCACACGCAGCTCTTCACGCGCGGCATCGGTGAGGTCACCGACATCGTCGAAAAAGAGATGTACAGCTTCACCGACGCGCTGAACGGCGAGAACCTGACGATGCGCCCGGAAAATACCGCGGCCGTCGTGCGCGCGTCGATCGAGCACAACATGCTGTACGACGGCCCGAAGCGCCTGTGGTACATCGGCCCGATGTTCCGTCACGAGCGTCCGCAGCGCGGCCGCTATCGTCAGTTCCACCAGGTCGGCGTCGAGGCGCTCGGCTTCGCGGGCCCTGATGCGGACGCCGAAATCATCATGATGTGCCAGCGCCTGTGGGACGACCTCGGCCTGACCGGCATCAAGCTCGAGATCAATTCGCTCGGCCTTGCCGAAGAGCGTGCCGCGCATCGCGTCGAACTGATCAAGTACCTCGAGCAGTTCGCCGACGTGCTCGACGAGGATGCGAAGCGCCGCCTGTATACGAACCCGCTGCGCGTGCTCGACACGAAGAACCCCGCGCTGCAGGAAATCGCGCAGAACGCGCCGAAGCTGATCGACTTCCTCGGCGACGAGTCGCGCGCGCACTTCGAAGGGCTGCAGCGCCTGCTGCTCGCGAACAACATTCCGTTCAAGATCAACCCGCGTCTCGTGCGTGGCCTGGACTACTACAACCTGACCGTGTTCGAGTGGGTCACCGACAAGCTCGGCGCGCAGGGCACGGTCGCAGCCGGCGGCCGCTACGATCCGCTGATCGAGCAGCTCGGCGGCAAGCCGACCGCCGCATGCGGCTGGGCGATGGGCATCGAGCGGATCCTCGAGCTGCTGAAGGAAGAGGATCTCGCACCCGAGCAGGAAGGCGTCGACGTGTACGTCGTGCACCAGGGCGAGACCGCGCGTGAACAGGCGTTCATCGCGGCCGAGCGCCTGCGCGACACGGGCCTCGACGTGATCTTCCACTGCAGCGCCGACGGCGCGCCGGCGAGCTTCAAGTCGCAGATGAAACGGGCCGACGCAAGCGGCGCCGCGTTCGCGGTGATCTTCGGTGAAGAAGAGGTCGCAAACGGCACGGTGGGCGTGAAAGCGCTGCGCGGTGCGGGCGGAGACGGGGAAAAGAACGTTCAGCAGACCGTACCGGTCGAAGGCTTGACCGAATTCCTAATCAATGCGATGGTTGCATCCGCCGAAGACGGCGACGACTGATCGCGCTGGCATCCGCTCGACAAGAAAAGCCTGAACAGGAAGGAATCGCTCGCCGATGAGTTACCACGACGAACAAGAATCGATTGAAAGTGTCAAGGCGTGGTGGGCCCGCTGGGGTAACCTCACCACGTGGATCGTGCTCGCGGCGCTCGTCGTCGCGGCCGGTTTCAACGGCTGGAACTACTGGCAGCGCCGTCAGGCTGCCGAGGCGTCCGGGCTGTACGAACAGGTCCAGAAGGCCGCCGCCGCGAACGACAAGGCGACGATCGCTCGCGCGGCCGCCGACATGGAAGACAAGTTCGGCAGCACGCCGTATGCGCAGATGACTGCACTTTCCGCTGCGAAGACGCTGTACGCAGCCGGCGACTCGGCCGGTGCGAAGGCGCAGCTGCAATGGGCCGTCGATCACGCCAAGGATGACGAGTACAAGCAGATCGCGAAGCTGCGTCTCGCGTCGCTGCTGCTCGACGAGAAGGCGTACGATGCGGGCCTCGCGCTGCTGTCGGGTACGCCGGTCGATGCATTCAAGGGCCTCGTGGCCGATCGCCGCGGCGATCTGCTTGCCGCGCAAGGCAAGACCGACGATGCGCGCGCGGCGTACAAGCTCGCGCTCGACGGCCTGTCGAAGGACGACCAGTCTGCGCGTCAGCTCGTGCAGTTCAAGCTGGACGCGCTCGGCGGCTGAACCCCGGTCCCCTCAACCTCTTAACTCTGCTTCGCTAACCGATGAATTTGCTGAAACGTTACGCTGTGCCCGTTGCCTGCGCGGCGGCTGTCCTCGCACTGGCGGCCTGCTCGTCGTCGAAGGACGCGCGCCGCGTGCCGACGCCGCTCACCGAGTTCAAGCCCGTGATGGACGTGCAACAGGTCTGGAAGGCGAGCGTCGGCAAGGGCGGGCGCTACCTGTTCTCGCCGGTGGCCGTGGGCGACGCCGTCTATGCAGCGGGCGAGAACGGTTCGGTCGAGAAGATCGACGCGAAGACGGGCCAGACGCTCTGGCGCGCGAAGGTCGGCTCCGACCTGTCGGCCGGTGTCGGCAGCGATGGCAACCTGACCGCGGTCGGCGCGCTGAAGGGCGGCGTGTTCGTGCTCGGCCCGGACGGCAAGCAACTGTGGAAGACCACAGTGCAGGGCGAGATCTTCTCGCCGCCGCTCGTCGGCAACGGCCTCGTGGTCGTCCGCACGATCGACGGCCAGGTGATCGCGTTCAATGCGCAGACGGGCGAGCAGAAGTGGAACTACCGCAACCGTGCGGTGCCGCTGAACCTGCGCGTGTCGGCCGGCATGACGTTCGCGGGTGACGCGGCGGTGCTGGCGGGCTTCCCCGGCGGCGGGCTGGTCGCGATCAACCTGCAGACGGGCGAGCCGTTCTGGCAGACGCCGGTGTCGTTCCCGAAGGGCGTGACCGAGGTCGAGCGCATCAACGACGTCAGCGGTCCGCCGACGCTCGTGGGCGCGGAAGCCTGCGCGGTGACGTTCCAGGGTCAGCTTGGCTGCTTCGATGCGAACTCGGGCCGCCCGCTGTGGGAAAAGGCGTTCTCGAGCCGTAGCGGCCTCGCGCAGGACGATTCGGTGGTCGCCGGCGGCGACGACTGGTCGGTCGTGACCGCGTACGACGCTGCGTCGGGCAACCAGCTGTGGCGCAACGACAAGCTGAAGAGCCGTGACGTCGGCGTGCCGTATCTGCTCGGGCATGCGGTCGTGTTGGGCGACTACAAGGGCTTCGTGCACTTCCTGTCGCGCGAAGACGGCAGCTTCATCGCACGGATGAAGACCGACGGCAGCGCGATTACGGCGGCGCCGGTCCTCGCGGGCAATACGCTCGTCGTGCAGACGAAGGACGGCGGCCTGTACGGATTCCGTCCGCGCTGACGCGCAGGAAACATGCGCGGCCGCGGCGCGACGGGCTGGTCCCGTGCGCCGCGGCCGCGTGACTTGAAGGCGGCCGGTGCTCCCGGCCGCTCGGTATTTGAAAGGCAGTTCGAGACGAAAGACGATGGCGTGCAACGCGCGCCAGGCGCGCGCATCCGGCGCGGCGCGAATTCGTGATATTTTCATTCAGCGCAGCCGCCCGCAGCAGCGGGCCTCCCGCTGCTGCGCTTCACCGTAGAAAACACAGATGAAACCGGTCATTGCCCTCGTTGGGCGCCCCAATGTGGGGAAATCCACGCTGTTCAACCGGCTCACGCGCTCGCGCGATGCGCTGGTCGCCGACTTGCCGGGCCTGACGCGCGATCGCCATTACGGCGAAGGGCGCGTCGGCGAGCGGCCGTACCTGGTCGTCGACACGGGCGGCTTCGAGCCCGTCGCGAAGGACGGCATCCTGCACGAGATGGCACGCCAGACGCGGCAGGCCGTCGAGGAAGCCGACATCGTCGTGTTCATCGTCGACGGCCGCAACGGGCTCGCGCCGCAGGACAAGTCGATCGCCGACTACCTGCGCAAGACCGGCCGGCCGATCTTCCTCGTCGTCAACAAGGCCGAGGGGATGAAGTACACGGCGGTCGCGACGGACTTCTACGAGCTCGGGCTCGGCGATCCGCGCGCGATCTCGGCTGCGCACGGTGACGGCGTCACCGACATGATCAACGAGGCGCTGGATGTCGCCTATGCGGATCGTCCGGAGGAAGAGGACGAGAACGATCCTTCGCGCGGCATCAAGATCGCGATCGTCGGCCGCCCGAACGTCGGCAAGTCGACGCTCGTGAACGCGCTGATCGGCGAGGATCGCGTGATCGCGTTCGACATGCCGGGCACGACGCGCGATTCGATCTACGTCGACTTCGAGCGTAACGGCAAGAAATACACGCTGATCGACACGGCCGGCCTGCGCCGCCGCGGCAAGGTGTTCGAGGCGATCGAGAAGTTCTCGGTCGTGAAGACGCTGCAGTCGATCTCCGACGCCAACGTGGTCATTCTTCTGCTGGATGCGCAGCAGGACATTTCCGACCAGGACGCACACATCGCCGGCTTCGTCGTCGAACAGGGCCGCGCGCTCGTGATCGGCGTCAACAAGTGGGACGGGCTCGACGAGCATGCGCGCGATCGCGCGAAAGCGGATTTGACCCGCAAGCTGAAATTCCTCGACTTCGCGAAATCGCACTTCATTTCGGCGACGAAGAAGACGGGCATCGGCACGCTGATGCGCTCGGTCGACGACGCGTACGCGGCGGCGATGGCGAAGCTGCCGACGCCGAAGCTCACGCGCGCGCTGATCGAGGCGGTCGAATTCCAGCAGCCGCGCCGTCGCGGCCCGGTGCGTCCGAAGCTGCGCTACGCGCACCAGGGCGGCCAGAATCCGCCGATCATCGTCATCCACGGTAACGCGCTCGACGCCGTGACGGAAACGTACAAGCGTTACCTGGAAAACCGGTTCCGCGAAACTTTCTCGCTGACAGGGACTCCATTGCGCATAGAGTTCCGTTCGTCGAACAATCCGTACGCGGACAAGAGCTGAAGACGTCTGTTACACGCGTCACGCAAGGGGTTGGCCGCAAGGCCTATGCCCCGGGCGGGCCAGGCAAAATCGGCTATAGTGTAGCGATTGGCGCCGGATCTCTTTTTCTTCGCCGCCAGTCCAGATCAACCTGCAAAAAAAGATGGAGTACGCCATGAGCAACAAAGGGCAATTGTTACAAGACCCGTTTTTGAACGCACTGCGCAAAGAGCACGTTCCCGTTTCGATCTACCTCGTCAACGGCATCAAGCTTCAAGGGAACATTGAATCGTTCGACCAGTACGTCGTGTTGCTCCGTAATACGGTGACCCAGATGGTGTACAAGCACGCCATCTCGACGGTCGTGCCGGCGCGCCCGGTGAATTTCCACCCGGACGCGGAAGCCTCGTCCTAACCTATCGCAGCGGCCGGCATCCGGTCGCCGCGAGCGACCGATGCCAGCCGCCTTATCTTGACACCTGAAAATTTGATCAACGCAGCGCTCGTCGGCATCGATTTCGGCAAGACCGATTTCGAAGCCAGTCTCGAAGAACTCAGTCTTCTCGCCTCCAGCGCGGGGGCCCGTCCCGCAGTCACCCTCACGGGTCGTCGCTCCAGTCCCGATGCCAAGATGTTCATCGGCAGCGGCAAAGCCGAAGAACTCCGGCTCGCCTGCGACGCGCACAACGTCGAAATCGTCATCTTCAACCACGCATTGGCGCCGGCCCAGCAACGTAATCTGGAGCAGGCACTTAACAGGCGCGTGGTCGATCGCACCAGTCTCATCCTCGACATCTTTGCCCAGCGTGCCCGCAGCCACGAAGGCAAGCTGCAGGTCGAGCTCGCGCAGCTTCAGTACCTGTCGACGCGGCTCATTCGCGCATGGACCCACCTTGAACGGCAGAAGGGTGGTATCGGCCTGCGCGGCCCCGGTGAAACCCAGCTCGAAACCGACCGCCGGCTGATCGGCGAACGCATCAAGATGCTGAAGTCGCGGCTCGACCGGCTGCGCCGGCAACACAGCACGCAACGCCGCCAGCGCGCGCGCAGCGGCACGATGTCGGTGTCGCTCGTCGGCTATACGAACGCGGGCAAGTCGACGCTGTTCAATGCGCTGACGAAAGCGCAGGCCTACGCGGCCGACCAGCTGTTCGCCACGCTCGATACGACGTCGCGGCGCGTGTACCTCGGCGACGAGGTCGGCCAGATCGTCGTGTCGGATACGGTCGGATTCATCCGCGAGTTGCCTCACCAGCTGGTCGCCGCATTCCGCGCGACCCTCGAGGAAACGATCCACGCGGATCTGCTGCTGCACGTGGTCGATGCGTCGAGCGCGGTCAGGCTTGAACAGATCGAGCAGGTCAATGGCGTGCTGCACGAGATCGGCGCGGACACGATCCGCCAGGTGCTGGTGTTCAACAAGATCGACGCCGTGCCTGAGCTGGCGGCCCGCGGCGACGCGGTCGAGCGGGACGAGTATGGTAATATTTCGCGCGTCTTTTTGAGCGCGCGCACCGGTCAGGGTCTTGACGCGTTGCGTGCCGCCATCGCCGAAATCGCCTCCGCGGAACACCTTTCCAGCGCGACGTTACCCAACGGCGCGCTCGACGGCGCCCCCGCTGAACCACACGAAGACCACACGATTTCCGAACACGGGCGCTAACCGGTCCCGGCCGGTTCGTCGGCGTCTAATCTGGTGAACAAACTCTGGTGAACGAATACAACGAGCGGAGTACCTGGCGGCGGATGCGCGCCTTGCTGTCGATCAACGATCCCCGCTGGGGACGCGGCGAAGGCAATGGCAAAGACGGATCCCGTCCCCGCCCGAACGAATCGAAGCGTCCGCAAGGCGGCGACGGCGATGGTCCGCCCGATCTCGACGAGATGTGGCGCAACTTCAACCGGCGGCTGAACGGCCTGTTCGGCGGCAAGGGCGGCAACGGCTTCCGTCCTGACAACGGGCGAGCCGCGCGCGTCGGCGTCGGCATCGTGATCGGCGTGCTGGTCGCGGTCTACGCGGGCAGCGGGCTGTTCGTCGTGCAGGAAGGGCAGACGGGCGTCGTGCTCCAGCTCGGCAAGCTGTCGGGCACGGTCGGCCAGGGCGTGCACTGGCGTGCGCCTTATCCGTTCGCGTCGCACGAGATCGTCGATACGTCGCAGGTCCGCTCGATCGAAATCGGCCGCAACAACGTCGTGCGTCTCGCGAACGTGAAGGAAGCGGCGATGCTGACGCGCGACGCCGATATCGTCGACGTGCGCTTCATCGTCCAGTACCGCATTCGTTCCGCGACCGATTACCTGTTCCGCAGTGTCGACCCCGAGCGCAGCGTCTCGCAGGCCGCCCAGGCCGCGGTACGTGCGATCGTCGGCACGCGCAGCGCGGCCGACGTGCTGAACCAGGACCGCGACGCGCTGCGCGAGCAGCTCTCCGCCGCGATCCAGCGCGATCTCGATCGCTACCAGTCGGGGCTCGAGGTGACGGCCGTCACGATGCAGAGCGTTGCGGCGCCCGAGCAGACGCAGGCCGCGTACGGTGAAGTCGCGAAGGCGCGTGATGAGCGCGAGGCCGCGAAGCGCGCCGCGCAAGCATATGCAAACGACCTGCTGCCGAAGGCGCAGGGCGATGCGGCGAAGCTCGTCGACGAAGCGAAGGCGTATGCCGATCGCGTGGTCACGGAAGCCGAAGGCGATGCCGACCGCTTCAAGCAGGTCTATGCGCAGTACTCGAAGGCGCCCGCGGTGATCCGCGAGCGGATGTATCTCGAGACGATGCAGGAAATCTATTCGAATTCGACGAAGGTGTTCGTCGGCAACAAGGGCGGCAACAGCGTCGTGTATCTGCCGCTCGACAAGCTCGTCGAGCAGGGGCGACAAAACGCCGCGACGTCCACGGGCGCATCCGCACCCGACGCCGCGTCGGCACCGGCGGCTGCCGCGCCGGCTGCAGCGGCACCCGCGAGTGCGGCGTCGGCCGTGGCGGCGTCGGGCACCGACGTGCTGCGATCGCGCGAGGCGTTTCGCAGCCGGTCGCGCGAAGACGATCTGAAGTAACGGGGAGCGAGAACATGAACCGAATCATTGCGCTCGTCGTCGCAATCGTGATCGTTGCCTTCGCGGCATCGTCAACCGTCCTTACCGTCGATCCGCGCCATGCGGCCGTGCTGTCGGGGCGCGATGGCGCGCAGCCCGAACTGGCGGGCCCTGGCATCCATTTCAAATTGCCGCCGCCGCTGCAGACGGCCACGCTGATCGACACGCGCCTGCAATCGCTCGAGTCGTCGGATCCGCTGCAACTGGCAACGGAAGACAAGCGCGACCTGCTCGTCGCCTACGCGGTGAAGTACCGGATCAGCGATCCGATGAAGTATTTCACGACGACGGGCGGTGACCCGTCGGCAGCCGGCGATCGTCTCGCCGGCGCGCTGAAGAGCGCACTCGGTGACGCGTTCGGCAAGCGCGCGCTCGACGACGCGCTCGGCGGCCAGCGTGCGATCGCCGATGCGGCCCGCGACGAAGTGAAGGCGAAGGCATCCGGTTTCGGCGTCGACGTGGTCGACGTCCAGCTGACGCGCGTCGACTTGCCGGCCGCGCAGACCGATGTCGTCTATCAGCGGATGATCGGCGCGCTGCGCGATCAGGCGGCGCAGGTGCGTGCGCAAGGCGCGGCCGACGTCGAGCAGATCAAGGCGGACGCCGAACGCGAACAGCAGGCCGTGCTCGCGAACGCGTACAAGTCCGCGCAGACGATCAAGGGCGAGGGCGACGCGAAGGCCGCGACGATTGCCGCCGACGCGTTCGGCCGCGATCCGCAGTTCTACCAGTTCTACGCGAGCCTGCAGGCTTACCGGAACACGTTCAAGCGCAACGACATCATCGTCGTCGACCCCGACAGCGAGTTCTTCCGCTTCATGCGCAGCCCGACGGGCGGTGCCGCACCGGCGGCGCCTGCTCCCCGCAAACACTGACCTTGGGGCGCCGCGTCGAGCGGCGCCGTCGCTCGCATGGACCTGGCTGGCTCGTTGTTGCTCGCAGTAGCGCTGATGCTGATCATCGAGGGGGCGTTCCCCTTCGTGTTTCCCGTCGCCTGGCGCGACACGTTTCGTAGAATAGCTGAGCGGCCGCCGCATCATATCCGGATCGGCGGGCTGATCGTGATGGTGCTCGGGCTCATACTGCTGCTGCTCGCGACCTGACCGCAGACTTGATCCGGACGGCTTATCCGCCGTTCGTCCCGCCCGAATTCAGAATTTCCGATTCATATCGCGGCGCGCGTGTCGCGCGCTGTTTCCCGTCGTAGGACCGTACCGATGTCGACCTGGTTACTTCCCGAGAATATCGCCGACGTACTGCCGTCGGAAGCGCGCAAGATCGAGGAGCTGCGCCGCAGGCTGCTCGACCGCTTCCGTTCGTATGGCTACGAAATGGTGATGCCGCCGCTGCTCGAGTATCTCGAATCGCTGCTGACGAGCGGCGGTGCAGACCTGCGCCTGCGCACCTTCAAGCTGGTTGACCAGCTGTCGGGTCGCACCCTCGGCCTGCGTGCGGACATCACGCCGCAGGTCGCGCGGATCGACGCGCACCTGTTGAACCGCCAGGGCGTGACGCGCCTCTGCTATGCGGGCCACGTGATGCATACGCGTCCGCGCGGCCTGCACGCGACGCGCGAGCAGATCCAGATCGGCGCCGAAATTTACGGGCATGCCGGGCTGGAAGCCGACCTCGAGATCCAGCAGCTGATGCTCGACGCGCTGCATCTCGCGGGCCTGTCGCGCATTCGTCTCGACCTCGGCCACGCGGGCGTGCTCGCGGCGCTGCTGGCGCGCGATGCGCAGGCCGCCGAGCGCGGCGAGTCGCTGTACGACGCGCTGTCGGGCAAGGACGTGCCGCTGCTGAACGAGCTCACCGACGATCTCGGCGCCGATACGCGCGCCGCGCTGCGCGCGCTGCCGCATCTCTATGGCGACGCAAGCGTGCTCGCCGAGGCGCGCACACGCTTGCCGGTGCTGCCCGAAATCACGCGGGCGCTCGACGATCTGGCGCAGCTCGCGGCACAGGCGAAAGGTGCCGAAGTGGCGATCGATCTCGGCGACCTGCGCGGCTATGCATATCACAGCGGTGCGATGTTCAGCGCCTACATCGACGGCGTGCCGAACGCGATCGCGCGGGGCGGCCGCTACGACCACGTCGGCCAGGCGTACGGCCGCGCCCGTCCTGCTACGGGCTTCTCGCTCGACCTGCGTGAGCTCGCGCGGATTTCGCCGGTCGAGGCGCGCGGCACCGCGATTCTCGCGCCGTGGGCGCAGGACGACGCGCTGAGCGCGGCCGTCGCGGCGCTGCGCGATGCGGGTGAGGTCGTGATCCAGGCGCTGCCGGGCCACGATCATGTGCTCGACGAGTTCGCGTGCGACCGTTCGCTCGTCGAGCGCAACGGCGCATGGGTGGTCGAACCCCGATAAACAGGCGTTCGCGGGACGTGCTTCGGCGTGCATATCGTTGAAGCGAAACGGAAAAATTCGGAATCGCCCGCGAACATAGGTAGAATACGTTTTTAACCAGCTAACGAATCAACATGTCTGCCAGCGCAGTGAACGTGACTCCCGGGCGCAATGTCGTCGTCGTGGGAACGCAATGGGGTGATGAAGGCAAGGGCAAGATCGTCGACTGGCTGACGGACCACGCTCAGGGCGTCGTGCGTTTCCAGGGCGGTCACAACGCCGGCCACACCCTCATCATCGGCGGCAAGAAAACGATCTTGCGCCTCATTCCGTCGGGCATCATGCGTGAAGGCGTCGCCTGCTACATCGGCAACGGCGTCGTCCTGTCCCCCGAAGCACTGTTCAAGGAAATCGGCGAGCTGGAAGAAGCGGGCGTGAACGTGCGCGATCGCTTGTTCATTTCCGAAGCCACGACGCTGATCCTGCCGTACCACATCGCGATCGACCAGGCGCGCGAAGCGCGCAAGGGCGCGGGCAAGATCGGCACGACGGGCCGCGGCATCGGCCCCGCGTACGAAGACAAGGTCGGCCGCCGCGCGCTGCGCGTGCAGGACCTGTTCGACGCGAAGACCTTCGCTGACCGCCTGCGCGAAAACCTCGATTTCCACAACTTCGTGCTGACCCAGTACCTGGGCGGCGCGGCTGTCGATTTCCAGGCCACGCTCGACACGATGCTGGGCTATGCAGACCGCCTGAAGCCGATGGTGGCCGACGTGTCGCGCCGCCTGTACGACGCGAACAATGCGGGCCAGAACCTGCTGTTCGAAGGCGCACAAGGCACGCTGCTCGACATCGACCACGGCACCTATCCGTTCGTCACGTCGAGCAACTGCGTCGCAGGTGCGGCATCGGCTGGCGCGGGCGTGGGTCCGCAGAAGCTCAACTACATCCTCGGCATCACGAAGGCCTATTGCACGCGCGTCGGCTCGGGCCCGTTCCCGAGCGAACTGTACGATGCGGACAATCCGCAGCGTCAGGACCAGGTTGGCGTCACGCTCGCGAACGTCGGCAAGGAATTCGGTTCGGTCACCGGCCGTCCGCGCCGCACCGGCTGGCTCGACGCAGCCGCGCTGCGCCGCTCGATCCAGATCAACGGCGTGTCGGGCCTGTGCATGACGAAACTCGACGTGCTCGACGGCCTCGACGAAGTCAAGCTGTGCGTCGGCTACAAGATCGACGGCAAGGATGTGGACATCCTGCCGCGCGGCGCCGCTGACGTGGCACGTTGCGAGCCGGTATACGAAACGTTTGCCGGCTGGAAGGAAAGCACGGTCGGCATCAAGACGTGGGAAGCACTGCCGGCGAACGCACAGGCTTACCTGACCCGCGTCCAGGAAGTGGCTGGCGTGCCGGTCGACATGGTGTCGACGGGTCCGGACCGCGACGAAACGATCCTGCTCCGCCATCCGTTCAAGGTGTAATTTTCAGATGACGCAGCAAATCACGATGACGGCGGCAGACTTGATGACCGATCCGCGCAACGACGACAAGAACCTGTGGGTAGGCTGGGACGAGTATCACCGTCTCATCGAGCTGCTCGCGCTCCAGGTGCATGCATCGGGCTGGAAGTTCGACCAGATCCTGTGCCTTGCGCGCGGCGGTCTGCGCGTCGGCGATCAACTGTCGCGTATCTACGACGTGCCGCTCGCGATCCTCGCGACGAGTTCGTACCGTGAAGCGGCCGGCACGGAGCAGGGCGACCTCGACATCGCGCAGTACATCACGATGACGCGCGGCAACCTGGCGGGCAACGTGCTGCTGGTCGACGATCTCGTCGATTCGGGCGTCACGCTTGCGCGCGTGCAGGAGCATCTGAAGGAGCGCTATCCGTCGGTGACGGCCGTGCGCTCGGCCGTGCTCTGGTACAAGGGTTGCTCGAAGGTCAAGCCCGACTATCACACGCAGTTCCTGCCGACGAATCCGTGGATTCATCAGCCGTTCGAGGAGTGGGACACGGTTCGCCCGCACAACCTCGAGGCGTGGATCAAGCGCGGTCGCGCGCAGCGCGACGGCTCGGGCGCATAAGCGGCCGGCCAATCGACGAAAAGCCTTGTACGGCGCCGCTTGCGGCGCCGTTTTTCATTGGGGCGCCATCCTTGCCGGCACCGCGCGAACCGTGGATCCGGTAGGCAGGCGCCGCTGCCCCGGCTATGATTGGCAGCCCTGCCACAGCTCGCGCCGGATTGCATGCGCAGCGTGGATCACGTGGTGACAAGGCAACAGAGCAGGGCGGCGTTTCACGGGGGCGCGAGTAGAATAGCGCTCGTTTTGTCCGACCCGGACCCGATTATTACGCTTCATATGAACGACACGATCCACGCGACCGACGCAGCACACGCGCCGCATTCGACGCAACAACACTCGATGCGGGCGCTAGCGATAGCAGCCATCGGCGTCGTGTTCGGCGACATCGGCACCAGCCCGCTGTATTCGCTCAAGGAGGCGTTCAGCCCCGCACACGGCATTCCGCTCACCGAAGGATCGATTCTCGGCGTGATCTCGCTGCTGTTCTGGGCAATCATCCTGGTGGTCGGCATCAAGTACCTGCTGTTCGTGATGCGCGCGGACAACAACGGCGAAGGCGGCGTGCTCGCGCTGATGGCGCTGTCATTGCGGCCGCTCGACTCGAAGACCCGCGTCGCGGGCGCGCTGATGGCGCTCGGGATCTTCGGCGCGTGCATGTTCTACGGGGACGCGGTGATCACGCCGGCGATCTCGGTGATGTCGGCGGTCGAAGGTCTCGAAATCGCGACACCACACCTGTCCCATCTCGTGCTGCCGATCACGATCGTGATCCTGATCGCGCTGTTCTGGATCCAGCGTCACGGGACCGCGCTGGTCGGGAAGCTGTTCGGCCCGATCATGGTGCTGTGGTTCGTCGTGATCGCGGCACTCGGCGTGTACCACATCGTGCGCGTGCCGGGCATCATGGCCGCCATCAACCCGTATTACGCGGCGTCGTTCATGGCCGATCACCTGCTGCAGGCGTACGTCGTGCTCGGCTCGGTCGTGCTGGTGCTGACCGGTGCGGAAGCGCTCTACGCGGACATGGGCCACTTCGGCGCGAAGCCGATCCGCATCGCCGCCTACGGGCTCGTGATGCCGTCGCTCGTGCTGAACTACTTCGGCCAGGGCGCGCTGCTGATCCAGAACCCGAAGGCGATCGAGAACCCGTTCTTCCTGCTGGCACCCGAATGGGGGCTGCTGCCGCTCGTCGTGCTGTCGACGGTCGCGACCGTGATCGCATCGCAGGCGGTGATCTCGGGCGCGTATTCGCTGACGTCGCAGGCCATCCAGCTCGGCTACGTGCCGCGCATGAAGGTGCTGCACACGTCGGAACTCGCGATCGGCCAGATCTACGTGCCGGTCGTGAACTGGCTGCTGCTGTTCGTGATCCTCTGCATCGTCATCGGCTTCAAGAGCTCCGACAACCTCGCGGCCGCGTACGGTATCGCGGTGACTGCGACGATGGTGATCACGACCGTGCTCGCCGCGGTCGTGATGGTGAAGGTGTGGAACTGGAACCGGCTGCTGGTCGGCGCGATCATCGCGGTGTTTCTCGCAGTCGACCTCGGCTTCTTCGGCGCGAACCTGCTGAAGGTCGCGCAGGGCGGCTGGTTGCCGCTCGGCATCGGCGCGCTGCTGTTCTTCCTGCTGATGACCTGGTACAAGGGGCGTCACATCGTCAAGGAGCGCACGGCGGCCGACGGTATCCCGCTCGAGCCGTTCCTGCAGGGGCTGCTCGCGCATCCGCCGCATCGCGTGTCGGGTACCGCGATCTACCTGACCGGCAACGACAAGCTCGTGCCCGTCAGCCTGCTGCACAACCTGAAGCACAACAAGGTGCTGCACGAGCGCACCATTTTCCTCACGTTCGTCACGCGCGACTTTCCTTACGTGCGCGACGACAAGCGTCAGTCCTCGCGTGATGCGGGCGGCGGGCTGTATATCGTCAAGGCCGAGTACGGCTTCAACGAGACGCCGGACGTGAAGGCCGTGCTCGAGGAATTCGGCCGCACGCACGACATGACGTTCGAGCTGATGGACACGTCGTTCTTCCTCGCGCGCGAAACGGTCGTGCCGACGCATCTGCCCGGGATGTCGATCTGGCGCGAGCGCGTGTTCGCCTGGATGCACCAGAATGCCGCGAAGCCGACCGACTTCTTCTCGATCCCCGCAAACCGCGTGGTCGAACTCGGGACGAAGATCGAGATCTGACACAAGGTGTGGCGCGTAGGCCGTCGGGCCGCGCGCCGTGTTTGCCGAAGTCGTAAAAAAGCCCGCCTTTCGGCGGGCTTAATAGGATGGTCAGCCCGATCCTCACTCAGTGGACTACGCTGAGTGAGGATTTTGTCCTTCTGGAGGGCCATCATGGACACGGTATCGCTGATCGGAATCGATCTCGGCAAGCACTGCTTCCACCTGCATGGACAGGATGCGTCAGGCAGGATGGTGTTCCGTAAAAAGCTCACGCGTAGCCAGATGTTCACGCTGCTGGGCAATTTTCCGCGTTGCATTGTGGTCATGGAGGCCTGCGCCGGTGCTCACTGGATCGCACGTCGACTTCAAGCGCTGGGCCATGAGGCCAAGCTGATTTCTCCGCAATTCGTCAAACCGTTCCGGCAAGGCAACAAGAACGATTTCGCGGACGCCCAGGCGATCTGCGAAGCAGCCGCTCGTTCGAGCATGCGTTTCGTGAGCCCGCACAACGAAGCCCAGCAGATCGTTTCAGCCTTGCACCGTGTGCGCGAGCGGCTGGTGCGTGACCGCACCGGCACGATCAATCAGATTCATGCGTTTCTGTTGGAGTTCGGTATCAGCTTGCCGCGCGGCATGGCAGTGATCCGGCGACTGCCTGCCGTGCTCGAGGCAGAATCGTTGCCGCCGAGGCTGGTGGTCGTGCTCGAACGTTTGCAGGCGCACTTCAAGTATCTGGACGAGCAGATCCACCAGCTCGAACGTGAGTTGCTTACCCAGCTACACGAGGATGAACGCAGCGAACGACTGCTCGAGATTCCTGGCATTGGCCCGATGACCGCCAGCGTGTTGATGTCAGAGTTGGGCGATGCTCAGCAATATGGCTCAGCAAGGCAGTTTGCAGCTTCGGTCGGTCTGGTGCCGCGGCAGTACAGCACCGGCGGCAAACCAACGCTACTGGGCATCAGCAAGCGTGGCGACAAGGAACTGCGACGGCTGCTGGTGCAATGTGCGCGGGCCGTCATGCAGCGCATCGAGCACCGCACGGATGCATTGGGCGTCTGGATTCGCAGCCTGTTGGCGCGACGACACTCGAACGTGGTGGCCTGTGCCCTGGCCAACAAACTGGCGAGGATCGCCTGGGCCATCCTCGCCAAAGGGACACACTACCGGAGCATCGAGGCTGTTCCCTCAGTCTGACGCTTCCTATCGCTTACGGCTTCAGTTTCAGTAGTCACCTCTGGTTTTGCGACGCGAGATACGTGAAGGCATAAACGACTCAACGGCCGGGCAAGTAACCTGACACAAAAAACAGCACCTCAATGCTGTGGGCTTTTTGAGGTTTGCCCGGCGCGGCTCCCATCATGGGGCGGGATCTTTCCCATCCGCGACCCCGGATAGATTCGAGCAAGTCCACTTTAGGTCAACACTGCCTCGCTTGCAAAAATCGGGCTGACCATAGATTTTTATCTGTCGCGCAGGGGCTTGCGGGTGCTCAGCGCTTCAGCTTCGCGAATGCCGCGGCCATCGCGCCTGCCGGTTCCGGCTCGCGCGAACGCTGCTGCGGGCGGGCCGCGCCGCGCCCCGCGTTGCCGCGATCCTGGCCGCCGCGCGACGACATGCCGGGCGCCGCCGCGTCGTCGTCGAGGCGCATCGTCAGCGCGATGCGCTGGCGCTTCACGTCGACGTCAATCACCTTCACCTTGACGACCTGGCCGGCCTTCACGACTTCGTGCGGATCCTTGATGAACTTGGTCGACATCGCGGATACGTGGACGAGGCCGTCCTGGTGGACGCCGATGTCAACGAACGCGCCGAACGCGGCGACGTTCGTCACGACGCCTTCGAGCGTCATGCCGGGCACGAGATCCGACACCTTTTCGACGCCTTCGCGGAACGTCGCGGTCTTGAATTCGGGGCGCGGATCACGGCCCGGCTTCTCCAGTTCGGACAGGATGTCGCGCACGGTCGGCAGACCGAAACGGTCGTCAACAAATTCCGTCGGGGAAAGGCCCGACAGCGCTTCCCGGTTGCCGAGCACGTCGTCGATGCGCTTGCTGATCTTCGCGAGCATCCGCTCGACGACCGGATACGCTTCCGGGTGCACCGACGAGCGGTCGAGCGGATTCTCGCCGCCGTTGATGCGCAGGAAGCCTGCGGCCTGCTCGAAGGTCTTGTCGCCGAGGCGCGGCACCTTGCGCAGGTGCTCGCGCGACGGGAACGGGCCGTTCGCATCGCGGTAGTCGACGATGTTGCGCGCGAGCGTCGCGTTCAGGCCCGATACGCGGGCGAGCAGCGGGGCCGACGCGGTGTTCGCGTCGACGCCGACCGCGTTCACGCAGTCCTCGACGACCGCGTCGAGCGAGCGGGCGAGTTCGCGCTGGTTCACGTCGTGCTGGTACTGGCCGACGCCGATGGCCTTCGGCTCGATCTTCACGAGCTCGGCGAGCGGATCCTGCAGGCGGCGTGCAATCGAGACGGCGCCGCGCAGCGACACGTCGAGCTCCGGGAATTCCTTCGCGGCCAGCTCGGATGCCGAATAGACCGAAGCGCCGGCTTCCGACACGACGATCTTCTGCAGGCGCAGCTCCGGGTGTTTCGCGATCAGTTCGCCCGCGAGCTTGTCGGTTTCACGTGACGCCGTGCCGTTGCCGATGCTGATCAGCTCGGCCTGCGTCTGCGCGGCGATGCGTGCGAGTTTCGCGATCGAGCCATCCCAGTCGCGGCGCGGCTCGTGCGGGTAGATCGTGTCGGTCGCGAGCACCTTGCCGGTGCGGTCGACGACCGCGACCTTCACACCCGTGCGCAGGCCGGGGTCGAGACCGATCACGGCCTTCGGGCCGGCCGGCGCGGCCAGCAGGAGGTCGTTCAGGTTGCGTGCGAACACGCGGATCGCTTCCGTTTCGGCCGTTTCGCGCAATTGCGTGAGCAGCTCGTTCTCGATGTGCGGCTGCACCTTCACGCGCCAGCACCAGCGGCATACGTCGGACAGCCACTTGTCGGCCGGGCGGTTCTGGTTCGCGATGCCGAAATGGCGCGCGATCATCGCCTCGCCGGGATGCGGCACCTGCGCGTCGAGTTCTTCGCCGAGCCCGAGCTTGACCGTCAGCACGCCCGCGTTGCGGCCGCGGAACAGCGCGAGGGCGCGGTGCGACGGCACGGTCTTGATCGTTTCCGCGTAGTCGTAATAGTCGCGGAATTTCTCGCCTTCCTCGTTTTCCTTGCCCTCGACGACGGCCGACGACACGACACCCTGGTTGTGCAGATAGTCGCGCAGCTTGCCGAGCAGCTCGGCCGTCTCGCCGAACTGTTCGGACAGGATGTCGCGCGCGCCGTCGAGCGCGGCCTTGATGTCGGCGACGCCCTTGTCGGCGTCGACGTACGCGGCTGCCTCGGCCTGCGGGTCGAGCAGCGGGTTCGCGAGGAGCGCCTGGGCGAGCGGCTCGAGGCCGGCTTCGCGGGCGATCTGCGCACGCGTGCGACGCTTCGGCTTGTACGGCAGATAAAGGTCTTCGAGCACCTGCTTGCTGTCGGCCGCGTCGATCGCGGCGCGCAGTTCGTCGGTCAGCTTGCCCTGTTCGTCGATGCTCGACAGGATCGACGCACGGCGATCCTCGAGTTCGCGCAGATACAGGAGGCGTTCCTCGAGCTGGCGCAACTGCGTGTCGTCCAGGTTGCCGGTCACTTCCTTGCGGTACCGGGCAATGAACGGAACGGTCGAGCCTTCGTCGAGGAGTTGCACGGCCGCCGCGACCTGGCGCGGCTGGACGGACAGTTCGGTGGCGATGCGCTGTACGATCTTGAGTGCTACGGTTTCCGTCATGTCGTGGATGATCTGCCTGCTGAAATCGCGGCGGGGGCCGGCAGGCCCGAAGCGGCGGGCTGCGTGGCGGGCCCGACGGGCCGGATGCCGCGGGTGAGTGAAGCGGGGCATTTTGCCATAAATGGCGGAGCGCCCAGCCGGGGGTGATAGAATTTGACACATGTCCCGCAGCTTTCCTACGACGTTGCCAACTTCCCGAATTTCTCTCGTCGCGCTCGGCGCAGCGCTCGCCGCGGCTTTGTCTGCCGGGCCTTCCAGCGCGTTCGCGCAAGCTTCGGACGCAACCGCGCCGGCCGCCGCCGCGGCGGCGCCCGTGACGGCCACGGCCGCACCGGATTTCGACGCCCGTCAAAAAGTGCTCAATCAACGCTCCGCAGAAAACGATTATCGTTATGCGGTGGCCGAGCACGATTGCTACAGCAAGTTCTTCGTCAATCACTGTCTCGGCAAGGCGCGTGAAAAGATGCGCGACGAGCGGGCGAGCATCCGCCAGGAGCAGCTCGCACTCAACGACGAGCAGCGGGCGGTGCGTGCGCAGCAGCGCGACCAGCAGCAGGCGCTGAAGGCGGCGCAGAACGCGGCGGAAGCACCGCAGCGCGCGGCGAACGATGCGGCAAACGCGGCTGCGTTCCGCGACAAGCAGGAGCAGAATGCGCTGAAGCAGGCGCAGCGTGGCGCGGAAGGGCCGCAGCGCGCGGCGAACAAGCAGGCATACGACCAGAAGCAGGGCGACTTCCAGCGCAAGCTCGACCAGGCGCACCAGCAGGCCGCGCAGAAGGCGCAGGAGCGGGCGGACAACGCCGCGCGCTACGAGCAGAAGCAGAAGGAAGCCGTGCAGCACAAGGCCGATGTCGAGCAGCGTCAGAAGGAAGCGGCCGAGAAGGCGCAGCAGAAGCAACAGCAGGGGCAGTAACGTGTTGGATTGATCGAGATCAGTCTCGGGCGCGCCGGCACGCCAGTCGGCGCGCTGCTTCGATGAGGAGGCAAGTATGCAAAACCGTCACACGGAACAGCAGCAGGAATTGCACAACCGTTTGGCTGCATTGCAGGAGCAGCACCAGCAGCTCGCTCGGGAGATCGAGCTGAAGGAAGGGCACTCCGACATCGACGACATCACGCTGCACCGGCTGAAGAAGGAAAAGCTGGCGGCCAAGGACAAAATCATTTTGCTGCAATCGCAGCTGGAACCGGATAAGCGCGCCTGAGCGCGGCCTGGCAAGCGCCGGCGCCGCCCGGGCGCTGGACACAGGAACGCTTGCCTTGAATTCACCGCTTGAAGCCACCCCCGATGCCCGGCGCGACGTGTCGCCCGCCGGGCGCGCTCGTGCGCCCGAAGGCACCTTTGAGCTGAGCCGCAAGCGCGTCGACGAACTCGACACGATCTTCGGCGAAGGCGGATTGCTGGCGCGTGCGCTCGACGGCTACCGGCCGCGACAGTCGCAGATCGAGATGGCGCGCGCCGTCGCGTCCGCGATGGAAGCGTCCGCGCGCCGGATGCCCGAACCCGAGATCTTCGAAACCCGCAAGCGGCCGGCACGTCGCCTCGGCGACGGCGACAAGGCGGCCGAAACGGGCGCGGACGCCGCCGCGGCAGCCGAAGTCGGCGGCGATGCCGGCGACAACACGCTGATCGTCGAGGCCGGCACGGGTACCGGCAAGACCTATGCGTACCTCGTGCCTGCGATGCTGTGGGGCGGCAAGGTGATCGTGTCGACCGGCACGAAACACCTGCAGGACCAATTGTTCGCGCGCGACATCCCGACCGTGCGCAACGCGCTGGCGGTGCCGGTGTCGGTCGCGATGCTGAAGGGCCGGGCCAACTACCTGTGCCACTACTACCTGCAACGCACGGCCGACAACGGCCGGTTGCCGTCGCGGCAGGATACGGCGTATCTGCAGGAAATCGTCCGCTTCGCGAAGATCACGAAGAGCGGCGACAAGGCCGAGCTCGCGAGCGTGCCGGAAACGGCGCCCGTGTGGTCGATGGTCACGTCGACGCGCGACAACTGCCTCGGCCAGGAATGCCCGCATTACAAGGATTGCTTCGTGATGCAGGCGCGGCGCGAGGCGCAGCAGGCCGACGTCGTCGTCGTCAACCACCACCTGTTCTTCGCGGACATCATGCTGCGCGATACGGGGATGGCCGAGCTGCTGCCGAACGCGAACACGGTCATCTTCGACGAAGCGCACCAGTTGCCGGAAACGGCGACGCTGTTCTTCGGCGAAACGCTGTCGACGACGCAGATCCTCGAGCTCGCCCGCGACACGGTGGCGGAAGGCCTGAGCCATGCACGCGACGCGGTCGAGTGGGTGAAGCTCGGCGGCGATCTCGAGCGTGCGGCGCGCGACTTGCGCCTGGCGTTCGCGAACGACCAGATCGTCCGCATGTCGCTCGCCCAGCTCGGCGACGATCACCCGATGTTCGGTGCGCTCGACGCGCTCGAGGCTGCGCTCGACGCGCTGGCGTCGGCGCTTGCCAGCCAGGCCGAACGGGCGGAATCGCTCGGCGCGTGCCTGCGGCGCGCACGCGAGCTGCAGGACCTGCTGGCCGGCTGGGTCGCACCCGGCGCGACGGAAGCGGCGGCGAAGGCCGACGCAACCGCGGCCGGCGACAAGGCGGCATCCGACGGCGATCCGAACGAGAAGGTGCGCTGGGTCGAAGTGTTCGCGCATACGGTCCAGCTGCACGAAACGCCGCTGTCGGTCGCGCCGATCTTTGCCAAGCAGCGCGCGGGCGTGCCGCGTGCCTGGGTGTTCACGTCGGCCACGCTGTCGGTGCGCGGTGACTTCACGCACTATGCGGCACAAATGGGCCTCAGCTCGCGTCGCTCGATGACGCTCGCGAGCCCGTTCGACTACCAGTCGCAAGGGTTGCTGTACGTGCCGCGCAACCTGCCGCAACCGTCTTCGCCGGCGTTTACCGATGCCGTCTTCGACGCCGCGCTGCCGGCGATCGAGGCGTCCGGTGGCGGCGTGTTCATGCTGTGCACGACGCTGCGCGCGGTCGACCGGATCGCGTCGAAGCTGCGCGACGTGATCGAATCGCGCGGCTGGAACATGCCGCTGCTCGTGCAGGGCGATGCAAGCCGCACCGAACTGCTCGACCGTTTCCGTGCGTATGGCAACGCGATCCTGGTCGGCAGCCAGAGTTTCTGGGAAGGCGTCGACGTGCGCGGTGACGCGCTGTCGCTCGTCGTGATCGACAAGCTGCCGTTCGCGCCGCCGGACGATCCGGTGCTGGCCGCGCGGCTCGACGCGCTGACGAAGAAGGGGCTGAGCCCGTTCGCCGTGCACCAGTTGCCGCAGGCCGTGATCACGCTGAAGCAGGGCGCGGGCCGGCTGATTCGCGCGGAGACGGATCGCGGCGTGCTGATGATCTGCGACACGCGGCTCGTCGACAAGCCCTACGGGCGCCGGATCTGGCAGAGCCTGCCGCCGTTCAAGCGGACCCGCGAGATCGCGGTCGTCCAGGACTTCTTCGACGAGCACCGTTCGGCAAAGCGCACGTGACGTTGCGTGCGGCGATCGTCGCGCGATTGCACCGGCGCCGCCCGAATGCGGCGCCAATAAAAAACCCGGCTCGATGGCCGGGTTTTTTGTTCGTGCAGCGCGTGCTGCACGCTGCTTGCGTCAGAACTGCCACCACGACTTCTTCGTGCCGGGGCGCGAGTGGCCCGTGACGTACGGGCTGTCGGGGAACGTGCCGGCGAGCACGCGCTTCGTGTCCTCGGCGAGTTCCGGCTGGTTCAGCTTGCCGTACGACAGGATCATGATGTGCAGTGCGTCCTCGATCGCCGGGGCGCCCTTGTAGTCCTTGATCGCGAGCTGCGCACGGTTGATGGCCGCGACGTAGGCGCCGCGCCGGTAGTAGTAGTCGGCCGCGTGCACTTCGTGCGACGCGAGCGCGTTGACGATGTAGCGCATCCGCGCGGCGGCGTCGGGCGCGTACTTGCTCTTCGGGAAGCGGTCGACGACGACCTTGAACGCATCGTACGATTCGCGCAGTGCCTGCGGATCGCGCTCGCTCATGTCCTGGCCGGAGAAGCGGCCGAACAGGCCGAGATCGTCGTTGAAGTGGATCATCCCCTTCAGGTAGTACGCGTACGGGATATCCGGATGATCGGGGTGGAGCTGGATGAAGCGATCGACGGCCTGGTCGGCGGCGGCCGCTTCGTTATCCTTCCAGTTGCAGTATGCAACGTTGATCTGTGCTTGCTGCGCAAAATGGCCGAACGGATCGCGACCTTGCAGCGATTCGAAATATTTCGCGCACTTGCCCCAGTCGCCGCCGGACAGTGCGTCCTGGGCCTCTGAGTATAATTTGTTGTTCGACCAGGTAGCCGTCTCGTCCTGCTTCTGCGGCAAGCCGTGGCAGCCGGCGATGAGGGCCGCGGCCGCTACCGCCGCAGCCCGGGCGGCGACGGTTCTGGCCGTGCGTTTGGTCGAATTCATCATGCTCGCATGTCCTAGCTTCAAGTCTCGGTGACCCAGTCTAAATGACCCGTTCAAGTTCGCAGAATGCCCAGCCGGGCACACCAAATCGCGAAGATTATAGCCCAAGCGATCGGCCCGCCGACGCCGCCTCGGGGGATTCCCTCGATGACGATCTGATCGGCGACGCAATGCAGCCGCCCGTCGTGCCGTCCGCGGCGGTCGATGAAGCGCCGCGCGTCGTCGAAGTGCCGATGTCGCTCGCGGGCGAACGCCTCGACAAGGCGCTCGCCCAACTGTTCCCCGAATTCTCGCGCAGCCGCCTGCAGAGCTGGATCGAGGCGCAGCGCGTGCTCGTCGACGGCGCGCCGGCAAAGATCCGCCAGCCGGTGCCGCTCGGCGCGAAGATCGAACTCGTGCCCGACCTGCTCCCCGAGCAGCTTGCCTTTACGCCGGAGCCGGTGCCGCTCGACGTGATCTACGAGGACGACGCGCTCGTTGTCATCAACAAGCCGGCCGGCCTCGTCGTGCATCCGGCCGCCGGCAACTGGAGCGGCACGATCCTCAACGGGCTGCTGCATCGCTACGGCGACGCGGCGGCCGGCCTGCCGCGCGCAGGGATCGTCCACCGGCTCGACAAGGAAACGTCGGGCCTGATGGTGGTGGCGCGCACGCTGGCCGCGCAGACGGACCTCGTGCGCCAGCTGCAGGCGCGCACGGTGAAGCGCCGCTATTTCGCGCTCGTGTGGGGCACGATGCCCGAGGAAGGCACGATCGACGCGCCGATCGGCCGCGATCCGCGCGAACGCACGCGCATGGCCGTCGTCACGGGGGCATCGGGCAAGCCCGCGCGCACGCATTTCCGCACGGTTGACACATGCCTGTGGCAACGTCAGCCGGTTTCGGCGATCCAGTGCGATCTCGAGACCGGTCGCACGCACCAGATCCGCGTGCACTGCGCGCACGCCGGGCATCCGCTGCTCGGCGATCCCGTGTACGGCCGTGCGCGCGGCAAGCGCTCGGTCACGCCGCTGCCGGACGGGTTCGCGCGACAGGCGCTGCATGCGTGGCGGCTCGGCCTCGTGCATCCGGTCACGGGCAAGGCGATGCAATGGCGCTGCCCGCTGCCGGACGACATGAACACACTCGTCGCGGCGCTCGGCTTCGGACAGGGCGACGAGGAATTCGACGACGATGACGGTGTCTACGACGATGACGATTTCGGCGACGAGTATCACGATGACGAGCCGGACCTGGACGATGAGGAGGAGTGAGTGCCGATGACGAACCTGGCGCCGTTGACGTGGCAGGACTGCGTGCAGCCCGACTGGCAGGTGTCGCCGCGCGTGCGCGCGCTGATCACGACGCGTGACGGCGGCGTGAGCGAAGGCCCGTACGGGCGCTGGCAGCGCGGAGACGCGCTGCCGGGCGGGATGAATCTCGGCCTGCATACCGGTGACGACCCGGCCCATGTGGCAGGGAATCGCGCACGCTTGCTGGCGCTGGCAGGCCAGTCGAGCGCTGCGTGGCTCGAGCAGGTTCACGGCGCGCAGATCGTGCGTGCGGACGAGGTGATCGCGGCGGCGCCGATGGCGACGGCGCCGGTGCAGGCCGACGCGAGCGTCACCGACCGGGCGGGTGCCGTCTGCGTCGTGATGGTCGCGGATTGCCTGCCCGTGCTGCTGTGCGACACGCAGGGCCGTGCCGTCGGCGCAGCCCATGCGGGCTGGCGCGGGCTGGCGGCCGGCATCGTCGAGCAGACCGCGACGCGTGTCGCGGCACTCGCGGGCGGTGCGACGGACGCGCTGCATGCATACCTCGGGCCGGCGATCGGCCCGCGGGCGTTCGAGGTCGGCGCCGACGTGCGTGACGCGTTTCTCGACACGGCCCCGCAGTCGGAGCATGATGAAACCCGGCTTGCGTTCGTCGCGATCGATGGCGCGCCCGGCAAGTTTCTCGCCGATCTCTATGCGCTCGCGCGCCTGCGTCTCGCGCGTGCGGGCGTTGCGCACGTGAGCGGCGGGACGGCCTGCACGGTCACCGAACAGGCACGCTTCTATTCGTACCGGCGCGATCGCGTGACGGGCCGCATGGCAGCAGCGATCTGGCTGGCCGATTGACGGAATGCGCATGCACGTGGATTTTGGTGCGCCGCAAAATCGGGTTATCTCGATATTTCGGCCGCTATGCCGCACTGCATGCGCGATTGAATGAAAAATCCCGAAGTCAAGTCAACCAAAATGTTTTATGTTTCGCCGGAACCCTTGTCCCGTCTGTTGTGCGAGGATTATCTCCGTACGGAAATGTTCAGCGGTTTGACATGGCGCTTCACATGGGGAAAACGATAATGATAAAAATACCGCACTGCGGCAGAATCTGGAGACGCCTCTCCAGAGCATGACGGCCCGGCTCGCAGCCGGCACGCCGCGCGCGAGCAGGATTTCACGATAGACGCTCACGAATCACCGGTAAGGCAGGTAATGACAGCATCGAAAAAATCGTCGACGTCCGCTCAGGCGGGCACTTCCCCGGGCAGCATTGGTTTCGATCCGGCCGCCCAGCCGATGCAGCAGATGTTCGAGTCGTGGTTGAACGCGTGGCGCGGTTTTGCAGATCCGGCACGCGCCGCGACTGCGTCGGCCACCGTGAATCCGTTCGCGACATTCCAGTTTCCGACATCGTTCCCGTTCCAGATGCCGTCGATGCCCGATTTCGGCGCGATGGCGTCGCCGTTCGCCGGGTTGAAGCTGCCGGCCGCCGCGATTCCGCCCGAGCGGCTGCAGGCGTTGCAGGCCGACTACGCGCGCGATTGCATGGCGCTGATGCAGCAGGCCGCCGCGGCGAAGCTCGAGTCGCCCGAGCTGAAGGACCGCCGTTTCAGCGGCGATGCGTGGAAGGCGTCGCCGGCGCATGCGTTCGCGGCGGCCTGGTATCTGCTCAACGCGCGCTATCTGCAGGAGCTGGCCGACGCGCTGCAGACCGATCCGAAGACGCGCGAGCGCATTCGTTTCACGGTCCAGCAATGGACGGCCGCGGCCGCGCCGAGCAACTTCCTCGCACTCAATCCCGACGCACAGAAATCGATCCTCGAAACGCAGGGCGAAAGCCTGCGGCAAGGGATGATGAACCTGCTCGGCGACATGCAGCGCGGCAAGATTTCGCAGACCGACGAATCGCAGTTCGTGGTCGGCAAGAACCTCGGGTGTACCGAAGGCGCGGTCGTCTACGAGAACGACCTGATCCAGCTGATCCAGTACACGCCGAAGACGGACAAGGTGTTCGAGCGACCGCTGCTGATCGTGCCGCCTTGCATCAACAAGTTCTACATCCTCGACCTGCAGCCCGAGAATTCGCTCGTCGCGCATGCGCTGTCGAACGGCCATCAGGTGTTCCTCGTGTCGTGGCGCAACGCGGACGCATCGGTGGCGCACAAGACGTGGGACGACTACATGAACGAGGGGCTGCTCGCGGCGATCGACGCCGTGCAGCAGGTCAGCGGCCGCGAGCAGATCAACACGCTCGGCTTCTGCGTCGGCGGCACGATGCTCGCGACCGCGCTCGCGGTGCTTGCTGCGCGCGGCGAACATCCGGCCGCGTCGATGACGCTGCTCACCGCGATGCTCGACTTCACCGACACCGGCATTCTCGACGTGTTCGTCGACGAGGCGCACGTGCAGATGCGCGAGCAGACCATCGGCGGCAAGAACGGTACGCAGCCGGGGCTGATGCGCGGCGTCGAATTCGCGAACACGTTCTCGTTCCTGCGGCCGAACGACCTCGTGTGGAACTACGTCGTCGACAACTACCTGAAGGGCCGCACGCCGGCGCCATTCGACCTGCTGTACTGGAACAGCGATTCGACGAGCCTGCCGGGGCCGATGTACGCGTGGTACCTGCGCAATACCTATCTCGAGAACAAGCTGCGCGAACCGGGCGCGCTGACCGTGTGCGGCGAGTCGGTGGACCTGACGCTGATCGACGTGCCGACCTTCATCTACGGTTCGCGCGAGGATCACATCGTGCCGTGGCAGACGGCCTATGCGTCGACGTCGATCCTGTCGGGCCCGCTGAAGTTCGTGCTCGGCGCGTCGGGGCACATCGCGGGCGTGATCAACCCGCCGGCGAAGAAGAAGCGCAGCTACTGGGTCAACGACAGCGACCTGCCCGAATCGGCGGACGACTGGTTCGCCGGTGCAACCGAGCACCCGGGAAGCTGGTGGACGACCTGGGTCGAATGGCTCGACCAGTACGGCGGCCGCAAGGTGGAGCCGCCCGCCCAGCCCGGTACCGCGCAGTTCCCGGTGATCGAGCCGGCGCCGGGCCGCTACGTATTGCAGCGCGATTGACGAAAACCGGACAGCGGCGCAGGCTGTCCGGTGCACCGCAGTTTTTTTAACAGGGCCGGTAGCGATGCGCCGTGTCGTGCGGGCCTGGAGGAAAGGGAAATGACGGACGTAGTGATCGTATCGGCCGCGCGGACCGCGGTCGGCAAATTCGGCGGTTCGCTTGCGAAGATTGCGGCGCCCGAGCTGGGCGCGACGGTGATCCGCGCGGTGCTGGAGCGTGCGGGCGTGAAGCCCGAGCAGGTCAGCGAAGTGATCATGGGCCAGGTGCTGACGGCCGGTTCCGGGCAGAACCCGGCGCGGCAGTCGCTGATCAAGGCCGGGCTGCCGACGGCAGTGCCGGGGATGACGATCAACAAGGTGTGCGGCTCGGGCCTGAAGGCCGTGATGCTGGCCGCGAACGCGATCGTCGCGGGCGATGCGGAGATCGTGATCGCGG
Organism: Burkholderia sp. HI2500; assembly: GCF_002223055.1. NCBI lineage: Bacteria > Pseudomonadati > Pseudomonadota > Betaproteobacteria > Burkholderiales > Burkholderiaceae > Burkholderia > Burkholderia sp. HI2500. The sequence goes on along the minus strand of NZ_NKFL01000004.1, from coordinate 1,655,179 downwards.
GCGGCCAGGAGAACATGAGCGCGTCGCCGCACGTGCTGCCGGGCTCGCGCGACGGGTTCCGGATGGGGGACGCGAAGCTGGTTGACACGATGATCGTCGACGGCCTGTGGGACGTGTACAACCAGTACCACATGGGCATCACGGCGGAGAACGTCGCGAAGGAATACGGGATCACGCGCGAAGAGCAGGACGCGTTCGCGGCGCTGTCGCAGAACAAGGCGGAAGCGGCGCAGAAGGCCGGCCGCTTCGACGATGAAATCGTGCCGGTGGCGATTCCGCAACGCAAGGGTGAGCCGCTGCAGTTCGCCACCGATGAATTCGTGCGTCACGGCGTGACGGCGGAATCGCTGGCCGGGCTGAAGCCGGCGTTCTCGAAGGACGGCTCGGTGACGGCGGCGAACGCGTCGGGGCTGAACGACGGCGCGGCGGCGGTGCTGGTGATGTCGGCGCAGAAGGCGGCGGCACTCGGCCTGACGCCGCTGGCGCGGATCAAGGCATACGCGAACGCGGGCGTGGATCCGAGCGTGATGGGGATGGGCCCGGTGCCGGCATCGCGCCGGTGCCTGGAGCGCGCGGGCTGGACGCCGGGCGACCTGGATCTGATGGAGATCAACGAGGCATTCGCGGCGCAGGCGCTGGCGGTGCACAAGCAGATGGGCTGGGACACGTCGAAGGTGAACGTGAACGGCGGAGCGATCGCGATCGGCCACCCGATCGGCGCGTCGGGCTGCCGGATCCTGGTGACGCTGCTGCACGAGATGGCCAAGCGCGATGCGAAGCGCGGGCTGGCGTCGCTGTGCATCGGCGGCGGGATGGGTGTCGCGCTCGCGGTCGAGCGTCCGTAAGCGGCCCTCCGTAACCGGCAGTCCGTCAGCGGTCGTTCGCCACGAGCGAACCGAATTCGTGTGCCGGCCGATTGCGGCTTCGGCCGGCGTCACGTGAAGTCAGAGGGGGCCTCCGGCAGCTCTCGAAACCAAAAAATGGAGTGAGATTTATGTCTCAGCGAATTGCGTACGTAACGGGCGGGATGGGCGGCATCGGCACCAGCATCTGCCAGCGCCTGTCGAAAGACGGCTTCAAGGTGGTCGCAGGTTGCGGCCCGAACTCGCCGCGCCGGGTGAAATGGCTCGAGGAGCAGAAGGCGCTCGGGTACGATTTCATCGCGTCGGAAGGCAACGTCGGAGACTGGGACTCGACCAAGGAAGCGTTCGACAAGGTCAAGGCCGAAGTCGGCGAGATCGACGTGCTGGTCAACAACGCGGGCATCACGCGCGACGTCGTGTTCCGCAAGATGACGCACGAAGACTGGACCGCCGTGATCGACACCAACCTGACGAGCCTGTTCAACGTGACGAAGCAGGTGATCGACGGGATGGTCGAACGCGGCTGGGGCCGGATCATCAACATTTCGTCGGTGAACGGCCAGAAGGGGCAGTTCGGCCAGACCAACTACTCGACCGCGAAGGCCGGCATCCACGGCTTCACGATGTCGCTCGCACAGGAAGTCGCGACGAAGGGCGTGACGGTCAACACCGTGTCGCCGGGCTACATCGGCACCGACATGGTGAAGGCGATCCGCCCGGACGTGCTCGAGAAGATCGTCGCGACGATTCCGGTGCGGCGTCTCGGCGGGCCGGAGGAAATCGGTTCGATCGTCGCGTGGCTCGCGTCGAACGATTCCGGTTTCGCGACGGGCGCAGACTTCTCGCTGAACGGCGGCCTGCACATGGGCTGAGCGTCCGCGCTGCGCGGGCCGGGTGGCCGCGCAGCCGGGCGTTTTCCGAAGGCCCCCGCCTCCCGGATTCGGGCGGCGGGGATTCGTCACTTCCGCTACGCTGCACTCAAAGGCGTTACATGACTACTACAAAGAAGACGGCCGAACGGCTCATCAAGAAGTACCCGAACCGTCGGCTCTACGATACCGAGACAAGCACGTACATTACGCTGACCGACGTGAAGCAACTCGTGCTGGAGCAGGAGGACTTCAAGGTCGTCGATGCGAAATCCAACGAAGACCTCACGCGCAGCATCCTCCTGCAGATCATCCTCGAAGAGGAAAGCGGCGGCGTGCCGATGTTCTCGTCGTCGATGCTGTCGCAGATCATCCGTTTCTACGGGCATGCGATGCAGGGCATGATGGGCACGTACCTGGAAAAGAACATCCAGGCGTTCATCGACATCCAGAACAAGCTCGCGGATCAGTCGAAGAACCTGTACGAAGGCAATGCGATGAATCCGGAAGTCTGGTCGCAGTTCATGAACATGCAGGCGCCGATGATGCAAGGGATGATGACCAGCTACATCGAGCAGTCGAAGAACATGTTCGTGCAGATGCAGGAGCAGATGCAGAACCAGGCAAAGTCGATGTTCAGCACGTTCCCGTTCAAGCAGCCGGGCGCGTCGGAGCCGGAAAAGAAGTAACGGTTTCGCGGCGGGCCGACCGCGGCGGCCAACCCGTCGGGCGTCGGCGCCGTGAAGCGGCGCGGGTCGGCCGATCGTGCATTCGGCGCGACGATGTGCGGCCGCCGCCTGCCGGATCCTCTCGCCGACGGTCGTTCATGACCGTCGGCACCGAATGCGCATGCCGGGTTCGGGCGTGCGTGGCCGTTGTCCAGTCGATCGAGATCCCGTCACTTGCGAAGGAACACCGGGGCGTGTCGTGCCTGATGGTGCGCGTTTGTGCAGGCACGCGTACATGAGCGGCGCTGCGCGGTGTAGCGTGGAAGCTGCGTTCGGCGAAATGCAATGACGCCGCCCGGGCACGACAGGCCATGATGCGCGATGCCGCATCGAGGCAATGCGACCAAGAAAAACCGACTGAGAGAAAGCATGCGTGGGATTCGAGTGGCACCGGCTGGCCGACTGGCTGGTTTGGCTTCGATGTTCATGCTGGGCGTTGGCGTGGCGGTGCCTGCCTTTGCGATGGATTGCGCGAAAGCCGTGCAGTCGATCGAGAAGCGCATCTGCGCGAGCTCCATCCTGCGCGCAGCCGACTCGCGGATGAATTCGGCGTACGCGGGTGCGCTGAAGGCCGCACCGGACACGGCGATCCGCGACATGCTGGTGCGCAGCCAGCGCCGCTGGATCAGCGCGCGCAACAACCGTCTCGACGCCGATTACGAAGGTCGTCCGCTCGCCGTCGACGAAGTGCGCAAGGCAATCGATCGGCGCACCGCCGTACTGGCCGATCAATCGAACAAAGGGCTGATCGCGCGTGCGCAGGCCGAGCGCCAGTGGCTCGCGAAATACACGGGCGGCCCGCTTACCGGTTTCGATGCAAACTGCGACTTCATTCCCGACGATGCGACTGGCGCGCACGTTTCCTACGCATGTTTCGGCGCGGTCCATGTGCAGCATCGTGCGCGGGTCTGCAGCCAGAGTGAGGACTGGGCGACCGGGGCGGTCTATCAGTACCGGTCGGTGAGCACGGCCGATGGCGGGAAGGTGCGACCCGTTGCGTACTGCGAAGCGCAGGCCCATGGGAGTGCGTGCGACACCGGTGGCGCGCACTCGGCGTGGATGCGTGCGGGGGCGTCCGGAGGCGATAACCGCGCGTCAGCGCCGGTAGCCGGGCTGCCGCAACTCGATGCGGAAATGTGGCCGATCGGCGATGGAGACGATGCATTGTGGTTCGATCGATGCCTGAAGGCGTCGGTGTTTCCGGACACGCGGTGACGCATTCCTCGCACGAGCACGGCCCGCCATGGCGGGCCTTTTTGTTTTTTGAGCCCGAGCGTCGTGCGCAGCGGATGTCCATCAGGCGGCGCTTCGATGCCGGGTGCGAAAGGGCGGCAGGCAACCGCACAGCGGTGAAGCGGGGCGGACGGTATAGTCGGAACCCCGTAACGTTCGAATGTCACTCATGGGACACAACCTGCTGCGCGTCGTCGTGATCGGTGGTGGCATCGTCGGTGCATCCACCGCATGGCATCTTGCGCGATCGGGCGCACAGGTCACGCTGCTGGAACAGCAGACGGTGCCCGCGGGCGGCGTGACTCACTGGTCGTTCGGCTGGGTGGGTACCGGCAGCGCGCTTCCTTCTGAAAACCCGCCCGGATTCTCGCGCACGCTCGGAGCGCTCCCGGAGTTCGCGAGGCTCGAGCGTGAGCTGGGTTCGTTGCCGGTGACGACGCGCGGGGCACTTGTCTGGCTGGACTCGGATGCGCGGACGGCTGCCCTGATCGACGAGCAGCGCGCGGCGGGCGTGCACATGGAAGCGTTGGGGCGTCGGGAGGTGGCGCGGATGGAGCCGCGTCTTGCACGGCTTCCAGAGTTGATCGCATGGGCACCGGATGATTTCGTGGTCGAGCCGATCAACCTCACGCATCAGTTGCTGGCGGGTGCACAAGCGGCCGGCGCGGAGATCCGGTGCGGTTGTGCAGTCGAAGCGGTCGACACGCGCAATGGGCACGCTGTCGGTGTGCATACCGTGCACGGGCATGTGCCTGCGGATGTCGTCGTTCTGGCGAATGCGGCTTCCGCGGTTGCCATTGCCGCAGGCCTCGGTGTGTCGTTGCCGGTTCGCGAGGAGCCGGCCGTGTTGATGCGTTTTGCTGCCAAGCCCGGTCTCATCAGCCACTTGCTCTATGGACAGGATCTTGAAGTGCGGGTCGGCCCGTCGGGGAGCCTGCTGTCAGCCGCGGATCCTCCGGAAGAGGGGGACAGTGGGCTTGCAGCGCTTGCTGTGCGTACGGCCTCGGACATTTCGGCGCTGTTTGCCGAGCCGCCGACCCTCACGCCGCTCTCCGCGAAATTGGCGTTGCGGCCGATGACGAGCGACGGGGTGCCGATCAACGGATTTTTGCCCGGTGTTGCAGGCGTTTATGCCGTTGTCGTGCATCCCGGCGTGATCCTGGCGCCCCAGCTTGGGCGATTGGCGGCGAACGCGATCATGGATGCGTGACGGGGCACGCGTCTCGTCGTCCGTCAGTGCGTCTGATCGAAATCCTGCTCGCCGTCCGACGGAGGAAGGTCGAGCACGAGCTTGACGGCGCTGTAGTTGGCCTTGAGCGAAAACACGCGGCCGATCACGAGAAATGTCTGGCGCGAGTTCTCGAGCTCGACGAAGTCGCCCGGTTGCGGTACGTGCGCGCCTTGATCGTAGGAGAAGCTGGTGCTGGTTTGCTCGCCAATAGCTTCGGCTGCGTGTTCGGTGAATTCGATCGTGATGTGGGTGGTCATGCGAGCCCCGTTGGGTAATGGAAGAGAGGGAAGAGCGTGGACACTGCGATTTTCGCATAGCGACGGGGCGGTTCCGGCGGAATTGTCGGGAAGCGACGCGTGCGGGTGGATCCCCGTCACTTCGCCGATTTCCGGTCGAAGGTGGACCGCACGGTTTTGGCCAGCACGTTGCGCAGCGCCAGCCAGAGCAGCTTGATCGCCGCCTCGTCGTTCGGGAAGTTGCCACGCGTCTTGCCGCACATGGCGTTGACGGTAAGCCGATAGCCCCTCATCCCGCATCAAGCCGACGCGGTCGGCGCGCACGTTTCCTCTGCGTGTTTCGGCGCGGTCCATGTGCAGCATCGTGCACGGATCTGCAGCCGGAGCGAGGACTGGGCAACGGCGCGGATTATCAAAACCGGTCGGATTGCGACCGTCGGCGGGAAGCCGCATCCCGTGGCGTTCTGCGCAGAGCAGGCGCACGCACGATCGTGCGATGGCAGCGGCCCGGCCGAAGCCGGGCGGGGCACGGAACGAAGCGAGGCTGCGGTTATTTCTCCGCAAACGTGCCTGCTTCCACCAACGTCATCTTGTCGGGGTCCAGGTACGTGCGGATGGCGGTGTTGACCTGCTCGACGGTCAACGCGCGGACGCGCTCGGGATAAGTGTCCAGGTCACTCAGCGGGCGGTCCTGGAGCACCGTCTGGGCGATCATGGCGGCCATCTGCCCGGTGGTTTCCATCGCAACTTGATGGCGGCCGATCATGCCGTCCTTGCGTGCATCCAGTTCCGCTTGGGTCACGCCCTGTTTCCACCAGGCATCCAGAATCCGCCGCGTGCTGGCGACGCCCTTGTTCAGCAGGGGCGGGGCGAAGCTGCTGGTGATGACGAATCCGCCGTCCATCAGGGAGAGCCCGGACAGGCCGGCGCGGATGCCATAGGTCAGGCCCTCCTTGTCGCGGACCCCTGCCATCAGGCGGCCGGTGAAGCCGTTGCCCAGGATGTTGACACCCGCGCTGAGGGGCAGATAGTCGGCATCGTTGGCGCGCAGGTCGATGGCCTGACCCAGCATCACGCTGACGGATTCCTTGTCCCCCATGGCGATGCGCTGCGTGTCGGGCCGGCTTGCTTTGCGTGGCGGGCCCTGTCGCACGAGTGCCCGGCCCCCGCTCCAGCCCGCGAAGGCTTCGGTCACCATGGACTGCAGGCGGCGAGGGTCCGCGCCGCCGACCACGACCAGTGTCATGTGGGCGGGCCCGTAATAGGCTTGATGAAAGGCCTTGATGTCGTCCAGCGTGGCAGCGGCGATCGCGTCGAGCATCCGTTCGCGCGGCACCGGTGCGTTGAGGTGGGCAGCGGGGTAAATGGACCGATTCAGCGCCTCGGTGGCCCGAGCCGACGGGTTTTCTGCGGCGTTACGGATCGCGGCCTCCAGCCGGCTCTTGGCCTTGGCCAGCTCCTCCGGCTTGAAGGCCGGCAGGCGCAACTGCTCGGCCATCAGGTCGATCAGCGTCGGCAAATCCTTGGTCAGGCTTTGGCCGTGTATGCCGACATAGCCGCCGTCGGTCTGGAACGACAACTGAGCACCCAGGCTTTCCAGCAGCGCGGAGATCGCCACCTTGTCGCGACGGGTGCTGCCCTCCTGCAGCAACATGCCCGTCAGCAACGGCACGGCGGGATTGGCCGCCTTGCTGGCGGTGTCGGCATCGCCCAGGGGCATCACCCCGGTCAGGGAGACCATTTCCTGCGGCGACATCGAATAGGTCAATAGCGTGATGCTGCCGGCCTGGGCGCGCACGACGCGCTCGGCGATGCCTGCCTGAGCCGCGACAGGCAGCCATAGCACGGCGAACCACACGAGCCACGTCCGCAGAGGGTTGAAACGAACCTGCTTCATTACGATTTCTCCGGGACGAACCAGCCGGTGGTGCTCTGGTTTTCAACGAGGTACTTGCGGGCGACGCGCTGCACATCGGCGGGCGTCACCTTTTCCAGTTCTTCAAGCTCGGTGACGAACCGTGTCCAGTCGCCCAGCGAGACCGCGTGGCCCAATCGGGCGGACGTCGCGCGGACGCCGTCACGCTGGTAGACCTGATCGGCCCGGTAAGGGCCCAGCACCCGCTGGATATCCTCGCGAGTGACGCCCTCGGTCTTGATCCGCTCCAGTTCGGTCCAGGCGATTTTCTCGGCCTGCTCGTGTTTCGCGTCGGGCGGCAGGCTGACCGTCACGACGAACGGACCGGGATCGCGCAGCGCATGGAAGCCGGCGCCGGCTTGCGTGGCAACCGTGGTGTCGACCAGTGCGCGATACAGCCGGCTGCTCTTGCCCTGGCTCAATACCAGGCCCAGTACGGTCAACGCAGCCGCATCGGGGTCGAGCGCGCGCGGCCCCTTGAAGGCGATGATCAGACTGCCCGTTGCGCCCGCGCGTTTGAGCACCAGCCTTCGCGGCCCTTGCTGCGGCGGCTCTTCGGTCGTGACAGCGGGAATGGCCTTGGGCGCGCGCGGGATGCCGCCGTAATACTGCCTGACCCACCCCAACGCCTGGTCCGGCCGGAAATCGCCGACCAGGATGACGGTGGCGTTGTCCGGCCAGTAGAAGGTGTCGTAGAAACGGCGCAGCTTGTCCACGCTCGCATGCTCGATGTCGCTACGCCAGCCGATGGTGGGATGGTGGTAGGGATGCGCCTGGTAAGCCGTGGCCATGACCTGCTGGAACAAGGCGGTGAAAGGACTGTTCTCGCCTCGCTCGTACTCGTTGCGTACGACCGTCATCTCGCTGGCCAGGTCTTCCGGGCGCAGCAGGAGGTTGCGCATGCGGTCGGCCTCGATCGCGATGTAGCCTTCCAGCGCATCGCGCCCGAGCGTGCCGAAGTAGTTGGTGCGGTCCATCGACGTGGTGGCGTTGAAGGTCGCGCCCACGCGCTCCATGTAGCTGTTCAGTGAATTGCCGAGCGCCTTGTTGTAGTGCCGGCTGCCCTTGAACATCAGGTGCTCGAGCAGGTGAGTGTCACCGGTCGTGCCCGCGGCTTCGTTGCGTGAACCCACCTGGTACAACACCTGGAAACTGACCACCGTCGCGGCGGAATCGGGCGCGGCAAGCACGGTAAGGCCGTTGGCATCCAGACGGTATTCGTCGATGCCGCCCACGGAGCGCACGTGGGTAAAGCCCGGTACCTCGACGGGTTGGGCCATCGCCGTGCCTGCAATCAACGGGCACAGCGAGAGCCACGTGCATATCAAACGTCGTACTGACATGTAGCGTCCTTTTGTATAGGCAGGATGAACGCGGAAGATCGGGTGCCGGCCCGGCGGTCAGTTGACTGCGATGCGTCGAGCGCGGCGAGCGTGAAGTTTTTCATACTTTTCGATGCGTGTTGACCGAGGGCGCGTTGCGGGGATATTGCTGCCGTGATGCGCTCGTCGACGGCCATGCGTGGCTTGGCCGTCGACGCGTAGCGACAGACAGCGCGATTTCAAATTGAAAGGGACGCATCGGGCAGCCGTCGCATGACGGCCCGCCGGCGCGTCGCGCATCCGATTCGACGGTCGATGCCGCCGCCGATCGCCTGTTTTGCCTCGCCACCCCTAAATGGCTGTAAACTCACGCTTTTGCTGCCACGCCCCCACATTCCAGATGTCCCAATCCCCCAAAGTAGGGTTCGTATCCCTCGGGTGCCCGAAGGCGCTCGTCGACTCCGAACAGATCATCACGCAACTGCGCGCCGAAGGTTATGAAATCTCCGGCACCTACGACGGTGCCGACCTCGTCGTCGTGAACACCTGCGGCTTCATCGACGAAGCCGTGCAGGAAAGCCTCGACGCGATCGGTGAAGCGCTGACCGAGAACGGCAAGGTGATCGTCACCGGCTGTCTCGGCGCCAAGTCGAGCGCCAGCGGCTCGAACCTGATCGAGGAAGTCCACCCGAAGGTGCTCGCCGTCACCGGCCCGCACGCGGTGGGCGAAGTGATGCAGGCCGTGCATTCGCACCTGCCGAAGCCGCATGACCCGTTCACCGATCTCGTGCCCGCGGCCGGCATCAAGCTTACGCCGCGCCACTACGCGTACCTGAAGATCTCCGAAGGCTGCAACCACCGCTGCACGTTCTGCATCATCCCGTCGATGCGCGGCGACCTCGTGTCGCGCCCGGTCGCGGAAGTGATGCTGGAAGCCGAGAACCTGTTCAAGTCGGGCGTGAAGGAACTGCTCGTGATCTCGCAGGACACGAGCGCGTACGGCGTCGACGTGAAGTACCGCACGGGTTTCTGGAACGGCAAGCCGATCAAGACGCGCATGACCGACCTGGTCGCCGCGCTCGGCGAACTCGCCGCGCAGTACGGCGCATGGGTGCGCCTGCATTACGTGTATCCGTATCCGAGCGTCGACGAAGTGATTCCGCTGATGGCCGAAGGCCCGTTCAAGGGCCACGTGCTGCCGTACCTCGACGTGCCGTTCCAGCACGCGCACCCGGAAGTGCTGAAGCGCATGAAGCGTCCGGCGAACGCCGAGAAGGTGCTCGAGCGTGTGCAGAAGTGGCGCGAGATCTGCCCGGACCTGACGATTCGCAGCACGTTCATCGCGGGCTTCCCCGGCGAGACGGAAGAGCAGTTCGAAACGCTGCTCGACTTCATCCGCGAAGCGGAACTCGATCGCGTCGGCTGCTTCGCGTATTCGCCGGTCGAAGGCGCGACGGCGAACGAACTCGACGGCGCGCTGCCGGATGAAGTCCGCGAGGAACGCCGCGCGCGCTTCATGGAAGTTGCCGAGGAAGTGTCGGCGAACCGCATCCAGCGCAAGGTCGGCAAGACGCTCAAGGTGCTGATCGACGAAGTCAGCGAGGAAGGCGGGATCGGTCGCACGGCGGCGGATGCGCCGGAGATCGACGGCGTCGTTTATGTCGAGCCGGCGGCGAAGGCATCGAAGCGCTACAAGGTCGGCGATTTCGTGTCCGTGAAGATCACGGGCGCAGACGGCCACGATCTGTGGGGCGAGGTGTAAGCGATGGCCGCCGCATTTCCGGAGATCCTCGCGCTCGGCGAGGCGATGATCGAATTCAACCAGTCGCAGCCGGGCCGGCCTGAATTCCTGCAGGGCTTTGGCGGCGACACGTCGAACTTCTGCATCGCCGCCGCGCGCCAGGGCGCATCGACGGGCTTCGTGTCGGCGATCGGCGACGATCCGTTCGGCCGCCTGCTGGCCGACATGTGGCGCGCGGAACGCGTCGACACGACGTACGTGCGGATCGACCGCACGGCGCCGACCGGCGTGTACTTCGTCACGCATGGCGCCGATGGTCACCAGTTCGACTACCTGCGCGCGGGCTCGGCGGCGAGCCGTTATGCAACAGGTGATCTGCCGCTCGACGCACTGGCCGCCGCGAAGGCCGTGCACCTGTCGGGCATCAGCCTCGCGATCAGCACGGCCGCGTGCGACGCCGCGTTCGCGGGGATCGACCACGCGCGCCGCCACGGCGCGAAGGTCAGCTTCGACACGAACCTGCGGCTGAAGCTGTGGCCGTTGCCGCGGGCTCGCGCGGTGATGCGCGAGGCGCTGCGCCAGACGGACATCTGCCTGCCCAGCTGGGACGACGTGACGGCACTCACGGGCGCGAACGATCGTGATGCAATCGTCGATGCGATGCTCGAACACGGGCCGCAGGTCGTCGCGTTGAAGCTCGGCAAGGAAGGCGCTTACGTGGCGACGCCGAACGAGCGGCGCGTCGTGCCGGGCTTCGCGGTCGAAGCCGTCGACGCGACGGGCGCGGGCGATTGCTTCGGCGGTGCGTTCGTCGCGCGGATCGTCGCGGGCGACGATCCGTTCGCGGCGGCGCGTTATGCGAACGCCGCGGCGGCGCTGTCGACGACGGGCTACGGCGCGGTTGCGCCGATTCCGCACCGCGATGCGGTGGAGCGCCTGATGCAGGGCTGACGCGGCATGCGCACGCCGGCCACGGCAACGCGCTCGTGACGATGTGCATGGGCATCGCCGCGATTTTCGAGCGAATCTGAAGCAAGGAGCAACACACGGTGGGTCGATATTCGCAATGGCAACGGGCGCTCGTCGTCGCGGGCGCGCTGGCGGCGGGCATGGTGATGCCGGGCGTCGTCGCGGCGCAGGCTGTCGCGCCGGGCGCGCAGCAGGATGAACCGGCAATGGCGCGGCCGCTGAAGCCGAATCCCGAGTTCGCCCGCCTGCCGCGCTACGAAGGCACGCTCGGTGACCGGCCGATCGTCGTGCATCTCGGCCCGAAGACGGACGAGGAAGGCGTGCACGGCGAATACCAGTTCGCCGATACGGGCGAGGTCGTGCTGCTCGCGGGCGATCGCGACGGCGACACGCTCGAAATCGAGGAATCGAACGACGGCACGAACATCACGGGCGTGTGGATCGGCCGCTTCGACGCGACGGGTGCCCTGAAGGCCGACCGGATGAATTCTGACGAGTCGGATCCGCAGCCCGTCGTGCTGCGTCTCGCGCCGGGCAAGCGTGCGGCGCTGCAGGTGCGCGACGGCCGCGTGCAGGAAATCGAGACGGTGGGCGGCGTCGTCAACCTGCGCACCGACGACTGAACCCGCGCTGGCTCGGTGCGTGCGGCGCGCATTGTACCGGGCCAATTGCGCCGATTTTGGCTAATCTAGCTGCATATTCCGCAACCGAACGGCCTCGTGCCCGGCTTCCCGTCATGACTGCATCCACTCCCAAGCGCGCACTGCAAACCCGCATCGTTCAACCCGACGACGTGATCCCGGAAGGCTTCCGTTCGTTCGTGCCGCCGGTCGCGCGCGCGTCGACGGTCGTGTTTCCCGATCTCGCGACGATGCGTGCGCTCGTCTGGCACAACGACAACCAGTGGCGCTACGGCCTGCATGCGACGCCGACGTCGCTCGCGCTCGCGCAGCGGCTTGCCGAGATCGAGGGCGGCACGCATGCGCTGCTGCAGCCGTCGGGCCTCGCGGCGATCATGAACGTCTACTTCGGGATCGTGAAAGCCGGCGACGACGTGCTGATTCCGCACAACGTGTACGGGCCGAACGCCGATTTCGGCAACTGGCTCGCGAAGGATTTCGGCATCACCGCGCGCTTCTACGATCCGCTGATCGGCGCCGGCATTGCCGACCTGATCCAGCCGAACACGCGGCTGATCTGGATCGAGGCGCCGGGCTCGGTGACGATGGAAGTGCCGGACGTGCAGGCGATCACGGCGGCCGCGAAGGCGCGCGGCATCGTCACCGCGATCGACAACACCTTTTCGGCCGGGCTCGCATTCAAGCCGTTCGAACACGGCGTCGACATCTCGGTGCAGGCGCTGACCAAGTACCAGTCGGGCGGCAGCGACGTGCTGATGGGGGCGACGATCACCGCGAACGCGGCGCTGCATGCACAGCTGAAGCTCGCGCGGATGCGCTGCGGTGTCGGCGTGTCGGTCGACGATTGCTCGCTCGTGCTGCGCAGCCTGCCGAGCATGCAGGTGCGTTTCGACGCGCACAGCAAGAGCGCGCTTGCGCTCGCGCAATGGCTGAAGGCGCGGCCGGAGATCGCGGCGGTATTGCACCCGCAGATCGCCGATTGCCCGGGGCACGCGTCGTTCATGCGCGATTTCACCGGCGCGGGCGGGTTGTTCTCGGTGGTGTTCGACGAACGCTACAGTGCGGAGCAGGTCGACCGCTTCGTCGAGTCGCTCGAGCTGTTCGCGATCGGCTGGAGCTGGGGCGGCGCGTGCAGCCTCGCGATGCCTTACGACGTCGCGTCGATGCGTCCGGACTGGGCGCATCGCGGCACGCTGGTACGTTTCTATGTCGGCCTGGAAGACGAGGGCGACCTGCGTGCGGACATCGAGCGCGCGATGCAGGCTGCGCTGGGCTGATCGCCCGCTGACAACGTTCGGCAGAAAAACAAGACGCCGGCGCGATGTTGCATCGCGCCGGCGTTTTTCATTTCGGATTCCGCGGGATCAGAACAGCCGCAGCAGCCCGTCGAGGCCGACGTGATCGAACGCGACCGTCGCCGCATCGCGCACGACGGGCTTCGCGTGGTACGCGACCGACAGCCCGGCTTCGGCCATCATCTTCAGGTCGTTCGACCCGTCGCCCATCGCGATCGCGCGACGCGGCTCGAGGCCGAGCGACGCGCACGTCTCGCGCAGCAGGCGCGCCTTTACGTCGGCGTTGACGATCTCGCCGAGCACCTTGCCGGTCAGCTTGCCGTCGACGATCTCGAGCGTGTTCGCATGCGCGTAGTCGAGGCCGAGGCGCGCCTTCAGCCGTTCGGTGAAGAACGTGAAGCCGCCCGACACGAGCAGCGTCTTCATGCCGGCGGCCTTCACGCCGGCGAGCATCTTCTCGGCGCCCGGCGACAGTTGCAGCCGTTCCTCGTACACGCGTTCGAGCGCGTGCGCGTCGAGCCCGGCCAGCAGCGCGACGCGGCGCGTGAGGCTTTCGTTGAAGTCGCGGATTTCGCCGCGCATCGACGCTTCGGTGATCTCGGCGACCTGCGTTTTCAGCCCGCAGAAATCGGCGATCTCGTCGATGCACTCGATCGTGATCAGCGTCGAATCCATGTCCATCACGGCGAGCCCGAAATCGCCGAGCGAGAGGCCGGCCTCGACGAACGCGAAGTCGAGCGCGTGCGTGCCGCAGTAAGCATCGATGTCGAGGCGTTGCGCCGGGTTCGCGTTGTCGATCCGCAGCGCATGATCGTCGGTCTGCACGATGCGGGTGCCGCGCGACAGCGCGAGCAGCGGTTTGTGATGGGTGTCCGACAGCGGCGCAAGACTCTGGATGACGAGGTTGTGGGTCATGACGGGATGGTTGGGAAACGAATGAAATGCGTAGGCGGCCAACGGGCGGCCGCCTGCCGGTGCGGGCCCCGTCCGGCGTCGGGCCCTTGCGTGGCGAACGCGCCATTGTAGCCGGTTGGCCGCACGCGGCGGCGGGGGGCGGATCGAAACCGTGCGCGGCGGGGCGGTCATGGCCCGTCCGCGCGATCCCAGTACGGCGGGTCGCCGAAATGCTCGGCCAGGAACGTGATGAAGGCGAGCGTCTTCAGCGGAACGTGCGCGCGGCTCGGGTAGACGGCCCAGATCGCGATGTCTTCCGCGAACGGATAGTCGTCGAGCACCGTGACGAGCGCGCCGCTCGTGAGCAGCGGGCCGACGTCCCAGGTCGACTTGATCGCGATCCCGAAGCCGTCGACGAGCGCTTCGCGGATCGCCTCGCCGTTGCTCGCGACGAGCCGGCCGCCCACCCGCACGGTGAGCGGGCCTTGCGGCGTGGCGAACGACCAGTCGCGCTGGTCGCCGAGGATCACGCACTCGTGCTGAGCGAGGTCGGCCGGATGGCGCGGCGTGCCGTGTGCGGCGAGATACGCGGGCGAGCAGCACAGCACGCGGCGGTTCGTCGCGAGCTTGCGCGCGACGAGCGTCGAATCCTTCAGCGCGCCGAGGCGGATCGCGACGTCGTAGCCGTCGTCGACGAGGTCGACGATCTCGTCCGACAGCCGCAGGTCGAGCGACACGGACGGATAGCGGCGCAGGAACGCGGGAATCACCGGCGCGACATGCTGGCGACCGAACGACGACGACATCGACACCTTCAGCCGCCCGTACGGCTCGGAGCGGCCGTGGCCGACCGATGCGCGCGCGGCATCGGCGGCCGACAGCAGCGTGTCGGCGTGCGCCATGAAGACTTCACCGTCCTGCGTGAGGCTGATGCGGCGCGTGGTGCGATGCAGCAGCCGTGCGCCGAGCTGGCGTTCGAGTTGCGCGATGCGCGCGCTCGCGACCGCGGCCGACACGCCGAATTCACGGCCGGCCGCGGTGACGTTCGCGAGCAGCGCCGCGCGCACGAACAGCGCGACGTCGAGCAGGTCGAGCGGCTTGTCGGGGGCCGGAATCGGATCGGAGGCCATTATTCTGAAATTCCTGAAAATGTTTCAGGAAATATAGCGCTTTTCTCGAATGATCGGGTTGCCTACGATGACGTTCATGGGGCTGCGCCGCGGCCCACAGGTTTCCTTGAAGGAGTGTCGTGATGAAAGCCGTTGGACTGACCCGTTATCTGCCGATCGACGACCCGCAAGCGCTGCTCGACGTGGAGCTGCCGCAGCCCGTGCCGGGCTCGCGCGACCTGCTCGTGAAGGTCGAGGCGATTTCCGTGAACCCGGTGGACTTCAAGGTGCGCGCGCCGAAGCCGCAGGTCGAGGACACGCCGCGCGTACTCGGCTGGGATGCGGCCGGCACGGTGGTCGCGGTCGGCGCCGATGTCACGCTGTTCCGGCCCGGCGACGAAGTGTTCTACGCGGGCAGCATCACGCGGCCGGGCGCGAACAGCGAATTCCATACGGTCGACGAGCGGATCGCCGCGCTGAAGCCGCGCACGCTCGATTTCGCCGCATCCGCGGCGCTGCCGCTCACCGCGCTGACCGCGTGGGAAGCGCTGTTCGACCGGCTTCGCGTGTCGCCGCAGGGCGCGGACGCCGGCAAGTCGGTGCTGATCATCGGCGGCGCGGGGGGCGTGGGTTCGATCGCGATCCAGCTCGCGAAGGCGCTCGGCAAGCTGCACGTGATCGCAACTGCATCTCGGCCGGCGTCGACCGAGTGGGTGCGCTCGCTGGGCGCGGATATGGTGGTCGACCATTTCGGCGACCTGCCTGCGCAGCTGCGCGAGGCCGGGTATCCGAATGTCGACTACGTGCTGATTTTCAACGACACGGATCGTCACTTTCCTGCCGCTGCGGAGGTCATCCGGCCGCAGGGCGGCATTTGCACGATCGTCGAGAACGACAAGCCGGTGCCGGTCGAACTGCTGAAGGCGAAGAGCGCGGCGTTTCATTGGGAATTCATGTTCACGCGCGCCATGTTCGAGACGCCGGACATGATCGAGCAGCACCGGATCCTCGGCGAAGTCGCCCGGCTCGTCGACGGCGGCACGCTGCGCACCACGGTCGGCGAACAGCTCGGCACGATCAACGCGGCGAACGTGCGGCGCGCGCACCAGCTGCTCGAGGCCGGACGCTCGATCGGCAAGCTCGTGCTGAGCGGCTTCTGAGCCGGCCTCGCGTTTAAGGTTGCGGCGCCGCGAACGCAAGCGGGGTAACACCCGATGCGTTTGCGGCGCATTGCATGCCGCTTGGCGGTAGACTGGCAGCGCATCATGCATCGAAAACCGCGCGGCACGCGCGTGCCGCCGCATACCAAGGAGGTCAGCATGAGCCAACGCAGCTTGTCAGTCGCCGCAACGTGGTCGGTCGTGTTCGCGGCGGCGTGCATCAGCGCGAGCGTATTCGCGGCGCCGCCGGTCAAGGGCAGCCTGAAGGGCGGCGGTACCGGGCAGCTCGAATACACCGTCAAGGTCGACTCGAAGAGCTTCGGCAATACGCAGGAGACCCGCAAGATCCGCTCGGGCGAGACGGACGACTTCAACTGGAAGTCGGTGCCGCCGAGCGGGGCGGTCGCGATGCCGGACGGTTGCCCGAACGCCGACAACCTGCCGCGCGACGAGAACGGCGCGATGGTGCGCCAGACCCAGGTGCGGCTCGCGCCGTCGATCGACGCGAAGGGGGTCGCCAACGTGCAGCTGAGCTTCCAGGCGGCCGCGCCGAAAGGCACGCGCAACGTGACGGCCGGCGGCAAGTCGCTGCAGTGTCCGGACGTCGTGTCGGTGAGCCAGGTGAAGTGGGTGTCGATCCCGACCAACGGCGGGTCGAAGTCCGTCACGATGAGCGATGGCTCGAAGGTGACGGTGTCGATCAAGCGCTGAACGGTGCGCGCGGGCCGGCGTCGGAGCGGGTGCGCGCGCAACGGATTCGACTTGCGGTACCACGCGGCGACACGTGACCGTTTCGTGTCGCCGTCACCATGCTTTCTCGCGACCTGCTTCAACGGCATGGCAGCCGTTCGCCGTGCGACGGCCGTAGCGACCCGCATGACGTCATGAGCATGTCACGCCATGCTCGCCCGCATCATCACCTTCCTGTCACGACATCCCTATGAAATACCGAATGCGCGCGTTGCTGTACGTCATTGCGTTCGTTGCCGCACACGCGCACGCGGCCGACGATTGCGGCTTCGTGAAGAAAGTCGGGCTGCCGTCGCGGCAGCAGGTGGCGGTCGTGTCGAGCGGCGCGCTCGAACCCTGCTCGACCGGCAGCTACGCGGTGCGCGTGTATTCGACCGCGCATGCCGCCCCCGGCTTCGATACCGACGATTACGTGACGGGCGCGCTGCATGCGCGTGATGGTACGGTCACCGATGCATTCGTGGCCGACCTCGGTGCACGTGCGCCGCAGGCGCTCGTCGTGACGACGCGCTCGGCCGGCAGCGGCGGCTATGTCAGCGCGCACGCCTATGTGACGACACCGCGTGCGGTAAGGCTCGTCGCGTCGGTCGACGGGCTCGCGCCGGACACGGACATCGCAGCCGCGTTGCGGCAGGCACTCGGCAAGCGCCGCAGCGCGCGCTGACTGGCGAACCGCGCGAACGCATCGCGCGATGGGGCCGCGTGTCAGTGCGCGCGTTCTTCGAGCCGCGCGGCGAGAAAGCGGTGATCCGCCGAGAACAGCCGGCGATAGGTCATCAGCACCGCGCCGACCGTGCCGAGCGCGGAGGCCGCGGCGATCAGGAACATGATCACGATCTGGTAGCGCACGGCCTGCAGCGGCGACTGGCCGGCCAGCACCTGACCCGTCATCATCCCCGGCAGGCTCACGACGCCGACGACGGCCATCTGGTTCAGCGTCGGCAGCATGCCGGCACGCACGGCCTGGCGCGCGGCGTCCTGCGCGGCTTCCCAGCGTGTCGCGCCGAGCGCAAGCGCGGTTTCGACGCGGTCGCGGCGCGCCGTGAGTTCTTCCATCATCCGCTCGACACCGAGCGACACGCCCGTGAGCGTATTGCCGAGAATCATCCCGAGGATCGGAATCGCGTATTGCGGCGCGTACCACGGATGGATGCGGATCACGACGAACAGGCCGACCGCCGCGACGAACCAGCTGCTGAACCAGATCGACGCGATGCTGTCGATGCGCTGGCCGCGATACGTGCGCTTGCCGCGCTCCGCGCCGGCGAACCCGGCGATCAGCGTCATCAGCGCGGTGAGCGGCAGCACGATGTACCAGTGAGGATGACCGAACACCCAGCCGAGCACGTAGCCGATCGCGAGCAACTGCACGACGGTGCGCACGGCCGCGAGCGCGAGCTTGCGGCCGAGGCCGAGCGACAGGGCCATCGAGATCGCGCCGTTGACCGCGACGAGCGCGGCGGCGATGCCGACGTCGACGAGGCTCAGGTCCTGCAGGGCGGGGCTCACTGCGCGGCCTCCGTCGGGTTGGCCACGTGCATCACGCCGGCCTGCATCACGAGCCGCATCGTGCCGATCCGCGCGGCCTGGGCCGGATCGTGCGAGATCCACAAGTACGCGCGGGCGTCGGGCGCCGCGTCGAACCATGCGCCGACGAGCGCTTCGATCGCGCGCGCCGATTCGGGATCGAGCGCGGACGTCGGCTCGTCGAGCAGCAGCACGTCGGGATCGAGCTGCAGCACGCGCAGCAGCGCGGTGATCTGCGCTTCGCCGCCGGACAGGTCGCTCGCGCGCTTGTCGAGAAAGTCGGGACCCCGGCCGGCCTGCGCGGCGAGCGCTTCGGCGCGCGCGCGATCGAACGCAACGTCGCGATAGATCGCGAGCGAATACGGATAGCGCAGCTGCGATTCGACGGTGCCGTCCATCTGCGCGGGGCGCTGACGCACATAGGCGACGCTGCGCCGGTAACGCGGGATCGCATTGCGCCGGATCCGTTTGCCGCGCCACAGGATGTGGCCGCCGTCGAGCGGGTCGAGCAGCGCGAGCGCGCGCAGCAGCACGCTTTTACCCGACCCGGACGGCCCGGTGATAGCAATTCGCGATCCCGCCGCGAGGCTGAAATCGGTCGGGGCGAGCAGGGTCTTGCCGCTGCTGGCATCGCGCCGCGTGATGCGCGCTGCATCGATGAGGCCGGTGGGGGCTGTCATGTCACAAATGAAAAAAAGCGTTAATGGCGCCGAAACGTCACCATGGCGTGCGTCATAATACCGATTGAAAAGCCGCGGGTGTCGTGCGCCGTTCGTCCACGCAAGCGGCCCGGCATGGTGCGGCAACATTTCAGAACAACAACGGAACCGCCATGACGCTAGCCCGAGCCATCGGCAAATCGGCTGCATGGATCGTCGGTATCGTCGCGGTGCTCATCGCGGCGGCCGGCGTCTTTCTCTTTATCTTCGACTGGAACCGCGCGAAGCCGTGGGTCAACGAGCAGGTCACGGCCGCACTCGGCCGCCCGTTCGCGATCAACGGCGACCTGAAGGTCGGCTGGCGCCGCCCCGACGGCGAAACCGGCTGGCGCGCCTGGGTGCCCTGGCCGAGCTTCACGGCCACGCAGCTCGAGATCGGCAACCCCGACTGGGCGAAGATGCCCAAGTTCGTCACGCTCGATGCCGCGCACTTCGATCTCGCGATCCTGCCGCTGCTCGCGCATGAAATCGTGATCCCGTCGATCGACGTCGTGAATCCGGCCGTCGACCTCGAGCGGCTCGCCGACGGCCGCAACACGTGGACCTTCCAGTTCAAGCAATCGTCGCAGCCGTCGCCGTGGAAGGTGCGGCTCGACAGCTTCGGCTTCGCGAAGGGCACCGTCACGTACCGCGACGCGATCACGAGGGCCGACCTGACCGTCGCGATCGATACGCTCGGGCAGCCGATTCCGCTCGGCGACGTGCTGAAGGAGCAGGAGCAGACGTCGCGCGCGGCATCGGCGCAGCGGGTCGGCAAGCATGGCGCCGCGCAATTGAGCGCGAAGGCCAACGCGGAGGCCGCGTCGAGTGCGTCCGCTGCGCAGGCTGTGAGTTCGGCGTCGGCAACGGGTGCTGCGGCCGTGTCTGCCGTGGTGCCGGCGTCGTCTTCCTCAGCTACCTCTTCGGCGTCGTCTTCCTCAGCTACCTCTTCGGCATCGGCTGCCGCTGCCGCATCGGGTGCAAGCAGCGTCTCAGCGCCCGCGAAGCCGTCCGGCCCGACCTATGCGTTCGGGCTGAAGGTCGACGGCCGCTACAAGAACGTGCCGATCAGCGGCACTGGCAAGCTGGGCGGCGTGCTCGCGATCCAGGACGCATCGCGGCCGTTCCCGTTGCAGGCTGACGTGAAGGCCGGCGACACGCGGCTCGCGATCGTCGGCACGCTGACCGACCCGATGCATCTCGCGGCCATCGATCTGCGACTGTGGCTGCAGGGCACGTCGATGTCGCACCTTTACCAGCTGACCGGCATCACGCTGCCCGATACGCCGCCTTACGCGACGGAAGGGCGACTGATCGGCAACTTCAAGCGCAAGGCCAGCACCTTCCGTTACGAGAACTTCAACGGTCGCGTCGGCGGCAGCGATCTCGGCGGCACGCTCGTCTACGAGCAGCGCGAGCCGCGGCCGAAGCTGTCGGGCGAACTCGTGTCGAACCTGCTGCAGTTCTCCGACCTCGCGCCGGTGATCGGCGCGGATACGGCCGCGAGCAAGGCCAAGCGCGGCGACACGACGAAACAGCCGTCGGGCCGCGTGCTGCCGGTCGAGACGTTCCGCACGGACCGCTGGCGTGCGCTCGACGCGGACGTCAAGTTCACCGGCCGCAAGCTGGTCAAGAGTTCGGACCTGCCGATCACCAACCTGTACACGCACATCGTGATGACGGACGGCGTGCTGTCGCTCGAGCCGCTGCAGTTCGGCGTCGCGGGCGGCACGCTCGCGACGACCGCGCATCTCGACGGCAGCGGTGCGCCGCTGAAGGGCCGCTTCACCGTGGCGGCGCGGCACCTGAAGCTCAAGCAGTTGTTCCCGGCGCAGAAGGTCATGCAGTCGGCGCTCGGCGAGATCAACGGCGATGCGTCGCTGTCGGCGACCGGCAACTCGCCGGCCGCGCTGGCCGCGACGTCGACCGGCGAGGTGAAGGCGCTCGTGACGGACGGCCGCATCAGCCGCCTGCTGATGGAAGCGGCGGGGCTGAACGTCGCGAACGTCGTCTACGAGAAGCTGTTCGGCAACAACGACGTGAAGATCAACTGCGCGGCGATCGACTTCGTCGCGACCAACGGCATTCTCGACCCGAAGGTGTTCGCGCTCGATACGGACGACGCGCTGATCAACGTCGACGGCCCGATCAGCCTGCGCGACGAAACGCTGAACCTGAAGATCCATCCGCACACGAAGGGTTTCCGGATCTTCTCGCTGCGCTCGCCGCTGTATGCGAAGGGCACGTTCAAGAACCCGAACGTCGGCGTCGACGCGGGCGCGCTCGCGCTGCGTGCCGGCGCGATGGTCGGCCTCGGGCTGATCAACCCGTTCGCGGCCCTGATTCCGCTGATCGCGCCGAGCAACAACCGCGACGTGCCGTGTTCGGAGCTGTTCGGCCAGATGAACGCGAAGGCGGCGCAGCGGGCGGCGGCGAAGGCCGGCAAGTGACGGGCATCAGCGGCCCGCGCGCACCCAGAGCAGCACGGCATCGACTTCCCGGCCGTCGATCCGTACCGGGGCGGCCGTGCCGAGCTGCAGGCGATCGCCGTCGAGCCTGACGGCGCGCTGCTGGACGTTGCCGATCCAGTTCGGGAACAGGCTGACGTCCATTTCGTGGGTCAGCGTGCCGTCGTCGGCGACCTGAAAGGGGCCGGAATACGCAATGTAGCCGCCGGCGGCCGCCGCGCGCTCGTCGGCGGTGCCGCCCTGCAGGTCGCCGTCCGCGTAGGCCGGCCGGCCGGCGGCCATCAGCTGGGCGGACATGTAGCCGTCCGGCGTGTACAGGATCCAGCCGCGCGCGTCGCGGCCGAGCGGATAGGTGACCGCGCTGCCGTCGCGCGGGCGGATTTCGTAGGACACGAGGCGCCACGCGCCGACGAGTTGTTCGCGAAGCTGGCTGGCAAGCATGCGGGCTTCCGGTAAGGCGGCGGTGGGGCGCGTGCCGTCGTGTTGGCGGGCCGCCGGGCGGCAGGCCGAGGGGGCCGGAAATGCGCTGCCGGAACGGCGTGGTCGGCAGTTTCTCCGACACCTGCTAAAATACACGGTTTTCCGTCGATTTATCCTTTAACGGGACCTGCCGTGCTTTCTACTGCCAACATCACGATGCAATTCGGGCCGAAGCCCTTGTTCGAGAATATCTCGGTCAAATTCGGCGAGGGCAACCGCTATGGTCTGATCGGCGCGAACGGCTGTGGCAAGTCGACGTTCATGAAGATCCTCGGCGGTGACCTCGAGCCGAGCGCCGGCAACGTCGCGCTGGAGCCGAACGTGCGTCTCGGCAAGCTGCGCCAGGACCAGTTCGCGTACGAAGACGTGCGCGTGCTCGACGTCGTGATGATGGGCCACACCGAGATGTGGGCCGCCATGACCGAGCGTGACGCGATCTACGCGAACCCGGAAGCCACCGACGACGACTACATGCACGCCGCCGAGCTCGAAGGCAAGTTCGCCGAATACGGCGGCTACGACGCCGAGGCGCGCGCGGGTGCGCTGCTGCTCGGCATCGGCATCGAGGAGAAATTCCACAACGGCACGATGAGCGACGTCGCGCCGGGCTGGAAGCTGCGCGTGCTGCTCGCGCAGGCGCTGTTCTCGAAGCCGGACGTGCTGCTGCTCGACGAACCGACCAACAACCTCGACATCAACTCGATTCGTTGGCTCGAGCAAACGCTCAACGAGTACAACTCGACGATGATCATCATCTCGCACGATCGTCACTTCCTGAACTCGGTGTGCACGCACATGGCCGACATGGACTTCGGCACGCTGAAGGTCTGGCCGGGCAACTACGACGACTACATGCTCGCGTCGGCACAGGCGCGCGAGCGCCAGGCCGCGGCGAACACGCGTGCGAAGGAGCGTGTCGCGGAACTGCAGGACTTCGTGCGCCGCTTCTCGGCGAACAAGTCGAAGGCCCGTCAGGCGACCAGCCGCGCGAAGCAGATCGACAAGATCAAGATCGAGGAATTCAAGCCGTCGTCGCGCCAGAACCCGTTCATCCGTTTCGAGTTCGAGAAGAAGCTGCACAACGTCGCGGTGGTCGCTGAAGAGATCACGAAGAAGTACGAGCGCACGATCTTCCAGAACTTCAACCTGTCGGTTCAGCCGGGCGAGCGGATCGCGATCATCGGCGAGAACGGCGCGGGCAAGACGACGCTGCTGCGTTCGCTGCTCGGCGCGCTCGAGCTCGAGCACGGCACGGTGAAGTGGTCCGAGAACGCGAACGTCGGCTACATGCCGCAGGACACGTACGAGGAGTTCCCGAACGACATCACGCTGATGGACTGGATCGACCAGTACCGCAAGGACGGCGACGACGAAACGATGGTGCGCGGCACGCTGGGCCGCCTGCTGTTCACGTCGGACGACATCAAGAAGTCGGTGAAGGTGCTGTCGGGCGGCGAGAAGGGCCGCATGATCTGGGGCAAGCTGATGCTCGGCCGCCACAACGTGCTGCTGATGGACGAGCCGACCAACCACATGGACATGGAGTCGATCGAGTCGCTGCAGATCGCGCTCGAGCAGTTCGAAGGCACGCTGATCTTCGTGTCGCACGACCGCGAGTTCGTGAGCGGGCTGGCAAACCGGATCATCGAAGTGCGGACGGATGGCACGCTGTTCGACTTCGGCGGCAATTACGAGGAGTTCCTGACGAGTCAGGGGCAGGAGTAAGTGTCCTGACGCTTCCGTTCATGTGTTGCGGTCCGGCCGTGGTACGAAGCTGGAGCGCATAGCAACGCGAAGCCGCGAGAAGCGCATCGGGCCCGCATCGACAGTATTGTCGATGCGGGCTTTTTCATGTCCGTGCGGGTGAAGCGCGGGGGTGTCGCACATTCCCGTTTCCTCCCCTCAATCGACTTCGGGTAAATTACGCTCCGGATACCACCCTCAATTCCGACCAGGAGCCGCCCCCTCGATGCAGGACCATCCTCTCCCGCTCGATTTATCCGGCCTTGCGCCAAGTCTCTATGCACAGGGCACCGAGGAAGGCATCCTGTCGCGCCTGATGGAGCGGATCGCACCGACCAACCGCTTCTGCGTCGATATCGGCGCAAGCGACGGCCTGCGCAACAGCAACACCGCGCGGTTGCTGCGCGAACGGGATTGGTCCGGCGTGCTGGTGGAAGGTAGCGCGTACCGCTTCGGCAAGCTTGCCGCCCACTACGCGGGAGCGGAACGCGTTCGCTTGCACCATGATCGCGTCCAGCCCGACACGATCGACACGTTGCTCGCCGATGCCAACACGCCAACCGACTTCGACCTGCTGTCGATCGACATCGACGGCAACGACTACTGGGTCTGGCGCGGCTTGCAAGCATTCCAGCCGCGTATCGTCGTGATCGAATACAACCCGTACTACACGCCGCCCGAGCGCTGGGTCATGTGCTTCAATCCGGACCACGAATGGGACGGCTCGACGTATTACGGCGCGAGCCTCGAATCGCTCGTCCATCTCGGCCGGCAGAAGGGTTATGAACTCGTCTGCTGCGACGACATGGGCAACAACGCGTTCTTCGTGCGGCAGGACCTGTACCCGCTGCTCGGCATCGCGAACAACGCGCCTTCGGTGCTGTTCCGCCCGGCGATGTACAAGGTGCGCTACGTCGGGCACAACACGTTCCTGAGCGGCCATCCGTATCGATACGGGCCGGCCGAGCACATCTGAATGGACTCGCTCGCCGCGACCTTCGACGAGATCCGCGATGCCTATGCGCTGGGCCGCAGCGGGCCGCCGCGCCAGGTCGGCGAACGCGTGTGGCGCCTGCCGACCGATGACGGCGGTGTAGCGGTCAAGCTCTACGCGTCCGAACATCATGCGCGTGCGGCCAAGGAGGCCGCCGTGCTCGCTCACCTGGAAACGCATCGCGATCCCCGATTCCATGCGCAGATGCTGAAACGCACGACGTCCGGCGAGCCGCTGTGGACGGGACAAGGCTCGCACGCGATGCTGACGCGCTGGGAAGCCGGGCAGTTCAGAACCTACGACACGTTTTCGCCGGCCGAATGGGATGCGCTCGGCGCGAGCCTGGCCGCATTGCATCTGAGGCTCGAGCAGCTTCACTTGCCGCAGCTCGACACGATCCGCGCACGCCTGACCGCGATCGACGCGGACGCAGTGCGCCGCAGCCTGCATGATGCACTCGATCGCGCACGCGCGAACCACGCCGCCGACAACCTGCGCCGCTACGTCGATCTCGCGCTGCGCCTGCTCGACCGCTACTATCCGGGCAGCATCGACGCGTTTCCCGCCGACGATCCGCAGCACCCGATCCACAACGACTACAACCAGTTCAACTATCTGTTCACGGGCACGCTGCCGCCGCTCATTCTCGACTGGGAAGCGTCGATCGGCGCACCGCGTGAATACGAACTGGTGCGTTGCCTGAACCATCTGCCGCTGGAGGCGCCGCATCTGGCGGAAGCGTTCGTGCTGGCCTATCGGCGGACCCGGCCGGTCGATCCCGCGCGCATTGCCTGGGCGGTCGATGCCGCGTGTCTGCAGCACGCGCTCAAGCTCTGGATCGTGCAAGGCTGGCTCGACGATCCGTCGCGCTTTGCATCGCATCTGAACGGCGCGGTGACGATGGCCGCCGCGATGGTGGATGCGCGCGACCGTCTGGTCGATTTCTTTTCCCGTTGTGTGGAAGCAGGACGCTGAAGTGAATGCCAATCTGAACCGGATGTCGAAGCCGACGCCGCCCACCGAGCGGCAGCATGTGTTTCCGCCGCCGCTCGATCGCGATTACCGCGTCGAAGACGGGCGCGTGCTGACGCGCTCGCTCGAAGCGCACATCGTCGATCACTGCAACCTGACCTGCGCGGAATGCTGCTCGCTGTCGCCGTTGCTGCCCGAGTGGTATGCAAGCCCCGCGTCGATCGAAGCCGATCTGCGCCGCGCCGCGAAGGTGCTGCGCCCGCGCATGTTCAAGCTGGTCGGCGGCGAGCCGCTGCTGCATCCGGCGCTCGTCGAACTCGTCCAGCGCGTGCGCGCCACGGGCATCGCGCCCGTGGTCTCCGTCACGACGAACGGCCTGAAGCTCGGCGAGATGACCGATGCGTTCTGGCAGGCGGTGGATGCGCTGACGATCTCGCGCTATCCGAAGCCGTCGCTGTCGCCCGACCTGGTCGCGCACATCGAGCGCCAGGCCGCGCGCTTCGACGTGCGCCTGAACTGGAAAGTGCAGGACGTGTTCACGACGATGAACCGTGCGCAGCCCGGCACCGATCGTGACGCAGCGCAGCGCCTTTATCACGATTGCTGGATCCGCGAGCGCTGCCATATGATTCGCGACGGCATGTTCTACACCTGCACGCGTCCGGCGCATTTCCATACGCTCTACCAGGGTGAGAAGGATTTTCAGTCCGACGGCCTGCCGCTGTGCGACGACGCTGGCATGCTCGACGCGATGCTTGCCTATCTGCAACGCGAGGCGCCGCTCGAAGCGTGCCTGCATTGCCAGGGCGGCAGCGCGCCGGTGGCGCCGCATCGCATCCTCAAACGCATTGAAGTGGACGCCTTGAAGGCGCGTTATCCATGATCGTCGGCACGCGCGACCTGTTCGGCTTCGACCGGCTTCACTACCATCCGCGCAGCGGTGCGGCGGCGTCCGGCATCCGGGCCGTCCTGCACGCGTCGGGGCAAGCGGCAGGCGAGCCGGACGCGGCGGCCATCGCCGGTTACCTGAGCGGCGAGCGGCTGGTCGGCCGCACCGTGTTGCGCGACGTGCGCGCGGTGCCGCCCGGCCATGCGCTGATCCGTTCGCCGCAAGGGCTGACCGTGCAGCCGGCACCCGGGCAGCCGCAGCGCGCCGATCTGGAAACCGTGCTGCGCGCGTCGCTGCAGCGCGCGCTCGACAGCGGCAAGCGCGTCGCGCTGGCGCTGAGCGGCGGGCTCGATTCGGCGTTGCTGCTCGCGTTGCTGCGCGAACTCGGCGCGCAGCGGCACGTGACGTCCTATGTCCTCGTGACCGACATGCCGGACTATTGCGAGCGCGATGCCGCACTCGAACTGGCCGCGCAGATGCAGGCGAACGTGAAGATCGTGCGCGCGAACGAGGCCGATTTCGTCGCGGCGCTGCCGAGAACGACGCATGCGGTCGAGGAGCCGATGTTCAACCTGCATCCGGTCGCGAAGCTGCTGCTCGCCGAGGCGATGGCCGCGGACGGCGTCGAGGTGGCCATCACCGGCGACGGCGCGGATCAGGTGCTGCGACGCGATCAGTCGGCCAACTATCTGCCGCTATGCCATGCATTGTTCGATGCGGCGTCGGTCGATCTGCATCCGCCGTTCGTCGACGCTGCCGTCGTCGCGCATCTGACGAGCATCGCGCCCGACCCGGACAAGCAGTGCCTGCGCGATCTCGGCGCGCGTCTGAACCTGCCGGACCGTCTCGTGCACGGCCCGAAGCGCGGGCGGCTCGCCCCGGCAATGGATCTCGCGGCGCTGCTCGATCGCGACCGCACGCGCGCGCTGGCCGACACGCTCGGCCTGGCCGCGCCCACGCTGCAGGCGGATACCGAACGCGTGCTGTGGACGACGCTGTCGCTGATCCTCGATCATTTCGACCACCTCGATGCCGCGCATCGCCCAACCTGAATCGTTCATGAAACGCATCCTGTTCTGCGTGGTGCCCGAAAAGGGGCACGTCAATCCGTGTATCGGCCCGGCCCAGCATCTGCGCACCGCCGGGTGCGACGTCGCGTTCTATGCGCCGGCCGACATCAGTGCGCAGCTCGACGGCGCCGGCGGCTTCGAATTCGTCGGGCCGCGCGAGACGCCCGAGCGCCATGACCTGTCACGCGGCGCGAGCTTCGCCGCGAACATTCGCGACGCGGCCTGGCTGCGGCACTGGATCCGCACGCTGCTGATCGATCTCGCGCCCGCGCAAGTAGACGGCATTCGCGCGGTGCTGCGTGACTGGCGGCCCGACGTGGTCGTGATCGATCCGCTGCTCTATGCGGCGGCAATTGCCGCCGAACTGGAAGGGCTGCCGTGGGTCTCGATGTCGAATTCGCTGAATCCGGTGCTGCCGGACGATCTCGATTCGGAACTGCTGCGCACGGTGCGATGGCTCACGCCGGAACGCACGCGGCTGTTCGCGCGCTACGGGCTCGACGCGCGTTTTCGCGGATGCGACATCCTCTCTCCGCACCTGACGCTCGCATTCACGACCGACGCGCTGGTCGGTGCGCCGCCGCCGGGTGTCGAGCTGGTCGGCCCGGCAATGCCGTCCGGCCCGCGCGGCGACGAGACGCCGTTCCCGTGGGAACGCCTCGATGCGGATCGTCCATTGGTCTACATGTCGCTCGGCAGCCAGCTTTACTACCATCCCGACGTGTTTGCGAAGGTCATCGAGGCGACGCGCGCGACGTCGGCGCAACTGGTGCTGTCGGTGGGCGAGCTGGTCGATTCGGATCTGTTGCCGGCCGATGACGAGCGCGTGGTCGCCGTGCGTTACGTGCCGCAACTGGCACTGCTGCAGCGCACGCACGCGTTCGTCAGTCACGGCGGCGCGAATTCGGTGATGGAGTCGCTTGCGAGCGGCGTGCCGATGCTGCTGTCGCCGTTCTGCAATGACCAGTTCCATTCGGCGCACTTCGTCGAGCGGGCCGGCGCGGGGTGCGTGCTGGATCTGCAGCAGGCCGGCGTGGCCGACATCGCCGCTGCGCTCGAACGCCTGCTGCGGCCCGGGACGTTGCGCGAGCAGGCGGCGCGGATCCGCGCGAGCTACGCGTCGCGCGACGGTTCTGCCGAGGCGGCGCGCCTGATCAGCGCACTCGCTTCAGGAAGCCGCCGGGCGACAGCGTCATGAGGACGCGGTCCTCGATGTCGTAGTCGACCTCGAAGCGCTTGTCGCGAGCGAGGAATTCATGCGCGGCGGTGGCCGGGTTGTTGCCTTTGCCGTACGGCTTGCCGTCGAACATTGACGCGGGCAGGTACTCCATGATGGTGTCCATCACGATCGCGTAACTGCCGGGCGTCACGAGCGGCGCGTAGCATTCGAGTTCGCGCAGCACGTGCGCGTGGGTGTGCGTGAGATCGAGGATCGCCATCACGCGTGCGCCGTCATCGATCTGCGCACGCACCGAGGCGAGCGTGTCGGCCGCGCATGATTCGCCTTCGATCAGCGTCATCCGGTGGGCGAGCCGGTGCGATTGCAGGCGCTGCCTGACCTCGTCGCGCAGGCGCGGCTCGATCGCGACGACGCGGCCGCTGTCGCCGGCCAGTTCCAGCATCGACGCGGAGAATACGACGCCGCCGCCCGCCGCGATCCCGGTCTGCACGATGCAGTCGGGACGCTCGCGCCAGATCAGCTCCTGGAGCGCGAGCATGTCGCCGGGCAGGTGGAAGAAGCGCTCGCCGAGCCAGCGCGTCTGGAATAGATGGTCGAATTCGGCAGCGCGCGTCAGCCATTCGATATTGATGTCCCGCATGCGGGCCGAGGGACGCTCTGACATGGTCAATGCAACGAGTAGGAGTGACGTGAAAACGCTGGAACCGTGGCTTCACCGGTACTGGAACATCGGGCCGGCGCACCTGCGCGCGCTGGCGTCGGGCCATACTAACAAAACGTATCTCGTCGAGTGCGATGCGGGGCCTACGGTGCTGCGCGTGTCGTGGCCCGGCAAGGCGGTCGAGCAGGTGCATCGCGAGGCGGCGATGCTCGGCCATCTCGGCCGCTCGCGTGCGGCGCCGATGCTGCCTGCATTGCCGAAGCTGCGGCCGACCGTTGAAGCACAGTCCGGTGTGCAACTGCCCGACGGAAGCTGGCTGCATCTGTTCGAGCATATCGACGGCCGCCCCGGCCTGCCGGACGAAGCGGAGGCGGGCGCGATCGATGCGATGCGTGCGCTTGCGCATCTGCATGCGGCGATGGCGGCGATACCCGTGACCGAATCGGCGCCGCTCGCCTGGCTGTCTGCGCGCCACGCACGTGTCGCGGCGCGCGCTGCGCCGTCGTTGCCGGGTGACTTGAGCGGCCACTACGAGACGATGATTCACTGGATCGGCGCACATCTCGATGCTGCTGCCCGCTGGCTGACGGGGGCGGTGCACTGGCTGCACGGCGACTATCACGCGGGCAACCTGCTGTATGTGGGGCACGCGGTGAACGGCGTGCTCGATTTCGACGATGTCGGGCAGGGCGCGCAGTGGCTCGAAGCGGCTTTTGCGTTGTTCGCGCTGTCGCGCGATGCAGGCAGGGACGACCGCTTCGTATTCGATGCGCAGCGCTGGGATGCTGGCCTGCAAGCCTATGCCGCGACGCGGCCCGATGACGTGCCGGACTGGATGCATGATCGACGCGATGCGCTGATGGCCCTGTTCTGCGCGGACCAGACGCTGATCCATCTCGAAGCCGCACAACGCGGCCTGTGGACACTGGGGCCGGGCATCGGCTTTCTCGGCGGCTGGAGGCAGTTGCTCGGTGGTGCGGCGCCGGTACGCTAACCGGCTGCTTTATCAGCGCGGCCGATTCAGGAACAGGCGTACCGCTTCGACCGTATGGGGCCGCGCCTCGCCGTGCCGCGATCCGTCGTGCATGCAGAACAGCACGTCACGTTGCCGTGCCGCGCTGGCGTCGACGTGCGCGCACATCGCGTCGAACAGCGCCTGCGGCGACGGCGCCGGCCGGTGCCAGTCGTCCAGTATCGCGGTCCAGCCCGTGTGTTCGCGCTGCAGCCGCGCCAGCACGCCGGCGCGGCTGTCCTCCGGCATCAGGCCGTAAGGCAGGCGCAATGGAATCGTGTCCGGCGCTGGAACGCCGGCTCGACGATAGGCTTCGCGAATCAGCGCGTCGGTCGTCTCGATCTCGTCGATCAGTGCATCGTTCGCCAGCGCGCCCGGCCTCGCGTGCGAATGCGTGTGATTGCCGAGCAGGTGGCCTTCGCTCGCCATTCTTGCCGCGACGTCGAGTGCGCCTGCGAGATTCTGGCCGAGCAGGAAGAAGGTCGCGTGGCAGGACGCGGCGTGCAGAACATCGAGCAAGAAGGGTGTCGAGGGGCCGGGCCCGTCGTCGAAACTGAGGCGAATGGACATCGCGGATGGGTGCGCCGTTCAAGGTGTACCGGAGCAACGATAGCGCAAGTCGCGGCGAGCGGCGGCATGCGCATCCATCGGTCGGCTACTGAAGCGGCTCGATCGCCAGCGGACAGGTGCCGATCCGACGCAACTGCGTGCCGGTCCACGCGTAGAAGAACCGGGCGGCCTTCGCGCTGTTGTCGTCGCATTCGTCGTTGAAGCAGCCCGCGACGATCAGCAGCCTGCTGCCGGGACGGAAATCGACGCGCTCCTCGTCGTTGCCCATCACGCCTGCGATGGCCTGCACGCCGGGCATCGTGTACGTCGCGCCCGTGTACTTGTCGACGATCGCGAAATTCCGGCAATCCGTTCCGCAACCCCAGACCGCGACCCGGTAGTGGCCGGCAAAATTGGCCGGTTGCGTGAATTCGTCGCGAATGACGGTGCGGTAGCGGCGGGTTTCCCTGGTGGTCAGGCGGGGTGCCGCGGCCGGCTTGCGCGGCGCGCTCGCAGCGAGTGCCGGATAGCGGTCGAACGAAGGCGACGGGCATGCGGCGGCGGCCGTCGCCGTCGCCGCGCGGGCGGTGCCGGAACCCCAAAGCAGCGCGGCCGATGCGCCGGCGATCAGCAGCAGTCGATGGGCAAGCATCACGCGAGCATCCTTCAGGTTCGGGATGGGGATCGGGCCGGAGGGTCCGAACGGCCGGCGACGACGATTCTATGCCGCTTCACGCGCGCCGCGCGAGCCTGCGCCAAACCGACGTTCCGCACACGGCTCGCCGTCAAGCTTTGTCAAATTGCGGCGATATCACGATGCCTGACGTTTCAGGCCGCCTTCGAAGGCTGTCATGCACGGGTCGATTGCGTATCCTTGGATTCGATTCGCGGTACTCATGTCATCACAACCGGGAGGCTTCATATGAATGCACGTCTATACCGCGCGACCGTTGCCGGCGCGCTGATCGGATTGCTCGCGCCGTTTTCGGTGGCGCATGCGCAGTTGGGCGATGTCCTGAAGCAGGTCGGCGGCGGTGGCGATGCAGGCGGCAGCGCGGGCGGTGCGCTCGGCAATCTCGGCGGCCTCGGCGGTGCATTGACGGGCGGGGGCGGTGCGTCGCTGATGCCGGGCAGCACCGGGAACGTCGCCGGCCTGCTGCAGTTCTGCATCCAGAACAACTATCTCGGCGGGGCGTCCGGCGGCGCGTCGTCGGTGAAGGACGCGCTGATGGGCAAGCTCGGCGGCAACGCATCGTCCGACAGCGGCTATACCAGCGGCGCGAGCGGGGTCCTCGATGCCGGCAACGGCAGCAAGCTCGACCTGAGCGGCGGCGGCCTGAAGCAGCAGGTGACCAAGCAGATCTGCGACAAGGTGCTGACGCAGGCGAAGTCGCTGCTGTAAGTGTCGCGGTGCTTGGCGGCGCAGGGGGCGGTGCGATGCGTACCGCTTCCGCAGGCCATTCCGGCCGCCCCGCGCACATCATCGATGAGAAGACGGGCGGCCGCGCGCTGTCGCGGCCCGCACGCATGGACTCAATCGGCCAGCCGCTTGTCGGCGAGCGCCTTGCAGCAGTCTTCGTAGACCCATTGCACGAGTTTCGCCCGATAGTCGAGATCGTCGGTATCGACGATTTCCTCGACCGCGTCGCGCGCCCATGACGCATCGACGAACCCGGCATGCCGCTTTGCGATGTCCTGCGCGAGCGCCGCGAGCTTGGCAACGGCCAGCCAGTCGGCCTGACGACGATGGCGGTCGAGCCAGCGGTGCGCGGCCTGGACCTGGAACGTGGCGTCCGGCCACGATTCGTTGAGGTAAAACGCGCCGAGATTGCCGCAGGTGAGCCAGCAAAGCAGTTCCAGGCGATCTTGCGAGCCGAGGATATGGGGTGCGTCGGACATGGCAGCGCTCACGAAATACGTCGATTCCGGGCGGCGCCGGTTGCATTGGGCCGGTGCCGATAATAAAAACATAGCACGATGCGGGCCCGACCGCGCACCCGGGCGGATGCTGACATGGCGGTGGTGAAACGGACGCCGCGCCGGCGAGGATCGCCGACGGCGAAGTGAGGGGGCAGCGGGAACGGAAAGTGCGCAAGCGCGTGAGGCGCGGCGCGGGATGAGGCGGCCGGGGAACGGCCGTCGGCACCGTGAAGCGGGCCCGTTGCCGGGCCCGCCGCAGCCCGGCCCGCGAGCCCGGCTGCCGGTGAGCGAACTCAGGTCGTCGTGTGCGTGGCGCGCGCGATCGAGCGAATGCTGCGCTCGACGCGGATCAGGATGATCAGCACCGCGAGCGACACGAACGAATACAGCGCGACGAGCGCGGCGACGCCCGCGTAGCGCGCGGTCTGGCCGTTCTCGGCAGCGGTTTCTTCCGCGGCCTTCTTTTCGTCGTCGATCGCGGTGCGGCGTGCGTCGTAGCGCTCGGAGAAGTCGCGCATGACCGTCGACACGACGTCGGTGTACGCCTGCTCGCGCGCATATTCGTCGCCGTGACCGGTGACCTTCTTCTTGACGCTGGCCGCGACGTCCGGGCGCGACAGCACCTTGTCGAGATACGCGATCTGCTGTTCGTAGTACGCGACGTCCGGATGGTCGTCGTCGCCGAGCACGCGCTGGAACGACGGCTCGTATGCGTCGCGATCGACCGCGTAGTCCGGCGACAGGGCCGCGCGGCCGTGCTTTTGCACGATGCCCGACAGTTGCGTCGACAGGCGCAGCGCGGGCGACGCATCGTCGTCCTTGGCTGCGGCGCCGCCGGCGGCCGGCGTGGCCTTGACGGGCGCATCGTTCTCCCACGCGAACGATGCGGGATCGACCTGGATGGCCGAATCGACCTTCGGCGGTTTCGACAGGCGCGCATCGAGTGCGACCGCGCCGAATATGACCCCGCCGATCAGGACTGCGGTCGCGAACAACAGCACGATCACGCGCAATACCTGAAGATAGCCGCCCTCGATTTTGGTCAGGATGCTCAAGGCATTCTCCTTTCTTATGATGAATGAGGCGCCGAGGCTAAAGACCTTTCGAATGGCTGTCAATCGTCACGCCGGGTCACACCGGCGGACGGAAACGCTCGCTAGAATGGCGGCTTTCCTGGAGGCGGAAAGCGATGAAAATCTACGACCAGTTCTATATCGACGGCGCGTGGCGCAAACCGGCCGGCACCGGGACGATCGACGTGATCGACTCGGGCACCGAGGCCGTGATCGGCCGGATTCCGGAAGGTGTCGCGTCCGACGCGCAGGACGCGATCCGCGCGGCGCGCGCAGCCTTCGACGCGTGGGCGGCCACGCCGCCCGCGACGCGCGCAGGCTACCTGCGCAAGATCGTCGAGCATCTGCAGGCGCGCAGCGAGGAACTCGCGCAGTCGATCACCGGCGAAGTCGGGATGCCGATCAAGCTGTCGCGCGCGATCCAGGTCGGCGGCCCGATTTACAACTGGAAGGCGTATGCGAAGCTCGCCGAGTCGTTCGAATTCGAGGCACAGGTCGGCAACTCGCTCGTCGTGCGCGAGCCGGTCGGCGTCGTCGCGGCGATCACGCCGTGGAACTATCCGCTCAACCAGATCACGCTGAAAGTTGCGCCGGCGCTCGCGGCCGGCTGCACGGTCGTCCTGAAGCCGTCCGAAGTCGCGCCGCTCAACGCGTTCATGCTCGCCGAAGCGATTCACGCAGCCGGGCTGCCGGCCGGCGTGTTCAACCTCGTGTGCGGCTATGGCCCGGTCGTCGGTGAAGTGCTGGCCACCGATCCGGACGTCGACATGGTGTCGTTCACAGGCTCGACGCGCGCCGGCAAGCGCGTGGCCGAGCTGGCGGCCGCGGGCGTCAAGCGCGTTGCACTCGAGCTGGGCGGCAAGTCGGCGTCGGTGATCCTCGACGATGCCGATTTCGCGACGGCGGTGAAGGGCACGGTCAACGCGTGCTACCTGAACGCGGGGCAGACCTGCTCGGCGCACACGCGCATGCTGGTGCCGGAAGCGCGCTACGACGAAGCGCGTGAGATCGCGAAGGCGGCGGCCGAAACCTACGTCGCCGGCGATCCGCGGCAGGATGCGACGCGCCTCGGCGCGCTGGCATCGGCCGTGCAGCAGCAGCGCGTGCAGGACTACATCCAGCGCGGGATCGACGAAGGCGCCGAACTCGTGACGGGCGGCACGGGCCTGCCGGAAGGGCTGGATAAAGGCTTCTTCGTGAAGCCGACCGTGTTCGGCCGCGTCGATCCGAAATCGACGATCGCGCAGGAAGAAATCTTCGGGCCGGTGCTGTCGATCATCACGTATCGCGATGAAGACGAGGCCGTGCGCATCGCGAACGATTCGCCGTACGGGCTCGGCGGCGCGGTATGGGCCGGCAGCGACGAACGCGCGATGGGCATCGCGCGCCGCATCCGCACCGGGCAGGTCGACATCAACGGCGGCGCATGGAACATGGCCGCGCCGTTCGGCGGCTACAAGCAGTCGGGACACGGCCGCGAGAACGGCGTGTACGGGCTCGAAGAATATCTCGAGTACAAGTCGATGCAGTTGAAGCCCGCGAAGCCGGCCTGAGCGTTTCTCACGGCATGACATGAAAACGGCACGCTCGCGTGCCGTTTTTTATTGACGGTCGTCAAGGTGCGCGTCGGTGGATCGTCGATCATCGCGGTTCCGATGTTCCGACGAGGTTTCAGATGACCGTACGCACTTCCTTTCCGCCGCTGACGATTCGCGGCCGCACCTTGTTGCCCGTCGTGCAGGGCGGCATGGGCGTCGGCATCTCCGCGCACCGGCTGGCGGGCAGCGTCGCGCGAGAAGGCGCGGTCGGCACGATCGCGAGCATCGACCTGCGCCACCATCATGCGGACCTGCTCGCGCGTTGTCGCGCGCAACCCGATCGCGCGACGCTCGAGGCCGCGAACCTCGAGGCGCTCGCACGCGAGATCCGCCTCGCGAAGACCTACAGCGAAGGGCGCGGGATGATCGCGGTCAACGTGATGAAGGCCGTGAGCGCGCATGCCGACTACGTGCGGGTCGCGTGCGACGAGGGGGCGGACGCGATCGTGATGGGCGCGGGCCTGCCGCTCGATCTGCCCGATCTCACGCAAGGGCACGACATCGCGCTGATTCCGATCCTGTCGGATAGCCGCGGGATCGCGCTCGTGCTGAAGAAATGGATGAAGAAGGGGCGCCTGCCCGACGCGATCGTGATCGAGCATCCGGCGCATGCGGGCGGCCATCTCGGCGTCACGCAGATCGACGACATGCACGACCCTCGCTTCGATTTCGCGCGCGTGCTCGACGAGACCGCCCAGGTGATGGCGTCGCTCGGCCTCGCGCGCGAAACGATCCCGCTGATCGTTGCGGGCGGGATCAACAGCCACGACACGGTGCGCGCGGCGTTCGACGCCGGCGCGAACGGCGTGCAGGTGGGGACGCCGTTCGCGGTGACGGAAGAGGGCGACGCGCATCCGCACTTCAAGCGCGTGCTGGCCGACGCGACGCCCGAGGACATCGTCGACTTCGTCAGCGTGACCGGGTTGCCCGCGCGCGCGGTGAAGACGCCGTGGCTCGATCGTTACCTGCGCAACGAGACGCGCATCCGCACCAAGCTCGGTGCGCTGAAACAGCGTTGCCCGACCGCGCTCGAATGCCTGAGCGTATGCGGCTTGCGCGACGGCATCGAGAAGTTCGGCCATTTCTGCATCGATACGCGGCTCGCGGCCGCGCTGCGCGGCGACGTGGCGAACGGGCTGTTCTTCCGCGGCCGCGAAGCGTTGCCGTTCGGCCGTGCGATCCGCAGCGTGCGCGATTTGCTCGACCTGCTGCTGACGGGCTGTGCGACGGAGCCTGCGGCAAACCGCCCCACGTTTACGCTGGCTTGACGAATATCAAGATAAAGAAAAGACCCTACAGGGAGAATGGAAACCATTCTTTGGGGGTCCGTACCATGCATAAAACGATTCG
Organism: Burkholderia sp. HI2500; assembly: GCF_002223055.1. Classification (NCBI taxonomy): domain Bacteria; kingdom Pseudomonadati; phylum Pseudomonadota; class Betaproteobacteria; order Burkholderiales; family Burkholderiaceae; genus Burkholderia; species Burkholderia sp. HI2500. The sequence continues at coordinate 1,618,039 of NZ_NKFL01000004.1, read as the reverse complement.
AACTTGTGTCACCGCTGCGGCCGTTGCTGTCGCTTTCGCCGCGATGCCTTCGCTGTCGCACGCAGCCTCGCCGGGCGACGGCATCAACCAGGGCGACGTCCTGGTCCGGCTGCGCGCGATCAGCATCCAGCCGAACGAACGCGCGAGCGACACGCTGGGTGCGCTCAACGTCGGGGTGAACAACGCGATCGTGCCCGAGCTCGACTTCACGTACATGATCCGCGACTACCTCGGCGTCGAGCTGATCCTGGGCACGTCGCGGCACCAGCTGACGTCGAGCGTCGGCAATCTCGGCGGCGTGGGCGTGCTGCCGCCGACGCTGCTGCTGCAGTACCACTTCAATCATGCCGGCAAGGTGCGTCCATATGTCGGTGCGGGCGTGAACTACACGTACTTCTACAACAACGGGCTCAACGTCGGCGGGCAGGGCGTGTCGATCAACAAGAGCAGCTTCGGCCCCGCGCTGCAGTTCGGCGTGGACGTGCAGGTGACGAAGAAGATTTTCATGAACGTCGACGTGAAGAAGATCTGGATGAGCACCGATGCGACGCTGGGCGACAAGGGCATCGGCACGCTGCACATCGATCCGCTGATCGTCGGCGTGGGCGTCGGGATGAAGTTCTAGACGCGAAGGGAAAAGAACAGAGTTGGGGTTGGCGGCATGTCGGTCGGCATGCCGCTTTTTTTATGCGCGGCGGCGGTGGGTTTACAGCTTGTCGTACTGGAAGCGCATCGCGGTGCCTTCGCGCGAGATGCGCTCCCACACCGCGCGCTTTTCGTCGTCGCTCAGGAACACCCAGTTCGACACTTCGGCAGCCGTGCGGCCGCAGCCCTTGCAGACTTCGTCGAAGAGGGTCGAGCACACGCCGATGCAGGGGCTGTCGGGCAGGTCGTGGAGATTGGAGGCCATCGGAAGGGTTCACGCAGTTGAATCGTCAGCCACCATTTTAATGCATCGCGGCCGGACGGTCGGACGGTCGGACGGGGGCGGCCGGCATGCCGTACCGGTGCAGCGGCGTGACAGTGCGGCGGGTTCGGGCACAGCGCGCCAGGCGGTTCGCGTCCGGCCGGCGGACGCGGGTGCGCCGCCGCCCGTTTTTCCCGGTGGACAGCCGCCGATTACCCGATAGAATTCCCCGGGAACGCCCCGCCGCACGGGCGGCCAGCCTGGCCGGCGGCGGTAATCTGTTCCGTTTGCGCGACACCGGCATGATTTTTTTGTGACGGGGCGCGAATGATGGTAGTTTTCGGGGTTTTCGAGGGGCGGCGCGCCAGAATGCGCCGTCATGACGAGGCAGACGGCAGCCGGACACACGGTCCGGCCGTAGGGAGAACGGGATGAAAGCAAAGGTAGTGGGCCGGTTCGCAGCGCTCGCGCTGTGCGTGGGTGCATCGGCGGCAGCGGCGAAGGATACGCAGCTCAATGTCTATAACTGGTCGGACTACATTGCGAAGGACACGATCCCGAACTTCGAGAAGCAGGCCGGCGTCAAGGTCCGCTACGACAACTACGACAGCGACGACACGCTGCAGGCGAAGCTGCTGACGGGCAGCTCGGGCTACGACATCGTCGTGCCGACCAGCAACTACGCGGGCAAGCAGATCGCCGCCGGCATCTTCGCGCCGCTCGACAAGTCGAAGCTGCCGAACCTCAAGTACCTCGATCCGCAACTGATGGCGCTCGTCGCCGGCGCGGACCCGGGCAACAAGTACTCGGTGCCCTGGGCGTACGGCACGACCGGTCTCGCATACAACCTGACGAAGGCGCAGCAGGCGCTCGGCAAGGTGCCGCTCGACAACTGGGACATCCTGTTCAAGCCGGAAAACATCTCGAAGCTGAAGACCTGCGGCGTGTCGGTGCTCGACGCCCCCGACCAGATGTTCGCGGCGACGCTGCACTACATCGGCAAGGATCCGATGAGCACGAACCCGGCCGACTACAAGGCCGCGATGGAAGTGCTGAAGAAGATCCGCCCGTACATCACGCAATTCAACTCGTCGGGCTACATCAACGACCTGGTCGGCGGCGACATCTGCTTCGCGTTCGGCTGGTCGGGTGACGTCGTGATCGCGAAGCATCGCGCGATCGAGGCGAAGAAGCCGTACAAGGTCGAGTACTACATTCCGAAGGGCGGCGCGCCGGTGTGGTTCGACGTGATGGCGATCCCGAAGGATGCGAAGAACAAGGATGCCGCGCTGCAGTGGATCAACTACATCGAGGATCCGAAGGTGCACGCGGCGATCACGAACGCGGTGTACTACCCGAGCGCCAACGCAGAGGCCCGCAAGTACGTGCGGCCCGACGTCGCGAACGACCCGGCCGTCTATCCGCCGGCCGACGTCGTGAAGACGCTGTTCCTGCTCAAGCCGCTGCCGCCTGAAATCCAGCGTCTGCAGACGCGTCTGTGGACCGAGCTGAAGTCGGGCCGCTGACACGCGCCGATGTTCCCGGCAGTCATGAAGCCCCTGGTGCCCCCGGGGGCTTTGTTCGTTCAACGCAGGAGAGAAGCAGCACATCATGAATAGCCAGTCGGGTGCGCCGGTCGCGGGCGCACCGTCCTCCGTTTCCTCCTCCGGCGCCGATGCGCGCGCCGAGACCTTTGTCCAGATCGTCGACGTCGTCAAGAAATTCGGCGACACCGAAGCCGTGCGCAGCGTCAACCTGACCGTGCGCCAGGGCGAGCTGTTCGCGCTGCTAGGCAGCTCGGGCTGCGGCAAGTCGACGTTGCTGCGGATGCTCGCGGGCCTCGAGACGGTCACGTCGGGCAAGATCCTGATCGACGGCGAGGACCTCGCGCAGATGCCGCCGTACAAGCGGCCCGTGAACATGATGTTCCAGTCGTATGCGCTGTTCCCGCACATGTCGGTCGAGTCGAACGTCGCGTTCGGTCTCAAGCAGGAAGGCACGCCGAAGGCCGAGCTGAAGGAGCGCGTCGCTTCGGCGCTCGAACTCGTGCAGATGAGCAAGTACGCGAAGCGCAAGCCGCATCAGCTGTCCGGCGGCCAGCAGCAGCGCGTCGCGCTCGCGCGCTCGCTGGTCAAGCGGCCGAAGCTGCTGCTGCTCGACGAGCCGATGTCCGCGCTCGACAAGCAGATCCGCCAGCGCACGCAGATCGAGCTCGTCAACATCCTGAACAAGGTCGGCGTCACCTGCATCATGGTGACGCACGACCAGGAAGAGGCGATGACGATGGCCAATCGCCTCGCGGTGATGAGCGAAGGGCAGATCGTGCAGATCGGCTCGCCGAATGAGGTGTACGAATATCCGAACAGCCGCTTCTCGGCCGAATTCATCGGCTCGACGAACCTGTTCGACGGCGTGACCGTCGAGGACGAACCCGACCACGTGTATATCGAATCGCCGGAGCTGCCGAGCCGGCTGTACGTGAGCCACGGGATCTCGGGCCCGCTCGGGATGCCGGTCACCGTGTCGGTGCGCCCCGAACGGATCGCGCTCACGCGCAAGCCGCCCGAAGGCGCGTTCAACTGGGCGCGCGGCCGGATCAGCAACGTCGCCTACATGGGCGGCTACTCGCTGTATCACGTGAAGCTCGACGGCGGCAAGACGGTGATCGCGAACGTGTCGAGCCTCGCGATTTCCGAGCTCGAGACGCCGGCACTCGGCGACGAGATCTACGTGCGCTGGAGCGCGACGGCCGGCGTGGTGCTGACGTCATGACCGCGTTCAAGTCCCTGCTCGAGTGGCCGGTGCGGCGCTTCAACCTGACGGGCGCCACGGCGGTTGTCGCCGGGCCGTTCACGTGGCTCGTGCTGTTCTTCCTCGTGCCGTTCGTGCTGGTCGTCAAGATCAGTTTCGCGGAGCTGCAGCTCGGCATCCCGCCGTACACGGAGCTCGCGTCGTACGCGGACGGCGTCGTGCACGTCGCGCTGAACCTGTCGCACTACGCGTTCCTGTTCACGGACAGCCTGTATTTCGCGACCTACGTGAATTCGGTGTGGGTGGCCGCGATCACGACGCTGCTGTGTCTGCTGATCGGCTATCCGATGGCGTATTACATCGCGCGCTCGAACCCGGCGACCCGCAACCTGCTGATGATGGGCGTGATGCTGCCGTTCTGGACATCGTTCCTGATCCGCGTGTACGCGTGGATCGGCATCCTGAAGAACAACGGGCTGCTGAACAACTTCCTGATGTGGATCGGGCTCACGCATACGCCGATCGAGCTGTATCGCACCAACTACGCGGTGTACATCGGGATGGTCTATTCGTACCTGCCGTTCCTCGTGATGCCGCTCTACGCCCACCTCGTGAAGATGGACCTGCGCCTGCTCGAAGCCGCGTACGACCTCGGCGCGAAGCCGTGGAAGGCATTCGTGCAGATCACGCTGCCGCTGTCGAAGAACGGGATCATCGCGGGCTGCCTGCTCGTGTTCATCCCGGCGGTCGGCGAGTACGTGATTCCCGAACTGCTCGGCGGCGCGAACACGCTGATGATCGGCCGCGTGATGTGGAACGAGTTCTTCAACAACGCAGACTGGCCGATGGCGTCGGCGGTGACCTGCGCGATGGTGCTGCTGCTGCTCGTGCCGATGGCGATGTTCCAGCACTTCCAGGCGAAGGAGCAGGGAGGCCGCCGATGAAGCCGAATCGTTACCTGCAGTTCGCGGCGCTGTTTGCCGGCTTCGCGTTCCTGTACATCCCGATCATCAGCCTGATCGTCTATTCGTTCAACGAGTCGAAGCTCGTCACCGTGTGGTCGGGCTTCTCGTTCCGCTGGTACGCGGCGCTCGTCGAGGACGACGAGCTGCTGACGGCCGCGTGGCTGTCGCTGAAGATCGGCGTGCTGACCGCGTTCGCGTCGGTGTTCATCGGCACGTGGGCCGGCTTCGTGCTCGCGCGGATGGGACGCTTTCGCGGTTTCGCGCTGTTCAGCGGGATGATCAACGCGCCGCTCGTGATTCCCGAGGTGATCCAGGGGATCTCGCTGCTGCTGCTGTTCATCGAGCTGGCGAAGTGGATCGGCTGGCCGGCCGAGCGCGGCGTGTTCACGATCTGGCTCGGCCACGTGATGCTGTGCATCTCGTACGTCGCGATCATCGTGCAGTCGCGCGTGCGCGAGCTGAATCCGTCGCTGGAAGAAGCTGCGCTCGATCTCGGTGCGACACCGCTGAAGGTGTTCTTCACGATCACGCTGCCGCTGATTTCGCAGGCGTTGATCGCGGGCTGGCTGCTGTCGTTCACGCTGTCGATCGACGACCTCGTGCTGTCGGCGTTCCTGTCGGGCCCCGGCTCGACGACGCTGCCGCTCGTGGTGTTCTCGCGTGTGCGGCTGGGCTTGAACCCGGAGATGAACGCGCTCGCGACGCTGTTCATCGTCGCGGTGACGGCCGGCGTCGTGATCGCGAACTTCGTGATGCTGCGCCAGGAACGCAAGCGGATGGCGGGGTTCGCGACCTGACTCTCGGGTTGCGATCGCGATGGACAACGCCCGGTGCCGACGACGAGTCGGGCCGGGCGTTTTGTTTGACGAGACGGGCTTGCAGATGTGCCCGGCAAAAGTGGCGAAGCGGCGCCGAATTGCGGCGGGCGCCACGGGAGAAAAAATTGAAGATTTCTGATTTGCTTGGCGCAAGTCTGACTGCCGCGATCGTGGCCGGCTTGCTCATCGGCATTTTGTCCGTCAGGGATTTCGGCAGTGTGTCGATCGTTTTTTCCGTGGTTGCTTTCGCGATTGCATTTCCGGTGGCCTTGCTGCTTTCGTATCCGGTCTATTGGGCAGGCGCACGGCTTCCGCGGAAGGCGGTCTTGCCGATGCTGGTCATCGTGGGCGGCGTTGCGGGTTCGATCGTTCTTGCGGTTCTGACCAATGCTGCATGGCCGGACGTCGGAAGGCATGGAGAAATGCTGTTGCTGTATGCGGCAATCGGAGCGATGAGCGCGGTTTCGGCGCTGGGGTATGTCGAGCGATTCAGCATTGCCGGCAGGCTGCGTGAATGGCTCAAATGACGGTCACGCCGCGTCTGTTTTGATGACGACCGGCTATCGTTCCGTGGGCACGGTGGTGCCCGTCGCTGTAGAAAACGCCCGGTGCCGACGACGAGTCGGGCCGGGCGTTTTGTTGGGTGGCGCTGCGCGCGGGGCGGCGCCGGTCAGTACGTGAAGCGCTTGCCGGGCGTCGTCCAGACTGCCGTGGCGGCCGTGCATGGCTGGAGTGTCAACGTGCCTCCGGCCCGTTGCCCGCGCCGGTCGTATGCCACCTCACGCGCCGAACGCCGCCTTCGCCAGCAACCCGAGCGCGACGCACACGAGCACGGCCGCGAACCCGGCCTGCACGTGCCGCGCGGCGAGGTGGCGCGACGCGCCACGACCGGCGGCCATGCCGAGCGCGGTCGCGACGGTGAACCACAGCGTCACGTCGAGCGGTGCGCGCGTGCCCGACACGAGCGTGGCGAACACGCCGCCGGTGCCGACGAGCGCGATCACCATCAGCGACGTCGCGACGACCCCGTGCATCGACACGTTCGTGAACTTGCGCAGCATCGGCACGATCACGAAGCCGCCGCCGACACCGAGCAGCCCCGTCATCAGGCCCGTCATCGCGCCGGTCGACGCCAGCGCGACGCCGACCGGCCAGGACCACACGAGCCGGCCCGTATCGGGGTTCACGCGGCCGACGCACAGCGGCGACGCTTCCGCGTCGACCGGCGCGTGTCGCAGCGCCTGCCGCAACAGGCGGCCGGCGACGACCAGCATCGTCAGCGCGAACAGCGCGAGCAGCAGGCGTTGCGGCAGCACGTGCGCGAGCCGCACGCCGAGCGTGGTCAGCGGCACGCCGGCCACGGCCATCAGCAGCGCCGCGCGATAGCGCACGAGCCCGCGGCGGAAACCTTCGAGCGCGCCGAGCGCGGCGCTGCCGGCCACCGCGACCAGCGCGACGGGCGTGGCCTGCTGCATCGGCCAGCCCATGCCGACGACGAGCGCGGGCACCGCGAGGATGCCGCCGCCGGCGCCGGTCAGGCCCAGCACGGCGCCGACGAAACCGCCCAGTACGAGGGAAATCAGCATGACGTCAGCGGGCTCCGGTCAACGTGCGATCGCGGGCTTCGCGAGCCATTCGCGGCCCTTGAGCATCGCCTTCCAGTAGAGCGGCGGCAGCACGCGCTCCTTGAGCAGCCACGCGAGCCGCGACGGGCGCTTGCCGTCGATCAGCCACGCGGGGAAGGTCGGCGCGACCTTGCCGCCGTACAGGAATTCGGCGAGCACGATCTTGCCGCGCTCGACGGTGAGCGGGCACGAGCCGTAGCCGTCGTACGCGGCGTCGCCCTGCGCGCGGCCGAGCGACGCGAGCAGGTTGTGCGCGACGACGGGCGCCTGCTTGCGGGCGGCCGCGGCCGTTTTCGCATTGGTCGTGTTGGTCGCGTCGCCGAGCGCGTAGATGTCCGGGAACTGCCGGTGCCGCAGCGTCGCCGGATCGACGTCGATCCAGCCGGCCGCGTCGGCGAGCGGGCTCGAACGCACGAAGTCGGGCGCCTTCTGCGGCGGCACGACATGGATCATGTCGAACGAACGCACGACGGTTTCCTTGCCGCCGTCCGGCAGCGCGCGCGCGAACGTCGCGCGGCGTGCGGGCCCGTCGATCGACACGAGGTTGTGGCCGAACGACAGCGCGATGTCGTAGCTTTTCACGTACTCCATCAGCGCGGGCACGTAGTCGGGGACGCCGAACAGCGCGCCGCCCGCATTCAGGAACTCGACGTTCGCGGCTTCGAGGCGGCCCGCGCGCCGCCAGTGATCGCACGACAGGTACATCGCCTTCTGCGGCGCGCCCGCGCACTTGATCGGCATCGGCGGCTGCGTGAAGAGGGCGTTGCCGCCGCGGAACGCGCGCACCAGCTCCCACGTGTACGGCGCGAGATCGTAGCGGTAGTTGGACGTGACGCCGTTGCGGCCGAGCGTGTCGGCGAGGCCGTCGATCGCGTGCCAGTCGAGCTTGAGCCCCGGGCACACGACGAGCTTGCGATACCCGATGCGGCGGCAACCGTCGAGCACGACCGTCTGCGCGTCGGGCTCGAAGCCGGCGACGGCGGCCTGGATCCGGTGCACGCCGCGCGGCAGCACGTCGGTCATCCGGCGCGCGGTGGTCTCGGGCCGGAACACGCCCGCACCGACCATCGTCCAGCCCGGCTGGTAGTAGTGGACGTCGGCCGGGTCGATCACCGCGATATCGAGCGACGCATCGCGCGCGAGCAGGCTCGATGCAACCGCGATGCCGGCCGCGCCCGCGCCGACGATCACGATGTCGTGCCGCGCGTCGACGGCCGGTGCCGCCTGCTTGCCTCCTTGCACGACCCGCGACGCGAGCGCGCGCAGGTCGTAGCCGGCCGCAGCGGCCGTCGCGACGATGTCGTTCAGCGGGCGCAGGCCGGCTTGCGACAGCGCCCACAGCGTGGCCGAACGCGTGCCGCTGCGGCAGTACGCGAGCACCGGGCCTTCAAGCGACGCGACGAGCGCGCCGAATTGTGCGGCCTGGTCGTCGGTCACCTTGCCCGTATCGACCGGCAGGTAATGCACGTCGATGCCGAGCGGCGCGGCGGCCGCGCGGATCTCGGTGACGGTCGGCTGGTCGGGGCCTTCGCCGTCGGGGCGGTTGCAGATGATCGCGCGGATGCCGGCCGCGTGAAGCGCGGGCAGGTCGGCCGCCGCGATCTGCGGCGAGACCGACAGCGTGTCGGTCAGCTTGCGGATGGTCATGTCGGGGGTCTCCGGATGGGGGGCGTGTCGCTCAGATCGCGTCGAGCGGGATCTTCAGGTAGCGCACGCCGTTGTCTTCGGGCTCGGGCAGGTGGCCGGCGCGCATGTTGACCTGCACGGACGGCAGCATCAGCACGGGCATCGCGAGCGTGGCGTCGCGCGCGGTGCGCATCGCGACGAAATCGTCCTCGGTCACGCCGTCCTTCACGTGCACGTTCGCGTGGCGCTGCTCGGCCACGGTCGTCACGAACTGCACGTCGCGGCCGCCCGGCTGGTAGTCGTGGCACAGGTACAGGCGCGTGTCGGGCGGCAGGCGGAGCACGCGCGCGATCGAGCGGTACAGCGTGCGTGCGTCGCCGCCCGGGAAGTCGCAGCGCGCCGTGCCGTAGTCGGGCATGAACAGCGTGTCGCCGACGAAGGCCGCGCGCTGCGTCGCGTCGTCGACGCAGTAGGTCATGCATGCGGGCGTGTGGCCCGGCGTATGCACCGCGCGGATCGTCAGCGCGCCGAGCGCGAGCGTGTCGCCGTCGTCGAGCAGCCGGTCGAACTGGCGGCCGTCCTGCGCGAAGCCGGGGCCTGCGTTGAACAGCGTGCCGAACACGTGCTGCACGCGGCGCACGTGCGAGCCGATCGCGATCCGGCCGCCGACGTGTTCCTTCAGGTACGGCGCGGCCGACAGGTGGTCGGCGTGCACGTGGGTCTCCAGCAGCCAGTGCACGTCGGCGCCGAGTTCGGCGACGCGGGCGATCAGCCGGTCGGCGCTCGCGGTGTGCGTGCGGCCGGACTTCGGGTCGTAGTCGAGCACGCTGTCGATCAGCGCACACGCACGGCTCGCGGTATCGAGCAGCAGATAGCTGACGGTGTGGGTCGCCGGGTCGAAAAAGCCTTCGACCGACAGCGTGGTGGCATGGCTCACGGGGTGTCCTCGATCGGGTTCTGCATCTGCAATCGGGATGGGTCACTCAAGAAGCGTGCCAGCGTGCGCCGACGCACCGGCCGATCCGCCAGGGATTTGATTCGGCTCGGGTTTTCGGGGCGGTTGCAGCGATGCGCGGGTGTTGGCGGCACCCGGCTGCGGCTTCTGACTGCCATGTTTGGCAGTGTCGTGGCAGAATTGGCAGCCTGCCTGGCAGTTCGTCAGGCTGCCTTTCACCGAGCGTCCGCATGAATCCGCACGACACCATCCCGATCGTCCCCGCGCCGCGCCACGACGTCATGCCCGACGTGCGCGCGCTCGTCGCGTATCTCGAGCAGGATCCGCAGCCGATGATCGTCGTCGATCCCGACTACCGCATCCTCGCGGCGAACGATGCGTACCGGCGCCAGTTCGGCGTCGCCGGCGTCGAGCACGTGGGCCGGCACTGCTTCGAGGTCTCGCATCACTACGACGTGCCGTGCGACCAGGCCGGCGAGCATTGCCCGATGAAGCAGGCGCTCGAATCGCGCGGGCTGAACCGCGTGCTGCACATCCACCACACGCCGCGCGGCCCCGAGCACGTCGACGTCGAATTGCGGCCGATCTTCGATGCGCACGGCAACGTGATCGCGTACGTCGAGCGGCTGACGACGGTGCGCAGCGCATCCGCGCAGCCGAGCGCGGAAGGGCTCGTCGGCGGCGCCGACGCGTTCAATGCGGCGCTCGGCGCATTGCAGCGCGTGGCGCCCTCGATGCTGCCGGTGCTGCTGCTCGGCGAATCGGGCACCGGCAAGGAGCTGTTCGCCCGTGCGCTGCACGAGGCGAGCGATCGCGCGATGGGGCCGTTCGTCGTCGTCGATTGCTCGGGGATCGCCGAGACGCTGTTCGAGAGCGAACTGTTCGGCTACGAGAAGGGCGCGTTCACGGGGGCGAACCAACGCAAGCCGGGCCTCGTCGAGACTGCGCAGGGCGGCACGCTGTTTCTCGACGAGATCGGCGACGTGCCGCTGCCGATGCAGGTGAAGCTGCTGCGGCTGATCGAGTCGGGCACGTTCCGCCGCGTCGGCGGCGTCGAGGCGCTGCGCGCGGATTTCCGGCTGGTCGCGGCGACGCACAAGCCGCTGCGCGAGATGATCGACGACGGCCGGTTCCGGCAGGATCTCTACTACCGGATCAACGCGTTTCCGATTCCGTTGCCGGCGCTGCGCGAGCGGCGCGGGGACGTCGCGCTGCTGGCCGAGTCGATCCTGCGGCGGATCGCGAACGCGCGTGCCGGCGCGGGCGACGCGGGCGCGCGGCCGTTCGCGGCCCGGCCGTTCGTGCTGACCGAGCGCGCGCGTGCGTGTCTCGATGCGTATGCGTGGCCGGGCAACATCCGCGAGCTGCGCAACGTGCTCGAACGCGCGTGCCTGTTCGCGGACGACGGGACGATCCGCGTCGAGCATCTGCCGGCCGAGCTGGTTGTCGCATCGGCGGTGCCGCAGGAGGGGGCGGCTGGTGTGCTGACGGATGCCGAACTCGTGCGGATCGCGAGCGGGTTCGCCGGCACGCGCAAGGCACTGGCCGAACGGACGGGAATGAGCGAGCGGACGCTGTACCGCCGCCTGAAGGCGCTCGGGCTCGGGTCGCGCGGTGGGTGAGCGGGGTGCAATGGCGGCGCGATGTGCCCATGCGGATAATGGCGCGTTCGATCCGGGGGCGTCTTCGTTCATGATCGGCGGGCGCGACGGTGCGTGCGACGCGCGCCTGTCGAGGTGAGTCGAACATGCCATGCGATAAAAAATCATTCCAGAGCAACGATTAATTATCGTTTTACGATAATTATCGGTGTACACTCGACGCACGTTCATTCCCCGTCGAGGACTTCACATGCATTCCGATCGCATTGCCCGTATCAGCCAGCGCATGGCTGCCGTCACGCTGTCGTTGATCGTCGGCCTGTTGGTGCTTAACGCAGCGTTCTGGGCCTTTCCGTCGTTGATCCTGATGCGTACCGGGCCCGGGTTTGCATTCGGCTTGTCCGACTCGGTGATCTCCAACCTGAACGTCGACGTCGCTGCGTTCCCGTGGTGGCAGAAGGTCGGCGGCTTTCTGTTGTCGGGCGTACCGCTCGTCGCGCTTGCGAACGGCCTGCGTCACCTGCGTCTGCTGTTCCGCACGTATGCGCACCGCGACTATTTCTCCGCGCAAGCGGCCGGCCATCTCGGCAAGACCGGGCGCGGGATCGGCCTGTGGGTATTGCTGAGCGTACTGTGCGAACCGCTCCTCAGTATGTGGGCGACGATGCTCGAACCGGTCGGCCAGCGCATGGTCAGCATCGGCTTCGGTCTGCCGTACGTCGTCGCGCTGTTCACCGCGGCCTGCATTGCCGTGATCGCACACATCCTCCGGCAGGCGAGTACGCTCGACGCCGAGCATCGCCAGTTCGTCTGAGGCGCGCCATGTCGATCGTGGTCAAGCTCGATGTGATGCTCGCGACGCGCAAGGTCCGCTCGAAGGATCTCGCGGCAGCCGTCGGCATCACCGAACAGAATCTGTCGCTGCTCAAGCAAGGGAAGGTCAAGGGCATCCGTTTCGCGACGCTCGAGGCGATCTGCCGCTATCTCGACTGCCAGCCCGGCGACCTGCTCGCGTTCAGCGATGACGGCGTCGGCGAGCCGGACTGACACACCGCAATTGCCAGGTGCCGAGGTGGCGGGGCGCTGCCGGTCGCGCGTTGCGCACGGGTTGCAAAGGGTGAAGCGGGCGGCGCGCGGACAATCCGCCAGCCGCCCGAACCGTCATGCGCTCAACGCGCTCGACGTGTTCATCGCGCAGGCGCAAGCTGCGCCATCGCGTCCCGCACGAAGCCGATCAACGTGTCGTCGATCCACGAATCCCGCGTCAGTGACGGCTCGTTCATCATTGCCTGGCGGAATTTGGCATGCGTGGCCGGATCGGTGCCGGCATAGCTGCAGAACAGCGTGAGCCAGCGCTGCGCGAGCGCGCGGCCTTCCGGTGAATCCGGCCTCGCGCCCGCATCGATCGCGTCGCGCACGTCGCCCATCAGTTGCGGCCATGCCATCGCGCTTTCACCATAGTGCGCCCGCATGAAGCGGATCTCGTCCGGCGCGAGATACTTCTCGAAGATCCGCATCTTGGTTTCCGACGACGCGCGCAGCACATAGTCGCGCAGCGCGGTCGAAATGCCGATCTTCGACTGCATCGCCGGTTCGTGTTCGTGCATCAGGTTCAGCTTCGTCAGCAGCCGTGGATCGCCGTTCGTGTCGCGCACGAGCAGCGCCATCCAGCGGCTGGCGAGCGCACGGGTGCGTTCGTCCTCGGCGGGCACGCCCGCGTCGTGCAGCGCACGCACCTCGTCGACGAGTGCGATCCATTCGGCGTCGCCCGCCTGGCTTTTCTGGTACATCGGCAGGCGCGCGAGTTCTTCCTCGGAAAAATATTTGTCGTACACGGTCATCAACTCCAGTGTGGTGAGCCAATCAGCCAGCTCCGGCTCCGTGCCCGCGGCAAGCTGCGCGTGCAGGCTCACGAGCCGCTCGCGCAGCTGCGTGGTCTGCGCGAGCTGACGGTCGAGCAGCGCGATCTGCTTCGCGACGAGCTCGACGAGCGGGGTGTCGGGCTGGTTCAGGTGGTCGCCGATTTCGGTGAGCGACAGGCCGAAGCGACGCAGCGCCTGGATCTGGTGGAGCCGGGCGATGTCGTGGCGGTCGTACAGCCGGTAGCCGTTGTCGGCGCGCGCCGAAGGCGTCAGCAGACCGATCGCGTGATAGTGATGAAGCGTGCGGACGGTCAGCCCGCTGCGTTTCGCCAGTTCTCCCACTTTCAGTCGCATTCGTTCCTCCATTCGGGTCGCACACTGGAGTCTCGAACGTTACGCTACGTGAGGGTCAAGCGGAAGATCGGAAATCGGGTACGCGGCGGGATTCCGCGCACCCGATGGCAGGGCCGGCTTATTGTGGAGCAGGCGGCGAAGGCGGGATGTCGGCGCCGGCGGCGCGCGCTTGCTGGCCGGTGGCGGACGCGTCGGCCGCCTTGTCGGTCTTGCCGGACTGGCCGGTCTTGTCGACCGGCGGCGTGCCCATCGCCTGGTAAAGCCGCGCGGTATCCGCGAACCGCGCGCCGGTCGCGCGGATCTCGTCGAGCCGTGCGTTGCGATACTGCAGCTCGCTGGCGCGCGCGGCCGACGGCGGCAGCGCGCCGAGCCGCACGCGGGCCGCCGCGTCGTCGTACGCGCCGCGCGCGGACAGCGCGGCACGGGACGACGCGTCGAGCGCCTCCGCATCGTGCTCGAGCGCGGCGAGCGAATCGGCGACGTTCTGGAATGCGCCGAGCACGGCCTGCTTGTACTGGTCGACGGCGGCCTCGTAGGTCGCCTTCGCCGCGCGGCGCTGCGCGAGCAGCGCGCCGCCATGGAAGATCGGCTGGCTCAGCGACGCGCCGACGTTCCAGATCGCGCCGGCGCCGGACAGCATCGTTGGCCAGCTGAAGCCGCCTTTGCCCATCGCGGCCGACAGCGACAGCTGCGGGAACATCTGCGCGGTCGCGAGGCCCACTTCGGCCGCGGCCGCCTTCAGCCCCGCGTCGGCCGCCTGGATGTCCGGGCGGCTTTGCAGCAGGTCCGACGGCACGACGACGGGCACCTGCTCGGGCAGGTGCAGGTCGGCGAGCGTGAGATCGGCCGGCGGCTGGTCAGGCGTGCGGCCGACCAGCACCGCGAGCGCATGGCGCGCCGAGTCGCGCTGCTGGCGCAGCGCGGGCAGGCTCGCCGCGAACGTGTCGGCGCTTTGCCGCGCGTTCAGCGCGTCGCTGCGCGAGGTGGAACCAAGCGCGTAGCGGCGTTCGGCATCGTGCGCCTGGTCGTTGGCGAGCGCGACCAGCCGCTCGGTCGTGTTGATCTGCGCATTCAGCACCGACACCGTGATCGACGCGGTGACGATGTTCGCGGCCAGCGCGCGCCGTGCGGATTCGAGCTGGAACGCGCTGACGTCGACGCGGCGCGCCAGCGCGCGGTTCGCGAAACGCGACGCGCCGAACAGGTCGATCGTGTAGCTCGCCTGCAGCTGCCCGACGAACGTGTCGTACAGCAGCGTTGGCGCGCCGAGCGCGGGAATCGGCACGCCGAGCGCACGCTGGCGCGTGGCCTGGCCGCCCGCGTCGATCGACGGCAGCATCGAGCTGCCGATCTGCCCGCGCAACTGTTCGCGCGCGGCATCGAGCGAGTGGGATGCCGCGCTCAACGTCGGGCTGTTGCGCAGCCCTTCGTCGACGAGCGCGTTCAGCGCGTCGGAGCGGTACTGTTTCCACCAGTCGGGCACCGGTTGCGCGCCGACCTCGAACTGCTGCGTGACGCCTTGCGCGGACACGGTCTGCTGGACTTGCGGCGTGGCGCCATAGTGCGCGGGCGACGGCATCGCGGGCGGCTCGCCGCTCGGCGCGAACCAGGCGCAGCCCGCGAGCGGGCCGGCGAGGCCCGCCACCGCGAGTGCCCGCACGGCGTGTGTTTTCAGGTTCATCGATCGATCCATGGTCAGACTCCCGACGGCGCGGCAGGCGTGCCGCCAGGCGGCGGGCCGTCATGCGGGTCGCGTTCGTCGTGCTTCACGCGGAACCACGTCGCATACAGCGCGGGCAGGTAGAACAGCGTCAGCACGGTCGCGCTCGTTATGCCGCCCATCAGCGCGGTCGCCATCGGCCCGAAGAAGTTCGAGCGCAGCAGCGGGATCAGCGCGAGCACGGCGGCCGCGGCCGTCAGCGTGATCGGGCGGAAGCGCCGCACGGTCGCGCCGATGATCGCGTCGATGCGGCGGTGGCCGACCGCGATGTCCTGCTCGATCTGGTCGACGAGGATCACCGAGTTGCGCATGATGATCCCGAACATCGCGATCACGCCGAGCATCGCGACGAAGCCGAACGGCTGGCCGAACAGCAGCAGCGTCGCGACCACGCCGATCAGCCCGAGCGGCGCGGTCAGCACGACCATCAGCACGCGCGAGAAGCTCTGCAGCTGGATCATCAGCAGCGTGAACACGGCGATCGCCATCAGCGGCATCTGCGCATTGATCGACTTCTGCGCCTTCGCGCTTTCTTCGACCGAGCCGCCGATGTTGATCTGATAGCCGACCGGCAGTTGCGCGCGCAACGTGTTCAGCTTCGCGTCGACCGCATGGGTGACGTCGATGCCCTGCGCGCCGGCGCGCACGTCCGACTGCACGGTGATGGTCGGCTGGCGGTCGCGCTCCCACACGACGCCGTATTCGAGCGTCGGCTTGAAGCGGCCGAGCGAGCCGAGCGGCACGGGGCCGTTCGGGGTCGGCAGCGCGAGGCCGGCGAGCTTGCCCGGATCGACACGATCGGCCCGCGGCGCGCGCAGGTCGACCGCGATCAGCTTGTCGCGCTCGCGGTACTGCGTGACGGTCGTGCCAGACAGCGTCATCGCGAGGAAGCTCGACACGTCCTGCGACGTGACGTTCAGCTCGCGCGCCTTCTTCTGGTCGATCTCGAAGCGCACCGAGCGCTCGGCCGGCTCGTCCCAGTCGAACTGCACGTTGACGGTGCGTGCGTCGCCGCGCATCGTCGCCGCGACCTTCTCCGCGATCGAGCGGACCGTCGCGATGCTGTCGCCGCTCACGCGGAACTGCACCGGATAGCCGACCGGCGGGCCGTTCTCGAGCCGCGACAGCCGCGAGCGCACGGCCGGGAACTGCTCGCGCAACGTGGTTTCGAGCCAGGTCGCGAGCTTTTCGCGGTCCTTCACCGATTTCGCGGTGATCACGAACTGCGCGAAGTTCGGCAACTGAAGCTGCTGGTCGAGCGGCAGGTAGAAGCGCGGCGCGCCGCTGCCGACGAAGTTCACCGAATGATCGATCTCGGGGCGCTTGTCGATCACTTTCTCGAGCCGTTCGGTCTCGCGCAGCGTCGCCGCGAACGACGCGCCTTCGGGCAGCCGCAGGTCGACCAGCAGCTCGGGGCGATCGGAGCTCGGGAAGAACTGCTGCGGCACGAGCGTGAAGCCCATCAGCGCGACGACGAACAGCGCGCCCGTGATCAACAGCACGACGAAGCGCCGTTCGATGCACCAGTCGATCCAGCCGCGCAGACGCCGGTAGAAACGCGTGTCGTAGATGTCGTGCTCGTGGTCGTCGGGCAGGTGCGCTTCATGCGCTTGCCGCTTGCGCTCGGGCAGCAGGTGGAAGCCGAGCAGCGGGATCAGCACGACCGCCGCGAACCACGACGCGATCAGTGCGATCGCAGACACCTCGAAGATCGAGCGCGTGTATTCGCCGGTGCTCGATTTCGCGAGCGCGATCGGCAGGAAGCCCGACACGGTGACGAGCGTGCCCGTCAGCATCGGGAACGCGGTGCTCGTATAGGCGAATGCGGCGGCGCGGGCGCGGGTGTAGCCCTGTTCGAGCTTCACGGCCATCATCTCGACCGCGATGATCGCGTCGTCGACGAGCAGCCCGAGCGCGAGCACGAGCGTGCCGAGCGACACCTTGTGCAGCCCGATGTCGAACAGGTACATGAAGAGAGCGGTGACCGCGAGCACCACGGGAATCGAGATCACGACCACCATCCCGGTGCGCAGGCCGAGCGACACGAGGCTCACCACCAGCACGATCGCGACGGCTTCCGCGACGGCTTCGAGGAAGTCGTCGACCGAATGCGCGACCGCATGCGGCATGCTCGATACCAGCGTCAGCTTGAGGCCGGCCGGCAGTTGCGCCTGCAGGTCCTTCGATTCGGCGTCGAGCGCCTTGCCGAGCCGGATCACGTCGCCGCCCGGCTGCATCGTGACGCCGATGCCGAGCACCGCCTTGCCGCCGGCGCGCATCTGCGTGACGGCCGGATCGTCGTAGCCGCGCTTCACCGTCGCGAGATCGCCGAGCCGGAACGTGCGGCCGTTGATGCGGATCAGCGTGTCGGCGATCGCGTCGACGTTGTCGAACTGGCCGCTCGGCCGCACGAACACACGGTCGTCGCTGGTCGTCAGCGTGCCGGCCGACGAGATGTCGTTTTGCGCGTTGATCGCCTGCCCGAGCTGCTGCGGCGAGATGCCGAGGCGCGTGAGCTGCGCGTTGTTGACCTCGATGAAGATCCGCTGGTCGGGGTCGCCGAAATAGTCGACCTTGCCGACACCCGGCACGCGCAGCAGCACGGTGCGCAGCTGGTCGGCGTAATCGTGGAGCTGCGCCGGCGTGAAGCCGTCGCCTTCGAGCGTCCAGATGTTGGTGTAGACGTCGCCGAATTCGTCGTTGAAGAACGGGCCCTGCACGCCGGGCGGCAGCGTATAGCCGATGTCGCCGACCTTTTTGCGGATCTGGTACCAGGTTTCCGGCACGTCCTTCACGGGCGCCGAATCCTTCATCGTGAAGAAGATCAGCGATTCGCCGGGGCGCGAATAGCTGCGCAGGAAGTCGATGGCCGGCGTTTCCTGCAGCTTGCGGCCGATCCGGTCGGTGACCTGTTCCTGCACCTGCCGCGCGGTCGCGCCGGGCCAGAACGTGCGGATCACCATCACGCGGAACGTGAACGGCGGGTCTTCGGATTGCGCGAGGCGGGTGTAGGCAAGGATGCCCGCGAGCGTCGCGAGCGCGATCAGGTAGACGACCAGCGCCTGGTGGCGCAGCGCCCACGCCGACAGGTTGAAGCGGCCTTCTTCGTAGGAAACGCTCACGATGCGAAGTCCTCCGGATGCAGCGGCGCGATCGCGCGGACCTTTTCGCCCGCGCTGACCGTGTGCACGCCCTGCAGCACGACGCGTTCGCCGGGCTGTAGCCCGTGCGACACCGTCACCGTGCGCTCGTTGAAGCGCGCGACGTCGACGCGGCGCAGCTCGAGCGTGTCGTCCTTCGTGCGCACGACCCACACGGCCGGCTGCTGGCCGTCGTGGAACAGCGCGGTCGCGGGCAGCGTGATCGACTGCGCGTCGCCGGCGGCCGGTGCGCCGTCGAACGCGACGCTGGCCGTCATCCCGAGCCGGATCGCCGGATCGGGTGCGGCGAGCGTGAGCTTCACGCGATACGTGCGGCTTTGCGGATCGGCGGCCGGTGCGATTTCGCGCACCTTCGCGGCGAACGGGCGGCCCGGCAGCGACGGCAGCGTGACGGTGGCCGCGTGGCCCGGCGTGAGCGATGCAAGCGCGGCCTCGGGCACGTCGCTGACGACGTCGACGTCGCCGGACCACGCGAGCTGGTAGACGGCCTGGCCGGCCGACACGTTCTGGCCGGTGTCGGCCTGTTCGGCGGTGATATAGCCCGCGTGGTCGGCGACGAGCGTCGCGTAGCGGAGCTGGTTCTTCGCGAGCGCGAGCTGTTGCTGCGCCTGGTCGCGCTGCGCGAGCGCCGACGTGTAGCTGTTCTCGGTCTGCTCGAGCTGCGCGGTCGCGATCAGGTTTTCGCGCGCCTGCGCGCGATCGCGGTCGAGCTGCTGCTTCGCGAACGCGAGGCTGTGCGTCGCGGCATCGAGTTGCGCCTGCGCGCTCGCGGCGTTCTTCTCGACGTCGGACGGATCGAGCAGCGCGACGACCTGGCCGACCTTGACCGTATCGCCGAGGCGCACCTTGCGCTCGATGATCTTGCCGGCGATGCGGAACGAAAGCGGGGTGGCGTAGCGCGGCTGGATCTCGCCGGGGAGCGTGCGGGCGACGGCAGCGTCGTCGGCATGGGCGGGCAGCGCGACGACGGGGCGCGGGGCGGGCGGCGCGGATTCTTTCGGATGACAGGCGGCGACGACGAGCGCGGCGCCGACCAGCAGCGCGACGCGGGAACCGGAGCGATTCACGAAACCCCCAGATGAGGTGAGAGCGAGAGCGGAACGAAGCCGGCAAGCGCGGCGGGCGCTTGCCCCGAGCGGCGCCGGCACGGGCGTGCGGACACCATCTTTCAGAAACTGTGGCGAATTCTAATACACACCTGTATCTGAATGCAAAGATGAATCCGAAAGGTAAAGGGTGCTAGACTGCGCGCCATGAAACCACAGCGCTTAACTCGCGAGCAGAGCAGGGACCAGACGCGCGAACGTCTGCTGATTGCCGCGCACCGTATTTTTCTGAAGAAAGGTTTTGTCGCCGCGAGCGTCGAGGACATCGCGGCGGCGGCCGGCTATACGCGCGGCGCGTTCTACTCGAATTTCCGCAGCAAGTCCGACCTGCTGCTGGCATTGCTGGAGCGCAATCACGCGGAGGTGCAGGCCGACTTCCAGGCGATCTTCGACGGGGGCGGCACGCGCGAGCAGATGGAGTCGATGTCGCTCGCGTATTACCGGACGCTGTTTCAGGACGACGAGTATTCGCTGCTGTGGGGCGAGGCGAAGCTGCAGGCCGCGCGCGACGCGAAATTCCGCGTTCGGTTCAACCAGTTCCTGCATGGCAAGCGCCTGCAGATGGCCGAGTTCATCCGGCGCTTCTCCGAGCGTGCGGGCACGCCGCTGCTGCTGCCGGCGGAGACGCTGGCGTTCGGGCTGATGTGCCTGTGCGACGGCGTGCAGTCGTACTACTCGGCCGATCCGCAGCACGTGTCGGCCGAGGTGGCCGAGTCGGTGCTGGCGGGGTTCTTCGCGCGCGTGGTGCTTGGGCGCGCGCCGGACTGAGCGGGCTCCGGCCTCGGGCCGCCTTCGTCACGCTGCCGGCGACGAACCGCCCGGTCAGCGCTCGCCGGTCATCCGCCGGTACGCATCGAGCAGCGACGTCTTGTAGACGACCCCGGCGAGCGTCGGCTCGGCTTCGCTTTCGATCACCGGCAGGCGTTCGCCCTGGAACGCCATGAACCGTTCGAGCGCGGTGGCGAGCGGCATGTCGGGCGTGAGCAGCGGAAACGGCGTGTGCACATAGTGCGCGGCCGTCTTGTCGGCCGTGTCGCGCTTGTCGAGCAGGTCCGACGTGATGTCCTTCAGCGCGACCGCGCCGCGAAAGCGCCCGGCGTCGTCGGTCACGTACAGATACTTCACCGGATATTCGAGGAACACGCGCGTCATGTCGGCGACGCTCGCGGTGAGCGGCACGACCGTCTGCGCGGGCTGGATCAGCTCGCGCATCTGCGTGGTGCGGATCCGGCTGCGTTCCTCGGCATCCTGGTGGTGGTGCAGCGTGATCTCGTACATCGACGTCGTGCCGGTCGCGCGCGCGACGAAGTACGCGAACACGCAGGACACCAGCAGCGGCAGCACGACCTGGTAGCTGAGCGTCATCTCGAAGATCATCAGGATCGCCATCAGCGGCGCCTGCGTGGCGCCCGTCAGGAACGCGCCCATCCCGACGATCGCGTATGCGAAGTACGCCGACGTGTGGCCGGGCCACACGGCTTGCATCGCGAGTCCGAACAGCGAGCCGAACACCGCGCCGACGAACAGCGTCGGCGTGAACACCCCGCCGATCGCGCCGGAGCCGACGGTGGCGGAGGTCGCGATCACCTTGAACACGAGCACCGCGACGAGTGCCTGCCAGGTCCACGGCGAATGGAGGATGAGGTTCACCACGCTGTAGCCGTTGCCCCACACGTCCGGCACCCAGACCGAGATCACGCCGACGACGAGGCCGCCGAGCGCGAGCCGCACGGGCAGCGGCACGGGCAGCCGCTTGAACCGGTTCTTCGACGCATCGAGCAGGTGCAGGAACTGCGGCGCGAGCACGCCGCACAGCGCGCCGAGCACGACGAACAGCAGCACTTCGGGGCCGGTGACGGCCGGAAACACCGGCATCTCGTACGGCGGCCGGTAGCCGGCGAATTCGCGCATCACGATGTTCGCGACGACCGACGAGACGATCATCGGCCCGAGACTTTCCATGGCGATGCCGCCGAGCACGATCTCCGACACGAAGAAGGCGCCGGCGATCGGCGCGTTGTACGCGGACGTGATGCCGGCTGCCGCCCCGCAGGCGACCAGCAGGCGCAGGCGCGGCGGGTCGAAGTGCACGAAGCGGCCGACCAGCGACGCGGCGAGCGCCGCGAGCTGCACCATCGGGCCTTCGCGGCCGATCGAGCCGCCGCTGCCGATCGTCAGCAGCGACGACACGCTGCGCCACAGGCTCTGGCGGACCGGCACGATGCCGTTGCCGAGCGCGACCGATTCCATGTAGTCGGTCTTGGCGGCCTGCTTGGCGCCGCGGGTCGCGAGCAGCAGCACGCAGCCGGCGAGGAAGCCGCCCGCGGCCGGCATCCAGAACCGCACGTACCACGGCAGGCGCTTGGCCATCTGCACGAAGCTGCCGCTTTGCCCGGAGATCAGGTGCTGCATCAGGTCGATGCCTTCGCGGAACGCCATCGTGGCAAAGGCGCCGCCGACGCCGACGATGGCCGACCAGATCAGCATCGTATGGGCGTCCGACAGGCGGAACAGCGTTTGGGCGCGAGTGCGCAGCTTCAGCAGGAACGAGAGCACGGCTGAAAGAGGGCGATGGAAAACGACGCGAAGCATAGCACTGCGCCGCGCCCGCGGGACCTTCCCGTCGGGCGCGGCGTGCGAAGTGTCACGGGCGGGCAACTCAGCCAAGCCAGTGCTGCACGGCCCAGGTGATCCCGTAGCCGCCGGCGATCAGCCACACATACAGGATCAGGCCGGTCATCAGTGCCCGGGGGCCGGCTGCGCGGATCTGCGCGACGCGGGTTTCGATGCCGAGCGCGGTCATGGCCATCGTCAGCGCGAAGGTGTCGAGCACGTTCAGCGTGTGCGTGACGTCGGCGGGCAGCACGTTCAGCGAGTTGACGATCACGAAGCCGAGGAAGCCGAGTGCGAACCAGGGCACGGCCACCTTCCGCTTGCCGTGCGCGCCGCCGGCAGTGGCGCGTGCCGAGCGGGCCAGCCACCCGCCGAGCACCAGCAGCACCGGCACCAGCAGCATCACGCGGGTCATCTTGACGATCGTCGCGATGTGCGCGACCTGCGGGCTGATGTCACTCGCCGCGCCGACCACCTGCGCGACCTCGTGGATCGTGCCGCCGAAGAACAGGCCGAGGCCGGCCGGATCGAGGTTCAGCAGCCCGGCGTGATACGCGATCGGGTACAGGAACATCGACAGCGTGCCGAACAGCACGACGCTGCCCACGGCCATCGCGCTCTGGTGCGGCTTCGACTGCAGCGTCGATTCGAACGCGAGCACGGCGGCCGCGCCGCAGATCGCGCTGCCGGCGGCGGTCAGCAGCGCGGAATCGCGGTCGAGCTTCATGATCTTCATGCCGGCCCAGGTGCCGATCACGAGCGTGCTGACGACGACCAGCACCGACACCGTCAGGCCCGGCAGCCCGACCTGCGCGATTTCCTGCAGGCTCACGCGCAACCCGAAGAACGCGACCGCGATGCGCAGCAGCTTGCGCGCGGAGAAATTGACGCCGGCCGCCCAGCTGGCCGGCATGCCGTCGCGCAGCGCGTTGCCGTACAACGCGCCTGCGACGATGCCGACGATCAGCGGCGACAGGCCGAGCCCCGCGATCGCGGGAAGCTGGGACAGGCTCGTGACGGCGGCGGCGAACAGCGCGACGAACAGCACGCCGTTCAACTGGCCGCGCATCGACGGCGCGGCGGGGCTGAGATGGGGAGTCGGAGCAGTGGACATGGAAGCACCGTGATGGAGCGTGTGGCGATGCTGTAATCCTAATTTCGTTATATCGATATGAAAAATTGTGATTTGTGACATAAACTATCCGGAAAGCCGATAATTTATCCCCATGACCCCGGATCAACTGATAACGTTCGCCGCCGTCGCCGAGCACCTGAACATCAGCCACGCCGCCGTGGCGCTGCATCTGTCGCAGCCGGCCGTGTCGGGCCAGTTGCGGCTGCTGCAGGATGAATTCGGCGAGCCGCTGTACCAGCGCGAAGGCCGCGGCATCCGCCTGACCCCGGTCGGCGAGCAGCTCGCGCAGTACGCGAAGGCGCAGCGCGACACCTTCGCGCAGGCGCGGGCGTTTCGTGACGCGGTACGCGGCCTCGAGGCCGGCACGCTGCGCATCGGCGCGAGCACGACGCCCGCGAGTTACCTGTTGCCGTACCTGATCGCGGCGTTCCAGCCGCGCGCGCCGCGCGTGGCGATCCAGACGATGAGCGGCAACACGGCCGACGTGGTCGCGGCGCTGCCGTCGCTCGATATCGCGATGATCGAAGGGCCGCCCGGCGAGGCACTGCCGCCTGGCACCGCGGTGCACGCGTGGCGCGAGGACGAGATCGTGGCGATCGTGCCGACCGGTCATCCGCTGGCGGCGCCCGAATACGCGTCGGGGGTCACGCTCGACGCGCTGGCCGCCCACCCGCTCGTGCTGCGCGAGGCGGGTTCCGCCGTGCGGCAACTCGTCGAGCGCGCGTTCGCGCAAGGCGCGGCGCCGATGCGCGTCGCGTTCGAGATCGCGGGCGTCGAGGCCGTGAAGGAAGCCGTGCGGGCCGGGATGGGCGTCGGGTTCGTATCGGCGATGTCGCTGCGTCACGACGATGCCGCGCTCGTCCTGCGCTCGCTCGCGCCCAAGCCGCTCATCCGTCACTTTTCCATCCTCGTGCCGCACGGCGGTGCGCCGTCGCGGGTCGCCGCCCAATTCCTCGAAATGAGCCTCGCGCACGACAGCGCCTGAGCGAACGAACCCGGCCCGGGAACGTGCGTTGCGCGCCGTCGGGCGCGCGTTCGCGCCGTGCACCGTCTTAGGGATTTCCTCTATGGCGTGGGCCCGGAGCGAAGCGCACCATCCGTCTCAAGCAAATGGAACCGGTTCCATTCCGGTGAAAAAGGGCAACATGACAGACATCGTGATCGTGGCGAGCGCATTCGGGATGGACCGCGTGCGTCAGGAGGGCCACAGCGCATTCATCGCGACCGCGGCGGCAGCCGGCGCGACCGGCTTCGAGGTGCGGCGTGAACTGTTCGCGTCGGAAGAGGCGGCCGCGCCTGGCGCGCTGGCCGCGCTCGGCGCGCAACTGGCCGGCCACGGACTGTGGTCGGTGTTCTCGACGCCGGCCAACCTGTACACGGAAACGGGCGCGCTCGATGCGGACGCATTGCGCAGCGCGCTCGTCGAAGCCGACGCGCTCGGCGCGCGCTTCGTGAAATTCCAGCTCGGCGGCTTCGCCGGCGATGCGCACGCAGCCGAGATCGTCGCGCTGTCGCGCGGCGCGCGGGCCCGCGTGGTGGTCGAGAACGGCCAGCTTCCGGTCGGCGGCGCGCTTGCGCAGTTCCGCGGGCTGTTCGACGCACTGGCCGCGGCGGGCGTGCCCGATGCGCTCGGGATGACCTTCGACATCGGCAACTGGCAGTGGCCGGGCGAAGCGCCGCTTGATTGCGCGCAAGTGCTCGCGCCGCATGTGGAATACATTCACTGCAAGGCAGTCGCGGGCGAGGGCGCGCGCCGCTTCGCCACCGCGCCGGCCCCGAACGATCCGCTCGTGACCGGCGTGCTCGCGGTGCTGCCGCAGCACGCGCCGCGCGGCATCGAGTTCCCGTTCGACGCGTCCGACCTGGCGGGCGATGCATGCCGGCGCGTTGCGTGGCTCGCCACGGCGTGACGGCGGAACGATCCTGGAGAGTACATTCATGAAAGCAGCACTCGATGTCGTGACCTACGGCGAAGCGATGGCGATGTTCGTCGCGACCGAGCCCGGCCATCTCGCGCATGCGACGCAGTTCACGAAGCGGGTCGCGGGCGCCGACCTGAACGTCGCGATCGGCCTGTCGCGGCTCGGCTTCCGGGTCGGCTGGATGAGCCGTGTCGGCCGCGATTCGTTCGGCGGCTACGTGCTCGACACGCTGGCGCGCGAGGGCATCGACGCGTCGTGCGTGACCGTCGATCCGCGTTACCCGACCGGTTTCCAGCTCAAGTCGCGCAACGACGACGGCAGCGACCCGACTGTCGAATATTTCCGCAAGGGCTCGGCCGCGAGCCACCTGTCGTGCGACGACTACGTGGCCGACTACGTGCTCGGCGCGCGCCACCTGCACCTGACGGGCGTCGCGCCGGCGATCTCCGCGACGTCGTGCGAACTCGCGTTCAAGCTCGCGCGCGAAATGCGCGCGGCCGGCAAGACGATCTCGTTCGACCCGAACCTGCGCCCGACGCTGTGGCCGTCGGCCGACGTGATGGCGAAGACGCTGAACGCGCTCGCGTCGCTCGCGGACTGGGTGCTGCCGGGCATCGCCGAAGGGCGGCAACTGACCGGGCACGACACGCCGGCCGACATCGCGGGCTTCTATCTTGCACAGGGCGCGCGCGGTGTCGTGATCAAGCTCGGTGCGGAAGGTGCGTACTACCGGACGGCCGACGGCCGCGACGGAACCGTGGTGGGCGAGCGCGTGCAGAACGTCGTCGATACGGTCGGCGCCGGCGACGGCTTCGCAGTCGGCGTGGTCAGCGCGTTGCTGGAGGGCAGGACGATCGAGCACGCGGTGGCGCGCGGCAACCGGATCGGTGCGCTCGCGATCCAGGTGATCGGCGACTCGGAAGGACTGCCGACCCGCGCCGCGCTCGATCGATTCGAAAACGTCAGCAATGGCGCTGATCGCCTAGAGGAAACCTTCACCGCGCAATGAGAGGCCGGACACGGCACAATCCGCGGACTCATTTCGTCGTGCATGCGCACGGCATGGTACGGGATCAGCGTAAGCGCTAAAGCGCTAACGCTGATCGACCGCGAAGCATGGGGCCGGAATAAGCGCTAAAGCGCTAACTCCGGCCGACCGCGAAGCATGGGATCAGCGTAAGCGCTAAAGCGCTAACTCTGATCGACCGCGAAGCATGGGGCCGGAGTAAGCGCTAAAGCGCTAACTCCGGCCGACACAGGAGACATTCTGATGGCCAACTCTCTCGCTGCCCGCCGCTGGTGGACGATCATGCCGATCGTCTTCATCACGTACAGCCTCGCCTACCTCGACCGCGCGAACTACGGGTTCGCGGCCGCGGCCGGCATCAACCAGGACCTCGGGATCAGCAAGGGCCTGTCGTCGCTGATCGGCGCGCTGTTCTTCCTCGGCTACTTCTTCTTCCAGATTCCCGGCGCGATCTACGCGGAACGCCGCAGCGTGAAGAAGCTCGTGTTCGTCAGCCTCATCCTGTGGGGCGCGTGCGCGGCGCTCACGGGCGTGGTCAGCAACATCCCGTCGCTGATGGCGATCCGCTTCGTGCTCGGCGTCGTCGAGGCGGCCGTGATGCCGGCGATGCTGATCTACATCAGCAACTGGTTCACGAAGAACGAACGCTCGCGCGCGAACACGTTCCTGATCCTCGGCAACCCGGTCACGGTGCTGTGGATGTCGATCGTGTCGGGCTATCTCGTGCACGAATTCGGCTGGCGCCACATGTTCATCGCCGAAGGCGTGCCGGCTGTGCTCTGGGCCGTGTGCTGGTGGTTCCTCGTGCAGGACAAGCCGGCCGATTCGCCGTGGCTCAACGCGCAGGAAAAGCGTGACCTCGACGCCGCACTCGCGGCCGAGCAGGCAGCGATCAAGCCCGTGCGCAACTACGGCGAAGCATTCCGCTCGCCGGCCGTGATCAAGCTGTGCGCACAGTATTTCTGCTGGAGCATCGGCGTGTACGGCTTCGTGCTGTGGCTGCCGTCGATCGTCAAGAACGGCTCCGACCTCGGGATGGTCGCGACCGGCTGGTTGTCGGCGCTGCCGTATCTCGCCGCGACGATCGCGATGATTGCCGCATCGTGGGCGTCCGACAAGGTCGGCTCCCGCCGCGGTTTCGTGTGGCCGTTCCTGCTGATCGGCGCGGCTGCGTTCGCCGCATCGTACGCACTCGGCTCGTCGCACTTCTGGATCTCGTATGCGCTGCTGGTCGTGGCCGGCGCCGCGATGTACGCGCCGTACGGCCCGTTCTTCGCGATCGTGCCGGAACTGCTGCCGAAGAACGTCGCCGGCGGCGCCATGGCGCTGATCAACAGCATGGGCGCGCTCGGCTCGTTCGTGGGCTCGTACTTCGTCGGCTACCTGAACGGGGCGACCGGCTCGCCCGTCGCGTCGTATGCGTTCATGAGCGCCGCGCTCGTCGCCGCGGTGATCCTCACGCTGTCCGTCAAACCCCAGGCGCGCGATGCGCATCCGCTCGCGACGCCGCTGCAAGGAAAATGAATCCGATGAAGCCCCGTATCGTCGCGTACAAGCCGCTGCCCGATGACGTCCTCGCGTACCTGCGCGAGCATGCGGACGTCGTGCAGGCCGACGGCGCCGCCGCCCTTGCCGATGCGCTCGGCGACGCGGACGGCGCGATCGGCGCGAGCCTGAAGGTCACGCCGCAGATGCTCGACCGCGCGCCGCGGCTGAAGGCGTGGTCGACGATCTCGGTGGGCTACGACAACTTCGACGTCGCGGATCTCACGCGGCGCGGGATCGTGCTCGCGCATACGCCGGACGTGCTGACCGAGTCGACCGCCGATACGGTGTTCTCGCTGATCCTCGCGTCCGCGCGACGCGTGGTCGAGCTGGCCGAGTGGGTGAAGGCCGGCCACTGGCATCACAGCATCGGCCCCGACCTGTACGGCACCGACGTGCAGGGCAAGACGCTCGGCATCGTCGGGCTCGGGCGGATCGGCGGCGCGGTCGCGCGCCGCGCGGCGCTCGGCTTCCGGATGCAGGTGCTGTACGCGAACCGCTCCGCGCACGCGGAAGCCGAGACGCAGTACGGCGCGCGGCGCGTGACGCTCGACGAACTGCTCGCGCAATCGGATTTCGTGTGCCTGCAGGTGCCGCTGTCGCCGGAAACGCACCACCTGATCGGTGCGGCCGAATTCGCGAAGATGAAGCGCGGTGCGATCCTGATCAACGCGTCGCGCGGGCCGGTGGTCGACGAAGCCGCGCTGATCGATGCGCTGCGCGCGGGCACGATCCGCGGCGCGGGGCTCGACGTGTTCGAGAAGGAGCCGCTGGCGGCGGATTCGCCGCTGCTGCAGATGAAGAACGTCGTCGCGCTGCCGCATATCGGCTCGGCGACGCACGAGACGCGCCACGCGATGGCGCGTTGCGCCGCGGAAAACCTGGTCGGCGCGCTGGCCGGCACGCTGCGCACGAATCTCGTCAATCCGGATGCGCTCGCGCGCGCTTGAGCCGCGGCGGTAGCGGGGCGCCCCCCGGCCGACCTCCGGCCAGCGGGGCGCCGGCTTCGTTAGAGTCGACGGTCTTGGTGCTGGAGGGCTGGCTGCGTTATGATCCCCGCGCGTCGCATCGACGGCCCGGCAATGCTGCCGGCGGCGTCCCGCGACGGGTATCCGCGCCAGTCCGGTGCGGCCGACTGCTGTTGCAGGTGACCGGGGCGGGTGCCGACGCGCCGGTGCTGAAGGGCAGACGCTGATCGACCGCGAAGCATGGGACCAGCGTAAGCGCTAAAGCGCTAACGCTGACCGACAGGGAGATTCCACCGGGTGGCTTACGTTTCCAACAACAAAGGTCCGTCTGCTCACGAAGCGGCGCGGATCGTACGTCGCGAGGCACGACAGTGACCGATTCGCAACCAATCACGACGCGTCCGGCGACGATCAGCGACGTCGCGCGCGAGGCCGGCACGGGCAAGACCAGTGTGTCGCGCTACCTGAACGGCGAGACGCACGTGCTGTCCACCGATCTGCGCCAGCGGATCGAAGCGGCGATCGCGCGGCTCAACTACCGGCCGAACCAGATGGCGCGCGGGCTCAAGCGCGGCCGCAACCGCTTGCTCGGCATGCTCGCGGCCGACCTGACCAATCCCTATACCGTCGAAGTGCTGCAGGGCGTCGAGGCCGCATGCCACGCGCTCGGCTACATGCCGCTGATCTGCCACGCGGCGAATGAAGTCGAGATGGAGCGCCGCTTCCTGCAGCTGCTCACGACCTACCGCGTCGAAGGGCTGATCGTCAATGCGCTCGGCGCCGACGAGGACGTGCTGCGCCCGCTGCGCGGCGCCGGCATCCCGGCCGTGCTCGTCGACCGCACGGTCGAAGGCTTCGAGGCCGACCTGATCGGCCTCGACAACGCCGACGCGATCGAGACGGCCCTCGCGCACCTGGTCGAACACGGTTTCGACGCGATCCATTTCGTCGTGCAGCCGTTCGAGCGCGTCAGCTCGCGGCGCCTGCGCGAGGCCGCGTTCCGCACGGCACTGGCGGCGCGCGGGCTGACGGTGCCGTCGACGGTCGTGCTCGACCTGAACGAACCCGACGCGGTCACGGCGGCGCTGGCCGACATCGATGCCCGCATCGACGACGCGGCACGGCGCGGCGTGCGCGCGGCGCTGTTCGCCGCGAACGCGCCGGTCGCACTCGCGATCGCGCGCCACCTGCGCGCGCGTTTCGGCACCGCATGGCAGCAGCGGGCGGCGCTGCTGTCGATCGACGATCCGGAATGGGCCGAGCTGATCGGGATCACGACGATCCGCCAGCCGACCTACGAAATCGGCTACAAGGCCGTCGAATTCGTGCACGAGCGGATCGACGGCGCGGCGGGTGACGTACGCGTCTCGCTGTTGCCGGGCGAGCTGGTTGCGCGCGCGTCGACCGCAAGCTGAGTATCATTCGGGGCACGCAGCGCGTCAGGTGCGCTGCCCCGAACAAGGAAATACATGACTGTCGCTCCCGTCACGCTGGCGGTGCTGATCGCCGCCACGCTGATCATCGCGCTCCTGCCGCTCGTCCTCTACCGCATCCTGCGCAAGCCGCTGGCGTTGAACCGCCGCGACACGATCGTCGGCGTGGCCGTCTTCACGCTGTTCGCGATGATCCTCGAACGCGCGTTCCACGGGCTCGTGCTGAGCCAGACGCCGCCGGATGGCTGGCTCACGCAGCCGCTCGCGTTCGTCGCGTACAGCGCGCTCGCGACCGCCGTGTTCGAGGAAGTCGGCCGCTATCTCGGGATGCGTTTCCTGAATCGCCGCTATGGCCCGTCGTCGGCCGGCGACAGTCGCGGAATCGGCTACGGGATCGGTCACGGTGGCGCCGAAGCATGGTTCGTCGGCGTACTCGTGTGGGGCCAGTGGTCGTATCTCGCGTGGCTCGCGAGCCGCGGCCAGCTCGAAGCACAACTCGCCGACCTGCCGGGCGATACCGTCGTGCGCCTGCACGTGATGCTTGCGACGCTGTCGGCGCAGTCGATGCTGCTGTTGCTGCTCGAACGCTGCACGGCATTCGTGCTGCAGCTTGCACTGTCGGTGCTGGTCTGGCGTGGCGTGCGCGCCGGCCGCGCGGGCGTGTTGCCGCTCGCGATCGTGCTGCATGCGCTCGCGGCCGCGCCGGCGTTGCTGTACCAGGTGCGCGTGCTGCCGGCCGGCGGGGTCGAGGCCGCGTATTTCGTGCTCGCCGCGATCCTGGTCGTCGTGCTGGTGAAGGCATGCCGGCCGTCGCAAGCGGCAGCCTGACGGGAGAGACGGGATGGATGACTATCTGATCGAATGCCAGAGCGCGGAATTCGACGCGCTCGCACGCGTGATCTGCGATCTCTTTCCGGAGCAGACGCGTTTCGCCGAAAGCAGCGACGCACGCGGGCGGTTCCTGTCCGTGCAGTGGCTCGCGATGCGTTTCGGCTCGGCGCCGAAGCGGATGACGCTCGATATCCGCATCGTGCCGGCCGCGCTCGCGCGCTACCTGGCGCTCAAGCCGATGCAGCGGGCGCGCAGCCATGCGGTGCTGCATGCGTATACGGAAGCGATGCTCGGATCGCTCGAGGAGCGTCACGCGGCCGGCGAGGCCGTCGAGCGCGACGCGGAACTCGTACTCGACGAAGACTTTGCGTGACCGTTCGCGCCGGCGCCATGCCGGCGCGCTGCATTACGCGTCGCGGTAGACCTGCGCGAAGCGCTGCGCCTGCACGACACCGTAGTCGCCGGGCGCGTACTGCATCACCCAGTCGCCGGCCACGCCACGCAGCGTGTCGCCGTTTTCCGAGCGGGCGATCGTGAACGGCTCGTCCATCCGGCGGGCGAGCACGACGGCCGGCCGGTTCCGGTAGGCGCCCGGTGCGCCGTGTGCGAGTGCCGGATCGGCGGGCAGGTATTTGGCGTCGAAGCGCGCGCGCGACACGACCCAGCGGTCGCCGGTCGAGCCCGTGATCAGCGCGTCGCCCGCCACATAGCGGTTCGGGCCTTCGAGGCTCATCAGTTCGCCGTCGGCCTCCGCGAAGGCAACGGCGACGGTTTCGTCCTTGACGACGCGACGGGCCTGCGGATCGGTGCGCAGGTCGAGGTGCTTGAGTTCGAGCATGACGGGAAAGGGCGGGAAAGCTGTAAAAGCGGGGAGCTTATCCCGAATTCGGCGCGCCGTGTGACGCGCCGGTCGCCTGGCGCGGCGCCGTTCGGCCCGGACGGGCGGTACGGCGCCGGCAGGGCGGGCGTCAGGGCTGCGCGGGGGCGCTGGCGGCCGGCGCGGCTGCCGCCTTGCCATCGGTGCCCTTCGTCTTGCCCTTGCCGCGGTGCTCGCCGCCGTGGTGCAGCCAGCTGCGGAACGTCGTGTCGGCGAGCGCCTTCTGGTCGGCCGGGAAGCTCTCGTAGAGCGGTGCGAAGGCGTCGGCGAGCTTCTTCGCGCCGTCGGCGTTCGCCTGCGACAGTTCCGCGTACTGCTTCATGTCGTCGAGCGCGGAGACGTCGTGCTTCGCCATCCGTTCGCGATAGAGGCGGCCCATCGTGTCGCCGTTGTCGCGCATCGTGTCCGCGAACGTCTTCCACTGCGGTTCCTGCGCCGACGTGATCTTCAACTGGTCGTGCAGATACTTGATGCGCTGCTCGACGCGCGCTTCATGGCGTGCCGCGCGCTGCTCGGCGCTCGGGGCCGACGCCGCGGCCGTCGTTGCGGGGGCCTGGGCGGGCGCTTGCGGCTGCGCCGGGGTCTGCGCGAACGCGCTGGCTGCAACGGCGAGCGTAGCGAGGGTGAGCGAGATTTTCTTCATGGTTGGCTCTCCGGGGTGGTGTCTTGCGAGCGGGCGCGGCGGCAACTGCCGCAAGCGCGCTTCTCGCGTCGCACGGTATTAGTAGCACGTTGCGTGCAGCGCAGCAGTGAATGCGACACTTGCTTACATCCGATACGAATCGAAATTGAAAGGTCCGACGCGGGTCCGGCCGACGGCGTTTGGGCGGGCCGGCGTTCGGCGCTATCATCGCGTCACCTTCCACTCAACCGGCGCGTCGTGCCCCGGCCCAGCCTCATGCGTCCACCCCGCCTCGACCAACTCGACGATCTCGACCGGCAACTGGTCGCGCTGCTGCAGGCCGATGCGCGCGCCAGCGTCGCGGATCTCGCGCGTCAGCTCGACGTCGCGCGCACGACGGTCGTCGCCCGCATCGCGCGGCTCGAACGCACCAACGTGATTGCCGGCTACAGCGTTCGGCTCGGGCAGGACGTGCTCGATGCAAGCATCTACGCGTATGTCGGCATCATCCTCACGCCGAAGTTCGGCAAGGACGTGTTGCGCAAGCTCGACCGGATGCCCGAGGTGCAGCTGCTGTGCGCGGTGAGCGGCGAGTACGACTACGTCGCGTGGCTGCGCGCCGATTCGCCCGAACGGCTCAACGACCTGCTCGACCAGATCGGCACGCTCGAAGGCGTCGAACGCACGACGACGTCGATCATCCTGTCGCGCAAGATCGATCGCGGGACGATCGGCGGCTGACGCTCAGGCGCGGCCTGCGTCGCGTCGTGCGTGTTGCGCCGCGGTATCGGCCCGGCTGTCGGGCTGCGCCGCGCGAGGCGGCCGCACGAGCGGAATGCGCACCGAGATGCGCAACCCGCGCGCTTCCGTTTCATCCGCATAGGCGAGCGCAATGTCGGCACCCATCCGGTCCGCGACGATCTTCACGATCGACAGGCCGAGCCCGGAGCCGATCTGCGCGTTGCCGGGCACCCGGTAGAACGGGTCGAACACACGTTCGCGTTCGTGCGGCGCGATGCCCGGCCCGGTGTCGGCGATCGTCACGCACACGTGCGTGTCCGTGCGTTGCGTCGACAGATCCACGCGTCCGCCCGGCGGCGTGTAGCGGATGGCGTTGTCGACCAGGTTCATCACGAGCGACACGAGTTCGAGCTCGTCGACGGGCACGTGCGTGTCCGGGCCGTCCTCGATGCCGATGTCGAGGGTTTTCGCGTCGGCGAGCGGCATCAGGTCTTCCAGCACGCGTCGATAGATCGCATGGACGGACACGTCACCGGGCGGCGCGGCCGGCGCGCTTTGCGCCCGCGCGAGCGCGAGCAGCTGCCCGATCAGGTGGCGGCTGCGGTCGAGCCCGCCGCGCAGCGCGGCGAGCCGTGCGCGCGCATCGTCCGGCAGGTCGGCCTCGGCGAGGCGCTCGGCCTGCAGCGACATCGCCGTGAGCGGCGAGCGCAGTTCGTGCGCGGCATCGGCGACGAAGCGGCGCTGCGCGGCGACCGACTGCGCGACGCGCGCCAGCATGCGGTTGATCGCGACGACGAACGGCCGCACCTCGACCGGCACGCGCTCGGCCGGCACCGGGCGCAGGTCGTGCTCGTCGCGTGCATCGATGCCCGCGGACAGCGCGGCCACCGGGCGGAACAGCTTGCGCACGAGATCGGCGACGAGCAGCAGCAGGATCGGGACGAGGATCAGCAGCGGCAACGCGGTGCGCCATGCGCTTTCGCGTGCGACATCGTCGCGCATGCCGGCTTCCTGCGCGACCGCGATGCGCTCGCCGTTCGCGAAGGTCCGGACCATCACGCGATACGTGCTGCCGCCGGCATCGACCGTATGCAGCCCGTCGGCGAGCGTCGGTGCCAGCGCGAGCCGCGGCGCGCCGTCACTGCCCGGCTGCGGTTGCGGTGCACTGCCGAGCGGCTGCACGAACACGCGCGACAGCTCGTCGCTTTCGCGCGCGGGCCCGGTGCCGTCGGCATGGAGCGACGACGCGTGCTCGCGGTCGAGCAGCGTCGCGACCTCGCGCAGCACGTCGTCCTGCAGTTCGTGCGCTTCGTCGAATGCCGATGAAAACGCGAACGCGGCCGCGGCCGTCGCGACGACCAGGATCGCGGCCGACAGCGCGACCGACAGCCGGAACCCGATCGACTCGCTCAGGCGCTTCTTGAAACCATCCATCCCGCACCCCTGACGTTCTTGATCACGGTGCTGCCGAGCTTGCGGCGCAGCGAATGGATCAGGAATTCGACCGCATTGCTTTCGACTTCCTCGCCCCAGCCGTACAGGCGATCCTCGAGCTCGCGCCGCGACAGGATCGCGCCCGGGCGCACCAGCAACGCGCGCAGCAGCGAGAACTCGCGATTCGACAGCGGCACCGGCGCGTTCCCGTCGACGGCGGCCTCGCGCGTCGCCGGGTCGAGCGACACGATGCCGTTGCTCAACAGCGGCGCGGCCGAACCGGCCCGGCGCCGGATCGCGACGCGAATCCGCGCGAGCAGCTCGGCCATCTCGAACGGCTTCACGATGTAGTCGTCGGCGCCGCCGTCGAGGCCTGCCAGTCGATCGTCGAGCCCGTCGCGGGCGGTGACGATCAGCAGCGGCGCGCTGGCGTCCTTCGCGCGGATGGCGGCCAGCACGTCGAGCCCGTCGCGGCCGGGCAGGCCGAGATCGAGCAGGACCAGGTCGTAGGGCTGCGCGGCGAACGCGGTCAACGCGCGCACGCCGTCGGTGACCCAGTCGGTGGCGTACGACGCGTCCTTCAGCGCGGCGTGGACGGCCTCGCCGATCATCGGGTCGTCTTCGACGAGCAGTATTCGCATGCGTGTTCTCCGTGCCGCGCAAACGCCGCCAGCGTATGCGATTCCCGCACGGGCGTCACGTGCCGCGGCGCGCTGCGATCCTTATTTGCCGCTGAACCGCTCGAGCGCCGCGAGCAGGTTCTTCATCGCGGCGGCCGAATCGGCCTGGGTCGGATGATCGGCGCGCAGCGCGGAGAGTGCGCGGTCGATCTCCTGGTCGACCATGTGCCAGTCGGCGGCGGCGCGCGGCTTGAGGCCGGCTTCGGCCGAGTCCCACGCGATCTCGAGATCCTTGATGCGCGTTTTCGCGCCCGGCAGGTCGCCCTTGGCGACGAGCGCGTTCACGTCGACGGCGATCGTGCGGAACGGCGACAGGTCGCCGAGCTTCGATGCGTGGGCCGCTGCGGGCGATGCGGCGGCCGAGGCGGGTGCCGGCGTCGCTGCGATTGCATCCTGCTGCTTCGAGCAGCCGGCGGCGGCGCTCAACAGGGCAATCGCGGCCGCGGTAACGGCGAGACGGGAAACGGGATGGGGGATGCGCATGGCGTGTCCTCGATTCGATGAAGGGAAGGAAAAGGGCGTCATTCGGCGGTACCGGTACGCGTGCGCGGACCGCTGCCGAACTGCGCGACGGCGACGAGCAGCACGATCACGGTCAGGAACAGCAGGCTCGTCCACGCGGCGCCGAAGCCGAGCCCGCCATAGGTGCGGGCCTGCGTGAGCAGGTCGCCGAGCGACGCGCCGAACGGGCGCGTCAGGATGTATGCGATCCAGAACGCCAGTACCGCATTGGCGCCGAGCCGCCACATCACGAACACGGCCGCGATCAAGCCGCCGAAGCACAGCGCGCCGAACGTGAAGCCGAGCCCGAGCGCCTCGGTCGCGAGATCGCCCGCGGCGGTGCCCAGCGCGAACGTGCAGAGGATCGCGGCCCAGTAGAACAGCTCGCGGCGCGGCGTGACGATCGTGTCGATCGACAGCGTGCCTTCGACGCGATGCCACACGAAGAAGATCGCGGCGAGCGCGACGGCAAACGCGGCGGTGCTCGCATAGAGGCTGACGTTCAGGCCGTCGGTGAGCAGGTCGGTGATCTGCGTGCCGACGATGCTGACCAGCACCACCGTGAGCCAGTAGATCCACGGCACGTAGCGGCGCGTACGCAACTGCAGCCACAGCGCGATCGCGAGCAGCGACGCCATCGCGACGCGCGTGACGGTCTGGCCGAGCCCTGCGTTGACCGCGAGAAAGTCCGCGCCGGTTTCGCCGACCGTGGTCGACATGATCTTGATGATCCAGAACGACAGCGCGACGTCGGGCACCTTGTTCAGCCAGTGCGGCGAGCGATGAGCGGGCAGGGATTGCATGCGATGCCTCCTTGGGAGTCGGGTGGTCGGCATGCAGTCTGAAACGGAAGACTTAGGCCAGCCATAGCGGGGCCGGCAGCGTCAAAAACGCGACGTTTCGACACTTCGACGAAATACGTGGTCGAAACGTCGAAATTATCGGTCGATTCGCATCATTCTTCGTCTTGGAACTGATTTTGCGCGTCCCTACACTGTGTTCATGGCTCAACGCCGTTCACAACACCAACCCATCATCAGGAGATAAGCGCATGAAAATCGCCATCGTCGGCGCAGGTCTGATCGGCCACACCATTGCTCACATGCTGCGTGAAACGGGCGACTACGAAGTCGTCGCGTTCGACCGTGACGCGGATGCGCTTGCGAAGCTGTCGCGCGAAGGCATCGCGACGCAACGGGTCGATTCGGCCGATGCAAACGCGATTCGCGAAGCCGTGAAGGGCTTCGATGCGCTCGTCAACGCGCTGCCTTACTACCTCGCGGTCAACGTCGCCGCCGCCGCGAAGGCTGCCGGCGTTCACTACTTCGACCTGACCGAAGACGTGCGCGCCACCCACGCGATCCGCGAACTGGCCGAAGGCTCCGACCGTGCGTTCATGCCGCAGTGCGGCCTCGCACCGGGCTTCATCGGTCTCGCCGCGCACGAACTGGTGAACGGCTTCAGCGAAGTGCGCGACGTGAAGATGCGCGTCGGCGCGCTGCCCGAGTATCCGACCAACGCGCTGAAGTACAACCTGACGTGGAGCGTCGACGGCCTGATCAACGAATACTGCCAGCCGTGCGAAGCGATCCGCGACGGCCGCAAGCAATGGGTGCAGCCGCTCGAAGGCCTCGAGCACTTCTCGCTCGACGGCACCGAATACGAAGCGTTCAACACGTCGGGCGGCCTCGGCACGCTGTGCGAGACGCTGTCGGGCAAGGTCGAGACGCTCGACTACAAGTCGGTGCGCTATCCGGGCCACCGCGATCTCGTGCAGTTCCTGCTCGAAGACCTGCGCCTGTCGACCGACCGCGACACGCTGAAGTCGATCATGCGCCGCGCGGTGCCGTCGACGAAGCAGGACGTCGTGCTCGTGTTCATCACGGTGACGGGCGTGAAGGACGGCCAGCTGGTGCAGGACGTGTTCACGCGCAAGATCTTCGCGAAGGACGTGTGCGGGATGCACATGAGCGCGATCCAGATCACGACGGCCGGCGCGATGTGCGCGGTGCTGGATCTGTTCCGCGAAAAGAAGCTGCCGCAGAGCGGTTTCATCCCGCAGGAAAAGGTGTCGCTGAAGGCGTTCCTGTCGAACCGCTTCGGCAAGCTGTACGAAGGCGGCACGATGGAGCGCGTGCACGAAGTAGCCTGACCACCCGTCAGCCTCTGGCACGAGGGCCGTACGACGCCGGGAGCGCAACAGCGCTTCCGGCGTTGTTTTTTGCGGGGGACGAAAAAGAGCGGCCGGTCAGGCCGGCAGCGGCGGGACGATCGTGGCCGCGGGCGGACGCGGCGCGATGCGGTACAGCAGCGCCTCGACGTCGGCGTCGGAGGGCGCGGTGTTGTCGAACATCACGATGCCGTCGCATTCGTGGCCGGTCGGCACGAAGCGACGCTGCCGGTATTCATCCCAGTGCGCGAGCTTGTATGCGTCGTTCGGGTTGCCGCGCGCGACGATCCGCTGGTGCGCGACGTCTTCCGACGTGTGGACCCAGACGACCGTCAGCGTGACGTCGGGCGCGATGCCGAGCCACGCGCGATCGAGAATGCGGCGATCGCGCACTTCGCGCGACAGCGGGCCGACCACGAGCGCGCCGATGCCGAGCGCGAGATTTTCACGGGCCGTGTCGAGCAGGCCCTGGTATTCGGGATCGCGCAGGTGCTTCAGGTAGAGCGGGCTGTCGCGGTCGTTCGGATTCTCGGTGAGCGCACCCATCGCGGCCGAGCTGTAGCGGCCGTACAGCGTGTCCTTGTCGAGCAGGCAGAAGGCCTCGCCGGTCGCGCGCATCAGCGGCCCGATGAGCCGCTTCGCGAGCGTGGTCTTGCCGGTGCCGGCGTGACCGCAGAAGAACACCAGATGCGTCACGAAGCCTTGCCTCCCGAGCGCGGGCTCGACGCGCCGTTGCGCTTGTCGCCGCGCGAGAAGACTTCCGCTTCCAGCCACATCGCGTTGATGATGCCGAAGCCGAGCGCCACGCCGATGCCGAGTATCCACGAGAAATACCACATGGGTCTGCCTCCTTGACGGTTGGGCCGCACGGCCGTGCGGCTGGGGGGCCGAAGTGTCCGGGTGCGCATGCTGCGGCGCACGCAGCCCGATCATGACCAATATCGCCGAGCCGCGCAAGCCGGGCCACCCGCGCAGCAAACCGGTAAACTGATGCGCAAACCGCAACGTCACGAACACCATGCTGATCAACTGTGCTGCATACCA
Organism: Burkholderia sp. HI2500; assembly: GCF_002223055.1. Lineage (NCBI taxonomy): Bacteria > Pseudomonadati > Pseudomonadota > Betaproteobacteria > Burkholderiales > Burkholderiaceae > Burkholderia > Burkholderia sp. HI2500. The sequence goes on along the minus strand of NZ_NKFL01000004.1, from coordinate 1,579,045 downwards.
GGACGGCCGCAAGCTGGCCGACATCGATATCGACGCCATCAGCGACTACGTGTCGAAGCCCGAGTGCTTCGTGTGGGTCGCGCTGAAGGATCCGACACCGGAGGAACTCGACCTGATGGGCGAGGAATTCGGGCTGCACGAACTGGCGCTCGAGGATGCCCGCAAGGGGCATCAGCGGCCGAAGATCGAGGAGTACGGCGATTCGCTGTTCGCGGTGCTGCATACGGTGGAGCTGGACGACGACGATGAGTTCAATGTCGGCGAGCTGAACGTGTTCGTCGGCCCGAATTACGTGCTGTCGATCCGCAACCATACCGAGCACGATTTTCGCGACGTGCGCAAGCGCTGCGAGCGCGAGCCGCATCTGCTCCAGGAAGGTTCGGCATTCGTGTTCTATGCGCTGATGGACCAGGTCGTCGACCGCTATTTCCCGATCCTCGAAACGCTCGGCACCGAACTCGAGCAGCTCGAGGACCGCATCTTCGCGAAGGCCACGCCCGCCTCGTCGCGCGCGATCATCGAGGATCTCTATTCGCTGAAGCGCCGGCTCGTGATGCTGTACCAGCACACGGCGCCGTTGCTCGAGCCGCTGGCGAAGCTCACCGGCGGGCGCATTCCGCAAGTCTGCAGCGGCATGGAGCCGTACTTTCGCGACGTGTACGACCATTTGCAGCGGATCGTGAAGACGATCGAAGGGCGGCGCGAGATGGTGGTCACGGCGATCCAGGTCAACCTCGGGATGATCTCGCTGGCCGAGAACGAGGTGACGAAGCGGCTCGGCTCGTTCGCCGCGCTGTTCGCGATCCCGACGATGATCGCCGGCATCTACGGGATGAACTTCGCGAACATGCCCGAACTGCACCTGAAATACGGCTTCTACGGTTGTATCGGCGTGATGGTCGTGGCCGACTTCGCGTTGTGGTGGCGCTTCAAGCGGGCAGGGTGGCTGTAGTCCCGCGTCACGCTTGGGGCGGCGCGTGCTTGCCGACCACGACGCGCCACGGCCGCACGCGCCACGATTTCACGAGGCCGTTCTGCACGTACGGATCGGCGCGCGCGAACGACTCGGCCGCTTCCGGCGAATCCCCTTCGAACACGAGCACGGCCTGATCGGCCGGGTCCGACAGCGCGCCGGCGAGCACGAGTTCGCCGCGCTCGGTCGCAGCCTGCGCAAGCGCGAGGTGCTGGGCGCGGAACGGTTCGCGACGGGACAGGTAATCGTCGACGAGTTCGTAGGTCAACTGGTAATGCATGGCGGCTCCGGGAAGGATCGCGGCGGCCGGTGCGTCAGCGCGCCGTCAGTCAGTCTGCTGCGGGCAGTATAGGGCACGCGGACGGCGGCGACACGACGCGGAGGGCGGCGCGCTTCAGTGACCACAAATGCAACTAACGGTCTGAGCGCTACCCGTCCTGGAATCCCGGCCGCAACGCGCCTTCCATGCAGCCAGGTCTACAGGCCGCCGGGCGGGGGCATCCCTACGCCTTGTAGCCGATCGTGCGCAGCAGATCCTTGCGCCAGCGGATGTCGTCGTCATTTTCGACCCCGAGCGGCCCGAAGCCGTCGACGACGCCGACGATCCCGCGTCCTTGCGCGGTTTCCGCGACGATCACCTCGGTCGGGTTCGCGGTCGCGCAATAGATCCGGCAGACCTCCGGCACGGCCTTGATCGCGTTGAGTACGTTGACGGGGAAGAATCCGTCGCCGAGGAACACGATGAACGCGTGACCGGCGCCGATCGCGCCGGCGTTGCGGCAGGCGAGGTCGACGAGCGCCGCATCGGTGCCGGAGTGGCGCACCAGTCGCTTGCCTGACGCCTCGCAGAAGGCGAGCCCGAAGCGGATGCCGGGCACGGTGCCGACCAGCGCCTCGTGGATGTCTTCGACGGACTTGATGAAATGCGACTGGCCGAGGATGAAGTTCACGGTCTCGGGCTTGTCGACGGCAACGGTTTGCAGTTGCAGCATGGCGGACCTCGTCTCGCGATGCGGCGCGTGGGCCGCAATGGGCGCTTCAAGCTTAGTACGCTGCAGCCGGCGACGAAAGCGGCGCGGGCGGCCTATCCTTCGTTGTGTGTGGCGCGCGCTGCGCGAAGGCAATGGAGGGCGACATGGACGTGCGACAAGGCTTCGTCGACTGCGTGGGGCGCACGCCGCTGATTCGCTTGGCGAAGCTCAGCGCCGAGACGGGCTGCGAGATCCTGGGCAAGGCGGAATTCATGAATCCGGGCGGGTCGGTGAAGGACCGCGCGGCACTCTACATCATCCGCGACGCCGAGCGGCGTGGCGTGCTGCAGCCGGGCGGCACCGTGGTCGAGGGTACAGCGGGCAACACCGGCATCGGCCTGGCGCATATCTGCGCGGCGCGCGGCTATCGCTGCGTGATCGTGATTCCCGACACGCAATCGCCGGACAAGATGGCGATCCTGCGCACGCTCGGCGCCGAGGTGCGCCCGGTGCCGGCGGCGCCCTACCGTGACCCGAACAACTACCAGAAGATTGCCGGGCGGCTCGCGGACGAACTCGACAACGCGGTGTGGGCCAATCAGTTCGACAACGTCGTCAATCGCCAGGCGCACTACGAGACGACCGGGCCCGAGATCTGGCGCGATACGGCAGGCACGATCGATGCTTTCGTGTGCGCGACCGGAACGGGCGGCACGCTGGCCGGCGTGAGCCGTTATCTGAAACAGCAGAAGCCGGACGTCCGGATCGTGCTGGCCGACCCGCACGGCAGCGGGCTTTACGGGTACGTGAAGACGGGCGACCTCGGCGCGGAAGGCAGCTCGATCACCGAAGGCATCGGATCGACGCGCGTCACGATGAACCTTGCGGACACGCCGATCGACGATGCCGTGCGGATCGATGATCAGCAGTGCGTGACGATGGTCTACCGGCTGCTGCGCGAGGAGGGGCTGTACGTGGGCGGATCGAGCGGCATCAACGTCGCGGCGGCGGTCTGGCTGGCCCGCCGGATGGGCCCGGGCCACACGATCGTGACCTTGCTGTGCGACCGTGGCGACATCTATCGCGCGCGGCTGTTCAATCGGGAATGGCTACGTGAAAAGGGACTGGATCCGGGGGACTGAACCCGTGCGTCGAGTCGGTGCGAAGCACGGGAGCGGTGAGGTTTTCCATCCGCCGGAATGCGACCTATGCTGAACGAATCCGGTGCGAACGCCGTTCGCCCGTTTCGCCAAGACGAGGTGTGCCATGCCTGTATCAGCCACCCTGCAGGATTGCCTGCGTCAGAAGTCATCGCGGTACGAAGTGGTGTACCACCCCTATAGCCATACGAGCATGGAGACGGCCGCCGCCGCGCATATTCCCGGCGATCGCCTCGCGAAAACCGTGCTCCTCGAAGACGACGAAGGCTACGTCGCCGCCGTATTGCCGACCACGCACGCCGTGCGCCTGTCGGATCTCTGGGTGAAGACGGGACGCCATCTCGTGCTCGCCCGGGAGGTCGAGTTGCGCGAGCTGTTCAAGGATTGCGACATGGGCGCATTGCCGCCGGTGTGCATGGCGTACGGCATGAAGACGTTTCTCGAGGAACGTCTCGCGCAGCAGCCGGAAGTCTATTTCGAGGCCGGCGATCACGAAGCGCTGATCCACATGATGCAGGACGAATTCCTGATGCTGATGGAGACGGCCGAACGCGCGCATTTCTCGCACAAGATGCAGGGCATGCACTCCTGACGCGCGCGGGGCAAGGGCGCTGGTCGGTGCGTGTCTGACACGGCCGCGTGTCGAGGCGGCAAGTGGTCGGGCGATATTTAATTCGATATGCGAAGTTATTTTCGACGTTTCGTCGCGTGCCAGGCCATCATGAAATTTGCATCGCATTGCAGATCAAATTTCCGGATATCCGTAGGGTTTCGGACGTTCCGAGGACGCGGTGTCGGCCGGTTCGAGTCAGTTGATCAAGCGTATCCGACGACCGATGAGGGGAGGGGCGTATCCTGCCGGGCGCTTCCGGCGCGGCCCATTTTGGTGCGGCGCGGGAAATGTGCCGATATTTATGTCGAAACAGATTAATATCCGTTTTCGCATATAACCATACAATTCAATTACCGTTTTTATAATAAAAGGTTGGTTTGGGCTTACCGGAATATTATTTGAATAAACCCTCCAAACTTTGTATTCGGGTATCAAATAAAGTTTGACGTCAAAATTTTTTCCTTGCTATTGTCTGCACCCAAGTGAACGGCGCCAATGACATCACCGTGTAACGAACGGCGGGTCGTCATACGAAATGAAAGGTGCCGCCCGCACAGCTGACAATTGCCTGAACGTGCTGGCGCGTTTTTTCGGTGCATAACCGGGCCGCGCCGGCCGGAACGATTCCTTGAAAAGAATGAATTGGCATTCGAATTGAATTCTTTCAATTCGGATTGCTAATTGAATTTGAAATGAAATGTTCGGGTTGATGCGGTGGCGATGCCGACCTGGCTTCGCCGCCGGCAGCGATCCGAAACTGGGCGAATCGCTTGGGGGATGGATAGTGGGCATGAAAGTCGAAGAACGTCTGGCTACGTCGAACAGCGGACTGGCTACGCTGGGCCGTCCGCGAGAGTTCGGCAAGAAGCAACAGAATCCGGTGCGCCGGTTCGGCGGCATCGGAATCGTGCTGGTGCTGCATGCCGTGCTGATCTACGCGCTGCTCAACGGCCTCGCGACGAAAGTCGTGCAGGTGATCCAGCACCCGATCGAAACCCGCATCATCGAGCCGGTCAAGCCGCCGCCGCCACCGCCGATGCCCGTGGTCAAGCTCCCGCCGCCGAAATTCGCGCCGCCGCCGCCGCCGTTCGTCCCGCCGCCGGAGGTGCCGGTGCAGGCGCCGCCGCAGGCGACGATCACGCACCAGTCGGCCCCGGTACCGTCCGCACCGGCCGTGCAGGCGCCGGTCGTGGCGCCTCCCGCGCCGGCCAAGCCCGTCAGCCATGACGTGGGGGTGGTCTGCCCGAATTCGGACACGCTTCGCGCGTCGATCCAGTATCCGAAAGAAGCGCAGGAAAACAACATCACCGGCGACGTGACGATCGAGTTCGTCGTGGATGCGGAAGGGAACATCACGAACGAGCGTGTGGCGCAGTCGGCTGATCCGATCCTCGATCGTGCTGCCTTCAATACCGTGAAGCGCTTCAAGTGCGTCGCGCAGGGCCAGTCGGTACGGGTCCAGGTTCCGTTTTCGTTCAATCTGAATTGATGCAGTGGGCGGCCCGGCGCGATCCGGGCCGGAAAAACCATCTCGAACTGACGTGCTAAGTTCACCGAAATAACTGGAGTGGGGTATGACGAAGCGTTCACTGGCCGCGCTGGCGGCAAGCATCCTGATGTCCGTCGCCGCAATCGACGGGTTCGTTGCACCGCAGCTCGCCCACGCGCAGGCAAGCGGCGCGACCGGCACGTCGGCGCAGGCCGCAGCCCCGTCGGCCGCGCCGGCCCCGGTTCCGGCGGCCGCCGAGCCGGCTCCGCCGCCCGCGCCGGCCACGACGGAAGCGGTCGAGAATCCGTACGGGCTTGGTGCGCTATGGAAGAACGGCGATTTCGTCGCCCGTTTCGTGCTGATCCTGCTGGTGATCATGTCGATGGGCAGCTGGTACATCATGATCACGAAGTTCCTGGAACAACTGCGGGCCAATCGCCGCGCGAAGCTGGCGGACGCACAGCTCTGGACCGCGCCGTCGCTCGCCGAGGGCGCCAAGCTGCTCGACGAGGCGTCGCCGTTCCGGTTCATCGCCGAAACGGCGATCGAGGCCGGCGAGCATCATGAAGACGCGCTGCTGGAAGCGGTGGACCGCAACACGTGGATCGACGTGTCGGTCGAGCGCTCGATCACGAACGTGTCGAACCGGATGCAGGACGGGCTCGCGTTCCTGGCCACGGTGGGCTCCACCGCGCCGTTCGTCGGGCTGTTCGGCACCGTCTGGGGGATCTATCACGCGCTGACGGCCATCGGCATCGCCGGGCAGGCGTCGATCGACAAGGTCGCGGGCCCGGTGGGCGAGGCGCTCATCATGACCGCGATCGGCCTCGCCGTCGCCGTGCCGGCGGTGCTCGGCTACAACTTCCTGGTCCGCCGCAACAAGTCGGTGATGGAGCGGGTGCGCAACTTCGGCGCGCAGCTGCATACCGTGCTGCTGGCCGGCAATCGGCGCCCGGTACGCGGGTCGTCATCGTCGCCGGCCGCTGCGTCGCTCGCGAACTGATCGGCTGACGGAGACGCGCGATGGCCATGAACGTCGGGCAGGACGATAGCGACGAGGTGATCGCCAACATCAACACGACGCCGCTCGTCGACGTGATGCTGGTGTTGCTGATCATCTTCCTGATCACGATTCCGGTCGTGACGCACACGATCCAGCTTCAGTTGCCGAAGGAGACGGTGCAGCCGCTGCAGACGACGCCGAAGAGCATCGAGATCGCGGTGAACCGCGATGGCGATTTCTTCTGGGGCGAGCAACTGGTGGATGCACAGACGCTGCTCGCGAAGCTGAAGGACGTGTCGCAGCAGCAGCCGCAGCCGAGCGTCCACGTGCGGGGCGATCAGAACACGCGTTATGAGTTCATCGGTCGGGTGGTCACGATGTGCGAGCGCGCGGGGATTGCGAAGCTGTCGTTCATTACGGAGCCGCCGGCGCGCGGGGGATAGTCGCGCAGCGGAATCGGGGGGAACAGGGGGCCGGCGGCAAGTGGTGGAGCGCTGACGCTGGATCGACCGCGAAGCATGGGATCCACGTAAGCGCTAAAGCGCTAACGTGGATCGACAGGAGTCGACGATGGGAATGAACGTGCCTTCGGGCGGGAGCAATGCCGAACCGGAAGTGATGGTCGATATCAACACCACGCCGCTGATCGACGTGATGCTGGTGTTGCTGATCATGCTGATCATCACGATCCCGATTCAGATGCATTCGGTGAAGATGGACCTGCCGGTGGGTAATCCGCCGCCGCCGGCCACGCCGCCGGAAATCGTGCAGATCGACATCGACTTCGACGGCACGACGACATGGAACGGCGCGCCGGTGCCGGACCGCGCGGCGCTCGAGTCGAAATTGACCCAGGTGGCGGCGGAACCCGTGCAGGCGGAGATTCATCTGCGTCCCAACAAGCTGGTGCCGTACAAGGACGTGGCCGCCGTGCTCGCCTCCGCGCAACGCGTGGGCGCGACCAAGATCGGCCTGATCGGTAACGAACAGTTCATGCAATGACGACACGGACGAACCGATGAACCAGCGACGATGGAAACGGATGATGGCGGTGACGGCGCTCGGTGCGACAGCCCTGCTCGGACGCCCGGCGCTACCGGCGGACGCGCTGCGGCCGGACGTGGCGAAACCGTTGGCGGCCGCACAGGAGCTGTACCGCGCGCACAAGTATCGCGACGCGCTGGGCAAGATCGCCCAGGCGGCCGCCGTGCCGAACCGGACGCCGTACGAAACCACCGTGGTGGAAGAAATGCGCGGCGCGGCAGCGATGGCGGCCGGCGACTCGGGCACGGCCGCGCAGGCGTACGAGAGCGTGCTGAACGCGGGGCGGCTCTCGGGCGACGACGAGCAGCGGACCACGGCGGCGCTGGCCGGCATCTACTTCCAGCAGAAGAACTACCCGCTGGCGATCCGCGTCGCGCAGCGCTACCTGAAGGCGGGGGGCTCGGATCCGGAAATGCGCACGCTGCTCACGCAGTCTTACTACCTGTCGAACGATTGCGCACCGCTCGTGAGCCAGTTGAAAGCGAGCACCGACGCGCAGGCGAATGGCGGACACGCACCGGATGAAGGGCAGTTGCAGATGCTGGCGTCCTGCGCGCAGAAAGTGAAGGATGGCAACGCGTATCGCGGTGCGCTCGGGCTGCTGGTGGCTTATCACCCGAGCCCCGCGTACTGGGACGAAATGGTCACGGCCATTCGCGGCAACCCCGGGTATCTGCCGTCGCTCGACCTCGACATCTACCGGTTGCGACGGGCGACGGGCTCGCTCTCGACCGCCAACGCGTACATGGAAATGACGCAGCTCGCGCTGGTGGCGGGCTCGCCCGCCGAGGGCAAGCAGGTGATCGACCAGGGGTTCGCATCCGGCGTACTCGGCAAGGATGCGCAGGCGGATCGCGAGAAGCGGCTGCAGGCGCTCGCGGCGAAGCGCGCGCAATCGGGCGGAGACGCCACGACGCCGGCAGCGCCGATCGACGCGGGCATGAACCTCGTCTTCGAGGGCCATGCGCAGCAGGGGCTGCCGATGATGGAGCAGGCGATCGCGAAGGGCGGGCTCGAGCATCCCGATGCGGCGCGGCTGCGGCTCGGCGAGGCGTATTACGTGGCCGGCCAGAAAGCGCGTGCGGTCCAGGTGCTGCGCACGGTCAAGGGCACCGATGGTTCCGGTGATCTGGCACGGCTCTGGGCGGTGGTGGCCTCCCGGTAACGCAACGGACGTGCACGGCCGCGCGCACCGCTGGCGGTCGGCAAGCGGTGTGCCGCCGCGATCGCGCGGATGCACGACGGGCAGGTCAGCCGATGAAAAGGGGCAACCTTGTTAATTAGTAAACCGAATGAAATGAGCGAACGCTGCGCGGCCGCACGACGCGAGTGCGCCGCCGCACCGCGCGTGGCTTGCACGTCGCGACAGCGTGCAGCGGGGGATCGCGCCGGGCCGGTCGTGTCACGGCATCGGTCGCGGCTTGACGACATCAAACCGATTTCGACTGCGAGGGACCGTCTTTCCATGGTTTTGCCCCCTGATGAGTCGGTGCTCGTCGCCGTGTCGCTCGGCAACAAGATCCGGGCGCTGCGCCAGCGCCTGAAACTCACGCTCGACGAAACGTCGACGATCGCCGGCATTTCGAAGCCGTTCCTGTCACAGGTTGAGCGCGGGCGGGCGACGCCGTCGATCACGTCGCTGGTGCGGATCGCGAAGGCGCTGGGCGTGACGATGCAGTACTTCATCGACACGCCGACGGAAGCGCGCTCGGTATGCCGCGGCAACGCGCTGCAGTATTTCCAGTTCACGAACTCGGCCAGCCGGTTCGCCAGGCTGACGAACCTGGTGGACGGCCGCAAGCTCGACGCGATTCTCGTCCGGATGCCGGCGGGGCAGCTGTCGTCCGAGATGACGACGCACGCGGGCGAGGAGTTCGTCTATGTGTTGCGCGGGCAGGTGGCGCTGACGCTCGAGGATTGCACGTTCACGCTGAACGAGGGCGATACCGCGCATTACGAATCGACGATGCCGCATGCGTGGCGCAATACGGCCGACGAAGAGGCGGTGATCGTCTGGGTCGGCACGCCGAGGCTTTTCTAGCAAAGGCGGCCGGCAGGAAGGAGAAGTACCCGGTCGACGGCAGAGGGTGCGCAGTACGGCCCGCATACAGGTTCGCGTTTTACGGAACCAACCGCCCGTCGAGCCGGGAAGAAGCAGGCAATGCGCTCAATGTAGGTGTTTAGTATGACGAATCAAAATAGAAAAAGACGGTGATGCTGAATGGCGCTGGTGCTACGAGGCCGATCCGTTCGAGTCGTGGCAGTCGAAAGCGTGGCAATCGCGGGTTCCGGTACACGGGCACCCAGGACGCGCAAGGAATTCACAAGGTTCCGGCGCACAGCAGGTGGGGTCTTACTACGAGCGAGAGGGAACAAGATGAAGCAGAGAGTTTTGGCGTTGGCCATCAAGAGGATAGTCTGGGCGGAACTCGCGTTGACGGCCGTACTGGCGCCGCCGGCGTTCGCCCAGAGCCAGCCGGCGCCGGGCGCCGTCGCGATCGCGGATGCGGTCGCGAGCGGCGCGCCCGTGACCGTTGCACAGGCGGGCGGCACGGCGGGCAGCGCCGCTGCACCGGACGCTGCGGCGCCCGATGCGGCACCCGGTGCAGCAGCCGACGCGACGGCTGCCGCACCCGCCGCGAACGGGCAGGGCAAGGTCGCGCAGATCAAGCGGTTTGAAGTGACGGGCTCGCTGATCCGGCAGGCCGACAAGACGGGTTTCCAGCAGGTGCAGACGATCACGCCGAAGGAAATCCAGGCCAGCGGCGCGGTGACCGTCGCCGACTTCCTGCGCGATGCGGCAGCCAACTCGGCGAACAGCTGGGGCGAAGGGCAATCGGGCAACTTCGCGGCCGGCGCGGCCGGCATTGCACTGCGCGGCCTCTCGGAGAAGTACACGCTCGTGTTGGTCGACGGCCAGCGCGTCGCGCCGTATGCATTTTTCTCGAACAGCGTCGACTCGTTCTTCGACCTCAACACGATCCCGCTCAACGACATCGAGCGGATCGAAATCGTGAAGACGGGCGCGGTGTCGCAGTACGGTTCGGACGCGATCGGCGGTGTCGTCAACATCATCACGAAACACAATTTCCGCGGCCTGCAGCTCGACGGCAGCCTCGGCAGCGCGATCAACGCCGGCAACGGCGACGGCACGATGAAGTTCGGCGTGCTCGGCGGCTTCGGCGACCTGAACGCCGACCGCTTCAACGTGACGGCCGCGCTCAGCTACTACAAGTCGAACGGCTTCACGCTGGCCGACCGTGATTCCACGCGCAACCAGGACTTCACGGGCAAGCCGGGCGGCTTCTCGCTGCTCGCGCCGTCCTACTGGAACATGCCCGACGGCAGTGCGCAGGCGCTGACCGGCGGCTGCCCGTTCGGCGGCTCGGTTCATCCGGCCGCGTCGAATTCGCTGTCGGCCGGGTTGCCGGGCACCATCTGCGGGTACAACACGGCGGAAAGCACGTCGATCCTGCCGATGACCGAGCGCCTGAACGCGAAGCTCCATGGTGACTTCAAGATCGACGACAAGACGACCGCGTTCGCCGACTTTATGGAGAGCTACAACACGACCACGACCAACGACGGCCTGTGGAACAACGTGATCGGCAACTCGCAGAGCCCGGCGCTCGTGTGGAATCCGCAGACGAAGCTGCTGTCGCCGTTCAACTACACGGTGCCGACCAGCAACCCGTACAACACGACGGGCGCGGCCACGCCGCTCACCTATGCGTTTCCGAACACGGTCGCGCAAAAGACCTGGGCCAACTACTGGCGGGCGGCCGCCGGCATCAAGGGGTCGTTTACGCTGCCGTACGGCGACTGGGACTGGGCGACGTCGGTCAGCCATTCGCAGAGCACGGTGTCGAACGTGTTCACGAACCAGTTGAACGTGAACGCGCTGAACAACATCTACCAGAACGGCACGCTGAATTTCGCGAACCCGGCCGCGACGCCGAACGCGTTCAACGGGCTGTTCCAGGAAGCGAACAACCTCGGCATCTCGAAGCTCGACACGATCGATGCGACGCTGTCGACGCCGAACCTGTTCCATCTGCCGGCCGGCGACGTCGGCATCGGCTTCGGCGCGCAGTTCACGCACCAGAGCGAAACGCTGACGCCGGGTTCCGAGTACCTGAGCGGGGCCGTCATCACGCCGGACCTCGAGACGGTGGATGGCCAGCGCAACGTCGCGGCCATCTATTACCAGATCAACATACCGATCATCGAGAACCTGACGTTCAGCCAGGCAGGCCGCTACGATCACTACACCGACGTGGGCGGCGCCTTCTCGCCGCGCTTCGCGCTGCGGTACCAGCCGATCAAGGCGCTCACGTTGTATACGTCGTACAACCGCGGCTTCCGCGCGCCGACCTTCGTCGAGGACAGCAAGTCGCAGACGCTCGGCATCCAGGTCGATCCGGCCACCGGCCAGAACTACACGTCGATCACCGTCGGCAACCCGAACCTCGCGCCGGAGCGCACGCGCAACCTCAATATCGGCTTCCAGGTCTCGCCGAGCCGTTACACCGACCTCGGCTTCGACTGGTACAAGATCCGCATCGACAACGTGATCGGCCAGGGCAAGCCATCGCAGGTCGTGACCGACCCGACGACCGGCCAGCTGCTGTACAAGGTGATTCCGTACCAGAACCTCGGCTACCTCGACACGAACGGCTTCGAAGGCACGTTCCGCCAGGGCCTGCCGCTGAAGGGGTGGGGCACGATTACGCTGTCGGGCGACTGGGCTTACGTCAACAGCTACAAGATCGGCTTCCCGGGCGCCGCGCCGGTCAACGGCGCGGGCAACAACTTCACGATCACGCAGCCGTTCGGCGGCAGCTTCCCGCGCTGGCGCGGCAACACGACGCTGGACTGGAACTACCGGAAGTTCGATGCGGCGCTGACGTGGCAGTTCACGGGGCCGTACGCGCAGAACCTGATGCCCGAGCCGAGCAAGGTCGGTTCGTACAGCCAGTTCAACCTGATGGTGACGTACACGGGCTTCAAGAACTGGACGATCTACGGCGGCATCGACAATCTCTTCAACCGCACGCCGCCGTACGACCCGATCTTCGCGAACGGCACGCTGAGCCAGAGCGGGTACGACACGTCGGTGTACTCGTACATCGGCCGGTTCGCGCAGGTCGGCGCGACGTACAAGTTCTGACGGCGATCGCGATGCACTGACAGGCTTTGGACAGGCCGCTCCACGTCCACTACCCCCTTTTCGGGGCGGCCTTTTTTCGCCTGGTGCCACGACGGCCCGCAACCGGGACGCGCGGCGGTGCAGTTCATCCGATCGTGACAGCACGAACCATCCGCGGGACGCGGCCGTATGCGGCGTCCGGCACGGGCATCGATTGCGTGCAGGCTTCACACCCGCACGCTTCCGGACAGACTGACCATGAGACTGTTGAATGGGCGACGGGCACGCGTGCCGCGCCACTCGCACCTGACGCGCACGCACGGGCGGATGCGCACCGCCACGCGCGCCGCGCTGCTCGCGTGCGCCGTGTGGCTCGTGTCGGGCGGCGTCATGCCGCAGGCCGCGCTCGCGGTGCCGGCGATCTCGCAATACGACCATCCGAAGTATCCGCCGGGCTTCACGCATTTCGACTACGCGAATGCGGATGCGCCGGACAGCGGAACGCTCCAGTTCGAAAACTACGACGAGGCGCAGAGCTACGATTCGCTGAACCCGTTCCTCGTGCGCGGCGCGCCCGCACCGGACATCAAGAACCTGATGTTCGACACGCTGATGCAGCGCAGCTGGGACGAGATCGCATCCGAATACGCGCTGATCGCCGACGACGTCGACATCGCGCCTGACGGGCTGTCGGCGACGTTTCACATCAACCCGGCCGCACGCTTCTCGAACGGCGACCCGATCACCGCGGTCGACGTCAAATATTCGTTCGACACGCTGACGAGCCCGCAGGCGTCGCCGCTGTACAACGCACAGTTTTCGATCATCAAGCGCGCGGTGGTGGTCGACGGCCACACGGTGCGCTTCGAGTTCAAGCACGCGGAGCGCGACGCCGCGCTGATCGCGGGCGACCTGCCAGTGTTCTCGCTGAAATGGGGGCAGCGCGCGGACGGCACGCGGCCGCCGTTCGACCAGATCGCGAACGTGCCGCCGATCGCGAGCGGCCCGTACCTGATCGACCAGCGCAAGAACGACAAGCAGATCAGCTACGTGCGCGACCCGCACTACTGGGCAGCGAACCTGCCGTCGCGACGCGGCATGTTCCGCTTCGCGCACGTGTCGTTCAAGCTGTACCTGGACCAGTACACGGCGCTCGAAGCGTTCAAGGCCGGCGACATCGACGCGCGCATGGAATACAGCGCGACGCAGTGGGCGCGCAAGTACGTCGGCAAGAATTTTCGCAACGGCATGCTGAAGCGCGGCGAGTTTCCCGACGGCCCCGCGCAGATGCAGGGTTTCCTGATGAACATGCGCAAGCCGATGTTCCAGGACGTGCGGGTGCGGCATGCGCTCGCGCTGGCGTTCGACTTCGACTGGATGAGCCGGATGATGTTCTACGGGCAGTATCGCCGCACCAACAGCTTCTGGGAGGCGAGCCCGTTCGCGGCATCCGGCATGCCGAGCGCGAAGGAGCTTGCGTTGCTCGAACCGTTCCGTTCGACGCTGCCGCCCGAGGTGTTCGGCCCGATGGTCCGGCAGCCGTCGACGCTGCCGCCGAACTCGCTGCGCGCGAACCTGAAGGAGGCGCGCGACCTGCTCGCGCAGGCCGGCTGGCATTACCGCGACGGTGCGCTGCGCGACGCGAACGGCACGCCGATGACGATCGAGATCATCGACGACCAGCCCGGCATGGACCGCCTGATCCTGCCGTACACGCAGGCGCTCGCGATGCTCGGCATCCACGCGTATCTCCACGAGATCGACAGCGCGGTCTACCTGAAGCGCCTCGACAATTTCGAGTACGACATGACGACGTACATCTACCTGCCGGTGACGATTCCGGGTGCGGAGCTGACGCGCCGCTTCGGCAGTGCGGCCGCGTCGCAGCCGGGCTCCGAGAACTATCCGGGTGTGAAGTCGAAGGCCGTCGACGCGCTGATCCGCGCGGCGCTCGCGGCCGACACGCTCGACGATCTCGAGACGGCCACGCACGCGCTCGACCGCGTGCTGATCAATCTGTACGCGCTGATCCCGCAGTACTACCTGCCGAATGCGCGGATCGCGTACAAGGCGACGCTCGGCCACCCGGCGATCGTGCCGGACTCCTATCAATACGAGGACTGGATCATCGACTACTGGTACGTGAAGCAACCGGCGGCGAAACCCGCGCCGGCCGCCTGACGGAGGAACGACGATGCTGGCATACATACTCAGGCGCTTGCTGCTGATGATCCCGACGCTGATCGGGGTGGTGACGATCACGTTCGCGGTCACGCAGTTCGTGCCGGGCGGCCCGGTCGAACAGGTGCTCGCGCAGTTGCGCCACGGCAGTGCGCGCGGCGGGGAGGCGGGCGGAGGGGGCGGCGGCTACCACGGCAGCCAGGGCGTCGACCCGCAGCAGATCGAGCAGATCCGCAGGCAGTTCGGCTTCGACAGGCCGCCGCTCGAACGCTACGTGCTGATGCTGAAAAGCTATGCGACGTTCGACCTCGGCCAGTCCTATTTCGCGCATCGTAGCGTGTGGGCGGTGATCCGCTCGAAGCTGCCGGTGTCGATCACGCTGGGGATGTGGACGGTGATCCTCACGTACCTGGTGTCGGTGCCGCTCGGCATCGCGAAGGCGGTGCGCAACGGATCGCGGTTCGACACCGTGACGAGCGTGCTGGTGCTGGCCGGCTACGCGGTGCCGGGCTTCGTGCTCGGCGTGCTGCTGCTGATGCTGTTCGGCGGCGGCACGTTCTGGCAGGTGTTCCCGATGCGCGGGCTCACGTCCGATAACTTCGACGACCTGACGCTGATCGGCCAGGCGCTCGACTATCTGTGGCACGTCGTGATGCCGGTGACGGCGTCGGTCGTCGGCAACTTCGCGATCGTCACGATCCTGACCAAGAACACGTTCCTCGAGGAAATCGGCCGCCAATATGTGCTGACCGCACGCGCGAAGGGCGCGCCGGAGCGCGACGTGCTGTGGAAGCACGTGCTGCGCAATGCGGCGATCCCGTTGCTCACGGGGCTGCCGGCCGCGTTCGTCGGCGCCTTCCTGAACGGCAACCTGCTGATCGAGACGCTGTTCTCGCTCGACGGCATGGGGCAACTGTCGTACGACTCGGTGATCCGCCGCGACTATCCGGTCGTGCTCGGCTCGCTGTTCCTGTTCACGCTGATCGGCCTGCTGACCAAACTCATCGCGGATATCTGCTATGTCCTCGTCGACCCCCGTATCCAGTTCAACCGCCTGGACCACTGACCAGGCCTGCGCCGCGTGTGCGGCCTCGCCGTCGCCGTGGCGGCGCACGTGGCTGCGCTTTCGCGCGCAGCCGCTCGGCTACTGGAGTCTCGTGATCTTCGCGGTGCTGTTCGCGCTCAGCCTCGGGGCGGACCTGCTGTCGAACGACCGGCCGCTGATCGTGCGCTACGACGGGCGCTATTACTTCCCGATCGTGAAGGACTATCCGGAGACGGCGTTCGGCGGCGACTTTCCCGCGATGACGAATTATCTCGATCCGTATATCCGCACGAAGATCGAGTCGCACGGCAACTTCGCGATCTATCCGCCGAACCGTTACCGCTACGACACGATCGACTATTTCGCGTCGCGGCCGTATCCGGCGCCGCCGTCGTCGAGCAACTGGCTCGGCACCGACCAGTTCGGCCGCGACGTGCTTGCGCGGCTGCTGTACGGGTTCCGGCTGTCGGTCCTGATGGCGTTCGCGCTGACCGTATCGGGCGTGCTGGTCGGCGTGCTGACGGGCGCGCTGCAGGGCTTCTACGGCGGCCGCACCGACCTGGTCGGGCAGCGCCTGATCGAGATCTGGAGCGCGTTGCCGGACCTGTACCTGCTGATCATCTTCGCGTCGATCTTCACGCCGTCGCTGTGGCTGCTGTTCATCCTGCTGTCGATGTTCGGCTGGCTCGTGCTGTCCGACTACGTGCGCGCCGAATTTCTGCGCAACCGCGCGCTCGACTATGTGAAAGCGGCACGCACGATGGGGCTGACCAACGCACAGATCATGTGGCGCCACGTGCTGCCGAACAGCCTCACGCCGGTGATCACGTTCCTGCCGTTCCGAATGAGCGCGGCGATCCTGTCGCTGACGAGCCTCGATTTCCTCGGCCTCGGCGTGCCGCCGCCGACGCCGAGCCTCGGCGAGCTGTTGCAGGAAGGCAAGAACAACCTGGATGCGTGGTGGATCTCGATCGCGGCGTTCGCGGCGCTGGTGGTGACGCTGCTGCTGCTCACCTTCATGGGCGATGCGCTGCGCAACGCGCTCGATACGCGCACGCGCGGTTCGGCATTCGGCGGAGGGCGGTGATGACGAGACCATTGCTGCAGATCGACGGGTTTTCCGCGCATTTCGGCGCGAGCGCGGCCGTACAGGACCTGAGCCTGTCGATCGGCCGCGGCGAGCGCGTGGCGCTCGTTGGCGAGTCGGGGTCGGGCAAGAGCGTGACCGCCTTGTCGATCCTGCGGCTCGCGCAGCAGGCGACGCTGTCGGGGCGGATGCTGTTCGACGGCGAGGATCTGCTCGCGAAGACCGAGCAGCAGATGCGCGGGATTCGCGGCGCCGACATCGCGATGGTGTTCCAGGAGCCGATGACGGCGCTCAATCCGCTGTATACGATCGGCAAGCAGATCGCCGAGAGCCTGCGGCTGCACGAGGGGCTGCGCCCGGGCGACGCGCGCGAGCGCGGGATCGCGCTGCTGCGGCGCACCGGCATTCCGGAGCCGGAGCGGCGTATCGACAGCTTTCCGCACCAACTGTCGGGCGGGCAGCGGCAACGCGCGATGATCGCGATGGCGCTGGCGTGCCGGCCGCGCCTGCTGCTGGCGGACGAGCCGACCACCGCGCTCGACGTGACGGTGCGCCAGCAGATCGTCGACCTGCTGATCGAGCTGCAGGAGCAGGAGGCCGCCGCACGCGGGATGGCCGTGTTGCTGATCACGCACGACCTGAACCTCGTGCGGCGCTTCGCGCAGCGTGTGGCCGTGATGGAGAAGGGCGTGCTGGTGGAAAGCAACACGACGGCCGACCTGTTCGCGGCGCCGCAGCATCCGTATACGCGCCGATTGCTCGACAGCGCGCCGCAACGGGCGGTCGAGCCGGTGGCCGCCGGCGCGCAGACGATTCTCGACGTGCAGCACCTCGCCGTCGACTACCGCATCGCGGCAAAGGGCTGGCGCTCGGTGCTCGGCAAGACGACGTTCCGCGCCGTGCATGACGTGCAGCTGAGCCTGAAGCGCGGCGAAACGCTCGGGATCGTCGGCGAGTCGGGCTCGGGGAAATCGACGCTCGCGTCGGCCGTGCTCGGCCTGCAGCGGCCGGCGTCGGGCGGGATCGAGATCGACGGGATGCCGCTGGCGTCGCTGCGCACGACGCAGGGCCGGCGCACGCTGTACGGGCGCATGCAGGTGGTGTTCCAGGATCCGTTCGGCTCGCTGTCGCCGCGCATGACGGTCGAGCAGATCGTCGGCGAGGGGCTTGCCGTGCACCGGCCGCAGGTGGCCGGCGACGCGCGGCGCGCGCGGATCGCCGCGCTGCTGCAGGAGGTGGGCCTGCCGCCCGAGGCGATGCTGCGCTATCCGCACGAGTTTTCCGGCGGGCAGCGGCAGCGGATCGCGATCGCGCGGGCGCTGGCGGTGGAGCCGGAACTGCTGGTGCTCGACGAGCCGACGAGCGCGCTCGATGTGTCGATCCAGAAGCAGGTGCTGAATCTGCTGACGAATCTCCAAAAGAAGTACAAACTCAGCTACCTGTTCATCACGCACGATCTGGCGGTGATGCGCGCGATGGCCCACCGGGTCATCGTGATGAAGGCGGGGCGCGTGGTCGAGGCGGGCGAGACGCTCGACGTATTGCACGCGCCATCCCATCCGTATACGCGGGCGCTGCTCGCGTCGTCCATGCTGGCGCCTGAGCGCGGCCCGCAGGAGCAGCAAGAGGGAACCGATGATTGACGAGAACCGGGCGCCGGGTGCCCGAGCCGTGCAGGCGGCGCAGGGGTTGCGCAGCGACGCCGATTTCTGGTCGCTGCGCATCGTCGACGAGACGATCGACGAACACGCGGTGCGCAACGACGTCGCGCAGCCGTTTTCGCGCACGCGCGAGCGCGGTGCGATGCTGACGGCCTGGGCCGGCACGGGCGCGGGTTATGCCGCGACGCCCGACCTGTCCCCGGCCGGGCTGCAGGCGGCGCTCGACATCGCGACCGCGCGGGCCCGTGCCAGCGCGCCGTGGGCGCTGGTCGATCATCGGCAGGCCGCGCGTCCGCAGGCGAGCGGCACCTATGCGTCGCCCGATGTCGATGCGACGCTGCCGTCACGCGCGGAATGGATCGAGCGTCTCGCGCACGAATGTGCGGCGGCAAACCTCGGCGCGCGCATCGTCGAGCGTTCGGCTAGCGTGATGATCGTGCACACCGAGCAGTATTACGTGACGAGCGACGGCGTGCGGATCGACCAGCGCTTCCGCTTCCTGATGCCCGAGCTGCAGGCCGTCGCCCATGGCGACGGCGACACGCAGACGCGCTCGCTCGGCCAATCGGGCACGCTGGCGCAGGGCGGCATCGACGTGCTGGCGCGCTACGGCTTCGATGGCGCCGGCGCGCGTGTTGCCGACGAGGCGCTGCAGTTGCTTGCCGCGCCGAACTGCCCGACCGGCCGGCGCGACCTGCTGCTGATGCCGGACCAGATGATGCTGCAGATCCACGAGTCGATCGGCCATCCGCTCGAACTCGACAGGATTCTCGGCGACGAGCGCAACTTCGCCGGATCGAGTTTCGTCAGGCCGGAGATGGTCGGCCACTATCAATATGGCTCGCCGCTGCTGAACGTCACGTTCGATCCGGAGCCGACGGCCGAAGCCGCGTCCTACGCATTCGACGACGACGGCACGCCGGCGCGCAAGCAGTACCTGATCCGCAACGGCGTGCTCGAACGGCTGCTCGGCGGGGCGCTGTCGCAGCAGCGCGCGGGCCTGCCGGGCGTCGCCAACTCGCGCGCGTCGAGCTGGAACCGCGCGCCGATCGACCGGATGGCGAACCTGAACGTCGAACCCGGCGACCAGTCGCTCGATGCGCTGATCGCGGGCACCGAGCACGGGATCCTGATGCGCACCAACACGTCCTGGTCGATCGACGACCACCGCAACAAATTCCAGTTCGGTTGCGAATTCGGGCAACTGATCGAGAACGGCCGGCTCACGCAGGTCGTCAAGCGTCCGAACTACCGCGGCATCTCCGCCCAGTTCTGGCGCAGCCTGCGCGCGGTCGGCGATGCGGGCACGTTCGGCATCTACGGCACGCCGTACTGCGGGAAGGGCGAGCCTGCGCAGATCATCCGTGTCGGCCACGCCGCGCCGGCCTGCGTGTTCGCTGGCGTCGACGTCTTCGGAGGCGCGTGATGACGGGATTCGATCCGATGGCACGCCGCGCCGGAATCGACTGGCACGCGTATTTCGCCCGGCTCGCCGACGACACGCAACGGCTGACCGCGCCGACCGAAACCGTCCTGCTCGGCTTCTCCGGCGAAACGTCCGACTTCGTCCGTTTCAATGGCGGCAGGATTCGCCAGACCGGGCGTGTCACGCAGGGGCGGCTGTCCGTGCGGCTCATCGACGGGGCGCGGCAGGCGCACTCGGCGCTGACCGTCTGCGGCGATCCGGCGGCCGACCTGCGCGAATTGGCGGACGCGCTGGCCGTGCTGCGCGACGGCCTGCGCGATGCGCAGGACGATCCTCATCTGCTGTTCGATACCGCGTCGTGGGTGCAGGAAACGCGCCGCACCGGGCGCTTGCCGAATGCGGACGGGCTCGCGCGAATCGTGGCCGAATGCGCGCGCGGGCTCGACTTCGTCGGCTTTTACGCGGGCGGCACGCTGGCGCGCGGCTTCGCATCGTCGACCGGCAGCCGCGGCTGGTACGAGGTCGAGAATTTCAACTTCAGCTGGTCGCTGTACGACCCGAGCGGCCGCGCGATCAAGACCGTCTATGCGGGTGACGACTGGCGCGATGCGGCGTTCGCGGCGAAGGTCGACGCGGCCGCCGCGCGGCTGCCCGTGCTCGGCCGCACGCCGAAGGCGCTTGCGCCCGGGCGCTACCGCGCGTATTTCGCGCCGGACGCCATTCACGAGATGACGAGCCTGCTCGGCTGGAGCGGCTTCTCGGCGCGCGCGGTGGCGAGCGCCCGCAGCCCGCTGCATCGCCTGTACGCCGGCGAGGTCGCGCTCGATCCGCGCGTGTCGATCACCGAGGATTTCTCGCTGGGCATCGCGCCGGCGTTCAACGCGGACGGCTACCGGCGCGACAGCGTGCCGCTCGTCGTCGAAGGGCGGGGCGCCGGGCAGCTCGTGTGTGCACGCACCGCGCGTGAGCACGGGCGCACACCGAACGGCGCGGACAACGCCGAAGCGCCGCAGTCGCTGTCGATCGCGGGCGGCACGCTCGCCGACGCCGACGTGCTGGCCGCGCTCGACACGGGGCTCTACGTCGGCAACCTCTGGTACCTGAACTTTTCGGACCCGATCGCGTGCCGGATGACGGGGATGACGCGGTTCGCGACGTTCTGGGTCGAAGGCGGGCGCATCGTCGCGCCGGTCGACGCGATGCGGTTCGACGACAGCTTCTACCGGCTGTTCGGGTCGGAGCTCGAGCAGCTCGGCGCGGCACCGGCGCTGCTCGCGAGCGACGACACGTACGGCGAGCGCGCCACCGGAGGCGCGCAGTTGCCGGGGCTGCTCGCGCGTTCGTTCGAGCTCACGCTGTAGCGCGTTCGCCGACACTCGCCGATGCCGTCATTCTTCATCGACCGTCCCGTCTTTGCGTGGATCGTCGCGCTCGCGATCGTCGTCGCGGGCGTGCTCGCCATTCCGCAGCTGCCGATCGCGCAGTATCCACGCCTGGCGCCGCCGCGGGTCGTGATCACCGCGTCCTATCCGGGCGCGTCGACCGAGACGGTCGATGCCGACGTCGGCAGCGTCATCGAGGAAAGCCTCGATGGCGCCGACGGGCTGCTGTACTACGAGACCAGCAGCGACGGCCACGGCAACCTCGAGATCGACGTGACGTTCGCGCCCAGCACCGATCCGGACATCGCGCTCGTCGATGTCAACAACCGGTTGAAGCAGGTCGAGCCGCGGCTGCCGCAGCAGGTCGTCCAGCAGGGGATCGGCGTGTTCAAGGCGGCGAACACGTTCCTGATGCTCGTCACGCTGACGTCGACCGACGGCACGCGCGATTCCGCGCAGCTCGGCGATTACCTGAACCGCTACGTGCTGCGCGAGCTGAAGCGCGCGCCGGGTGTCGGTGCGGCCGAGCTGTGGGATGCCGACGAGGCGCTGCGGGTCTGGCTCGATCCGGTCAAGTTGCGCGAATACGACCTCGGCGCCGACGACGTGATCACGGCGATCAGCGCGCAGAACGCGACGGTCACGGCCGGTGCGATCGGCGACGCGCCGTTCGTGCGCGGCCAGCAACTCACCGCGACGGTCGTGGTCAAGGGGCAGCTCACGTCGCCCGAGGAGTTCGGCCGGATCGTGCTGAAGTCGAAACAGGACGGCTCGGTGGTGCGCGTGGCCGATGTCGCGCGCGTCGAGATCGGCCGCGACGACTATTCGTTCTATTCGCGGCTGAACGGCCGGCCGGCCGCGACGGTCGGCATCCAGCTCGGCCCGCGCGGCAACGCGCTCGAAACGTCGAATGCGATTCGCGCGCGGCTCGCGGAACTCTCGCGGACGCTGCCGCCGGGCGTCGCCGTCGAGATTCCGTTCGACGGCGCGCATTTCGTCAAGATCGCGATCCACGAAGTCGTGCTGACGCTCGTCGAGGCCGTCGTGCTGGTGTTCTGCGTGATGTGGCTGTTCCTGCGCGACCTGCGCTACACGCTGGTGCCGACCGTCGTGATTCCCGTCACGTTGATGGGCGCGTTCGTCGCGATGTGGGCGTTCGGGCTGTCGATCAACGTGTTCACGATGTTCGGCCTCGTGCTGGCGATCGGCATCCTGGTCGACGACGCGATCGTCGTCGTCGAGAGCGTGCATCGCGTGATGGAGGAGGGCGTGTCGCCGCGCGACGCCACGCGCCGGGCGATGAAACGGATCGGCGGGGCGATCGTCGGCGTGACCGCGGTGCTGACCGCCGTATTCGTGCCGATGGCGTTTTTCCCGGGCAGCGTCGGCGGCATCTACCGGCAGTTCGCGGTCGCGATGATCGCGTCGATGCTGGTGTCGTCGTTCATGGCGCTGTCGCTCACGCCCGCGCTGTGCGCGAACCTGCTGAAGCCGGTCGCGCGGCACGATCGCGGCGCCGGCCGTGCGCGGCGACGCGGCATCGGCGCGCGTCTGGCCGACCGGTTCGGTACGGCTTTCGCGCGCGCCGAAACCGGTTATCGCCGCGTCGCCGTGTTTGCGGTGCGCCGCACCGGCATGGTCGTGGTGGTCTACGCGGCGCTCGTGATCGCGTGCGGGCTGCTGTACTGGATGATGCCGGGCGGCTTCCTGCCGACCGAGGACCAGGGGCAACTGCAGGTGATGATCCAGTTGCCGGCCGGCGCCACGCAGGCGCGCACGCTCGCGGTCGTCGAGCGGGTGGAGGCCATCCTGCACGGGGAGCCGGCGATTGCGAACGTGACGAGCGTGATCGGCTGGAGTTTCGTCGGCAGCGGGCAGAACGTCGGGATGGCGTTCGTGGAACTGAAGGACTGGGCGAAGCGCGACGTCGATGCGATGGCGTTGCGCGACCGGCTCAACGGGCGGTTCAGTGCGATCCTCGACGGCGACGTCGAAGCGGCGCTGCCGCCGTCGGTGCGCGGCATCGGGCATTCGGACGGCTTCACGTTCCGGCTCGAGGATCGCGGCGGAGTCGGGCTCGATGCGTTGAAGGCGGCTCGCGAGCAGCTTGCCGAACGCGCGAAGGCGAGCCCATTGCTCTCGGCCGTGCATTTCGAAGACCTGCCGGACGCACCGCGTATCGAGCTCGATGTCGATCGCGCGAAGGCGTACGCGCTCGGCGTGCCGTTCGAGCGGATCGCGGGGCTGCTGGGCGGCACGTTCGGCTCGAACTACATCAACGACTTTCCGGCGTCGGGCCGGATGCGGCGGGTGATCATCGAGGCCGATCCGGTTGCACGCGCAACCGATACGCAGCTGATGGCGCTGACCGTGCCGAACCGTACCGGCGACATGGTGCCGCTGTCGGCCATTGCCGCGCCGCACTGGACGATCGGGCCGGTGATGCTGAACCGGTACAACGGCTATCCGTCGCTCGACATCAGCGGCCGGGCGGCGACAGGCACGAGTTCGGGCGCGGCGATGGCGGAGATGGAGCGGCTTGCCGCTACGCTGCCGGCCGGGATCGGCTTCGACTGGGTCGATGCGGCGCGCGAGGAGCAGGTTGCCGCGCGGCAGACGCCGCTGCTCGTCGGGTTGTCGGTGCTCGCGGTTTTCATGGCGCTGGCCGCGCTGTACGAAAGCTGGACGATTCCGCTGTCCGTGCTGACGATCGTGCCGCTCGGCATGATGGGTGCGATCGCGGCGGCGCTCGCGCGCGGGATGCCGAACGACGTGTATTTCAAGGTCGGGATGATCACCGTGGTCGGGCTGGCGGCGAAGAACGCGATCCTGATCGTGCAATACGCGCGCGACCTGGTCGTGCATGGCGTGCCGCTGCGGCAGGCGGTGGTCGACGCGGCCGCTGCGCGATTCCGGCCGATCGTGATGACGTCGATGGCGTTCTTGCTGGGCGTCGTGCCGCTCGTGCTGGCAACGGGCGCGGGGGCGGAAAGCCGACGGTCGATCGGCACGGGCGCGTTCGGCGGTGTGCTGGCGGCGACGGTGTTCGGGCTCGTGTTCGCGCCGGTAGCGTTTCGGGTCGTGGCGTCGGTCGGGCGACGCGGCAGGCGGGTGACGGTGGCGAAACGGGATGATCGTCAGGCGGAGGTGGTGGGGGAGTGAGGTCGCTTCGACAGGTGATTTTCGAGCGTTGTGTTGATTGAATGCGATTACCGTGCAGACGAGTCACAGACATTTCAATTCAAAGAGACGAATTCAGACCATGTCCTACGTTCTGTATTACTCGCCCGGCGCGGCAAGCATGGCCGTGCACTGGATGTTGATCGAACTCGGCGTGCCGTTCGAAACGCGCCTCGTCGATATCGATACGGGGGCGCAGCATACGCCCGAGTACCTGCGGTTGAATCCCGCGGGCCGAGTGCCGACGCTGGTCGTCGATGGCAAACCGCGGACCGAATCGGCCGCGTTGCTGATGCTGCTCGCCGAACGTCATCCGGAGCCGCGCCTGGCTCCGGATCCGGGCTCGCCTGAACGTGCCGAGTGGTTCGAGATGATGATCTATCTCGCCAATTCCGTCTTGCCGGCGATGCGAAACTGGTTCTACGCGGAGACGGATGGGGATCCGCGATGCGCTGAAATGGTGAAGACGTTTTCGCAAGGGCAAATCGAGGAATCGATGGCACATCTCGACACTCTGCTGTCCGATGGCCGTTCGTATTTGATCAACGATCGGTTGAGCCCGGTCGACTTCCTGGCGCTGATGCTCATGCGCTGGACGCGCAACATGCCGCGTCCGGCAACGACGTGGGGGAATCTGGCGCGCTATATCCACGAGCTTCGCGCGATGCCGACGTTCATCGAGTTGAACGCGCGTGAAGGTCTGACGGAGTGGTTGAATCCGGTTGCCTGAGCGTTTCCGAAGGCGCTCAAAAGTGCGGCAGCGGTCGGTTGGAGGCTGCTTGTCGTGGGGTTTGGGGATGAAATATCGTATTTGACATAATCAACATGATCAATTTTTTTAATTGTAGCAGCCATATCCTAATGTCGTGTTCTGGCTATTTACAGATGTCGGGTTTTTGACTGCTGGCATGCTGGACGGCTCGTTGAGCGAGCGCGGAGCCGACCATGCAGCCAGCCGGATTGGTGACACTGACGATGCGAGAGCTTGATCGACTCAAGGTGATCCAGGCTGTGGTGGACACGGGCTTGAAGCCGGGACGTGCAGCCGAACGGCAGGCGTTGACGACCCGCCGAATTCGCCGGTTCGTCGCCAGGCCACGTGAGCACGGCAAGCCGGACGCGATCGATGTCGAGACACCGGGCGAAGGACGCCAACCGCTGTCAGGACCCGAGTGCCGCCGATCGATGACTGTTCCGTTCCCCTGCGCCAGCTTGACGGAACAATCAGACCCAAGCCGCAAGACAACCGATGCGTGCTTGTCAGACGCACAACAGCCCGAGCGAGATGGCCTTCGTCACCGCATGGCGACGGCCCTTGGCATTGAGCTTCCGAACGACATTGCCGATATGAAAATTCACGGTTCGCTCGGTGATGCCGAGAATCTCGCCGATCTCCCAGCTCGTCTTGCCGGCGGAACACCATTGCAGGCATTGCCGTTCGCGCGAACTCATGCCCGACACCCGCGTGGTGCCCTGCCCTTTGGTTTCCCGCGCGATCATGGTGACCTTTTCCTCGATGTACGCGCAAAGCAGACTGAGTTTCGCGGTCTGGCCGAGGTCGTGCGCCGGGATGCCTTCAGAGCCGTCGGAGGCAACGCTCAGCACGCCGATGTCGCCGCGATGGCCGCGCACCGGCAAGCTCAGGCCGTGAACGAGACCGAAGCGACGCGCGTCCGCTTCGAGGCACCGCTGCTCGCCGGAGCTGTACATCGCGCGCTCCCATCGCAGCGGCAGCGAGGACGTGCGTGCGTGGGCGAGTATCGGGTCGATGTTCGCGTAGCGGCGCTCGGCGTAGACATCCTGCCAGGCCGGGCAGTTCGAGATGATGTGACTGAAGGCCGTCTCGCCGGCGGACCCGGACGAGACAACCGAATACATATAAGTTTGGTATCCGGCCTCGCGGCAGAAACTTCCCACGTGGGCCCCGAGTTCCTCCATCGTCTGCGATTGAAGGATAGGCATGAATTCGTCTACCAATTCAAACTCCGTATTGACTCTTCACTGATCTCGAACGTAAGCACGCGTCAACACCATCGGAAACGCCGCGCTCGCCCGCCGACAAGCGGCGCCCCGCGCGGGTCGATCCGGTATTTCATGGCCGGTACTCGGGGCGAGTCCGGCTGGTGCCAACAGTACGGGAGCGGTTAGCTGCCCGACGCACTTTCGCGCAGCTCGCGCACCTGCTCGACACGTTCATGCACGGCAGCCGACGCGACCGGCCCTGCCTTGAGCAGGACGCGATCCACGGTAATCGGCTGCAGGTCATTCCTGTCGACGACCACGGACTCCAGCACCCGACCGCTCTCCCGATCGATCTGCTGAACCGCGACACCGTCGTTGACGAGGTACTTGCTCCCCCAATCGAACAGCACGACCAGCAGCGGGAACAGGTCGATGCCCATCTGCGTCAGCACGTACTCGTAACGCGTGGGTCGCGTCATGTAGCGCCGGCGTTCCAGCAGGCCCTGATCGACCAGGCGTTTCAATCTGCGCGTCAGCGTATTGGTTGCAATCCCGACACTGCGCTGGAATTCGTCGAAGCGTGTACACCCCTGCAATGCATCCCGCAGGATCAGGAGCGTCCACGATTCGCCGATGCAGTCGAGTGCGCGCGCGGTCGGGCACTCCATCGATTTAAAGCTGGTCGTTCTCATGGCGTGAAGGCTAACATCGTGACTTCTAATATGCAAGTGACTATCCGGACGGATGCCATGTGACGTCAAGGGCATGCCGGACGGGCTGTCCGGCATGCCCCTGGATCAGGCGTCTGCCGGCGGAGGGCCGAATATCAGCGCGGCGTTCGTTCCGCCGAAGCCGAAGGAATTCGACAGCGTGTAACGCACCGGCCGCGACTTGCTGCGGTTCGGCACCAGATCGAGGCCGTCGCATTCGGGGGCCGGGCGATCGAGGTTGATCGTCGGCGGTGCGACCTGGTCGCGGAGCGCCAGCAGCGCGAACACCGCTTCGACGCTGCCGGCGGCGCCGAGCAGGTGCCCGGTCGACGCCTTCGTGGCGGACACCGACGCACCACCGAACAGATGCTCGCCAAACACGCGTTTCAGCGCGGCGATCTCGGCCAGATCGCCGGCGGGCGTCGACGTCGAATGCGCATTGATGTAGTCGATGGCGTCCGGCTCGATGCGCGCACGCTTGAGGGCGGCCAGCATCGCGCGGGCCGCGCCGTCGCCATCATCCGGCGGCGCGACGATGTGATAAGCGTCGCCCGACATGCCGTAACCGATCACTTCCGCGTAGATCCGGGCGCCGCGCGCCAGCGCATGCCCGTATTCCTCGAGGACGACCATGCCGCTGCCCTCACCCATCACGAAGCCGTCGCGGTCGGCATCCCACGGCCGCGACGCACGCTCCGGCGTGTCGTTGAAGCCCGTGGACAGCGCTTTCGCCGCGGCAAAACCGGCGATCCCGACCTCGCACACGGCGGCCTCCGCGCCCCCCGCGATCATCACGTCCGCGTCGTCGAGCGCGATCAGGCGCGCCGCATCGCCGATCGCATGGGCACCGGATGCGCATGCCGTGACCGTTGCGTGCGTCGGGCCGCGAAAGCCGTACTTGATCGAAATCTGGCCGGCGGCCAGGTTGATCAGGTTCGACGGAATGAAGAACGGCGACAGCCGCTTGCCGGGCGCACGCTCGATTTGTCGCGATCCAGCCTCGATGCCCGGCAGGCCGCCGATACCCGCACCGACCATGACGCCGGTGCGATTCTGCAGCGCCCGGTCGTCCGGATGCCATTGTGCGTCGTCGAGCGCTTCCGTGGCGGCCGCGATCGCATAGACGATGAACGGATCCATTTTCTTGACTTCCTTCGCCTCGACCCATTCGGTCGCATCGAAGCCGCCGTCGCGCGCATTGCCGGCGGGAATCAGCCCGGCGATCTTGCAAGGCAGGTTCGACGTGTCGAAGCGATCGATGGTCGTGATACCGCTTCGACCGGCGAGCAGGTTCCGCCACGAGTGTTCGACACCGACGCCGAGCGGAGTCACGAGGCCGAGCCCCGTCACGACGACACGCCGCAATCCCAGCGGATGAGGCAGTTGGGGAGTGTTGGGATTCATTGAATTCTCCAGTTGGTTCGCGGTGAATGACCTTGACGCGGGCTCATCGGCTGACCTCGAGTTCGATCGCCTGGTTGCAGAAGCGGCCGCCCAGCACACACGCCGACACGAGCACGAGCGCGGACGTCGCGACCGGGAGGACGATCGAGTGCGGCTGCAGCAACGAGGTCACGATCGGGGCGACGCCCCAGGCAAGCGCATTGATCGACGAGACGACGCCCAGCACCTGCCCCTGATCGTCGGCGGTCGCGCGGTTCGACGCGATGCTGAGCAGCGTGACATAGCAGTTGGAGACGGCGAGCGCGAGCAGCGGCACGGCCGCCCAGAGGCTGATGGGGGCGTCGACCAGCATCACCAGTGCGATCAGGACCGGTTGCGCGATCAGGCTGCCCATGAGGTTCCGTCGCGGTGAAAACGCCTTCGCCAGTGCGGGAATGATGAACAGCAGCGACACGGCGAAGCACGCCGAGTAGAACGACAGCAGCATCGCCTCCCAGAACGCGTCGAATCCATACCGCAGCAGGGAAAAGGCCGACATGTAGTTGAAGAAGATGTAGTAGCCGGTCAGGAACACCGCGAGGATGACGAGCGGCGTGCGGAGTACCGGCGATGCCGCATTCGCGACGATGCGCCGCCATGCGCCGGCGCGTCGCGCAGGCGTGGTGCCGTCGTGTGCGCGACGATCGGAGAAGAACGCGATCACGAACGCGAGCGTGAGCGCCGCCAGGGCGGCACCGATGACGAACGGCAGCGCGACGCCGAACGCACCGCCGCCCGTGCCGGAAAACACCCCACCGATGACCGGCCCGATCGCGAATCCCACGCCGTTCGCCGCAGTGATCGTGCTGAGGTTGCCGGCTTTCGTGTCGGGCGTGCTGATGTCGATGACGGCCGCCTGCGCAACCGGCAGGCTC
Organism: Burkholderia sp. HI2500; assembly: GCF_002223055.1. NCBI lineage: Bacteria > Pseudomonadati > Pseudomonadota > Betaproteobacteria > Burkholderiales > Burkholderiaceae > Burkholderia > Burkholderia sp. HI2500. The sequence continues at coordinate 1,549,691 of NZ_NKFL01000004.1, read as the reverse complement.
GCGGCGGTCAGGCCGCAGATCGCGCGGCCGACGAGCACCCCCCACAGACTGCCGGCGTACACGCCGGCAGCGGTGCCGAGCATGCCGAGCGCGTTGCCGCCCAGGCACAGCAGCAGCACACGTTTGCGGCCGTACCGATCGGACATGTCGCCGAGCAGCGGCGACGCGGCGAACATGGCCAGCGGATAGAGCGCCAGCACGATGCCGTAGATCTGATAGCGCGTGGCCTCGCTCACCGACGCGGCAAACAGGCCGGTTTCGTTGTTGAGCAGCATCGGCGTCAGCGCGGGAAACACGATGCCGATTCCGGCGGCATCGACAAAGATGGTCAGGAACAGCGAGGCAATGGCAAGTTTGGATGTCTTCATGGTCAGCGTGCGGACGGACGGGCAACCGTCCGTCCGGGTTCAGGGAAAGGGATCAAAGCGCCGCGAGCCGGTCCAGGCAAGCTGCGGTCGTGTCGAGCAGCCGGTTGCCCGAGTCGTCGGCGGCCGGCATTTCCAGCCGGCCGAGTTCGTCGAGATACGCGGCATGTTCGACGGGCCGCCCGCACCCCACGCCGTCGCCGAGCGCGCTGTACAGCGGCAACATCCTGAAGAACGGATCGGATTCGGGCGTCTCGTCGCGAGCGCGGGCCACCCATTCGGCGGCCGGTATTCCGCGCAGCGTCGACCCGTTGCGCAGCCGCGCCACGATCGCGCGAAAATCCAGATCGTCGATATGGACGTTGCGCACGGCCGACATCATGGTGACCTTGCTGCGACGGACGATGTAGCGGGCCACGTGTTCCGTCGGCATGACCGGCACCGCAACGGGAAGATCCGGGTAAGCGCCCATCGCCACGCATTTATTGCTGAACGCGACGAAATGGTTCTGCCGTTTCAGGTTCGGATCGCGGTCGTCGATCAGCAGCGGCAGCCGATAGATCGACGTGGGATAGCCGTGCAGTACCGATTGCGCGAAGCAGGCTTCCGCCACGAACTTCGAGCGTTCGTAACCCGACGACAACGCGCGGATCGCCGCGTGGTCGAGCCATTGTTCCGGCAGCGATTCCAGCTCCGTGTACTGCGTCGAAATGTAGTGCACGTGGGCGACTTTCGCGGCCGCCGCAAACGCCAGGACGTGCCGGCTCGCGCCGACGTTGCCCTCGCGCATGAAGGCGTAGTCGGCCGCGTGATTGACGTGCGCCGCGCAATGCACGACCTGCGTGACATGGGTCAGCAACTGCGCATGGCTGTCGTCGTCCATGCCGAACCGCGGCAAGGTTGCGTCGCCGCGGCAGATCCGGACACGCGCGACGGGCAGCGCGCCGCCGAACATGGCACGGTAACGGGCGTCGAGACGCGCGCGCGCGTCGGCGTCGTCGTTGCCGCGCACCAGCACGTAGACGTCCGCGTGTGTTTCCTCGAGCAGCATCCGCAGGAGCCACGCGCCGAGGTGCCCGGTCGCGCCGGTCAGCAGATAGGCGTCCGCTGCCTTCGCCGCCGTCCCCGTGAATGCCGGCAGCGTCGCGGCGGCCGCCAGATCCGCCGCATACGGCGCATCCTCCTGCCGGTTGACGGCGTCGTTCGTCGTCGTCGCCCCGTCGGGCCGGTGCGCACATGCGGCAAGGAAACCGTCGATCGTCGGGTTGGTCAGGAAGCGGCTGAAATCGACCTTCAGCGCGAGCTCGCGTTCGGCGGCGAGGACCATGCGCGTCAACGACAGCGAATCGCCGCCGAGCTGGAAGAAGTTCTCGCGGGTCCCGATCGAGGCCAGGTCGAGCTGCGTCTTCCATAGCGTGCACAAGGCCGCCTGTTCCGGCGACAACGCCTCCGCCGCGTCGGCGGGACGCCGTGCATCGGCGTCCTGCTCGATCCGGGCCAGCACGCGTTCCGTGAGCGCCTTCCGGTCGACCTTGCCGCTGCTGTTCGACGGAAATGCGTCGAACAGCATCAGGCGCCACGGCACCATGTAATCCGGCAACCGCGCTTTCGCGCCGGCCAACACGGCAGGCTCGTCGAACCCGTCCGCAATGACGCAGCCGACGATCTGCCGTCCGACTGATGAGGCGGCGCCGACATCGACCACGAGTGCGCTCGCGTGACGGACGCCCGGCTGCGACATCAGCACGTGTTCGATCTCGCCCAGCTCGACCAGCAGCCCGCGCAGCTTCACGCGGAAATCGTTGCGACCGATGTAGTCGAGTTCGCCGTCGCGCCGCCATTTGACGATGTCGCCGGTGCGGTACATGCGCGTCGCACCGTCCTGATACGGATTGGCGGAGAACGCGTCGGGCGCCTTGAGCGTGCCGATGTAGCCGCGCGCCACGCCGCTGCCGCCGAGGTACAACTCGCCGGGCACGCCAGGCGGCACCGGGCGGCCGCGTGCGTCCAGCACCCAGCAGCGCACCCCGTCGCACGCGAGGCCGATCGATGCGCCCGGCCCGTCGGGCACCCGGGTGCACGCATGATGCGTTGCATAGATCGTCACTTCCGTCGGCCCGTACAGGTTGTTGAGCGTCGTGGTCGTGCCCGACGCGAGCCACGCGCGCACCACCGGCTGCATCAAGGCCTCGCCGACCGAAATCACATGGCGCAGCGTCGGGCAGCGGGTGAGCGGCTCGAGCAGCAGGTTCAGCAGCGACGGCACGGTGCTCATCATGGTCACGTCGTGGCGTACGCACACGGCGGCGTGGCCGGCCGGCCCGTCCGTTTCGTCCATCAGCACGACGACCCCGCCCGTCATCAGCGGCAGGCAGAATTCGGGCACCGAGATATCGAACGTCAGAACCGTCCCTTGCAGGAACCTGTCGCGCGCCGAGAAGCCGAAATGGCGCTCCATCCAGCGCAGGCGCTGGGTCAGGCCCAGATGCTCGACCAGCACGCCCTTCGGATTGCCGGTGCTGCCGGAAGTGAACAGCACGTAAGCGAGCTTGCCGCCGCGATCGGCGTAGTCGCCGTTCGGTTCCAGTCGAGCGTGATGCTGCACGCGGCCGGCTTGCACGACGTCGCAGTCGATCGCGGTGTGGTCCGCGCGAAGCACGACGTTGCACAGCCCCAGCGCGTCGCGCTCGGCGAGCGCCTGCCGCACGTCGTCGGACAGCCGGTGCCGTTGCGTCAACACCATCGCGCAGCGGGCCGTGTCGATCATGTAGCCCGTGCGCGCCGCCGGATGCTTCAGGTCGAGTGCGACGTACGCGGCAGCGCATTTCCAGATCGCGAGGATCGCGATGATGGATTCCGGGCACCCGAAACGCGGCATCAGGATGCCGACGGTCGTCTCGCTGCCGACGCCCTGGCGGTGCAGCGTATCGGCCACCGTATCGGCCAGCGCGTTCAACTCACGATAGGTCAGCCGTCGTTCGCCCCATTCGATGGCGACCGCATCCGGCGTCTCGTGCGCGCGCCGTGCGAACTGCTCGTGCACGCATGCCGTGTCGCCCGGATCGACATCCCGCGTGTCGCGCGGCACCGGGCCGCGCCCGGATGCCAGCAACCGCAGTTGGTCGGCGGCCAGCATCGTGATCGAGCCCACTTCGCGTTCGGCATGACCGGGGTCGGACAACGCAACCAGCAGCGTCGCGTAATGCTCCGCAATCTGTTCGACCGTCGCGCGGTCGAACACGGCATCGGCGTACTTGAGGTCGATCGCCCAATCGTGCTGACGTTGCGTCACCCATGCACTCAGGTCGAATTGCGCTTCCTGCTGCGTGATGTCGAGCGGTGTCGCGTCGCACCGGGCACCGACGTCGACCACCATCTCGGAGGCATCGAAGTAGTTGAAATACGTCTGGAACAGCCCTGCCGAACGGCTGGCGGAGCGCAGGCGTTCGTCGCGCATCAACAGCGCGAGCGGGACGTCCTGGTAATCGACCAACTCGAACAGTGCACGCCGGACCCGGTCGACCGCCGCCGTGACGGTCTGGTTTTCGTCGACTTCGCTGACGAGCGGCAGCACGTTGACGAAATGGCCAACCGTGTTGCGCCAGCGCTGTGCCGAACGACCGTTGAACGCGACGCCCGTGATCACGCGATTCTGGTTCGAGTATCGCGCGAGCAGCAACAGCCACGTGGCAAGATGCACGGCCGCGCGCCGTCCGCCCGGCATCGCGTTGAGCTGGTCGGCGAGGCGCCGCGGCACCGGTACGCGCACCGTGCCGCCGGTCTTCGCGCCCTGCTCCGTGCGCACCCGATCCACCGGCAGGTCGACGCTGACGGGTACGCCGTCGCCGTCGATGATCCGCTCGACGAAGAATGCGCGTGCGGCCGTCAGGGTCGTCACATCGAGTGCCCGTTGCGTGGCCACGAAGTCGCGATAGGGTGCATCGGAATCGACCAGCGGTGCCGTGGTGCCGCACATCGCCTGAAGAAGCTGGACGCCCACGATGAAAATGGTCGCGGCATCCATCACGAGGTGATTCGACGTCACGACCAGATACCATTCGTGCGGCGACACGCGCAGCACGTTCACGCGGGTCGCGAAGTCGGTCGCGAGGTCGGGCGACGCGGCCAGCAGCGCCTGGATCCGGGCGTCGACGTCGACACCCGATGCGGCGTCCTCGGTCGCGATCGCGCAACGCGAGAGCGTTTCGTCAAGCGAATGAATGACGTATCCCGGCTCATGCTCGACTTCGTCGAACGTCGCGCGCAGCAATTCGTGTTCGCCAAGCAGCTCGCGCCATCGCGCCGCCAGCCGATCCAGGTCGAGCCCGTCGCCGGCCACGCGCCAGCCGACTGCGCAGTTGTAGGCGCGGCTGTCGCGGTGGCGGATCTGCTCGTACCAGATCGCGAACTGATTGTACGAAAGCGGTACGCGGGCCGGTGCACCGCCCTCCTTCACGGGCGCGGCCTCGGCGGGAGCCGTCGCCGTCGCCTGGCTCATCGACTCCACCAGCCGGTCATGGATATCCGCGACAGTGGCGCTGTCGAAGAACAGGCTCGCGGGCAGGCTCAGCCCGAGCCGCCCCTGCAGTTCGCTGCGAATCCGGATCGTGCCGACCGAATCGAGCCCGAGTTCGTCCAGCGTCGACGTCCTGGCAATCTGGTGCGGCGCATGGCCCGTTTCCGCGGCGATCAGCCCGGTCAGCAGCGCGAACGCGCCGTCGGCTGTCGTCGTGGCCGACGCCGGCCCGATCGCGGCCGCGTCGCGTGTCGCGAGCGTGTCGCCCGATCGTGCGGGCGCTTCCGGGACGACGCGATAAATCGCCAGATGCGCGCCGTGCCCGATGCGCGCCATCGCGGCGGTCAGTGCCGCGCAGGCGGCTTGCGGGGCGAGCGGTTGCAGCCGTCGCAGCGAGCGCGACGGTGTACGCGCCCCCACCCGCTTCAACATGCCGGTGTCCGCCCACGGCCCCCAGTCGACCACGATGGCCGGCAGGCCGAGCGAAGCACCGTGCGCGGCCAGCCGTTGCAGCCCCGCGTTCGCGATCGCATACGAAATCTGGCCTGGCGACTCGACCAGCGACGCCAGCGACGAGAAATACACGATGAACCCGATCGAAGGCTGCCCGCACGCGTAGTCGTGGAGCACCGACGCCCCGCGCAACTTGGCGCCGAGAACGGTGTCGAGTTGCGCCGCGTCGGTGTCCAGGATGTTCCGGTCGGCGGTCGCGCCGGCCAGGTGAAAAATGCCGTCCAGCGCGCCGGCATGGGCAGTCAGCCACGCACCGTCGACCTCGGCGGCGGCCAGATCCGCGACGAGCAGTTGAATCGTCGCGCCGGACCGCTCGCGCAGGCCCGCCACCCATCGGTGATCCTCGTCGTCCGGCGTCAACGCGCGTCGGCGCATCAGCACGAGGTTCCGGCATCCGCAATCGTCGACAAGATGTTCGACGAGATGTTTGCCCGCCCCGCCGAACGCACCGGTCACGAGGTAGCGGCCGTCGCTGCGCGGCTGCAGCGCGTTGTCGCCGTCGACTTCCGGCAGGCCGGCCACGGTTTCGCGGCGCGCCAGCCCCGCGTCGTCGATACGCCATAGCGGTGTCGCGATGCGCCGCGACGTGATGCCCGGCTTGACGTCCCGTACCGCGAGGATCGCGTCGACGACGCGATCGCCCGCGACGGCGAATTCGAGCTGTGCCGCGTCCAGCGCGGGCAGTTCGGCCTGCAAATGAACCGCGAGCGCCTGCATCGTCGCCGCGCCCAGCACGTCCGGCGCGGCGTGACCCGTCTCCGTCACGAGGCAGACTTGTAGCGGCTGTCCCGGTTGTCGGTCCGACACCGTCTCGATGCTGCGCCGCACGTCGCGAACGAAAGCGGCGACCGTGCCGTAGGACGCTGCGCCGGACAGCCACGCGTGAGGCGCCCAGACGACGATCGTGCGTACTCGCGCACCGTCCGCCTGCGGTTCGTCGATCGGCTTGCCGTCGCGCTGCGACTCCCCCGGCAACGCGAGCAAGCGGCTTGCTGCCCCGCGCGTGGCAAGGCCCTCGTGCCAGCGATCGGGCGCCGGTGCATCCGCCGGTGCGAGCAACAGCCACGTTTCGCCGGTCAGCGACGCGCCGGCCGGCAATGCCGGGACACCGTCGCGCACCCATTCGACCCGGAAGTGCACGTCATGGCGCTCGGCGGCGCTTGCCGACAGGCGCACGCAGGTCACGCCATGCAGTATGGCAACGTCCCGGCCGGATTCGTCCTGGACGAGCACGTCGCCGACCAGCATCGTGTCGCTCGACTCCCGAAGCACGGCCCGGCAAGTCAGCGCCGACGACCAGCGCGCGTGCGGATCGATCCGGATCGACTCGAGTGCGACGGGGGCATAGGCGCTTTCCGGACGGCCTCGGCATACACCGAGCGACTGGAAGCACGTGTCGATGAACGCACTGTGACTGAGCGGCAGCGCCGGCTGCGCGTCCGGCGGTGCGATGCGGCAGCGTACCTCGGTGTCGCTGACGCGCTGGTAGGCGGCGATCCGCTGGAACAGCGGGCCGTACTGGACGCCCCGACGCGCATATTCGTCAAAGAACGCGTCCGGTCGCGCCCATTCGCCTGGCTGCTCGTCGAACCGGCCGCTCGACGGCGGCAGCGGCGCGTGTTCCGCTGCGACGTGCACGCGCGCCAGTTCGGCATCGCCATCGCCCGGCAGTCGATAGACGATCGTGTAGCGGCCATCGTGCGCGGGACCGGTCACCTGGCAGGCCACCTCGTGCGTCGCCGCCGGATCGTCGAAGGCGAGCGGCCGGCTGACCGTCAGATCGTCGAGCTGAATCATCGCGCCGGCAGGACCCTGTCGGGGCGTTTGCGCGATAGCCTGCATCGCGAGCGCGACACCTGTCGACAGGTAGAACGCGCCGGGTACGATCGCCCGGCCGTGAATCCGGTGCTGATTGATCCAGTCCAGCGCGGGCGTGCCGAGGTCGACCTGCAAGGTCGCGCGAAAGTCGATGCCCGACCAGGCCGGCGCATCGCGCAGCGGCTGTGGCGGCGCGGCGCGGGTGCTCGCGCGGGAGACGGTGTGCGGCCACGACGCCGGTTGCAGCAGCGTGTGGTCGAAACGATATGTCGGCAGTTCGACGAACGGCTCGGCGGCCCGCGCATCGCCGAATGCCTGCATGGCCTTCCGGATGTCCAGTGCGCCGCCTTCCGCGAGGCGTCCTGCAGCACGCAGGAACGTTTCGTCGTCGGCGCCGCGCCGGTCGATGCTGGGCAGGCACGCCAACCCGCGCCGTGCCGCCCGCGCGGTGGCCGCGACGAGGCCGCAGAGCACCGGACGCGGCCCGATTTCGAGCACCGCGTCGACGTCGTCGCCGACGAGCCCGGCGGCGGCCGCCGCGAAATCGACGGGCCGCACGATCTGTTCGGCCCAGTAGGCCGGCGAACCCGGTGCCGCGTCCATTTGCACGGACCCGACCCACCCTTCGACGGAACTCACGAAGCGGACGGACGGTCGCGTCGCCGCGACGTCGCCGGCCAGGAGCCGCGCCGCATGCGCGGCGAATTCGTCTGCCGCGGATTGCATCAGCGGCGTATGAAACGCGCCCTGCGTGTCGAGCGGCAGGGTCGTCAGGCCTTGCCGCCGGGCATGCTCCGCGGCGGCCAGCACGGCCGCCTCGGACCCGGCGATCACGGTCGATTCCGGTGCGTTCAGCGCCGACAGCCACAGCGCGGCCGACGGCAGGCCGTGATTGACCTCGTCGATCAGTGCCTCGACGATCTGCCGCGGCGCAGCGATCGACAGCATCTTTCCGGGGCTGACCGTACACGCCCGCTCCATGGCATCGGCGCGCGCCAGCACCAGGCGGGCCGCCGTGTCGAAGTCGAATGCGCCGGCGAACCACGCCGCCGCATATTCACCGACACTGTGCCCGAGCACGGCGTAGGGCCGGCACCCGAGTTCCTGCCAGAACCGCGCGAGTGCGCATTGCAGGACGAGCAGCGAGAGCTGGGACGTCCGCTGTTCGCGCACGAGCGGCAGCGCCGCGCCCGCAGCCTGCCCGGTGGCCAGCATGCGCGGCAGCAACGGCGTGCTCCAGCCGACGATGCGGTCGACGTGATCCGCGAATTCCGTGAGTAACGCGCGGAATCGCCGGTTGGCGTCGAACAGTCTGCGAGACATGCCGGCGTACTGGCTGCCCTGCCCGGTGAAGACCATCGCGACGCGCTGCAGCCGCGTCGTCGGGGCCGGTGCGGCGCAACGCTCGCGCAACCGTTCGACCAGTTCGGCCGGGTTGCCGGCCGCGACCGCGATCGACGCATGCGGCCACACCTGGCGGTTCGCCAGCGCCGCGTCGCACAGCGCGTGCAGGTCGATATCGGGCGATGCCTCGATCGCATCCGCATAGGCGTCAGCCAGCGCCTGAACCGACGCCGGCGTGCGGGCCGACAGGAACAGCAGGCTTGCGCCGCTGCGGCGCTCCGCCGCCGGCGTGGCCGCACGATGGGCGCGCGACTCGCCCAGCACGACGTGCGCGTTGGTGCCGCTCATGCCGAACGAGCTGACACCCGCGATCAGCCGCCCGTCCGGATCGCCAGGCAGCCAGTGCGTGGCAGTCGCAGGGATCACGCCCTGGAAGCGGGCAAGCGGCAGATCCTCGCTGATATCGTCGGCCATGCAATGCGGCGCGAGTTGCCGCGCGGACACGCACAGAGCCGCCTTGATCAGGCTCGCGATCCCGGCGCTTCCCTCGCAATGGCCGATATTGGCCTTGACCGCCCCGAGATACAGCGGATGCATGCGCTTGCCGAACACGTCGGCGAGCGCCGACAGCTCGATTCGATCGCCGAGGTCGGTGCCGGTCCCGTGTGTTTCGACATAGGAGACGTCGGCCGGCGTCAGCGCGGCGCTCGACAGCGCGTCTTCGATCACGCGGCGCTGGGCGGCCTGCGAAGGCGCGGTGATGCCGTTGCTGCGGCCGTCGCTGTTCACGGCGCTGCCGAGCAGGTTCGCGTAGATCCGCTTGCCGGTGCGCACGGCGTCCGATTGGCGCATCAACACGACGGCGCCGATGCCTTCGCCGCGCGCGAAGCCGTCGGCGTGTCGCGTGAAGGTCTTGCAGCGACCGTCGGCGGCCAGCATGCCGGCCTGTGCCAGATCCACGCTGTAATCGTGCGTCAGCATGAGCGACGCGCCGGCCACGATCGCCGCGTCGCATTCGCCCGCGGCCAGCGCGCCGAGTGCCTGGTGAACTGCCACCAGCGACGACGAGCAGGCGGTATCGACGACGAATGCCGGGCCTTCGAGGCCGAGATGATAGGCGATCCGCCCCGCGGCCATGCTGCCCAGCGCGCCGCGGCTCAGGAAGCCGTTGTAGTCGTCGCTGCTCGCCATCCGGCGTGCATAGTCGAGCGTGCTCAGGCCGACGAACACGCCCCAGCGCTGCTTCCTCAGCGACGACGGGTCGATGCCCGCGTCCTCGATGGCGTGATAGCTCGTTTCCAGCAGCAATCGATGCTGCGGATCCATGTAGATGGCCTCTTTCGGCGCGATCGAGAACACCGCCGGATCGAATGCCCACGGCGAGCGGGCAAGGAAGCCTCCGTGCAGCGCTTGCGGCGGCGTCGCGGCGCCGTCCGCGCCGAAACGGCCGGCCGGCATCGGCCCGGTCGCTTCCCGCCCGTCCAGCACCACCGCACGGAAAGCATCGAGCGAATGGGCGGTTCCGGGCAACTCGCACGCCATGCCGACAATGGAGATTTCCTCCGGTACCCGTTCACGCTGCTTCATTGCTCGACTCCGTCGTTGCGTTGTGTTTTTCCGTTCCGTTCTGCGCGTCGATCTGTTGCAGCATGCATTGCACCGAACGGCAGGCGCCTTCGAAGAAGCCCTGCAGGTCCGAATAGGCCTCGCCGCAGATATGCACGCGCCGGTTGGCCGGATCGGCGCCGATGCCGAAGGCGGCCAGTTGCCGAATCACGTCCGCCGAGCGGTAGCCGGGACGCCAGAAGTGCACGCCGGCGCCGAACGGCGCCATGCTCCAGTCGCGGATGCCCCATTCGAGGATGCGCGGCGTGTCGTCGCGCGAGAACGTCTGCTGCAGCGTCCGGACGAGCGCCGCCTTCAGGCGCTCGCCCCGGTTGCGGTACGGGGCCGACTGCCAGCCGCGGCGGCCTTCTTCCGTGTCGATCAGGTTGGCCCAGTACTGATGCCACGGTTCATCGCTGTAGAACATCGCCATGCCGTACCGTTCCGGCTGGCTGGGGTGGACCTCGAAATGAGCGGCCCGGACCATCGCGCCTTCGCCGCTGCCTGGCGGCGTGTCGGCGTTCCACCACGGGTCCTCGACCACGCAGCATGCCCACGTGATCGGGAACGGGACGACGGCATCGAGGCTGGCGGTCACGGCCGGCGGCAGGCAGCGGGCAAGCGCCCGGAGCGGGCGCTGCGGCAGCGCGAGCACGACGCGCCCGCACCGGACGACGACGCGGCGCCGCTCCGCAGTCGACACGTCTTCGATCGTCGCGGCGATGGCGCCGTCGGGCTGCTCCGACAAGTCGACGAGCGCGTGATCCACGACCACGTCGACGCCCAGTGCGCGCACCGCGCGCCCCGCGTAGTCGATCAGCGTCTGCATGCCGCCGACCGGCAGGTAGGACGGACGCTCGAGCAGGCGCAGGTCGAGCAGCGTCGCGATCCATTCCGCGGCATTCGGATTCGCGTTCTTGAAGTTGTAGAACGCCCCCTTCTCGCGCGTGAACTCGACCGCTTCATGGCTCAGTACGTTCGACAGCACGTTCCAGATACCCTGCTGGTAAAGCGGCATGCCCCCGAACCGGGCGTCCGTCCGGAATCTCGCCAGTGCCTCGGCCCGGCCAGGCCGGTCGAAGCGGTCGCCGTCGAGGTCCCACTGGTCGGCGACGATCACGCGTACCGCATGCATCAGCAGCGCCCAGGGCGGATCGTGCGCGCGCGGATCCGCCAGCAGCGCGCGCTCGTCCTCGGTCAGCTTCGCCGCACACGGACGGATCGACGAACCTGCCTCGTGCGACGAAATGGGTTGCACGGGGACGCCCAGCGCCTGCACGAAGGCGTCGACGAGCGGCTGAAGATCGGGCTCGATTCGCACGGCGCCGTATTCCGCACGGAATGCGCCGGCGAGCATCTCGTCGGTCTGCACCCGGCCGCCGATGCGAGACAGCATCTCGACCAGGCGAACCCGCAGTCCGGGGTGACGCTTCTTCAGTTCATAGGCGGCATACAGGCCAGCCAGACCGCCACCGGCGATCAGTACATCGGTATCCAAATGAATTCTCCGTCTGGAAGACCCGGTGCCGCGCGCGCCATTGCGCGCGGCGACCGGTGTCGTTCTCATGCCGTTGCAAGCCGCGAGTGGATTTCGCGCGAAAGAAGGTCGATCGTGTAGTACTCGAACATGTCTTCGGCACGGAGGGACACCCCGAAGGTGGCGCTGAGCCGCAGCGACAGCGCCTGTACGCCCAGCGAATCGAGCCCGATATCCGCGAACGGTTCGTCCCGGTCGATCAACGCATCGCTGCCCAGGCCGATCAGCTGGGCCAGCGCGCGGCCGATTTCGGACTCGACGTCGTTGGCCGGCACGTCATCCGCCCGGGTGCGCTCGCTGGCCTGGCGGCAGAGGTCGACGAGCGCGCGCCGGTCCGCCTTGCCGCTCGTCGCCTGGCGCGGGATCTCCGCGACCGCGACCCAGTCCTTCGGCAGCCAGGCGGCCGGCAGCGCGTGGGCAGCGGTTTCGCTCAGTGTTCGCATCCACGTGGTGTCGTGGCCGTCGGCCAGAACGACAATGGCGGTCAGCCGGTCGCCGACGACGAGCGCGGTGGCATCGCGAACCATCGGCGAGCGCAGCACCGCGGATTCGATCTCCGCCAGTTCGACGCGCTGGCCGTTGATCTTCACCTGGTCGTCCACGCGCCCCACGCAGTGGACGAGGCCGTCTGCATCGACCCGGCAGATGTCGCCCGTCAGGTAGATGCGCGAGTACACCGGCAGGTCACCGGTCTCGAACAGCGGATTCGCGATGAAGCGCCGCGCCGTTTCCGCGGCGTCGTTCACGTAGCCGTTGGCCAGCGCCGCGCCGCTGATGCAGAGCTCGCCCTCCTCCCCCGGCGTCGTGGACACGATCGTGTCGGTCACGCCGTCCGCCGCGGTTCGACGCAGGTAGAAGCGCGTGTGCGAAACCGGTGCACCGATCGGCAGCGAATCCCGCGGCGCGTCGTCAAACGGCCATGCGCTCGCCATGATCGTCGCCTCCGTCGGCCCGTACACGTTGTGGACGACCGTGTTGGGCAACAGGCGCCGGGCGCGCTCCGCGAGCGACGGACGGAAGACCTCGCCGCCGACGCAGATCGCCTTCAGGCTCGTGCATTGTTCGAAGCCCGGCGTTTGCGTGATGAGGTTGAACATCGTCGGCACGGTGGTGATGTGCGTGGCCGCATGCCGCCGGATCGCGGCCACGATCTCGACGCTGTCGATCCGGTGCGTGCCGCCGAGAAAGCACACCGTCGCGCCGATTGTCAGCGGCGCGAGCAGCTCGTGCATGGAGGGGTCGAAACACGGGTTGATGCTTTGCAGCCAGCGATCGTCCTCGCGGAAACCGAGGTAGTCGATGATCCAGCTGAAGTGATTCCACGCCGCGGCATGCGAGACGGCAACGCCCTTCGGCAGCCCGGTGGAACCGGACGTGAAGATGATGTAGAGCGGATCGTGCAGTTCGGCACCCAGCCCGAGATTGTCGGACGACAACTGGCTCGCCCGATTCAACGCCGCATAGACGTCGCTTTGCGGCACGTCGCCGAGCTGCGTCATCGCACGACCTTCCAGGGCCGTCAGCACGAACGCGATGCGCGCGCGCTGGACCATGTGACGCATCCGGTCCTCGGGGCACGCGGCGTCGACCGGCACGTAGACGGCCCCGCACTTCAGGATGGCCAGTAACGCGACGAGCCTGACAGGATCGTGATCCGTGCACACGCCGACGGCCTCGCCGGCGCGGATGCCGACTTCATCGCGCAGGAAACGCGCCAGCCGGTTCGCGCGCGCGTTCATCTCACCGTAGGTCACGCTTTCGCGCTCCGAGAGGGCCGCGATTCGATCGGGTGCCGCTGCGGCGCGCTGCTCGAAGGCCAGATGCGGGATGTGGGGTGAATAGATGGGTTCAGTCATCGCAGGATTCAGGACGAAGGGATTGAACGATCGAAGCGACACAGGCGACGTGCGGCTCCGAGAGCATTGAAAAGTGATTGCCGGGTACTTCGATGCCCTGCACGCGATGCTGCAGCGCGTGCGCATGCCAGTCGGGCAGCAGCGGCTCGCGCGCGTGCAGGCAGGCCACGCGCGCGGCCGGGGCCGCGGCGGTGCGGTGGGACTTCAGCAATGCCAGGCACGTGCGGCGCATGTCGAGCACCTCGCGCAGGCGGGCGGCGGGCATGCGCCGACGCAGGCAGGCGTCGATTTCGCTGTCGCTGGGCGATTCGGCGAGGACGCGATCGGCTTCCGCCGGCGGAAACATCGCCTTGAGCAGCGTGACGCGCTCCGTGCGGTCGTCGCTCACACGCTCGCGGGCCGCCAGGGCCAGCGACGGATCGAGACTGACCACGACGCCCAGGCGCTTGCCGCGCTGCTCCAGCAGGGCGGCCATTTCGCGCGCCACCACCGCACCGAACGAGTGACCGCCGATCCAGTGGAAAGGCCGGTCATCGATCTCGCACAGTGCATCGACATAGCGGTACGCGAGGTCCTTCAGGTCGGTGGCCTGCGCGAGTTGCGCCGGCACCCCGCGAAACGCCCTGACGATGAACGGCAGCCGCGCGGCCAGCGGCGCGAACGGCACGACGCTGCCGTCGGCGCCGTGAATCAGGGTCAGCACGGCATCGCTTGCGTCGCGCGCCGGGCGTCCGGCGAGCACGCGGGTGACGTCGACGATCGGATCGACGGCCAGCTGATCGGCGAGCTCGGCTGCGGTGTGACGCCACCTGTCGCCGATGGCGGCCGCGAGCGCCGGCGCGCCGGCAACGCTCACCTGCCATGCGTTCGCGTGCGTCGGGTCGTGCGGCCGCAGCAGGATGGGGCCGTGCGCGCCGCCGCGGACCTCGAGCTCCCATTGATCGATGGCGGCGCCGGCGTCCGCGCCCCCCGCCGCGTCGAGACGATCGGCGACCCGTCGAACCAGCGTGCGGAAAGCCCCGGCGATCTCGGGCGATCCGATCGTGATCGCCGGGGGCGCAGCGCCGACGGCCGAGCGTCTGCGGATCGTGATGGTCGTGTCGTTGCCGCCATCGATGCCCCGCACCCCGGCGCGGCACAACGCCGCGAGAAAACCGTAATGGAGCGGCGCTCCGAGAACCTGGGCCATGCTGGCCCGCAGGCGCGGGGCGATATCGTCCGTCCGCATCATTCTGTATTTACCCGATTTGCAAACCGCACGTTTCTTTGAACATGCTAAAAATATATTAAATATCAAATCACTGTTGCGGAATGTGATTAGACAATCAAAATCAGTTGTCGTGAACCTGCAATATCTGACAGATATCCCTGACACAAACATCAGGTGTCATCGGCGTGAATAAAGCTGTCTGTTCTGACAGCGATCATTTCGAGAAAATAGTCGATACAATCCTCCCCCGCTCCACCCTGATACGTCTTGAAAATCAATTAAATCAACATCGGACCATCGAGAGGTTTTAAATGGAAGTGAAAGCACCTGAGAGCGAATCGGCCCGGTCGATTCGGCAAGAAATCGCGTCGTTCCTGCGCAGCAAAAGCAATCTCCCCGTCACCGCGGAACACGCGACGGAGAAGCTTCTCGCCAAATCACTGGACCTCGACGAAATCTCGCGCCGTCGCGAGGCGTTCTCGACGCATGCGGAGATCGACAGCACCGCGGTGCTTGCGAACTACGAACTTCTGCATGGCGTGAAATACCTGGATCGACTCATAAACTGCGAAAATCAGCAAATCGATGCAAAATGTATTGTCGCCATCTTCAGAGGGACGGAAATCTGCCTGAATAACATTTCCGTCCTCGCCGACCGGATCATCGACGACGTCAGCCATTCCCGCTTCGGCGACGTGTCGGTCAAGATTTCGTGGATGAATCATTTCAACGATTCCCTGTACCGCTTTTCGCAGTTGCTGGTGCAAACGGATCTCGGGCGCAATGGCGGGGACTTTCTGTCGATCGAGGATTCGTCCACCTATCAGGCTGCCGCGAAAAAAACCGAAGCGATGTACGAAGCGCTGAAATCGGCGCCGGAAGCGGTCGGCGACGTTTCGGAGAAGGACCTCGACGATCCGCAGCGCTTCACGTTCTTTCACACCTTCGTCAATACCAATTACGAAACGATCTGGCTGGCCGTGCTGCGCCACGTTCGCGTGCCGGGCGTATTTCGTCTCGAGGGCGAGAGCGCCGAGCAGTTCTATCAGCGGGTCGTCCAGAACGACGAGGTGCGCGATGCGGTCACCTGCGTCGACCTCAAGGATCCGACGTACCTGATGCAGTTCCGTGCGTACCACCAGATCAGCGAAGTCCTCGTGGGCCTTGTCAACGACGTGATCGCGGATTCGATCCTGGCGCTCGTGAACGAAGCGAACGAGTCGTTCGAGCATGAGGCGACGTCGCTGGCGCTGTGCAACAAGTTGCTGCAGATCGTCACCGACAACATCAAGCCGATCGTGCGGACGCTGAGTCCGAAGGCTTACTTCGCGATCCGGCCGGCGCTTGGCATCACGAGCGGGTCTCACTCGCACAATCTGCGCAAGGGGCTGTTCCTGACGATCTACCCGCTGCTGGTCCGTTCGCTCCGCCTGCGGCTGATGGCATTCAACGACACTGCCGCGCGCGACGACGACGCCGTGCTCGAGCAGGCGCAACAGGTGCTGCGCCTGAACACGCAACCGGCGCTCGCCGCGATGATTCGCCAGACGGTCTACGTGTACCAGTACGTGCGGACATGGCGTGACGAGCACATCCAGTTCGTCAAGACGCAGATCGGTGTGAGTCCGGAAGACAACACGCCGACCGCCTCGATTTCGGGCGCCGAAAACGCGGCCCAGACCGCGCACAACTTCCGCAACTCGCACATGAACGATCCGATCGGCCCGCTTTACGAGGCGACGCTCGGCAAACGGCCGCCCGCCCCGTTCTCGATCGTCCATCCGGGACGTTTTGACGAGCACATGGCGTTCTTCACGGCGAATGCGGTCAAGGCGATGTATGCCGACGTGCAGCAACGCGCACAGCGCAAGCGCGACCGCGGGGTCCGCACGGGAGGCGCGTCGTGACGACTTTGCCGCTGGTGATGGTGACGGGCGCGAGCTCCGGCATTGGCGCGGCGGTCGCGCGTGCGTTCGCGGCGCTCGGGCATCCGCTGCTGCTGGTGTCGCGGCGGTTGGCGGAGCTGCAGGCGCTCGATTTGCCCAACGCCGCATGCGTTGCGGCGGACGTGACCGACGAATGTGCGGTGCGGGCCGCGGTGCAGGCCGCGCAGGCGCAGTTCGGCGGTGTCGACTGCCTCGTGAACAGCGCGGGAACGATGCTGCTCGGCGAGCCGCTCGAACAATCGGCCGACGAACTGCGAACCATGCTGGACGTGAACGTCGTCGGGACGATGAACGCGATTCAGAGCGTGCTGCCCGGCATGATCGAGCGGCGGCGCGGCAGCATTTTCAACGTCAGCTCGATCACCGGCCGCCAGGCCTTTCCATTTCATTCGGCGTATTGCGCATCGAAATTCGCGGTGCACGGCATGTCGGCCGCGCTGGGCGCCGATCTCGGCCAGCACAATATCCGCGTGTCGACCATCGCGCCGGGCGTGGTTGACACGCCCCTGCTCGACGCCACCACGTCGGAGTCCGCCAAGACGATGTTTCGCGAGTGGATGAGTTCGCTGGCTTCGGTGCTGCATCCCGACGACGTCGCACGCGCGGTGTGCTTCGCCTATGCGCAGCCGCAGCACGTCTGCATGAGGGAGATCTTCCTGACGTCCACCGCGCAAACGTCCTGAAGCCAACCCGCTCGCGATTCGTCGTGAGGTGTCGGGCAGGCGGATCGGGTGTCGGCTGCCGCAATCGTGAGGGAACTGCCGGCGGAGGTTGCCGGCTGGTCCGATCCTGCCAGTCGAAAACCCTCGAAACGCGACTCGATGAACTGCGCCCCAAAGGCCGGATAGCGATCCGGCTTTCGGGGCGCTTTTCGTGGAGCGCTGTCTGCCGGTCGCGGACAGGTGCCCCGCTCGCCTGCCGCCTCGCAAAGTATCCGGCGGGCGATGCTGACCGCGGCATGCTCGGCTACCGAGACTGACGCGTTTGCCGACTGGTCAGTTTTGAAATGAAATGACGCTATTGTGATAAGAAAAGTTATC
Organism: Burkholderia sp. HI2500; assembly: GCF_002223055.1. Taxonomy (NCBI): domain Bacteria; kingdom Pseudomonadati; phylum Pseudomonadota; class Betaproteobacteria; order Burkholderiales; family Burkholderiaceae; genus Burkholderia; species Burkholderia sp. HI2500. Next base: position 1,531,941 of record NZ_NKFL01000004.1, on the reverse strand, counting down.
TTGTCGGGCGTGAAATCTCTCGTATTCGCCTTGTTTCCGGCGACTCAGCATGACCTGCGCTGCCCGGATTTGCCCCAAGTATTCGGCAGCGGCGCCACTGAGCGGTGCTCACGGACGGCGCAACGGCGTTAAGATCGGGGCCGCGCATTCACCGGAGCCCTGCTCTATGCGATTTTTTCTCTTGATCATCGTGACAGCGCTGCTTGCGGCCTGTAGCCACGCTCCGCAAGTGGCCACGAAAGCAATGCCGCCAGCACCCGGCGCGGACCGCGACCGGACAGCCTTGATCGACGCTTTCGTGAAGCGGTTGGCCGATGTTGCGAATTCAGGAGAGATGTTTGACGTTGATGCGACGATGCACCGGCTCGATCTGCGCTACCAGGCGGACACCATCGGTAGTGCCCCGTTAGCACCGAACTGTCATGGCGACTGCAACGCCAGAAGGATCAATCGCACGACCGTCATCGCGGATACGCCAAATTGGTATCAACCCACCCAATTCACGTGGCTATCGAACGAATCGACCGTAAATGCGGCGCTTCCGCCAGCATTCGAATATGCCGTCGACCATCCACCGCAGGACACGACGCGTGCCATGCTGAAATTCGCGTCCCTGAGCCGGTTCGCCTGCATCACGGAGGCCGATGTCGTTCATGCACTGCCCACCGCTCATCAGACTGGCGGCAGCATTGGCGCACCGTTCGCAGTCAAGTTTTTCGGGACACAGGGGCTAACCAACGACGATTTCGGTACATGGCTCACCTTCTGGTTTGAGCGGGGTTCGCCATGTGCGCAAGAGGTCAAGATCGAGCAAGATCAGAAGCAGGGAATGCGGTTCAAGCGGGCAGTGTGGAATCACGACCTGTGTGTCGCAGAAGAACAGCATGACTATTGTGTGGCACACGGCGGCCTCGATGTCAGCGCAGCCGACCTTAAAGGGATCGACGCATACGTGAACGCGCATTGCCCGACCATCCAGGCAATGTACGCGAAGGAGCCGCACACCGGTCAGCCGCCGCCGAGTGGGCGGGTCGGAAACTGGAATCGCCGGAATCCATGCGGTTTTTAGCGGATGGTCACCGACACTGAGTTGGCGGGATCGCGTTCACGGTGGGCGGAGCAAGGTTGCTCGACCATGCGTATGTTGACAGTAGCGAAATGCGGCCTGATCAACCAGAGGACGCGTTCGATCCCGTGGTTTCCGGTCTAGTCAACGATCCGGATCCTCCGCAGTTAAGTTGAGAATATCGCCGGCATTTCGGCCGGTCTCCCAGTAAAGCGGCCGAGCTCGTACATCGGTCGGGCGACGCCAGGGCAATGCCCGACCTTGGTTCGTCCGAGTGAGCCACCCTGGCTGCCCCCTCCCCGCATTTGTTCCCCCGACGCAAGACTGTTGCTCCACGGTGGGTGTTCGAGATCGCAACCGGCGCGCCTACAGTTCGCCCATCGGATTCACGGATCCGGTCGGCACCGAAGCCGAGAACCCTTCACTTATCGAGGCAAATCATGAGCGCATCCAGAGTCATCATCGTCACCGGTGCATCGCAAGGCATCGGCGCGGCAACGGTCGACGCATTCCGGGCCCGCGGCCATCGCGTCGTCGCAACGTCACGTTCGATCGGGCCGTCGAACGATCCGGACCTCGTCACCGTCGCGGGCGACATCGGCGACGCGGCCGTCGCACGGCGCGTGGTCGACGCCGCGATCGAACGCTTCGGCCGCGTCGACACGCTCGTCAACAACGCGGGCATCTTCATCGCGAAGCCGTTCACGCAGTACACCGCGGACGACTACGCGCAGATCACGAACGTCAACCTGAGCGGCTTCTTCCACGTCACGCAGCATGCGATCGCCGCGATGCAGAAACACGGCGGCGGCCACGTGGTCAGCATCACGACGAGCCTGGTCGATCACGCGAACAGCAACGTGCCGTCGGTGCTTGCGTCGCTGACGAAAGGCGGATTGAATGCGGCGACGAAGTCGCTCGCGATCGAGTATGCGAAGGCCGGCATTCGCGTGAATGCGGTATCGCCCGGGATCATCAAGTCGCCGATGCACGCGCCCGAAACGCACGCGACGCTCGCGTCGCTGCATCCGGTCGGCCGCATGGGCGAAATGAGCGACATCGTCGACGCAATCCTGTACCTGGATTCGGCGCCGTTCGTCACGGGCGAGATCCTGCATGTCGACGGCGGCCAGAGCGCCGGGCATTGAGACGCGGCGTCGACACCGCGAGCCGGCGCGCCTAACGCGATGCGCCGGCTCGTTTGGCGCGTTTCTCGGCCGGCTGCCCGGCCGGCGCGCGCGCCAGATGCTCGACGAGAAAGTCGACGAACACGCGTACGCGCGACGACAAAAAGCGCGCATGCGGATACAGCAGCATGAACGGCAGCGACCGCCCGCCGAGGCCGGGCAGCACTTCCACGAGCGTGCCGGCCCGCAGATCCTGCTCGACGACGAAGCGATAGGTCTGGAACAGGCCCGCGCCGCTGCGCGCGAGCGTCACACCGGCGAGATAGTCCCCCGACGTGCCGTAACTGCCGGTCGTCGTGACGTCGATCCCCTCCGATCCATCGATGAACAGCCACGGAATCGTCCGCCCGCTGCTCGGCAGCTCGAACTGGATGCATTCGTGTGCATGCAGGTCGTCGACGGCGGTCGGCATGCCCGCGCGCTTCAGGTAGCCGGGCGCCGCGACGATCACGAGTTCGGCATCCTCCAGCTTGCGTGCGATCAGGTTCGAATCGGCCGGCGCGCGGCCGCGGATCGCGAGGTCGTAGCCTTCCTCGGCGAAGTCGATGTTGCGGTTGCTCAGGTGGGTGTCGACGCGCACGTCCGGATAGCGCTCGCGAAACGCTGGCAGCAGCGGCAGCACGCGATAGTGCCCGTACGGTGTCGGCATGCTGATCCGCAGCACGCCGGCGGGCGTTGCCTGCTGGCCGGTCGCCTCGCGCTCCGCGTCGACCAGTTGCGACAGCGCGTCGCGACATTGCTCGAAGTAGCGGCGGCCGGAATCGGTCAGGCGGATCTGGCGTGTCGTGCGCACGAACAGCCGCACGCCGAGACGCGCCTCGAGCCGCGCGACCGACCGGCTGACCGCGGCCGGCGTGACGCTCGCCGCGTTCGCCGCCAGCGTGAAGCTGCCGAGTTCGGCGGCGAGGCAGAACAGCTCGATGCTGCCCAGCAGCAGATCGTCGAATTGTCGTTGCATGAGGCGATTCCTGCCGTCTGCGGCGCGTGGCGCGCGATGACGCCGAGTGTGCATGAATCTCGTGGCGGAAACCAGCGGGCGCACACGACGCGATTCGTTACACCGCGTCGTGAATCAATTGCGCGGCTGACATTTACCGGCTTCGGCCGCCTGGCTACAGTGACTCACAGGCCGGACCGATCGCCGAACCCCTTTCCTGCAAGGAGCACGACATGACCGTCGAACAGAAACTGGCCGACCTCGGCCTCGCGTTACCCGAGCCGCCGAACCCGCTCGGCAGCTATACGGCCGCCAGCGAAGCCGGCAACCTGCTGTTCGTCTCCGGACAACTGCCGCTGGTCGACGGCAAGATTGCCTATACCGGCCGCGTCGGGGAGCAGTTGAGCGTCGACGAAGGCAAGCATGCCGCCCGGCTCGCGGCGCTGAACGTGCTCGCGCAGATTCGCCGGCACCTGGGCGGGTTCGAGCGCCTGCGCAAGATCGTGCGCGTCGAGGGGCACGTGAGTTCGTCCGACGGCTTTGTCGGGCAGCCGGCCGTGATCGACGGCGCGTCGGACCTGTTCGCCGCCGTGCTGGGCGAAAAGTCGGGCCACGCGCGCTCGGCGTTCTCCCAGCGCCAGTTGCCGGCCGATGCGGCCGTGATCCTCGTCGTGATCGCCGAGATCGACCCGGCCTGACCGATCGGCCGCCCTGCGCGGCGGCCAGCCGTTCCCGGGGCGTTTTCACCCGCCCTGCCCGGATGCGTCGCGCGTCGAATATCGGGGAGCGATCGCCGGAATGCCTTCTCCCGCAAGGCTGTACACGTTCCAGATACATTGAAATACAAAATATCGCATGCGATTTAATCGAATACGCTTGACGTGGGTGGTCGTCTCGACGAAACTCCATCGCATGCGATCGAATCGCATCTGAAACAAACCACCCAACTGACGGAGCAAATGATGAGCAAGATCGAAAAAGTGCTGTACACGGGCAAGACGCATACGACTTCGGGCGGCCGCGACGGCGCGGCGCGCAGTTCCGATGGCCGCCTCGACATCCAGTTGTCGTCGCCGGGCAGCGCCGGCACCGGCACCAACCCGGAGCAGCTGTTCGCGGCCGGCTGGTCGGCCTGCTTCATCGGCGCGATGCAGCTCGCGGCGCGTGCCGCGAAGGTGACGCTGCCGGCCGATCTCGCGGTCGACGCCGAAGTGGATCTCGGCACCGCCGGCAATGCGTACTTCCTGCAGGCCCGGCTGAACGTGAGCGTGCCGGGGCTCGATCGCGACGTCGCGCAGCGCATCGTCGATGCGGCACACCAGACCTGCCCGTATTCGAAGGCGACGCGCGGCAACATCGACGTCGACATCCGTATCGCTTGAACGATGCATCAGGCGGCCTGGCGCCGCCTTGCCGAATGCCCGATTTCCTTTCTTTCCTTTTGAGGTGAATGATGAATACCCGACTGATCGCCGCCCTTCTCGTCGCTGTTTCGGCCACGGTTGCCGCACCGGCGTTCTCCAGCGAATCCACCGTGACGCGTGCGCAGGTGCGCGCCGAGCTCGCGCAGTTGCAACAGGCCGGCTACCCGCTGAATCGCGCGACCGACGCCACCTATCCGAATGATCTCCAGGCTGCACTCACGCAGATCCATGCCACCGATGCGGTCGCCAGCAACGAGCAGGCGTCCGGCTACGGCAGCAACGGCGAGGCGGCAACGCAATCGGGCCGCCGGCATGCGGTCAGCGTGGCCGACCGCTCGGTGTATTTCGGTCATTGAGCGCGACGCATCGTCAATACGTGAACCCTGAATCCCTTCTATTTCTCTTCTGTCGAGGTAAATGATGAAAACCCAACTGATCGCCGCCCTTCTCGTGGCCGTTTCCGCCTCCGCTGCCGCACCGGCGTTCGCCGATGCAGCCGGCGTATCCCGCGCGCAGGTGCGTGCCGAGCTCGTCCAGCTCGAACAGGCCGGCTATCGGCCGGGCCGCGCGAACGATCCGCACTATCCGGACGATCTGCAGGCCGCACTGACGCGCATTCATGCGAACGACACCGCGGTGGCCGACGCAGCGACGTCCGGTTACGGCAGCGATGCCACCGCCGCGACGCAGTCGGGCAGCCGGCACGCGACGCGAATCGCCGAACGCTCGATCTACTTCGGTCATTGAACGACACCGCGAACGGCGCCGGTGGCTGGCGCACGATGCGTAACCCCTGAACTCCACTTTCTTGTCGAGGTAAATGATGAAGACCCAACTGATCGCTGCCCTTCTCGTTGCCGTGTCGGCTGCCGTTGCCGCGCCGGCGTTTGCGGGTGACAGCACCGTGACGCGCTCGCAAGTGCGTGCGGAACTGGCCGCGCTGCAGCAGGCCGGCTACCTGCCGAACCGGCCCAACGACCCGAACTATCCGGACAATCTCCAGGCTGCGCTGCGCCGGGTTCACGACAACACTGCGGTCGCGGTCGATTCGCAGGTGTCCGGTTACGGCAGCGACGCCGGCAGTGCAACGCAGTCGGGCAGCCGCAGCGCGGTTCGCACGGCCGAGCGGTCGATCTACTTCGGCCATTGAGCATGGCGCGTCGGAATCGTCGCGCAAGGCGGGGCAACGTATGGGAAACGGGGGCGCACGAGCACGGTGCGTTCCTCGTCAGCCAGCGATGGAACGTAGCGTCATTGACATGCCCTGCGCGTTTGCGTCCGTGCGGGATTCGACAGCGCGCGGCGCCCACGCCGATCCCGGTTTTCGCGACCAGCGGCCAGCCAGACAGTAACCCCTACCCGAACGCGCTCATGATGCTGGACGTCCATCCGTCGATGGCCCGACGCCGCTCGAATGGCGTGATGGCGTATGGGGAAACCGGGTGATATCGATGCCGCGCAACGTGGTTGTTTCCGCAATCACATCGAGCTGCGGCCGTGCACCCGGCCACTGAGGTCGGGTCGTGTCGATCCGGCGTTCGAACCGATACACGATGGCGGGCGGCAAGTTCATCCACGCGACGCCGACCCGGACGGCACGAATACGCATGGCCTCCAGATAGCGTGCCGGAATCGGGCAGCGCGGCACATAGGTGAACTGGTAGAACGCGCCGTCGGCAGCCAGATGACGCGCGAACGCGCCGTGAACGATCGCGACGGCCTGTTCGACCGGCATCGCGACGAGTGGCAGCCCGCTCACGATCGCATCCGCGCGCGCCCCGCCGAAGAAATCCCCTGTCATGCCGAGCTGCGCCGCATCCATCCGCATGATCCGCAACGCGGGAAACCGATGTCGCAACGCGTCCGCGAAAGCCGGATCGGCTTCCACCAGCACGAGCCGGTCGCTCGCGACACCGCGCGCGAGCAGCGCCCGTGTGAACACGCCGGTGCCCGCGCCGAGTTCGATCACGGCGGCGCCGTCGCGCGGGATATCGGCGGTGATCAGCGCGGCGAGCGCGGGGCTGGATGGCGCAAGCGCGCCGACCCGGCGCGGATTGCGCAACCAGGTACGCAGGAACAGCATCCATTCAGGGATTCGCATCGACAGGCTCCAGGCGGGATCGATCGGTCAACGACATGTCGGGCTAGGCGGCCGCTTGCGCGGCCAGGTAGCCCGCCGTGATGAACAGCGTGTTCCAGAGCGCGATGCCGGCTGCGGCGCCGGACGCGAATCGCACGAAACTCGTTTCCAGCAAGCCGGCGAGCGCCGGCGCGACGAGCCGGACGAACGGCACCAGTTGCGACCAGAGGGCGAGCCGCGTGGGCCGCGCGCGGATGCCGTCGATCAGCGCGTCCATTCGCGCGGGCTGCAGCCTGCCCAGCGGCGCGACGCGGCGCAGCAGGGCCAGCACGCTGTCTTCCGGCCACAGGTTGCCGAGCGCGTAATGCAACAGGCAGCCCGCGAAGCTGCCGAGCGCCGTGACGACGATGGCTTCCGGCAGTGTCCATGCGCCCTGCGCGCTGGCGACGCCGATCGTCGTGAGGAGCACGTGGGACGGCAGCACCGGAATCAGCCGCTCGATCAGCGACAGGCCGACGAGGCAGGCGATGCTGTTGGCGCCGGCCACGCTGAGCGCGACGCCGAACGGGACGAGCGTGGTGAGCTGGTTCATCGCGCCGCTCCCGCGCGGCGAGTGCGCAACGCGTACAACGCGCACAACGTGCACGACCTTCCATGCCAGAATGGCCCGCACCCGCACGGCGCGCAGGTGGAGCCTCGCGCCGCATTGCATTGCAGCAACGGAATTGATGGGTATGACACGGTCATCGCGAGCCTCTCGATAAAACGCCAGATGCATTGCACCGGCAATGCGGCGAATGGCACGCATCGTGGCCCCCGGGCTTTAAGAAGTTTTTAATCGCGGTCGGTCAGGCTGGCGACCTCGACAGTCGAGGAGCGAAACCGATGGATATCCTGCTGGTGGAAGACGATGTCATGCTGGCCGACGCCGTTTGCGCGGGCCTCAGGCAGAACGGCTGGCGCGCGGACTGGTCGGCCGACGTGCCGGCCGCGCGGCTCGCGCTCGTCGGCCACGACTACGACGCGGTGCTGCTCGACCTGCAACTGCCAGGCGCATCCGGCTTCACGCTGCTTGCTGCGATGCGCGCGAACTACGACCCGACGCCGGTATTGATCGTGACCGCGCGCGATCAGCTGAGCGACCGGATCCGCGGCCTCGACGCAGGCGCCGACGACTATCTCGTGAAGCCGTTCCAGCTCGACGAGCTCTATGCACGGCTGCGCGCGCTGACGCGCCGCAGCCAGGGCCGCGTGTCGGAGCGCCTGGTCTACCGCGACGTGCACGTCGATCCGGCGCGCAAGGAAGTCACGCGCGCCGGCGAACCCGTTGCGCTCAGCATCCACGAGTACCGCACGCTGCTCGCGCTGATGGAGCGGCAAGGCCGCGTCGTCACGCGCACGCAGCTCGAAGCGCGCGTCTACGGCAACGACAGCGAAATCGAAAGCAACACGATCGCGGTGTATATCCACCAACTGCGGCGCAAGCTTGGCGATGAGCTGATCGTGACGGTGCACGGCTTCGGCTATCGCGTCGGGGAGAACCCGGCATGAAGTCGCTACGCGTGCGCCTGCTCGCGACCGTGATGGCAGCGGTCGTCGTGTTCTGGGCGAGCTGGGGGGCGTTTCTCGGCATCGGCCTGTGGCGCGAGCAGCGCGGCTGGCGCGACGGCATGCTCGAGAGCGCCGCGCAACTGCTGCTGCTGTCGTTGCCGGATGCGATCGATCGCCTGCCCGAAGCGAACGCCCAGGCGGTGGTGCCGAACACCGCGTATGGCAAATACGACGTCGCGTTCCAGGTCTGGGTCGATGGCCGCAACGTGATGCACAGCGCGGATGCGCCGGGGCCGGCGCTCAAGGCGGACCTGCGGGACGGATACGGCGTGAGCACCGGGCGCGGCGCCGCGCAAGACGAGACCTGGCGGGTCTATTCGCTGTCGGATCCGGCGGGCCGGATTCACGTTCAGACGGGCGGCCCGGCCACGACCTGGCAGGAGAAGGCGAGCAACGCACTGCAACTCGGCCTGTTCAATACGGCGGTGATGCTCGGGATGCTGGGCGTCGTGATCTGGTGGGTGATCCGCTGGTCGTTCGGGCCGGTGCGCGAGGTCCAGCGAGCGATCCAGCACAAGGCCGCGTTCGATTTCTCGCCGCTGCCGCTGGTGACGCTGCCGCGCGAACTCCGCCCGCTCGTCGAGTCGTTCAATCGCCTGCTGGCGCGGCTGAGTCAGGCCGTCGACACCGAACGCCGCTTCATCGGCGATGCCGCGCACGAGTTGCGCACGCCGCTGGCAGCGTTGTCGGCCCAGGCGGAAGTCGCGTTGCAGGCGGATAGTCTGGCGGACAAGAACGCGGCATTGCGTCGGCTCGCCATGGGCGTCGAACGCAGTGCGCGGCTCTCCGGGCAATTGCTCGAGCTGGCGCGGCTGGATGCCGGATCGCGCGTCGACCAGCACGGGCCGGTAGACCTGTCGCGACTCGTTGCGCTGATCGCGAGCGACTTCGACGCGGGCGCGCATGCACGCCGACAGACGGTGCGGGTCGCGGTCGAACCGGTGCGCGTGTGGGGCGATCTGGACGAGATCGCGATTGCGGTGCGCAACCTGATCGACAACGCGCTGCGTTACGGCCGTGACGGCGGGCAGGTCGAGATCACGTGCGACGTCCCCGCCGATGCGGGCGGGACGCGGGTCAGGCTGCGGATCGCGGACGACGGGCCCGGCGTGCCGATCGGCGAGCGCGAGCGGATCTTCGAACGCTTTTATCGCGTACCGGGGACGGTGCAGCCGGGCAGCGGCATCGGCCTGTCGCTCGTCGCGCGAATCGCCGCGTCTCACGGCGGGTCGGTCGAGGTGACAGCCGGAATCGGGGGAAACGGGCTGGCGGTCGTCCTGTCGTTCCCGATATGGGTGGATCCGGAGCGCTGGCAGCGGTAGCGCGGGCCGCGGCAAGTCGCGCTGTGCAGGCCGTGCCCGGCCCGCCCGATCCCGGTCTATGCTGTGCGATCGAAACCTTCAATCGAGGAGCAGCCGATGTCCGATGCAACGACCGGAACCGCGCCGGGCCGTGCGCACCCGCTCGACCGTGTGGTGTGGAATGCGCTGACGGGCAGGCAGCGCCGCTTGGCGGTCGGCCACGACCGTGCATGGCGGTTTCCGGCGGCGGTCGCGCCGTTTGCCGCGACGGAGGATACGAGCGCGGCGTCGTTCGATGCATTGCGTACACTGATCGCCGCTCACGGGCCGGCGGCACTGGTCACGCCGGACGAGATCGAGCCGCCGGCGGGATTGTCGGTGATCCGGCGCGCGAACCTGTTGCAGATGGTCTGGCAGCGGACGCGCGACCCGGCGCCCGAATCGGGTTACGTCACGCTCGGCGAAGCCGATGTGCCGGACATGCTCGCGCTGACCACGGCCGCGCAGCCCGGCCCGTTCGGCCCGCGCACGTTCGAGCTCGGCCATTACATCGGCATTCGCAGCGACGGCAGGCTGGCCGCGATGGCCGGCGAGCGGATGCAGGTCGACGGGTATACGGAAATCAGCGCCGTCTGCGTGGATGCCGCATTCCGCCGGCAAGGGCTGGCGGCGCGGCTGATGCGGGCGTTGATTGCGGAGATCGATGCGCGCGAGGATACGCCTTTCCTGCACGTCCTCACGTCGAACCAGGTGGCGATCGAGCGCTATCTCGCACTCGGTTTCGTCGTCCGCCGCGACATGAACCTGCTGGTGCTGGGCGACGGGCACGCATGACGACGCGGCCGGCACGCGGGTCGTGTCGGCCGCAGTGTAACCGGGCGTTTATTCGTCGGTCGACCGGATCAGGTTGCCGCGCAGCGTGACGATCGCCTTCTGCATCTTCGCGAATTCGTCCGGCTTCAACCCGGTGGCTTCGACCAGGTTCATGTCGAGCCCCTTCTCGCGCACGCGGCGGCCGCTTTTCGTCAGGCTGACGAGCACCTGGCGTTCGTCCGACGGATCGCGGTGCCGCTCCAGGTAGCCCAGCGCCTCGAGCTTCTTCAGGATCGGCGTCAGCGTATTGGATTCGAGGAACAGCTTCTCGCCGAGCTGGCCGACCGTCTGGTTGTCCTGCTCCCACAGCGCAATGATCGTGATGTATTGCGTATACGTGAGGCCGAGCGATTCGAGGATCGGCTTGTACGCCTTGCCGAACGCGAGGTTCGTCGAGTAGATCGCAAAGCACAGGAACTCGGACAACTTCGGTGCGGTGTCGGATGGGGTTTCGGTCGGTTTCATGAACGTCCTCCAGCGACGCGAACGGCCGCAGATGGACGCATTATATATCGCGTGCGATCTTATCGGAAGCATGATAATCGGTCTCGATGAACCGGCGCGCCGTCAGGCCGCCCTGCGGCGCTTGCCGGTCGGTGGACGGCTGACCGACAGCAGCGTGCATTGCACCGGATGCGCGATTTCGGTCGCGAGCCCGCCCGCGGCAAACAGCAGGATCATCAGCCAGCGTTTCATGCGTCCTCCACGACCGAGAGGCTCGCGCCGTCGGCGACCGTCGCGTCGAGCGCATACGGGTCGACGCCATCGAGGCAGCCGAGATTGACGCGCCAGCAGGCGGGATCCTTGCGCGTCTGATGGAACGGATAGATGCCGCAATGGCTGCAGAAATAGTGACGGGCCGTGCGCGTGTTGAACTGGTAGCACGTCAGCGCGCCCTCGCCTTCGACAATCTTCAGTTCGCTGGCGGCGAACATCGGGCTCATCAATGCGCCGCGCCGGCGGCACAGGCTGCAGTTGCAGCGCGTCGCCGGCGTAATGGCCGTTCGGACTTCGAATTTGACGGCCCCGCAATGGCAGGACCCTTTGAACCAGGTTGCAGACATGGCGCACTCCCGAAGAGGTCATGCCTGCTTTATAGCGGACGCCCGAACTTGCGTTGTATCGCGATGTATCCGCAGTTCGTGCAGATACAGAACATTGCAAATTGACGGCGGGCGGCGACGTATCGGCGCGGCGACCAGGGTGCGTTCCCCGATCGCCGGCATGGGGCCGCGGCCCCATGCCCGCGAATCGTGCGATCAATCCAGCACGTGCTGCATCCGCTCGATCGCCGCCCGCGTTTCGCGTTCGAGCGCGGCGAACAGCTCGGCCGCCGGCAGCGGCCGCACGAGCGGCGCCGCCTGCCCGGCCCACTGCGCGCCGTAGCCGAATTCACCCTTTGCCTTCGCGGCCGCATGCAGTGCCTTGCCGGCGTCGTACGCGATTGGGTATGCGGGTATGGCCGGCACGCGCGGGTCGTCGCCGAGCGCGGTGAAGCGATTCGCGAGGCCGCGTGCGATCCGGCCCGAGATCGCGGCGGTGAACGTCGTATGGCGTGCCGCATCGCCCAGCAGCGCGCGGCGATAGCCGTCGTCGATCGACGTCTCCGGGCACGCGACGAACGCGGTGCCGAGCTGGGCGGCCTGCGCGCCGAGCGCGAGCGCGGCGGCGATGCCCTCGCCGTCCATGATGCCGCCGGCGGCGATCACCGGCAGCGCGCACTCGCGCACGATCAGGCGCGTGAGTGCGAACGTGCCGAGGCGATCGTCATGCGCGGTCGAATCGAACACGCCGCGGTGCCCGCCCGCTTCGATCCCCTGCGCGACGATCGCGTCGATGCCGGCGGCGGCGATCTGGCGTGCTTCGTCGAGGTTCGTCGCGGACGCGAACAGCGTGACGCCCGCGCGCTTCAGCGCGGCGATCACGTCCGCGGACGGCAGCCCGAAATGGAAGCTGACGACGGCCGGCTTTTCTTCGACGAGCAGCGCCTGCATGGCTTCGTCCGCGACGAAGCTCGTATAGATCTCCGACAGCGTGGCGGGCGGCGTCGCGCCGTATTCGCGGAACACCGGCGCGAGCCAGTCGAGCCACGCGCGTTCGACGGCCGCGTCGGCGTGCGCCGGCTGGTGGCAGAACACGTTGATGTTGAACGGCCGGTCGGTGAGCGCGCGCGTGTCGCGGATCATCTTGCGGGCGCCGTCGGCGTTCGTCGCGCCCACGCCGAGCGAGCCGAGCCCGCCCGCATTCGACACGGCGGCCGCCAGCGCCGGCGTGCTGACGCCGGCCATCGGCGCCTGGACGATCGGGGCGCGCATGCCGAGCGTGCGCAACAGCGTCCGGTGGTCGGTCGATGGATTCATGTCGCTTGTCTCCTGCAAGATTCGTCGTCGAAATGCGTCGGCCGGATGCGGGCCGACGCGCGTGGGTCGGGTTCGGATCGGTGCGCGTTCGTCGCGCGTTGCACGCGACCGGTCACGTGAGCGTCATGTCGGAAACGATGGGTAGCCGTGCGGTGCGGCGGTGTCTGCAATGCCGGCGACGCGACGGTGCTCGTTGTCGCCGCTTCCCGGTGCGGCACCGGTCACTGCGCCCATCCTACGCCAGCCCGCGCTCCGCCGGCCAGCCGCTATCGGCCGCGCGCCCAATGCGCAAGCCCCGCGCAGGGCGCCAGCAGCACGCCCGTCACGGAGAATACCGAATGCAGCCCCGGCGCGACGCCGATCTGCCCGCTGAACTGCGCGGGCCACGGCCGGATGGTGTTCGATGGTGACGCGCTTTGCCGGGGGATACTGCGCTTGTCGTTTTGGCCCTACAATGCGCAGGCGAAGAAACCGCATGATCGGCCGTCAGGGTGCCGCGTTCATCGAACGCAGCGTCCGACATTCAAGCGGTTCCGCTGAATAACCAACAACATCCAACAGCACACATGAAAAGAAGAACATTTCTCGCGCTGCCCGCCGTGGCAGCGTCCGGCATGCTCGCCGGCTGCGCCGACGCCGACATCGGCCCCATCACCAATCGCATGATGAAGGATCCGGAATACCATGAAACGCTCTCGGCATTTCTGATCAGCGCGGACGGAAAGAGCCTCGTCGTCATCGGCAAGCAGTATCACTACATTTTCGATGTGCCGCCGGCCCTCGCCGTCAATCTCACGGCACCCTATCGCTCCAAGCTGTATACCGATTTCGACGATTTCGAGACGCACGGCGACAAGATCTCGGGGCGTTACGTGTTGCGGCTCGCGCGCGAGGACGCACCGGCCGGCTCCGAGCTTCGCGAGCGCGCGCTTGCCGACGGTTTCAAGGACGGGCGGTTTGAGCTGACGGAGAGAGGCACGATCACCGGAAAGCGTTATCAGCCGAACGATGTCACGCCTTCGTCGATCCCTCAGGCGTTCAATCACGCGTACAACGTCACGGTGATCGAGCGACCGTCGGTGCTCGGTAAGGGGGCGAAGATCGCGCTGTCGCCGATCACGATTGCAGCCGATGGTGCGCTCGGCCTGCTGGGTGTCGCGCTGGCGCCGATCGCACTTACCACGCTCCTCGTGCTGGCTCACTAGGGCCACGGCGTCGCGGCGTCACTGAGCTGCACGCTTGCACGACGCAGCGGAATGCATCGCTGAAATGAAACGAGCCGGTACGCCGCGGTAAATTGCGGCGTACCGGCTCGTGTCGTGACGTTGCCGCATCAGACTTCATACCGCACTGCGTGCGCTTCGGTGGGCAGCGGCAAATCCCAGCGCAACAGCATCGCCTCGAGCGCGCGGTTCGTCAGCGACGTGTCGCGCCGCGCGTTGCGGCGCAACAGTTCCGCGCGCGGCTGTTCGAGGTAGACGAGCGTCACGTCGGCGTTGTATGCAAACAGCAGGTCGAGCGTCTTCTTGCGCATTAGCGGCGACAGGTTCGTCGCATTCCACACGAACGGTTGTTGCGCGCGCAACAGTGCCTTCGCGGCGTCGATAGCATGGTGCGCGACCGCGCCCTCGTTCTGCCCATGACGCAGACCCAATGCATCGCGCGCATCGTCGAACGACACGACCGGCAGATCCGGATGATGCCGCGCCACCCACGTGTTCTTGCCCGACGCAGGCAGGCCCGACATCACGACGACCTGCGCGCCCGGTGTGCGAAACAGCGGATAGTCGGGATGCACGTCCGCACCGCGGAAGTAGCTGAGCGCCGTGTGCGCATCGGCGAATGCACGCGGCTGGCCGTAGCAGCCCTCTTCCCGCGCGAGTTCGCGCAACAGTTCGATGTTGTCGAGCACGCGCTGCGTGTCGCCGCAGATGCGCCCGCGAATGTCGGCTTCTGCAAGCAGGCACAGCAGCGGCAGGCTGACCTGCCATGACAGCTCGCGCGCGATGAACTCCGGCGTGCCGCGGCGCGACCCGCTCATCGCGAAGAACGGCACCTGGTGCACGGCGATCATCCGGCAGATCGCTTCGCGCACCGCGAACGGCACGCCGGCATCCCACAGTGCAATCCGCGCATCGATCGCGCCCTTGCGCGAGTGGCCGGGATGGCCGATCGCACCGGTAACGGGATCGATGACCGTCGTGCCGTGCTTCGCGACGTCGTGCAGCAGCGCGGCCAGGAACACGATCTCCTGGTCGCCACGCGATGCGGCCTGGTACTCGGGCAGCGCGAGCAGCGCATCGATCACCATCATCGTATGCGTCCACACGTCGCCTTCGCCGTGGTGCGCGGGCTCCTGCGGTGTCGTCTTCGCGTGTTCGAGCGCGGGAAATGCCGCGAGACACGCGTGATAGTCCGGCTGCCGGCCGGGTGCGGGCACGAGTGCCTGCAATTGTTCGTACTTCATGATCAAGACTCCTCTCGAAACGGCACACGGCCGTTCCGAATTCATGGGTTCGGGCGCGCGGCGGGGATCGATGCCCACGTGACCGTCGGGCGCGGCGCATACAGGTCGACACCCGGCGCGAGCAGGTTCGGGATGAACGGCTGCTCCGAGTGATGGCGCGCCGATTCGAGAATGGCCTGCACGAAATCGTGGCGCACCCACTTCAGGCGCGCGGTCGTCGTGTCGTCCGTCTCGACCTTCACGTAGAGCCCTTCGGAGCGCTCCGACTTGTCGCACTGCTGCCATGCACGCGCGAGGTCGAGCCCCTGCCGCCGCACCGTTTCCTCGAACGCGCGACGCCAGTCCGGCGTCTTCGCGAGCGACGGGCCGAGCATGGCCTTCAGGTTCGCGAGTCGCGCCGGCGCGATGCCTTCGTACAGCACGGGCACCGACAGCACGGGCCCGTCGGCGAGCAGCGCGCGACGCGCGGGTGTCGACAGGAAACGGCCCGTTGCGCGATCGAACACGTCGAACTCGAAAAAGTGATGCGGCAGCGCGTCGTAGAACACCGCGTGCTTCTTGCTCATCGTCTCGCCGTACATCACGTAGCGATCGCCGAGGCGATCGAGCAGCCAGCCGGCATGGGCGGCGGCCCAGGTCTTCACGAACCCGAACTGCCGTTCGCGGCCGCCGCCGGCCAGATAGTGGCCGCGCGACTGCAGCAGCAGTTCGCCCGCGGGGCTGAAGCTGATGCCCGTGTTCGCGCCGTCGAGCTTTTCCTCGACGACGAGATGGGCGCCTGCGAGGGTGCGATAGGGAACGTGGTCGTGACCTTCGTCGCCGTCCTGCAGGCGCGAGCCTTCGAGGTGCGGCGTGCGCGGGTAGCGGGCGAGGTCGAGCGATTGCGCGTAGGCGCGGAAATCCAGCGTCATGGTCTTTCTCCGGAAACATCAGAAAAAGCCGACGACGTGAACGAACGATGGGGTGTGCGTTGCGGTGTCAGTGCGTGTCCGGGCGCGGCCCTGCGATCACTGTTCCGGTGCCGCGAGGCGGACGGGAACGGGCAGGACGACACGCGGCCGGGACGGCAGTCGTCGGCGTATCAGGCGAAGGGACGAATGTTTGCGGGCACTTGGATCACCGATTCGATGAGGGTTCAGGGATGAAGCAGGCGGATGCTACGAAACGGCATGTGTGCTGTCAAGCGCGGCCGGGTACGGCCGTTGCGGTTGTCGGCGTGCGTCGAATGCCTGCTGCGGCGTGCCACGCGCGCCATCGACATGGAAATGATCCGGATTCCTGTTTGTGTGTTTTTCGCCACATCGAGCCGTGATTCGATGGGCCACGCCGCGCCACCCGCTTGCTGCGCTCGTCGCGTGCATGCTAGAGTCGCCGCCATTCCGATCAACCCCTCACTCGCAAGGAGAAGAAATCATGACGTCACGCCAGCACTCCTCCCGTCGCGGGTCGTAGTTCGGGTTTTTCGCGTCCGTTCGTTTCATCGTTCACGCCAAGCAGCACCCCGTATCGCCGTCACGGCGATGAGCCGGGTCGTTCCGATCCGGTCGTGCCGCCCTCTTCCCGACTTCCGATGTCGGGCAGCGCATGTGTGCGCTGCCTGCACCATGGCCCGCCGTTCTTCCTTTTCATCGAACGGAAACCTCCATGGGCAATTCCATGCAATACCTGGGCGAGCGCATCACGTTGTGCGCTTGCGCCACCACCTGGATCGAAGGTGAGGCGATCCGGCAGCTCGAACACGCTGCCACCCTCCCCGGCATGCGGCGCGTCGCCGGCATGCCCGATCTTCACCCCGGACGCGGCTATCCCGTTGGCGCCGCGTTCTTCTCGACGGGCCGGCTGTATCCGGCGCTGATCGGCGGCGATATCGGCTGCGGGATGGCGCTGTGGCAAACCGCGCTCGATGCGCGGCGCGTCAGTGCGTCGAAGCTCGCGAGCCGGCTCGGCTCGATCGACGCCACGCCCGATGCAAGCTGGCAGCCGCTCGTCGCGGCCGCCGGGTTCGCGGATCACGCGTACGCGGCATCGCTCGGCACGATCGGCAGCGGCAATCATTTCGCGGAGGCGCAGCGGATCGACGCGGTGTACGACACCGATGCCGTCGCGGCGCTCGGCCTCGATCCCGATCGCCTGCTGCTGCTCGTGCATAGCGGATCGCGCGGCTTCGGCCAGTCGATCCTCG
The DNA here is from genome assembly GCF_002223055.1 of Burkholderia sp. HI2500. Lineage (NCBI taxonomy): Bacteria > Pseudomonadati > Pseudomonadota > Betaproteobacteria > Burkholderiales > Burkholderiaceae > Burkholderia > Burkholderia sp. HI2500. The sequence continues at coordinate 1,514,453 of NZ_NKFL01000004.1, read as the reverse complement.
AGCAGCACATGCGCGAGCACGGCTACAACGGTCTCGTCGACACGGATGCCGCATGCACGGCGTACCTCGCGCGTCACGATGCGGCGTTGCGCTACGCGATCGCGAATCGCGACCTGATCGCGCGGCGCATGCTGGCGCGCTGGCGCACCGATGGCCGGTGCGTGCTCGACGTGAACCACAACCTGGTGAGCCGCGCGAGGGTCGACGGCGAGCCGGGCTGGCTGCATCGCAAAGGTGCGACGCCGGCCGATGCGGGGCCGGTCGTCATTCCCGGATCGCGCGGCGACTACAGCTACCTCGTCGCGCCGGTGCGGCCCGACGATGCGGCCAGCCTGGCGTCGCTGGCGCACGGTGCGGGCCGCAAGTGGGCGCGCGGCGACTGCAAGGGGCGCCTCGAACGGCGCTTCACGCCGTCGCAGCTCACGCGCACGCCGCTCGGCAGCCACGTGATCTGCGAAGACCGCGAACTGCTGTACGAGGAAGCGCCGCAGGCCTACAAGCCGATCGACAGCGTCGTCGACGCGCTCGAAGCGGCCGGGCTGCTGCGCAAGCTGGCGCGGCTCGCGCCGGTGCTGACCTACAAGACGTCCGGGGAGGCTGGCCGATGCTGATGCAGATTTCTTCGGCGCACGGCCCGCTCGAATGCCAGCTGGCCGCGGCCAATGCGTTGCGGCGGCTGCAGGCGGAAGCCGATGCGAAGCGCGTCGTCGTCACCGTGCTCGATGCGCAGCCGGGCGAACGGCCCGGCACGCTGCGCTCGGCGCTGCTCGACCTCGACGGTGAAGGTGCGCAGGCGCTCGCGGACCGCTGGACGGGCACGCTGCAATGGATTTGCGCGAGCCCGTACCGGTTGCGCCATCCGCGCAAGAACTGGTTCATCGGCGTCACGTGCTGCGCCAACGCGCAGCCGCTGCCGGATGGCGATGTGCGGTTCGAAGCGATGCGCGCACGCGGGCCGGGCGGCCAGCACGTGAACAAGACGAGCTCCGCGATTCGTGCGACCCATGTCGCGACCGGCCTGTCGGTGCGCGTGGAAAGCGAGCGCAGCCAGCACGCGAACAAGCGCCTGGCGCTGCAGTTGCTGCGGGTTCGACTGCAGCAGGAGGCCGACCGTCACGCGTCCGATGCGCGCCGGCAGCGGCGGATGCAGCACTTTGCGCTGGAGCGCGGCAACCCCGTGCGCGTGTTTTACGGGGCGGCATTCGTGCCGGCCGACTGAGCGCGAACGCGTGGCCGCCGGTGGTGTTCGCGCCGGCGGCCGGGCCATCGGCCTCATGGTTTTCCCGGCCTGCCGGTTGTGCGAGCGCGCAATCGGCTCCGGTGCATGACCGCGCGCCAGGCAGGCTGCACGGGCCTGCCGCGTGCATGCCGGTTGCCGCGTGTTCCGCACCCTTTCTGCGCAGGAAAGGACGCTTGAGGCATCCGCAATTATCACGTGCCGCGGATTTGCCCACCATGTGTCGAACGATCGGTACAGCCCGCCTATTCGGCCCTTTCACTGGCCTTGCGGTGCCTGCCGCCACGTCGTGCGACCGGATGCAGCGCGCCGGTTGCGAACGGCCGGGCCTCGCGCCACGGCGTATCGATAATCAGGAGACGCGATGAACAGCCATTCCCTCGATCTCGGCGGCAGCGCGGGCGAACCCGCGTTCGCACGGCCGCCGGCCACTGCCGCCGGCGCCGATGCGTCGGCCCTCCCCGCCCGCCGCGTCACGCTCGGCGATTTCATGGACGACCTGCCCGTCGGCGCGTTGCACCGGTTCGTCGTCTGGGTGATCGGCATCGGACTGTTCTTCGACATGTACGAGATCTTCCTCGTCAGCACGATCGGTTCCGCGTTGCAGAACGAATACGGGCTGAGCCGGCAGAGCACCGATTTCAAGCTGCTGCTCGCATCGGCGTTCATCGGCATGTTCGTCGGCGCGATGTGCCTCGGCAGCCTCGCCGACCGCATCGGCCGGCGCAAGGCGTTCCTGCTGACGCTCACGTGGTACAGCGCATTCTCGCTGGTCGGCGCGTTTGCGGTGAATGCCGACATGCTCGTCGCGTGCCGGTTCCTGACCGGCATCGGCGTCGGCGCGATCTATCCGGTTGCCGACAGCTTCCTGTCCGAGATCCTGCCTAAGGAAAAGCGCGGCAGGCTCGCCGCGTGGGCCTATACGACTTCCTATGTCGCGGTGCCGCTCGTCGGGTTTCTGGCGCTGTGGTTGAACCCGCTTCATGTCGGTGGCGTGGCCGGCTGGCGCATCATCCTCGCGATCGGCAGCCTCGGCGCCGGGTACGTGCTGTTCGTCCAGCATCGGCTGCCGGAGAGCCCGCGCTGGCTGCTCGCGCAGGGTCGCACCGCCGACGCGCATGCGGCATTGCGACGCTTCGCGGAAGGCACCGGCGTGCGCGTGCCAGAGCAATTCGCGGAGCCGGTCGAGCCGCAACGGCCGCTCGGGCTTGGCGAGCGTATCGCGCTGCTGCGACGCGAACCGTACGGCGCGCGCTACGTGATGCTCGCGATCTTTCACCTGTTTCAGGGCTTCGGTTATTACGGGTTCGGCACGCTGGCCGGCACGGTCGTGAAAAGTCGCGGCTTCGACGTGACGGACAGCACGCTGTTCATCGCGCTGTCGTTCATCGGCTATCCGGTCGGCTCGCTGCTGTCGATTCCGTTGCTCAACTGGATCGAGCGCCGCACGCTCGTGATCGTGTCGATCCTGTCGATCGCCGTGTTCGGGCTGTGCTTCGCGTATTCGGGCAATACCGCGCTGATCGTCGGCTTCGGGTTCCTGACGACCTGTGCGTCGAACGTGTTCAGCAACGCGTATCACGTGTATCAGGCAGAGATTTTCCCGGCGCGGGTGCGCTCGACGGCGATCGGCAGCACCTATGCGCTGTCGAGGATCGTCAGCGGGGTGTTGCCGTTCGTGTTGTTGCCGGTGCTCGGCAGTTATGGCGCGGGTGCGATGTTCGGGGTAATCTCGGTCGCGCTCGGTATCGTCGCGGTCACGCTGCGCGTGCTCGGGCCGCTGACTACGCGGCGCAGCCAGGATGAGATCAATCCGGTTTGAGCGGGGGAATGCGGGGCATGGGAACGTGCGCCCGCATCATTTTCGATGGCTGCTGGATTTCCTGGGCGATATGTCGCCAGTCATCTGTGGTGACACGTTTGCCCGATCCCCAAAGGGGCGCTCATGAATGCGCGAGCCGGTGACGCCTTGCTACTTGCGGAACAGGAAGCCCCACATGAGGACCGTACAGAACACCAGCCCTACCCACCCCTCGAATCGGGTGATTCGAATCATTCTGGCCGACATGATGTCTTCGGTCGACATGTTGTAAAAGAATTTGTACGTCCATCGCCAGGCCCTCGATCGGCAATGGAGGGCCAAGATCCGTTCCGGACGAAATGCCATGACGGCGGACATCGCGATGCCGTAAGCGACAACGACAAAGCCGACAACAAGGCGGTAGCTCGATTCGTTCATGTGGCGGCCCCGGATCCAGCGGTTGAGGAATTGGACAGAACGTCGGTAATCGGTGCGAACGTGAACCTATGATCGTGTTCTTCGGAATCCGGGCCAAAACGGCTTTGCGCACGCCGCGTCGCCTCACCGCGCCGACATGAAATCGAACAGCTTCGCGATATCGGTCGTCAGCACGGCGCCGGCCTTCACCCCCACCCACAGCGTTCTCGTCGCCCACGCATCGTCGAGCTTCACGACCCCGAGCCGCGCCGCGCGCTCGCCGGTCACCGCATCGCGCGGCAGGATGCCGATGCCGAGCCCCGCCTCGATCATCCGGCTCACACCGTCGAAATTCGATACCTGGATCCGCAGCTTCAGCGAGCGCTCGACCGCGAACGCCGCGTCGGTCATGCGCGCGAGCAGCGAGCTGCCGTCACTGAGCCCCACGTAGTCTTCGTCGAGCGTATCCGCGAAGCGGATGCTGTCGCGCGCGGCGAACCGGTGCGTGCGCGGCACGAGCAGCACGAGCTCGTCGCGCCGGTACAACCGCCGTTCGATGCCGGGGGCCGGCACGTTGTCGGCGAACACGCCGAGATCGGCCTTGCCGGATGCGAGCGCGTCGACGATCTCGTGGCTCAGCCGCTCTTCGAGGCTGACCTTGATGCCCGGATGGTCGGTGAGGAACGCGGCGAGATCGGCGGGCAGGAACTGCACGATCGCGGACGTGTTGGTCCACACGTGGATATGGCCGCGCACGCCGGCGACGTAATCGCTCATCTCGTGCGCCATCCGGTTGACCTGCTCGATCACCTTCGCCGCGTGGTCGAGCAGCGCGCGGCCCGCGGGCGTCAGCTCGACACCGCGCGCATGCCGGACGAACAATGCACTGCCCGTCACGCTTTCCAGCTCGGCGATGCGCTTGCTGACCGCGGACAGCGTGAGCTGGCCGTGTTCGGCCGCTTTCGTCAGGCTGCCGTGCTCGGCGACGAGCGCGAACACGCGCAGCGACTGCAGATCGAAATGAAGCGGATTCACCATGTCGTGGGTCCTGGGAAGGCGGTGCCGGCGCCTGCCGTCGGCGCGGCGGCCTGACGCCGATCATACGCCCGGCCGCCCCCGCGCGATACGGCGCGCCTAGCGTGGCGCGATCGACAGCAAGGCGGTGAGCATCGCACCGTCCGGCTTCTCGAGATCGTCGAGCACGTCGAAGTGCTGCATGCCGGGCAATCCTACGTGGATGATTCGTTCGCCGGCCGCTTCGCACGCCGTCGCGTAGTCGCGTGCTTGCCGCACGAGTTCGGGCAGCTCGGCTTCGCCGACCGCGACGACCGTCGGCGCGCCGGGCCCGACGTGGCGCAACGGGCTGTACGCGTCGACTTCGTGCGCGGTGAGCTGCAGCTTGTCGTTCAGGCAGCACAGCGAGATCGGTTCGAGATCGACGAGCGGACTGATCGCGAGCGCCGAGACGACGGCCGGATGCGCGCGGTGCACGGCCGTCAGATGGCCGCCCGCTGAATGGCCGCTCAGGTGGATCGGCCGCTTCGCGGTGCCGAGGCCGTCCGGGTCGTTCGCCAGGTAGTCGAGCAGCGCGCCGATCTCGCCGACGATGTCGGTCATCGTCGCGATCGGCGCGAGCGTGTATTCGGCGAGTATCACGTCGAAACCGCGCGCGAGCGGCCCGCGCGCCCCGTACGCGAAATCCTCTTTCGCGCAGTGCTGCCAGTAGCCGCCGTGAACGAACACGAACAGCGGCGCCTCGGGCTGGCCGCACGACAGCCAGTCGAAACGCTGCGCGGGTTGCGCGCCGTAACGCAGGTCGCGCCGGACGGACGCGGCTGCATAGAGCGCTGCGCTGCGCGCCTGCATCGACGCGAGCAACGCAGGGAAATCGGGTACCACCTTCGTGTTCAGATAAGCGGCGTCGAGCGCCGCGCGGTCCATGCCGCGGTAGAGGATCGTCATCGGGAATCGCCTCGGTCGGGTTGCGGAAGCGCGGACGCGAGCGTCGCGTCCGCTGCGAAGGCGGCTTCTCAGTCGCCGATGCCTGCATTATCCGCAGCGCGGCATGGGTCGGCTATCCGGAATCGGCGAGCGCGGAGGCCGGCTGTCCGATTTCGGCGGGAGATCGGCGCGGCATGCGGCCGCACCGTGATCAGGTCCGCTCGCGTGAGGGCGACGCGTCGATACGACGCGGTGGTGCGCCGGTGCTCAGATCAACTCGGAGATCTCGATCAGGTTCAGGTCGGGATCGCGCACGTAGACCGACCGGATCTTCTGCGTCGCGCCCGTGCGCTCGACCGGCCCTTCGACGATCGGCCAGGCGACGCGCTTCAGGTGTGCGATCACGTCGTCGAGCGGCACGGACGCGATGAAGCACAGGTCGAGCGCGCCGGGCACCGGCACATGCGCTTTCGGTTCGAATTCCGCGCCGCGCACGTGCAGGTTGATCTTCTGGTTGCCGAAGCGGAAGGCGATCCGGCCCGCGCCGAAGGTTTCGAGCCGCATCTGCAGCACCTCGGTGTAGAAATGCTTCGTCCGGTCGGGATCGACGCAGGTCAGCACGAGATGGTCGAGGTGATCGATCAGCGCCATGAGGTTCGCTCCTGTTCGTGGTTCATGAGAACGCGCGCTGCGCGGGCATGTCGCCGGCGTCCGCGCGCGGCGGCGGATGAAGGTCCGAGCGGCGCCCGGCTTTCAGGATCTGGCTCGGCACGTCATGCCCGATCAGTGCGGGCAGCCGTGCCGACGCGGCCAGCACGGCCGCGAGATCGATGCCCGTATCGAAGCCGTCGAGTTCGAGCATGTGCACGAGTTCTTCGGTGCACGCGTTGCCGGTCGCGCCCGGCGCGTACGGACAGCCGCCGAGCCCGCCGAGCGACGCGTCGAAGCGGTCGATCCCGGCGTCGAGCGCCGCGAGCGTATTCGCGAGCGCCATCCCGCGCGTATTGTGGAAGTGCAGCGTGAGCTGCAGCGCACCGAAGCGTTCGCGTGCCCGTGCCGACAGGTCGCGCACCTGCGACGGAAACGCCATGCCCGTCGTGTCGCACAGCGTGAAGCCGTGCACGCCGAGATCCGCGAAGCGCTGCATCCATGCGAGCACGCCTTCTGCTGCAACATCGCCTTCCATCGGGCAGCCCATCGCGGTCGACAGCGACACGTTGATCGCGACACCGGCGCCGCGTACCGCGTCGATCACGTCGCGCAGTTGTGCGAACGACTGCTCGCGCGTCATCCGCAGGTTCGCGCGGTTGTGGCTTTCGCTCATCGACATCACGAGGTTCACTTCGTCGACCCCGCACGACAGCGCGCGCTCCGCCCCGCGCACGTTCGGCACGAGCACCGTATAGACGACGCCGGGTGCGCGCGCGATGCCGTGCATCACGGCCTCCGCGTCGCGTAACGCAGGGATCGCCTTCGGCGACGTGAACGACGTGACCTCGATCTTCGCGTAGCCGCACGCGCTCAGCGCGTCGACGAGCGCGATCTTGTCGTCGGTGTCGACGAATGCCGCTTCGTTCTGGAGACCGTCGCGCGTCGCGACTTCGTGGAGGTAGAGGCGTTTGCGTTGGCCGCTCATGTTGTTTTCTCCTGTTTCCGCATCTCAGATCACGCCGCGCGTGCGCCAGTCGCCGCGCGTCGCCGCATCGATGCCGAGCGATTCGAGTACCGCGTCGGTATCCGCGCCGAGCGCGGGCGCCGCGTGTTCGATGCGCCCGGGCGTCGCGCCGAGCTTCGGTACGATGCCCGGCACGAGTACCGGCGTGCCGTCGGGCAACGCGGCATCGACGAGCATGTCGCGGGCGCGGTAATGCGGATCGGCCGCGATGTCGGCCACGTCGTAGATGCGCCCGGACGGAATGCGTGCTTCGTTCAGCGCGGCCAGTACGGCATCGAGATCGTGCTGCGCGCTCCATTCGCCGATTGCCGCGTCGATGCGCTCGACCTGCGCGACGCGCCCGTCGTTGTGCGCGAGCGCGGGGTCGTTGCCGAGATCGGGCCGGCCGATCAGCTCCATCAGGCGCCGGAAGATGCTGTCGCCGTTGCCCGCGATCAGTGCGTACTTGCCGTCGCGGCAGCGGTACGCGTTGGTCGGCGCGATGCCGGGCAGGCTGCTGCCGGCCGCCTCGCGCACGGCGCCGAACGCCGAGTATTCGGGCAGCAGGCTTTCCATCATGTTGAAGACCGACTCGTACAGCGCGACGTCGACGACCTGCCCCTTGCCGCCCTGCTGCTCGCGATGCCGCAGCGCAAGCAGCACGCCGATCACGCCGTGCAGCGCCGACAGCGAATCGCCGAGCGAGATGCCGACGCGCACCGGTGTGCGGCCGGGCTCGCCGGTCAGGTGCCGCAGGCCGCCCATCGCCTCGGCGATCACGCCGAAGCCGGGACGGTCGCGGTACGGGCCCGTCTGGCCGAAGCCCGACACGCGCAGCATCACGAGCCCCGGGTTGATCGCGGACAGCGCGTCCCAGCCGAGCCCCCAGCCTTCGAGCGTGCCGGGCCGGAAGTTCTCGATCAGCACGTCGGTCTCGGCCACAAGGCGGCGCACGACGTCCTGCCCTTCGGGCGTGCGCAGGTCGAGCGTGAGCGAGGTCTTGTTGCGCGACTGCGCGGCCCACCAGACCGACGTGCCTTCATGCAGCAGCCGCCATTTGCGCAGCGGGTCGCCGAGCCCGGGCGGCTCGACCTTGAGCACGTCGGCGCCGAATTCGGCGAGCATCCGGCCCGCGAACGGCCCGGCGATCAGTTGGCCGAGTTCCAGCACGCGGATGCCGTCCAGGGGGCGTGTCATGGCTGTCTCCGATGAAATCGTGGTGTCGATGAAGGCGATCATGACGGCGTTCGCGCCCGGCGAAAATCGATCGATGCTCAACCAGCCTTTCCGTTTCGGAAAGGCGCGCGTCACGCCCCTCGTGCAACGCGTAGCGTCAACCTTTCCATCCGGGAAAGCGCGCTCGCGCAACGGGCAAACGACGGCACCCGCGCCGCCGGCAGAATCGAACCCGTTCCGCGCCCGCCGGGCGCCTGTCAGCGAGACCCGCCATGTTTTCTGCTTCCTCTCCCGCGAAGATCGTGTTTCTCGACCGCGCGACGCTGTCGCCGCACACCGTGCTGAAGCCGTTTCCGTTCCCGCACGTATTGCAGACCTTCGACCGGACGGCCGCGCACGAGATAGCCGCGCGCATCGGTGACGCGGACATCGTCGTGACCAACAAGGTGCGGCTCGACGCGGCAGCGCTCGCCGATGCGCGGCGCCTACGGATGATCGCGATCGCCGCGACGGGCACCGACATCGTCGATCTCGACGCGTGCGCGGCGCGCGGCATCGTGGTGAGCAATATTCGCGGGTATGCGGTCCGCACGGTGCCCGAGCATACGTTCGCGCTGATCTTCGCGCTGCGCCGCAGCCTCGTCGCGTACCGCGACGCGGTGCGTGGCGGGCGCTGGCTCGACAGCGGGCAGTTCTGCTTTTTCGATCATCCGATTCGCGACCTGGCCGGCTCGACGCTCGGGATCGTCGGCGACGGCGTGCTCGGGCGCGCGGTGGCCGGCATCGCCCGCGCGCTCGACATGCGGGTGCGGTTCGCGGCGCACGGCGATGCGGCGGGAGACGACTACGCGCCGCTCGACACGCTGCTGCGCGACAGCGACGTGATCACGCTGCACTGCCCGCTCGCGCCGGCGACGCGGCACCTGATCGACGCGGCCGCGTTCGCGCGGATGGCGCGCCGGCCATTGCTGATCAATACCGCGCGCGGCGGGCTCGTGGATGAAGGTGCGCTGGTCGACGCATTGCAGTCGGGGCAGATCGCGGGCGCGGGGTTCGACGTGGTCACGCAGGAGCCGCTGCCGGCCGCGCATCCGTTCCACGCGATCCTGTCGCATCCGGCATTCATCCTGACGCCGCACGTCGCGTGGGCGAGTGACGAAGCGATGCAGGCGCTCGCCGATCAGCTCGTGGACAACGTCGCCGCGTTCGTGGGCGGCACGCCGCGGCATGTGGTGTAACGTGCGCGGCGCATGGCGCGGCTGAAGGTCATTCAACCCGCGCAAACAGAACGGCCCCGCTCGATGGCTCGAAGCGGGGCCGGCTGAATTCGGGGCTGCTTACGCCAGCGACTCGGCACGTTACGGGTTCGTGCATCCGCCCCATCTTGCGGCCGGTTTCTGAATGCCTGATGGGCTCTACTTTAAGGAATCCAGACGACCAGCGATATAGGACAAGTCCGAAACTGAATGGGGCCAATTCTGGAAACGGCCGTTTCGATCGCAGCGTACCGCGACCGACGCGAATCTCAGTAAGCCGACATCTCGACGCAAGGATCGACCTTGGACGGCGAGCAGATGACCGAGTACTTGGCGCTCTCGCGCATCAGCGCTTCGCCTTCGTGCAGCGCGATCTTGATCTCGGGGTGACGCTCGTACGCGAGGAAGGCCGAGCACACGACGGCGGACATCACGACGAGGGAAAACACAAATTTTTCAAGGGTTTGGAAACGTTCAGGCATGGTTCGACCTATCTCTTAGGCCGTGATTATATCTCGAAATAAGGGTTTTCCCTATAACGTGGCCCACATACCGAGGATGCGTTCGGTCTTTGGGGTCAGGTGTTCGCACCCCTTTTCAGTGAATCGGTGTCGAACGCGGGTCGCGCCGGTCGAATGGCGCCACCCCGCCGGCCGTGGTCGTGCCTCCACGGGGCGATGGTCATCGATGGCTTGAATAAACGGAACGATCGCGGCCCGCAAGGACGAAGCCGCGTGCCTGCGGAATCAGGGCGCGCCGTGCCGCCGGCGCGTCACTGCGGCGCCGACGCGCCGCTCGCCGCATTGCCCGGCCACGCCTTGCCGATTTCGTCGACCAGCGACTTCGCGGTGCCGGTTACGATCGCGGCGTCGACGCCGGACGTCTGCCACGCGCCGTCGGCGGCCTGCACGAAGGTCAGGTTCGCGCGCGAAGGCTTGTAGTCGGCATTGCGCCACGTGACCACGACGTCGCACGAGTAGGTGCGATCGCCGAGCTTCTTGCAGTCGCCGTCGGGTTTCGCCGACACGACATCGGCCGAGACGGGCAGCGGCTGGCCGAACAGCGCGTTCAGGCCGCCGTGGTTTTCCGCCTCGAGCGCGCGGCGCACGGCGGCGTCGACGTCGCTCGACCCGGGGCCGTCGTGGAGCAGGTTGCAGGCAGCCAGCAGCGTCGATGCACCGGCGAGTGTCAGCAGCGTGTGGAACTTCATGGATATCCGTTATCGGGGGAACGCCGCGTAGTCTGCAACGTCCGCGCGCGGTGCGCGGTATCCATTTGTAACCAATTGCACGGAGGCGCGAGCGGCATCGCGTGCCCGTGCGTCGCCCTCGCCTATTGCCGCTCCTGCTTCACGCGGCTGACGAGCTGCGTCGGGCTCACGAACTGCAGCGCGATCACGACCCACACGAGCGTGATGGCCATGTAGATCATCGCCATCGCGTCGATCGACTGCGGCGCGCGCACGCCGGTCGAGAACACCGCGTAATACAGCGCGACGACGAGCGTCTGCGTGCTCGGCCCCGCGGTGAAGAAGGTCAGCTCGAACATCCCGATCGTGCGCACCAGCACGAGCAGCCCCGCCGCGAGCATGCCGGGCACCAGCAGCGGCAGCAGCACGTAGCGGAAATAGCGCCACGTGTTCGCGCCGAAGATGCGCGCGGCGGCTTCGAGATTCGGGTCGATCTGCTCGATGAACGGCGTCATCACGAGGATCACGAACGGCAGCGCCGGCACGAGGTTCGCGAGGATCACGCCCGGCAGCGTGCCCGCGAGCCCGACCTTGTACATCACGGTGGCCATCGGGATCCCGTACGTGACGGGCGGCACCATCAGCGGCAGCAGGAACACCAGCAGCGCGAAGCGCTTGCCGCGAAACTGCACGCGCGCGAGCGCATACGCGGCCGGCACGCCGAGCGCGATCGACAGCAGCACGACCGCGCCGACGACCTCGACGGTCACCCACAGCACGCTCGCGAGCTGGAAGTCCTCCCACGCCTTCGCGTACCAGTGCAGCGTGAAGCCCTGCGGCAGCGGCGTGCCGAACCAGCGGGTCGCGATCGAATTCACCGCGACGGTCGCGATCAGCAGCATCACGTTCAGCAGGAAGAACGCCATCAGCCCCCACACGAGCGCCTTCCACGCGCGGCCGGCGAGATTGCTTGTCATCTTCTGCGGTTTCCTCGCGTCGACGGGGCGCGCATCGGGCGCATCGGGCGTGTCGTGCTTCGGCGGCCAGGTGCGCGCGGCATGATTGTCGGTCGCCATCAGCCCTTGCCTCCCGTCACCGCGCCCGTATAGAAGAAGCGGCGCGCGCCGAGCATCGACGCGACCACCAGCAACTGCACGAAGCCCATCACGATCGCGATCGCCGATGCGAGCGAATAGTCGTAGCTCTCGAACGCGGCTTCCGCCGCCGCGATCGAGATCACGCGCGTGGGTCCGGCCGGCGCGCCGAGCAGCACGGCCGACGGGAACACCGAGAACGCCTGCACGAACGACAGGCACGCGGCCATCGTCAGTCCCGGCACGAGCAGCGGCAGGTAGATCTGCCGGAACTGCTGCCACGGGTTCGCGCCGAGCGTCGCCGCTGCGCGCGCGAGCGTCGGGTCGATGCCGCTGATGTACGACAGCATCAGCAGGAACGCGAACGGAAAGCCCGACACGATCAGCGACAGCAGCACGCCCAAGTAGTTGTGGGTGAGGCGCACTTCGTCGGTGTACAGGTGCAGCCCCTGCAGCGCCTGCGGGAACCAGCCGTTCGGCCCGAAATACGTGAGCATCCCGTCGGCGACGAGCACCGTGCCGAGCGTGACGGGAATCACGAGCAGCGTCGTGACGAACTTCTGGTACGGCGAATGGCGGCGCAGCGCGAACGCGACGGGCACCGCGATGCCGACGTTGAGCAGCGTCGCCGGCACCGCGAGCTTCAGCGTGACGAGCACGGTCGGCCACATCGCCGTGTCGGTGAAGAACTGCACGTAGTTCGCGAGCGCGCCGCCGCCGTTCATCGGCTGGAACGACAGCACGAGGCCGTACGCGAACGGATAGATGAACAGCGCGACGATGAATGCGAGCGCGGGCGTGACGAGCCACGCTTTCGCGTCGCGCGGCGTGCCGCCGGATGCGACCGTGCTCATGCGGTCTCCCGGTATGACGGCGCGGCGGCCACGCCGCTCATGTCGGCGCTCCCGGGTAGACGAGCGTGCGTGACGGCGCAACGCGCAGCCGCAGCGGCTCGCCTTCCGTGAATTCGCCGGCGACGCGCGCCCAGATCGGGCCGAACGGCGTGACCGCGCGGATCAGCGAGTCGCGGCCGCCGTACTCGACCGTTTCGACGGTCGAGTCGAACGCGTTCGTGTTGTCGCCCGCATCGTCTGCCCGCTCGATGTCGTCGGGGCGCAGCGCGACCACGACCTCCTTCGTATCGAAGCCGGCCATCGGCACGCCCGTGACGCGCACGCCACCGGCCGCGACGTTCACGTAATCGCCGGCCATCCCTTCGAGCGTGAACGGCAGCACGTTGCGATAACCCATGAAGCGCGCGACGTGCAGGTTGTGCGGGCGCGTGTAGACGTCCTTCGGCGTCGCGACCTGCTGCACGACGCCCTCCTTCATCACGACGATGCGGTCGGCCATCGACAGCGCTTCGTCCTGGTCGTGCGTCACGTAGATCGTCGCGCGTTCGAGCTGTGTGTGGATGCGGCGGATCTCGGCGCGCATCTCGATGCGCAGCTTCGTGTCGAGGTTCGACAGCGGCTCGTCCATCAGCACGAGCGGCGGCTCGATCACGATCGCGCGCGCAATCGCGACACGCTGCTGCTGCCCGCCCGACAGTTGCCCGGGCAGCTTGCCCTCGTGGCCGACGAGCTGCACGAGTTCGAGCGCCTGCTGCGCGCGCCGCCGCGTTTCCTGCTTCGGCACGCCGCGCATCTTGAGGCCGAAGCCGACGTTGTCGAGCACCGACATGTGCGGAAACAGCGCGTAGTTCTGGAACACCATCCCGAAGCCGCGGCGCTCGGGCGGCAGCACGTCGATGCGCGTGTCGTCGAGCCAGATGCCGCCGCGCGTGAGCGGCTGCAGCCCCGCGATGCAGTTGAGCGCGGTCGACTTGCCGCAGCCCGACGGGCCGAGCAGCGCGATGAATTCGCCGCGCCGGATCTCGAGATCGAGACCGTTCAGCGCGGCGACCTGCGCGCCTTCCGCATTGGTGAAGCTGCGGCACACGCCATCGAGCCGCAGCCGTTCGAAACTGTGCTTCATTGCGCGAACTCCCTCGACGCGGGCGCCGCGGCGCCCGCCGGTTCCTGCGTCACTTCGACTTCTGCGATCCGATCTCGCGATCCCACTTCTGGAACGCGGCGACCATCGCCTGCGCGTTGAGCGGCTGCACGTGCGGGCGCTCCGCGAGCAGCTTCGCGTACTCGGGGCGGCCGAATTTCTTGATCACCTCCTGGCTGTGCGCGGGCGCCATCTCGAGCGTCACGCCCTTCACCGCCGGGCCCGGATAGAAGTAGCCGTCGTCGTAGGTCATCGCCTGTTGCGCCGGTTCGAGCAGGAAGTTCATCAGCTTGAACAGCACGTCGAGCTTTTCCTTCGGCACACCCTTCGGGATCACCATGTAGTGCGCGTCGTTGACCCACGTCATGTTGTCGAAGGCCTGGACCTTGAATTCCGCCGGCACGATGCCGAGGGCGCGCGGGTTGAGGTCCCAGCCGGTGACGGTCACGGTCATGTCGCGCGTGCCCTCGCCGAGTTCCTTCATCACCGCCGACGTGCCGCCCGGGTAGTACGGCACGCAGTCGTTCAGCGCCTTGAGGAACGCCCAGGTCTTGTCCCAGCCGTTGATCGGATCCTGCGGATTCTTGTCGCCGAGCACGTACGGCAGCCCCATCAGGAACGTGCGGCCGGGGCCCGAGTTCGCCGGGCGCGCATAGATCAGCTTGTTCGGGTGCGCCTTGCACCAGGCGAGCAGCTGATCGGGTGTCTTCGGCGGGTCGCTGACCTTCGCCGGGTTGTATTCGAGCAGCGGGCCAGCCGGCATGTAGGTGACTTCGAGGCCGTAGCCCTGCGCGAGATCCTGCATCTTGCGCGGGCCGGGCGCGTATTTGTCGAGCACGCCGGGGAGCGCGGCCGCGTCGTCGGGCAGCAGCTTCTGCCACAGGTTCTGCTCGATGCCGGCGGCCAGCGCGTCGGTGCCCGTCAGCACGAGGTCGATGTCGGCGCGCCCCGCCGCCTGCATCGCCTTGATCTTGCCCGGCAACTGCGGCGCGGGCGCGTTCGTGAACGTGACGTTCGAGACGAGGTTCGGGTTCTTGTCCTTGAAGGCTTCGATGGCCTTCTGCGTGAGCTGAAGGTTGCCCGCGACATCGACGATGTTCAACGAGACGGGGGCGGCGACGGCGGCCGTGGCAGACAGCGTGAAGCCCACGGCGAGTGCGATCCGGCGGACACGGCGAGCGATCGGGGTGGCGTTCATGTCTCCTCACTTCGGTCGGTGGATGGGACCTTTCTTTTCAGGAAATCATGACGGCGTTATACGATGTCGGTCAACAAAAAACCACGGCGCGCGGGGCGGGACTTTCCCTGACAAATACCTTCCGTTTGTTGACGATTTGGGTGCCGACCGATGCTGGGGCGTCGTGCCGGGCCGATTGTGCTGCGTGTTAAGACGTCGTATCTCGGCGAGCGGCGAAATGGAATCGGTTCGAGGCCGCATCGCGACCCGACGGTGACGGCGCGCGCGCCGGGCGCCCGGTCGGGCGCGGCGCGCGAAAGGCGGGAATATTCAGTCAGTCAGGCCGTGCCGAGAGCGGCCACTTCTTCGATCAACCGCTCTGCATCCCGCCACTCGCCATACCCCGACGCCGGGTTCAGGTGCCCGACCTCCCCCAGATCGACCAGCTTGCTGCCCCACCCTGCCGCCAGCGCCTCGACGCGTTCGAAACCTGCGAGCGGATCGTTGCGGCTCGCGGCGACGATGCTCGGAAACGGCAGCCGTCCGGTCGGTATCGGCGTCCAGCCGTTCGCGGCGATCGCATCGGGCGCCGGATAACCGGCGGGCATCGGCGACTCGAGATCGGCCGGCGCCGCGAGCAGCGCGCCGTGGATCTGGCGCGTGGCCTGCCGTGCCCAGTGCACCGTGATCATCACGCCCGCGCTGTGCGCGACGAGGATCACCGGGCCGTCGATTTCGGCCAGCGCCGCATCGAGCGCCGCGACGCGTGCGGCGCGGCTCAGCTTGTCGGCTTCGAGCGGCGCGACGGCGCGTGCGTTCGGCAGGCGCCGTTCGAGGTGCGTCTGCCAGTGGTCTTCGACGTGATCGCGCAAGCCGGGCACGATCAGGATGGTGGGGGTGGTCGTCAGGGTCATGCAGTCTCCGAAACGTTCAGGAAAGGTGGGACGCGCGCCGTTCGCGTTCGACGCGCGCGAGGTCGGACACATAGCTCGCGCGTCCGATGGCGAACAGCACGGCGGCCATGAGCGGCACGACGGGAATCCATTGCAGTGCGCCGACGAGCCCGGCGCGATCGGCGACCCACCCCGTCAGCAGCGGGCCCGGCGCCATGCCGAGCAGGTTGTTGGCGAGCGTGAGCGTCGCGAACGCCGACGCGTGGATCGCGGCCGGCGTCAGGTTCGCGACCATCGCGCCCGATGCACCGGACGCACCCGCGCCGACCAGCATCCCCGCGCAGATCAGCGCGAGCTGCAGCGGCCCGGGCGGCAGCCGGAACGCCATCGCGAGGCACACGCCCGTGAGGACGCAATACGCGATCGCGGTCAGCCACTTGCGCTTGCCGTCGGTCTTGCCGACGCGGTCGGTGACGATCCCGCAGCCGACCATCCCGACGCCCGCGAGCAGCACGAAGCCGGCCGCGAGCACCGCCGCGCGGTCGGGCGCCATCGCGTAGTAGCGGTTCAGGTAGCTCGGCAGCCACGCGAACAGCGCGCCCGGCACGAACAGGTGCAGCCCGCTGCCGAGGTACGCGCAGATCACCGAACGCGATGCGAACAGCCCCGACATCAGCGCGCGCACGTTGCCGCGCAGGTCGCGCGGCACGCCGGCGTCGCGCCGGCACGGTTCGATCCGATACGCGGCGAGCCGCCGTTCGGTCACGACGCAGCGATACGCGACGAGCAGCACGATGCCGAGCGCGGCCATCACGCCGAACGACCAGCGCCAGCCGAGATGCGCACCGACCAGCCCGCCGAGCGCCATCCCGAACACGGAGCCGAATGCGCCGCCGGCCATGAACGCGCCGGTCAGGGTCGCGCGCAGCCGTGCCGGAAAGATGCTGAGGATCAGCGCGACGCCGACGCTGCCGTACGCGGCTTCGCCGAGCCCGACGAGGCCGCGTGCGACGAGCATCTCCGCGTAGTTCGTCGACAGCGCGCAGCCGAGCGTCGCGATGCTCCACAACGCGGCCATCAGCACGATGCTGCGCACGCGCCCGAAGCGGTCGGCGAGTACCGACAGCGGGAACGTCAGCAACCCGACCAGCAGCGCGACGACGCCGGACAGCGAACCGAGCTGCGTGTCCGACAGCGCCCACGCGTGCTTGAGCAGCGGGAATACGGCATTGAGCACCTGCCGCGACATGTAGTCCGACAGCAGCAGGCCGACGGTCAGGCCGAACACGAGCCACGCATACGCGGGCGCGCGCCGGCCGGCGGCGGCGACGTCCTGCATCGACGGCTCGACTTGATGGATCAGCATGCGTGTCTCCTCCGGCGCCGGAGGTCGTGCTTCGGCGCGGCTTGCGTGGCACCGCTCCGTTGACCGGAGTCCGCTCCCGCGCGCTGCGCAGGGGTGGTGCCACGCCACAACGATCGGCGGGCGGCGGCCGTGACGACCGCCTGCCCGGATGCGCGGCGCGTCAGGCGGCCCGCAGCGGCACGTTCACCTGGCCGGAGCGGCGGTTCGGCGCCATCCCGAGGTGCGCCAGCGTTTCGTCGATGCCGTCGTACTGCACGCCGATCCGGTAGATCGCCTTCGCCTCCTTGCCGGTGGCGATGTCGCGGCCGAGTTCGCGCGCGATCCGTGCGCACTGCTCGACCTGCTGCACCGACGTCATCCGGTTGCCCTTCTGGTCGATGATCGTGTCCTCGATCCCGCAGCGCGGATGCAGGCCCAGCGCCATCGCGACCGTGTTGATCGGCAGGACGTTCTTCATCAGCGATTCGAGCGTGATGCACGCGCCGTCCGGGCAGCGCCGCACGAATTCCATGAAGTTGTACGGATTCGGGCCGTCGAAGCCGCCGCCGATGCCGACCCACGTGACGTTCAGCGGGCCGCGATAGACGCCGCGGCGGATGATCCGTTCGAGCGTTTCCAGCGCGTGCATGCCGGTGAGCTGGAAATGCGGCTGGATGCCGGCCGCCTGCAGGCGGCGCAGGTGCTCGTCGACCCAGCCGGGGCCGGCCGGCACGGTCATCTCGCGGTACGCGTCCCAGTACGCGGCTTCGTTCAACGACGTGCCGGCGATGTCCTGGCGGTTCATCAGCTCGGTGATGTTCATCTGCACGGTGTTGATCGCGACCGTCACCTGGTCGGGCTTCGGCGTCAATTCGGCAAGCATGTGGCGCGTGTCGTCGGACAGCCATTTCGCGTCGGCGCCCTCGCCTTCCGGCGCGAACGAGATCGAGCCGCCCACCTGCAGGATCATGTCGGGCACCGCCTCGCGCAGCCGGCCGAGCAGTTCGTTGAACTTCGACAGGCGCTTGCTGCCCTTGCCGTCGAGTTCGCGCACGTGCAGGTGCAGCACCGTCGCGCCCGCGTTGTAGCAGTCGACGGCCTTCTGCACGTGCTCGTCCATCGTCACCGGAATGTCTTCCGGAAAATCGGCCGGCATCCATTCGGGGCCGTACGGCGCGACCGTGATGACCACCTTGTCCTGGTTTTCCGGGTGCAGCGAATCGTCGAGAAATTGCATGTCGTCCTCCAGTGGAAATCGTTGTATTGCGGGCGTACGGGCGTGCGTATCCCGCCGCGCCGGGCGGCGGGCCCGGCGCGTTGCATGGGGTTTCAGAGATGGGCTACGGTGTTGGCGGGCTCAGAACGGCACGTCGCCGACGATGCCCGCGCGCTCCATCTGGCGCACGCACGGCGGGTAGTCCATCACCGCGTAGTGCTGGGTGCTGCGGTTGTCCCAGATCGCGACGCTGTGCCTCTTCCAGCGCCAGCGCACCTGGTACTCGGGGATGTACGCCTGGCTGACCAGGTATTGCAGCAACTGGCCGGCGCCGGGATTCGCGTCCTGCCCGACCCGCACGCGCGCCGGCGTGTGGAAGTTGGTGAAATGCGTGGTGAACGCATTCACGTACAGCACTTTCTCGCCGGTTTCAGGATGCGTGCGCACGACCGGATGCTCGGCGTCCGGGTACTGCGCCTTCAGCGCGAGGCGCTTGTCGATCGGCATCGCCGCGCCGAAGCTCGCCTCGATGCTGTGGCGCGCGCGCAAGTCGTCGATCTGCTGCTTCACGTGTTCAGGCAGGCGCTCGTAGGCGAGCACCATGTTCGCCCACATCGTGTCGCCGCCAACCGGCGGACCGTCGATGCAGCGCAGTACGCAGCCGAACGGCGGCGCCACGCGCCAGCTCGCATCGCTGTGCCACGCATTCTCGTAGCGGTCGTTCGGCTGGTCGGGCGACTTGTAGATCCGCACGAGCCCCGGATGCTCGGGATCGCTGCCGGCCACCGGATGATCCTCGAGCTCGCCGAAGCGCCGCGCGAACGCGACATGCTCGGCGCGCGTGATGTCCTGGTCGCGCAGGAACAGCACGCGATGGCGAAGCAGCTGCACGCGGATCTCGGCGAACAGGCCGTCGTCGTGCACGGCGTCGGCGAGGCTCACATCCAGCAGTTCCGCGCCGATCGCGCAGGTCAGGGGTTCGACTCGCATGCGCGTCTCCTCAGACCATGAACACCGACGAACCGGTCGTCTTGCGCGATTCGAGATCGCGATGCGCCTGCGCGGCGTCCTGCAGCGCGTAGCGCTGGTTGATCTCGATCCGGATCCGGCCGGCCGCGACGTGCGCGAACAGTTCGCCGGCCAGGTCGTTCTTCTCGGCCGGATCGGCGATGTAGTCGGCCAGCGCCGGGCGCGTCAGGTATAGCGAGCCTTTCATCGCGAGGCGCTGCGGATCGAACGGCGGGATCGGGCCCGACGCGGTGCCGACGCACACCATCAGCCCGCGCCGCTTCAGCGAATCGAGTGAGCCTTCGAAGGTGTCCTTGCCGACGCTGTCGAACACGACGTCGACGCCCGCACCGTCCGTCAGCTCGCGCACGCGCTTCGCGACGTCCTCGCGGCTGTAGTCGATCGTGTGATCGCAACCGTGTGCGCGGGCGATTTCGGCCTTGTGCTCGCTGGAGACGGTGCCGATCACCTTGAGCCCGAGCAGCTTCGCCCATTGCGACACAATCAGCCCGACGCCGCCGGCGGCCGCGTGCAGCAGGATCGTGTCGCCCGGTGCGAACGCATGGATGCGGCGCAGCAGGTAGGCCGACGTCAGGCCGCGCATCGTCATCGCCGCGGCCGTTTCGCACGTGATGCCGGCCGGCAGCCGCACGAGCGGCGCGGCGGGAATCAGCCGTTCGGTGCTGTACGCGCCGAGCGTGTTCAGGAAGCCCGTGTAGGTCACGCGGTCGCCGACGGCGACGTTCGTCACGCCGGGGCCGACCGCTTCGACCACGCCGGCCGCCTCGACGCCGAGGCCGGCAGGCAGCGGCACCGGATACAGGCCGCTGCGGAAGTACGTGTCGGCGAAATTCAGGCCGACCGCGTCGTGGCGCAGGCGGACCTGGCCGGGGCCCGGGTCGCCGACGTCGACTTCCTCCCAGCGCAGGACCTCGGGGCCGCCGGTTTCGTGGAATCGCACTGCATGTGCCATGGTGTTCTCCGTAGGGTGTCAGTCGGATGCGCGCCGCGCATCGTCGGGTTCGTTCGGTTCGTTTGCGCGTGGCGGCGTCGCGGCTGCGCCGTCCGCCAGCGATTCATCTAGCTCTGCCCAGTCCGCGTCGCCGAGATAGCGCCGCGCGGCCGGGAAAATCACGCCTTCCATCCGTCCCATCTGCTCGAACGCGCCGTGCGCATAGCGGGCGAGCGCCGTGTCGAACGCGGCCGACGGCAGCCCTTCCGCGGCGATCCGCATGAGCGCATCGAGGGCTTGCGCGTCGCGCTGCCGCTGGCGGTCGAGTTCGTCCAGTTCGGCCGCGACGCACTCCGCACGGATGCGCAATGCCGCGAACAGGCGCGCTTCGGCGGCCGTGCCGACCCGGGCGTGCTGCAAGGCGGCGAGCGATGCCAGCGCCTCCTGCATATCGGCCGCTTGCCGCTGCGGCGCGTCCACGTTTGCGGGTACGCCGGTCGTCATCAACGCATGCAGCCACCCTTCGACCGCACGATGCGCATCGAGGCAACGCGCCATCACGCGCGCCTCGGCAGGCGTGCGCCGCGACGTGCACACGAGCACCGGCACGCCGCTCATCGCGAGCAGGTGCTGCCGTTGCGCGCAGGCCGCCGCATCGGCATCGTGCGGCAGCGCCGCGACGCCGATCAGGTCGCAGCCGAGTTCGGCCGCCAG
Organism: Burkholderia sp. HI2500; assembly: GCF_002223055.1. NCBI lineage: Bacteria > Pseudomonadati > Pseudomonadota > Betaproteobacteria > Burkholderiales > Burkholderiaceae > Burkholderia > Burkholderia sp. HI2500. The sequence continues at coordinate 1,493,388 of NZ_NKFL01000004.1, read as the reverse complement.
CGCACCGGGCGCTGCGTCGCCGGCCCCCGGATGGCCGGCCCCCGGATGGCCGGCCCCCGGATGGCCGGCCCCCGCGATCGCATGAGACAACCCCTGTGCCCGCGCGGCGGCTTCCACTTTCGCACCGTGCTCCGGCAGCCGCGCTCCGGATAAACGCGAGTCCGGCGCGGCGCCGGTCAGCATGAACGTGACCCGGGCGCCGACCGCACGCGCCAGTTCGAGCGCATGGCCGATCGCGTCGATGCCGCCGGGCGAGCCGTCGACCGTCACGAGCAGATGGCGGTACATCGTGCCGCTCCGCTTATCCGGCGAGCGCCGCGCTGCGCCGCGTGCCGGTCGATACGATCTTCATGGGTGGGCTCCTCGTGGTGTTCGTCTTGCATCGGAACCCATGCTATCGACGCCGTGCCGGCGCGGCCCCACTCGTCGCGGGGGGGATTGACGCGCGAACGCGGTTCGGCCGATCCTTCCCCCCACACCCACCCCGGACGCTGGCCCCCACGGCACCGCCGGATTCCGACTGCTGCCCCGATGGCTCACCCACCCGATCGCGCCGACGCGCCTCCCACCGAACTGGTCCTGAAGACGACCGCGCCGCGCGTGCCGGCGCAGTTGCTGGCCCGCGCGCGGCTGAGCCTTGCCGCACCCGCTTTCGACGGCCGGCCGGTCACGCTGGTGCAGGCGCCGGCCGGTTACGGCAAGACGTCGCTGCTCGCGCAATGGCGCCGCGAAACCCTCGCGCTCGGCCGTGCGGTCGTATGGCTGTCGGCCGACGAGCGCGACGATGCGGCGCGCTTGCTGCAAGGGCTCGTGCAGGCGGTGCGGACCGGTTGCGCGCGGCCCGGCTTCGGGCGCCTGATCCCGGTCGGCACGGCCGACGCGGCGCGCGCGCTGGAAGGCGTGACGGCGTGGCTGGCCGAGGTCGCGCAACTGTCGATCGATGCGCTGCTGATCGTCGACGATGCGGAGCGGTTGCCGCCCACCGGCCTCGATGCGCTGACCTACGTGCTGCACAACGCGCCGCAAAACCTGCATGTCGTGGTTGCCGCGCGGCGCGGGCTCGATCACGTGGCCGGCGACCTGCTCGCCGGCGGGCAGTGCACGCTCGCGGGCCCGGACTGGCTGCGCTTCACGCTCGACGAGACGATCGCGCTGGTCGGCGGGCGCTTTGCGCAGCGGGTCGACGCCGACGCGTGCGCGCGGCTGTTCGAACGCGTCGACGGCTGGCCGCTCGGCCTGCAGCTCGCGATGGCCGCGATGGCGCGCTCGGCCGATCCGCGCCAGGCGGTCGACGCACTCGCCGCCCGCGTGGACGGCACGCGCGACCGGCTCGTCGAGCTGCTGCTCGCGAACCTGTCGGCCGACGACACTGTGTTCCTGACGCGCACGAGCGTCGCCGATCGCCTGCATCCGTCGCTGTGCGCCGCGTTGCTCGACGACGCAGGCGCACCCGACCGTCTCGCCCGACTCGCACGCGACACGCCGCTGTTCATTGCGTCGGACGATTCGGACTGGTGCCGGCTGCATCCGCTCGTGCGCGACACGCTGCGCGACCGCCTGGCCGCGGGCCCGGACACCGAGCGCAGCGCGCTGCATGCACGGGCGGCTGCCTGGCTCGACGCGCACGGGATGACCGAGGAAGCCGCGCGCCACGCGTATGCGGCCGGCCAGTTCGAGGTCGCGTACGCGCTCGCGCAGCGCTGCCTCGAGGATGCGATCAAGCAGGGCCGCATCAACGACGTGCTCGACTGGCTCGCGCTGCTGCCCGACGCGGAGCTCGACAAGCGCCCGACGCTGCGTGTCGCGGTGGCCTGGGCGCTGGCGCTCGGCGAGCGCCATGTCGAGGCGCAACGCCAGATCGCGGGCATCCTCGCGGACTCCGGCACGCCCGCGGCGATGCGCTACGAATGCGCGCTGATCCTCAGCGCGGCCGCGTATTACGCCGACGAAATCGACCGCTTCGTCGAGCTGTTCGAGCCGTGGGCCGACTTCACGCCGCCGGCGGCGACGTGGCTCGCGCAAATGCACGCGAACCGGCTGTCGGCGCGCGCGATCATCGTCGGCGAACCGGCGCAGGCGCGCCGCTTCCAGCACGCGGCGCCGCGCGGCGAGACGGCGGCCGGGTTCGGCTACGTCGCACGCTGGGGCGAGCTGATCACGGGCCTGAGCTACCTGCGCGAGGGCCAGGTGCGGCTGGCCGACGACGCGCTGTCTCCGGCGCTGGCGCGTGCGGAAGCCGATCTCGGGCGCCGCCATCCGCTCACCTGCATGCTCGCGGCGATGTGCGCGGCGCTCGCGTACGAGGCCGACCGTGTCGACCAGGCCGCCGCGCTGCTCGCGAACCGCCTCGATGTGCTCGAACATGCGGGCACGCCTGACACCGTGCTGCTCGGCTATCGCACCGCCGCGCGCATCGCGCTGCTGCGCGGCGTCGAGCACCGCGCGATCGACCTGCTCGAAGCGCTCGACGCGATGGGTGTCGCGCGCCGCCTGCCGCGCCTGTCGGTCGCGAGCCTCGCCGAACAGGTGCGCATTCATGCGGCGCGTTATCGCGAGGCGACCTGCCACGCGCTCGTCGAGCGGATCGATGCAATCGCCGCGGCCGAGTTTCCGTCGCACGGGCCGTTGTGGCGGCGCCCCGTCGTGCTGCTTCAGGCCACCGCGCACGCGGGTGCCGCGCTGGCCGCGCGCCGCTGGGACGACGCAAGCGCAGCGCTCGACGAAGCCGCCGTGCTGGCCCGCGAAATGAGCATGGGGCAGGCGCGCATCGAGATCATGGCGCTCAGCGCGTTCGCGCGCGAACAGTCGTGCGGCGGCGGCCGTGCGTTGCTCGACGAAGCGATGAACCTGGCCGACCTGTTCGGGCTGACGCGCACGCTCGCCGACGCGCATCCGGCCATCGCCGACTGGGCGCGCCGTGCCGGCGACGAAGCGGTCGCCGGCGCCGGCCCCGCGCGGCACGCGCTGCCGCAGCCACGCATCGTGCCGCCGGCCCCGCGCGTCGCGGCCAGCCCGCGCGCGGTGCCGAGCGTCGTGCTGACGCCCAAGGAGCGCGCGATTCTCGAGCTGCTTGCGCGCAACCTGTCGAACAAGGAGATCGCGGTGGCGCTGGCCGTTGGCGAGGAAACCGTGAAGTGGCACCTGAAGAACCTGTTCGGCAAGCTCGACGCCAGTTCGCGCAAGCATGCGGTGCGCCGCGCGCTGGTGCTCGGCCTGCTCGAAAGCGCGCCCTGACGTCGTAACGCCGGTTTCGCCAGTCGGGCGCATCGTCGCGCCCGCTTTCCTTCGATTCTCCGCAACCCTGCCCCCCGCGCATGGGGGGGAGCGGCCGCCCGCCGTTGCGTAGTCTTTCCGCACGGCTCAGGCGGGCGTCGCCTGTCACACCCTCCCGCTAGCCTCCCTGCTTCACCCGGACGGGCTCGACCCCGTCCGGTCCAATACGACCCTGGAGACTTCGATGAAGACGAAACTGGCCGCGCTCGCGGCGCTTGCCGGCTGTTCGGCGCTCGCGCATGCCCAATCCTCCGTCACGCTCTACGGCGTGATCGACTCGGGCCTGCTGTACCAGAGCACGTCGGCGGCGTCGTTCAGCCCGACCGCGCCGAATACCGGCAAGGTGTTTCGCATGAAGGACGGCGGCATCTACTCGAGCTTCTGGGGCATCAAGGGCAGCGAGGACATCGGCGGCGGCTACAAGGTCAACTTCAAGCTGCAGGGCTCGTTCGACAGCGGCAGCGGCAAGCTGCAGTTGAGCGACACGCCGGGCGCCGTCGCGATCTTCAACCAGGTCGCGTCGCTCGGCGTGTCGGGCCCGTTCGGCACGTTCACGGCCGGCCGCCAGATCGTGCCGATGATCTACGCGATGGCCGACACCGACGTGCGCAACGCGCAGTTCTTCGGCAGCGTGCTGATCGCGTGGCTCGGCCTGAACACGGCAGCCGGCTGGTCGGGGACGAGCACCAACGCAGCGATCGGCGCGCTGTACGACAGCAATGCGCTCGTCTACCAGTCGCCGACCTTCGCGGGTGCGTCGATCGCGCTCGAATACGCGCCGGGTGGCGTGGCCGGGCAGTTCCAGGGCGGCACGCGCGAGTCGGTCGTGCTCAGGTATGCGAACGACGGGCTGAACGCTTCGGCCGCCTACTACAACGGCCACGACACGAGCCCGGTGCCGGGCGTCGCGCCGACCGGCGTCGACAACAACCGTTTCATCTACGTCGGCGCGAAGTACACGATCCACGGTTTCTCGGTGTCGGCGTCGTACGGCAACGGCAGGAATCCGTCGCATGCGGACAAGGTGAACCTCGACATGCTGTCGGCCGGCATCGGCTATCGCTTCACGCCCGCGCTGCAGGTGACGTCCGCGGTGTATTACCTGAAGGATCGCAACGTCTCGACGAACAAGTCGACGGCGGTCGTGCTCGCGGCCGACTACAGCCTGTCGAAGCGGACGATGGTCTATGCGCAGGTCGGCCACGTGAACAACCGCGGCACGATGGACCAGATGCTCGTGTACGGGCAGCCGGTTGCGCCGGGCGTCGGCACGACGGCCGCGATGATCGGGCTGCGGCACACCTTCTGACGGTTGCCGGCGGCGCCTGACGATGCCGCGGCGGTCGCGCGTGGCCACCGCCTGCATCGATCCGCGGGATCGGCTACAGTGGGCGTTTTCGGCGCGCTCCGCCGTGCCGTCTCGCCATCGACCGTGGCGCGTGCGGCGGCAGGAACGGGGCGCGGATCCTTCACTTCGACGAGCGACCCTCCATGTCCGACCTGTCCGCCTTCCCGATCACGCAAAAGTGGCCGGCCCAGCATCCCGACCGTCTCCAGCTCTACTCGCTGCCGACGCCGAACGGCGTCAAGGTGTCGATCATGCTCGAGGAAACCGGCCTGCCGTACGAGCCGCACCTCGTGCGCTTCGACACGAACGACCAGCTGTCGCCCGCGTTCCTGTCGCTGAACCCGAACAACAAGATCCCGGCGATCATCGATCCGAACGGCCCGGACGGCAAGCCGCTGCCGCTGTTCGAATCGGGCGCGATCCTGATCTATCTCGCGGACAAGACGGGCCAGTTGATCCCGAAGGATCTCGCGGGCCGCTACGAGACGATCCAGTGGGTGATGTTCCAGATGGGCGGCATCGGGCCGATGTTCGGCCAGGTCGGGTTCTTCCACAAGTTCGCCGGCCGCGACTTCGAGGACAAGCGTCCGCGCGACCGCTACGTCGATGAGTCCAAGCGCCTGCTCGGCGTGCTCGACGCGCATCTCGCGAATCGCCAGTGGGTGATGGGCGATACCTACACGATCGCCGACATCGCGATCTTCCCGTGGGTGCGGAACCTCGTTGGCTTCTACGAAGCGGGTGATCTCGTGGGCTTCAGCGAATTCCGGAACGTCAAGCGGGTGCTCGACGCGTTCGTTGCGCGTCCGGCTGTCGAGCGTGGGCTGAATATTCCGGCACGGGGCTAAGAGGCTACGCGGGCGCACGTTGCGCGGGCCGCGATCTGAAAAACCCGCCGCATTGTGAACTGCACCCCAAAAGTTGGACATCGATCCAACCTTTGGGGTGTTTTTCATGAGCAAGTACACGGAGCAGTTCAAGGTATCCATTGCAGAGGAGTACGAGTCCGGCCACGCTGGGTTCCGTGAGATGTCCAAGCGCCACGGCGTCGATGAGGCGACGATCCGCAAGTGGGTGGCGGCCCATCGCATACATGGTCCGGCGGGCTTGAAGAAGAAGTGCGAGCGCTACAGCGCAGAGTTCAAGTTGCTTGTACTGCAGCAAATGCGTAGCGAAGGGTTGTCAGCGCGTGAGACGGCTGCACGCTTCAACATTAGGAACCGTACGGCCATCGGCCAGTGGAAACGCCAGTATGATGAAGGCGGTATAGACGCACTGTCGCCGCGCCAGCGGGGGCGCCCCAGGAAGATGCCCAAGCCACCGCTCACGCCACCGCCGCTACCCGAGGACGATACGCGCTCCCGACAGGAACTACTCGACGAGTTGAACTTCCTGCGCATGGAGAACGCGTACTTAAAAAAGCTCGAAGCCTTGGCTCAAGCGCAGCAGCGATCAGCGCAACGCAAAAAGCGCAAATCGTGCTCGAGCTAAGGCAGCAATATCCGCTTGCGGGCTTGTTGAAGGTTGCCGGCTTGGCGCGCAGCACGTTCTACTATCATCAGAAATTGCTCGGAGCAGCCGACAAGTATGCCGATACAAGGGCAAGAATCTGCTCGCTGTTCGAACGGCACAAGGGCCGCTACGGCTATCGACGCATCACGCTCGCTCTACGTAATCTGGGACAGGTGATTAACCACAAGACTGTGGCGCGTCTGATGGGTGAGTTGCGGCTGAAGTCTTGTGTGCGCCCGAAGAAATACCGCTCCTACAAAGGTAGCGTCGGACGTGTTGCACCTCATGTTTTACAGCGTCGGTTCTACGCAAAGCGTCCGAACGAGAAGTGGGTAACGGATGTCACGGAATTCAACGTGGGCGGCCAGAAGCTGTACCTGTCACCAGTGCTCGATCTGTACAACGGCGAGATCATTGCTTATGAAACCGCGAGGCGCCCGGCGTTCGAGATGGTCAGCGCAATGCTTCGCAAGGCATTGGCGCGCTTGAAGTCACACGAGCGGCCTCTCTTGCATTCGGATCAGGGCTGGCAGTACCAGATGCCTGCGTATCGCCGCCTACTGCAGCAACGAGCGCTCACGCAAAGCATGTCGCGTAAAGGGAATTGCCTGGACAACGCCGCCATGGAGAGCTTCTTCGGCACGCTGAAATCCGAGTTCTTCCATCTGAATCGGTTCCGCAACCTGGACGAACTGCAAACCGGCTTGGCAAGCTACATCCACTACTACAATCACGACCGCATCAAACTGAAACTAAAAGGGCTGAGTCCCGTGCAATACAGAACTCAGCCCTCTCAGCCCTAGCCGTCATAACCCGTCCAACTTTACGGGGTCAGTTCATTGCGCGGCGGGTTTTTTATTTGAAGGTCTTCGCGAATTTTCCGGGAGCGCCGTGAAGAATGTCGTTGTTCGGCGCGGCGGCGAACGTCCGAGTTGCCGAGGTAGCGGTGCCAGTCACGCCAGCGCGTCACGTGGGCCACCGCCACGACGGATCGGACAGGTGTTCCGCAAAGTAATCGGACAGCGCCGCCACCTTGGCCGGACGGGCGCGCGCGGACGGCGTGACGAAGTAAAGGCCGCCCTTCGTCAACGACCAGTCGGTCAGGAGCGCTTCGAGGCGGCCATTGGCCAAATATTCGCCGGCGATGAATTCGGGCAGCTCTGCAATCGCGAGGCCATCGAGCAGCGTGGGCAGCAACGCATCGGCATTCGTCACGCGCAGCGGTCCGGTCGGCATGACCGGTTCCTCCTCACCCGCGTCGTTCGTGAACCGCCACACATCGCCGCGTGCGCGATACGCATAGGAAAGGCACGGCCGATCCACCAATTCGCGCGGATGGGCGGGCCGTCCTTCCCGCTTCAGATACGCGGGCGACGCCACGACGAACTGGGTAACCGCGCACAGCCGGCGCGCGACCAGCGACGAATCCGGCAGCGCGGCGATGCGCAGCGCGGCGTCAAAACCGTCGGCGACCAGATCGACCGACGCATCGGAAAGATGCAAGTCGATCGACACCTCGGGATACGTGCGAAAGAAGCCGGGTAACAGTGGCGCAACCCAGCGCAGCCCGAACGACATCGGCACGGCGAGCCGCACCAATCCACGCGGCTGCGACGACATTTCGCGCGCGGCGTTTTCCGCCTCCTCGGCCCGACGATAGATCTCGCCGGCCGTCTCGCAAATGGTCCGGCCGAACTCGGTCAGCGCGAGCTGTCGCGACGTGCGATTGAAGAGCCGCGCACCCAGCCGGTCTTCCAGACGGGCGACGCCCCGCGAGACCGTCGCGACGGACACCCCCATCGCACGCGCCGCCGCCGCGAACGATCCTTCCTCGGCGACCTTCGCGAACATCGCGAGCCCTTCGAAATCCGGCAGCTTGGCCATCGCCCCTCATCTTTTCATTTATGCAACGTTAGGTTGCAATCAATTCTATTTCGAAATGATCGGGGCGTCGATATTCTCCTCACATCGCAGCACACAACACCGAACGCAGTCCCACTTATCGAACGCAAGGAGAAGCAAAATGGCACGCAAACTCGACAGCAAGATCGCCCTCGTGACCGGCGCAACCAGCGGCATCGGCCTGGCCACCGCCCAACGTTTCGCGGCAGAAGGCGCGCACGTCTATCTCACCGGTCGCCGTCAGGCCGAACTCGATGCCGCCGTGAACGGGATCCAGGCCGCGGGCGGGAACGCGACCGGCGTCCGCGTCGACTCCACGAAGCTCGATGAACTCGACGCGTTGTACGCGCAGATCAAGGAAGAACAGGGGCGCCTCGACGTGCTGTTCGCGAACGCCGGCGGCGGTTCGATGCTGCCGCTCGGCGACATCACCGAAGAACACTACGACGACACCTTCGATCGCAACGTGAAGGGCGTGTTGTTCACGGTGCAAAAAGCGCTGCCGCTGCTCGCCGAAGGCGCATCGGTGATTCTCACCGGCTCGACCGCCGGCAGTGCCGGCACCGCTGCCTTCAGCGTGTATTCGGCGTCGAAGGCAGCGGTGCGCGCCTTCGCACGCAGCTGGATTCTCGACCTGAAGGACCGCCGCGTCCGCGTGAACACGATCAGCCCGGGGGCGACCCGCACGCCCGGCCTGCTCGACCTCGCCGGTGACGACGCCGCCCAGCGCCAGGGTCTCGCCGATTACCTGGCGGCCCAGATCCCGATGGGGCGCCTCGGCGAACCGGGCGAGATCGCGAGTGCCGCGCTGTTCCTCGCGTCGGACGACGCGAGCTTCGTGAACGGCGTCGAGCTGTTCGTCGATGGCGGCCAGCAGCAGATTTAAGCATTGCGCCGGGCGCGGATGCGATCGTCGATGATCGAGCCCGCGCCCGGCGCATACGCGCATTTGAACCCGGACCCCTCATGATCGAACATCGATCGTTTCAGTTGCTTGGCGCGACCCGCAGCGACTGGCGCGACACGCGGATGCATTTCCGCGTCGGCGCCTGCGGACGCCCCGATCACGGTTCGCTCGGCGCGCTCTACGCTTGGGATGACGAAGCGATCGCACCGCATGCCGCCTTTGGCCTAGACGCTCACCGGAACGTCGAGATCGTGACCTGGGTGCGCTCGGGCGCGATCACGTTCGAAGACGACGCGGGCAATCGCACGCGGCTGGTCGCCGATTCCATGCAGGTGATGCATGCCGGCGCCGCTATCCACCTTGCCGAGCGCAACGAGGAGAACGTCGCTGCGCGGCTGTTCCGGATCTGGCTGCATCCGCGCACGCCCGGCGGCACGCCGCGTTCGGCGACGCGAACCTGTTCGCGCGAATGTCGCGAAGGCCGCTTCGTCACGCTGGCGAGCGGCGATCCCGATGACGTGTGCGCGGGTGCGCTGCCCATCCACGCCGACGCGCGCGTGCGCATCGCGACGTTACGCCAGGGCACGACGGTGCAGCACGTGTTGCCGGGGTCAGGCGTGGCGTATCTGGTTGCAGATCATGGCCGGCTCGATGTCGGCGAAGTCCGGCTCGCGCCGCGCGACGGGGTTGCCGTTCGCGACGAAGCGCGGCTCACGTTGGTGGCACGAGACGACACCGATGTCGTGATGGTCGAGCTTTTGCGGTAAGGGAGCCGTACCTTCGGGCTCGACCGCAACGACATGCTTCAATGGTTATGCGTCGTACGAAAAGCTCGGTTGGGTCGCTTTATGGGCCGTTTTGCGGTGAGGGGCAGACGTGGATCCGCGTGACGGGGTGTCCGCCACCGGGCGGCAAGCGGCGTCCACGTAAATCATGACGATTTTTTTGCCCGCCTCGTGCGTTCGCCTCACGCATGCTGCGGTGCTACTTCCCCTCCGCCCCTTTCGACGCCCCCTCTCCCAACCCCGCCAGCAACTTCCCCAGCAGTTCAGACAACTGCGCCTGCTCCGCATCCGACAATACGGCCAGCAACTCCCGCTGGTTGTCGATGTGCGCGACGACTGCCTCATCGATCAGCGCGCGGCCGGTCTCCGTCAGTGCGACGAGCGTGCCGCGCCCGTCGGCCGGGTTCGGCCGGCGCTCCACCCACCCGGCCTTCTGCAACCGGTCGATGCGCGCGGTCATCCCGCCCGACGACATCATCAGCGCGTCGTACAGCGCCGTCGGCGTCAGCGCGAACGGCGCTCCGCCGCGCCGCAGCGTGGCCAGCACGTCGAACTCACCCGGCTGCATCCCGTAGCGCGCGAACAGCGGATTGAGACGGTCGCGCGCGATCACGAGCGCCGCCTCCTGCAGGCGCCCCATCACCACCATCGACGACGCGTCGAGATCCGGACGCTCGGCGCGCCATTGCGCGAGCGCATGCGCGGCTCGATCCATTAACCCTCCTCGGCTCACTAGTTATCTTGACGTCGAGATAAATCAGCATTTATCTTGATGTCGAGATACTTTACATGAAAAGCGCGGCACCTCACCGGAGGGCGCCGCGCACCGATATCGAGGGCCTTGCAATGAATCGCTTCACTTCCCCCGGATGGCGGCTTGCCGCCATCGTCCTGGTCGGGCTGAACCTGCGGCCGGCGCTCGCCGCGGTTGGCCCGTTGCTCGACATGATCCAGCGCGCGACCGGCATCAGTGACGGCGCGGCGAGCCTGCTGACGACGATCCCGATCCTGCTGATGGGCCTCGGCGCACTGAGTGCGCGGCGCCTGCAGCGCCTGACCGGCATCGCGGGCGGCGTCTGGCTCGGCGTCGCGTTGATCGGGCTCGCCTGCGTGTCGCGCATCGGCGCGCAGCATGCGTGGCTGCTGCTCGCGAGCGCCTGCTGCGCGGGCGTCGGGATCGCGATGGTGCAGGCGCTGCTGCCCGGCTTCGTGAAGGCGCATTTCGCGACGCGGATCGGCGGTGCGATGGGCGTCTACTCGACGTCGATCATGGGCGGCGCCGTGCTCGCGAGCGTCGTCGCGCCGTTCGCCGCGGCCCAGTGGGGCTGGCTCCCCGCGCTCGCGGGCTGGGCGCTGCCGGCCGGGGTGGCCGCGCTGGCGTGGCCGCTGGCCAGTCGCGGCGGCGACGCGCTCGCCGCCGGGCCGACGTCGGCGTCGAACGCGCAACCGTCGCGCTCGCCGCGCGCGTGGCGACTCGCGCTGTTCTTCGGCATCGCGACGGGCGCGTACACGCTCGTGCTCGCGTGGCTGCCGCCGTATTACATGCGGCTCGGCTGGTCGCCGACGGCGGCCGGCAGCCTGCTCGGCGGCGTGACGCTCGCGGAAGTCGTCGCGGGGCTGACGATCTCGGCGACGATCGACCGCCTGCCCGATCGCCGGCCCGCGCTGCATGCGGCGATCGCGTCGCTGTTCGTCGGCTTGCTGGTGATGCTGGCCGCACCCGAGGCGCTGGCGTTGCCGGCCGCGCTGCTGATGGGCGCGGGGATCGGCGCGCTGTTTCCGCTGTCGCTGATCGTCACCGTCGACCATGCGGCGACGCCGGCCGATGCCGCGTCGCTGACGGGGTTCGTGCAGGGCATCGGCTACCTGATCGCCGGGCTGTTTCCGTTCGCGGCGGGCATCGTGCGCCAACACCTCGCGGATCTGACGCCCGCATGGATCGCGATGGCCTGCCTGTGTGTCGCGCTGTTCGCGCTGGCGGCGGGGTTTGCGCCGAAGCGGGTGCTGCACGCCGCGCGTGCGTAGCGCGTGTCCCGCGCAATGTTGCCCCGCCGCGATCGGACAGGGCTGTGGTCGTGCTCAACTGCTCAACCTGATCCCTGTCGTCGGCATCGCCGCGTCGATCCTGATCCTCGGCGAATCGGCGTCGCCGATCTGCTTCGCCGGCGGCGCGATCACGATCCGCGCGGCGCGCCCCTGCGTGAGCGCCGCACCGAACCCGGGCCGGCCCGCGCGTGATCAGCCCGCGCTCGCGTACAGCGTCGAATCCGCGAACCCTTCGGCGTCCAGCACGCGCCCGATCAGGATCAGCGCGGTGCGCTCGATCTGCGTGCCCTGCACCTGGCCGACGATGTCGGCGAGCGTGCCGGTCACGCGTTCTTCATCCGGCCAGCTCGCGCGATAGATCACCGCGACCGGGCAATCGGCGCCGTAGTGCGGCAGTACTTCGTCGACGATACGGGCGAGATGGCGCACGCCGAGATGGATCGCGAGCGTCGCGCGGTGCGCGGCGAGCGCGCCGAGCGCTTCGCCTTCCGGCATCGTCGTCTTGCCCGCGAAGCGCGTGAGGATCACCGTCTGCGCGACACCGGGCAGCGTCAGCTCGACGCCGAGCGTTGCCGCGCACGCGGCCGTGGCCGTGACGCCGGGTACGATTTCATACGGAATCCCGAGCGCTTTCAAGCGGCGAATCTGCTCGCCGATCGCACCGTACAGCGACGGGTCACCCGAATGCACGCGCGCGACGTCCTGCCCTTTCGCATGCGCGTCGGCGAGCAACGCGACGATGGCGTCGAGGTCGAGTTCGGCGGTATTGACGACCTGCTCCGCGCGATGGCCGTCGAGCACGGCCGCCGGCACGAGCGAACCCGCATACAGGATCACCGGGCACGTGCGCACGAGGCGCTGGCCCTTCACCGTGATCAGCTCCGGGTCGCCGGGGCCCGCGCCGATGAAATACACCGTCATCGAAAAATCTCCGTCAATTCATGGGGTGACCGGCCGCGCGGCGTCATGCGCGCGCGGCCGGATCGAGCGCGTCGATGAGCGCCGCGGCGGAATCGAACGCGCGGTCGGCGTCGGGTAGCGGCGGCCGGCGCAGCATCACGACCGGCAGCCTGCGTTCGCGCGCGACATCGAGCTTGGCTTCCGTGGCCGCGCCGCCGCTGTTCTTGCTGACGACGACGTCGATGCCCATCAGCGCGAACAGCGCGCGCTCGCCGTCGAGCGTGAATGGCCCGCGCGCGGCGACGATCTGCGCATGGGCATTGCCGGGATGCGCGTCGAGGCAGCGCACGAGCCAGAACTGGTGCGGCGGGATCGCGTCGAGATGCGCGAGCGGTTCGCGGCCGAGCGTGAACAGCGGCCGCCTGAACGGCGCGAGCGCGGCCTCGATGCCGGCCCAGTCGTCGACCATGCGCCAGTCATCGCCGGGTTGCGGCACCCACGGCGCGCGGCGCAGCGCCCACAGCGGCACGCCCGCTTCACGCGCAGCGGCTGCGGCATTCGCGCTGATTTGCGCCGCATACGGATGGGTCGCGTCGATCACGAGGCCGATGCCGGCGTCGTGCAGATACGCGGCCAGGCCGGCCGCGCCACCGAAGCCGCCGACGCGCACGTCGCAGCGCAGGTCGTCGGGCACCTTGCCGAGGCCGGCCAGGCTGTACACGTGGTGAGGACCGAGTGCACGCGCGATCTTCAGTGCGTCGCCGGTGCCGCCGAGCAGCAGGATGCGCACGCTCATCGCGCCTCCCCGACGAAGCGGCCCTGCCGGTCGATCGCGAACATCTCGACGGCGACCGACGGCGGCACGATGTCGCGCGCGACGCGCAACGCCTGTGCACAGACGAGATCGCCGAGCGGCACGCCGTCGGCGTGCGCGAGCTTCAGTGCTTCCTGGCTCGTGTTCGCGGCGCGCATCGCGGCCTGCAGCGTGTCGCTTGCGCCCGCTTCGGCCGCCCACTGCGCGAGCAGCGGCAGGTCGATGCTCGAATGGCGGCTGTGCAGGTCGAGATGGCCGGCCGCGAGCTTGCTGAGCTTGCCGAAGCCGCCGCACATCGACAGCCGCGCGACCGGCGCGCGCCGCAGGTGCTTGAGCACCGCGCCCGCGAAATCGCCCATCTCGATCAGCGCCATGTCGGGCAGTTGATAGTGCGCGCGCATCGCGTCCTCGCTCGCGTTGCCGGTGCAGGCGGCAATGTGCGCGATGCCGTTCGCGCGGGCGACGTCGATGCCCTGGTGGATCGACGCGATATAGGCCGAACACGAGAACGGCCGCACGATGCCGGTCGTGCCGAGGATCGACAGGCCGCCGACGATGCCGAGGCGCGGGTTCATCGTCTTCAGCGCGAGCGCTTCGCCGCCTTCGACGCCGATCGTCACGTCGAAGCCGCCCGCATAGCCGTGCTCGGCCGCCAGCGCGTCCAGGTGCGTCGTCATCATCTGGCGCGGCACCGGGTTGATCGCCGGTTCGCCGACCGGCAGCGTCAGCCCCGCGCGCGTGACCGTGCCAACGCCCGGCCCCGCATGAAACCGCACGCCGGGCGCCGCCGCGAGCGCGACGCGCGCGAAGATCAGCGCGCCGTGCGTGACGTCCGGATCGTCGCCGGCATCCTTGATCGTGCCGGCTTCCGCACCGTCGGCGGTCGCCCGGCAGAACTCGAGCCGCATCATCACGCGCTGCCCCTTCGGCAGCACGATCTCGACCGCGTCGTCCGCACTACCCGCGAGCAGCAGTCGCGCGGCGGCGAGCGACGTCGCGGTCGCGCAGCTGCCGGTCGTATAGCCGAAGCGTAGCGGTGCGGGCTGTTCGGGAGTCTCGTCGCGCATCACGCGTCCGTTGCGTTCGTCGTGGCCGGCGCTGCGGACGTGTCGGCCGCGTCGGGCTTGCGCACGTCGTACAGCGTGACCGGCAACGGTTGTCGCCACGTATCGAAGCGGCCGAGCGGCTCGGCGTGGGCGAGCGACACGCGCGTGAGCGTGCCGCCGTGCGCCTCGCGCCAGGCGGCGAGCGTCATCTCGCCCTGCAGCGTGACCGCGTTCGCGACCAGCCGGCCGCCGGGCTTCAGCGTTGCCCAGCACGCGTCGAGCACGCCGGGCGCGGTCGCCCCGCCGCCGATGAAGATCGCGTCGGGCGCGGCGAGCCCCGCGAGCGCGTCGGGCGCGCGGCCCGCGACGAGCTGCAGGCCCGGCACGCCAAGCGCGTCGCGGTTGTGCTCGATGAAGCGCTGCCGCTCCGCATGCGCTTCGATCGCGATCGCCTGGCATGACGGATGCGCGCGCATCCATTCGATGCCGATCGAGCCGCTGCCGGCGCCGACGTCCCACAGCAGCTCGCCGGGCGCGGGCGCGAGACGCCCGAGCGTCATCGCGCGCAGGTCGCGCTTGGTGAGCTGGCCGTCGTGACGGTACGCATCGTCGGGCAGGCCGGGCGTGAGCGCGCGGCGCGGCGCGTCACGGCCGGCCTGGCAATCGAGCGCGACCAGGTTGAGCGCGGCCGTTTCGTCGATGCGCCAGTCCTGCGCGAGAGCGTCGAGACGCCGCTCGAGCGGGCCACCGAGATGTTCGAACACGCTGATGCGCGTCGGCCCGAAGCCGCGTGCGACGAGTTCGGCCGCGACGGCGGCCGGCGTGCGGCCGTCGGCGCTCAGCACGAACAGGCGGCGCCCGGGCAGCAGATGACGCGCGAGCGTCGCAAGCGGCCGGCCGACGAGCGAGACCGCGCCGACCTCCTGCAGCGCCCAGCCGAGGCGCGCGGCCGCGAGCGACAGCGAGGACGGCGCGGGCAGTACGCGCCATTCGTCGGGGGAAAGCTGGCGCGCGAGCGTGGCGCCGACACCGAACAGCATCGGGTCGCCGCTGGCGAGCACGCAGACGGGCGACGCGCGCCGCGCCAGCACGCCCGCGAGGTCGAACGGCGACGGCCACGCTTCGCGCGCGGCCGGCAGCCGCGCGGGCAGCATGTCGAGATGCCGCTTCGCGCCGACGACGAGCGTCGCGTCGAGCAGTGCGCGACGCGCACTGCGCCCGAGCCCCGCGTAACCGTCGTCGCCGATGCCCACTACCGTCAGCCACGCCGTCATGCACCCTTCCCCATCGTTCGATTTCCTACCGTGTGTTGCGGTGCGCGGCGGCTGGGCCGTCGCGCGTTGATTCGTTCATGTGTCGTGTGCGTCGCCCGCCCGCCGGTGTGATACGGCCACGACGTCAGCCGAGCGGCACGCCGACGACAAACGTCAGCAAGGCCAGAACCATCCCGCCGATCGACGCGATCAGCAGCCAGCCGAGCAGCAGCCACATGAGCGAGCGTGCATCGGTTTTCCGGTACAGGAACGTGCCGCCCGCCGCGATCGGCACGCCGAGGCCGGCGAGTCCGACATTCTTCGGCCACTCGGCCGACGGCGCAAGCGGGATCAGTATGCACGCGAGCAGCATCCAGGCCGGGATGGCCAGCAGGCCCAGCGCGATGCCCATGCCGAACAGCTCCGTCCTGCCGAGTGTCATCGCGGATGCCGGCGGTCGCCGATCGGGTGTCGAGCCGCCAATCGTACCATTTGCGAGATAGCGCCAAACCGGCTGCGACCGCGCTGTGACGCGGTTGCGCGGCATATCGACAATGCCGGATCGTCTCGAAAATCGGGTATCCTACGGCCGTTCGTTCGCCGGTGCCCTTCGGGGCCGAAGAGGGAACACAGGGCGCGCCACGCGCCGCTGTGGCTGCCCCCGCAACTGTAGACAGCGAGCCGATCTCCCCCTCATGCCACTGGTTCCACCGGGAAGGCCGGGAGCCGGCGCCGACCTGTCAGCCAGGAGACCTGCCGGCCAGAAAGTGCGTGCGTGCCAGTCGGCGTCGGGCGGGGTGTACCGATGCGTTGGCCGCGGCCCGACACTGTCCCGGTACCCCGTTGAGTTCCGCCCCCGTTTCGATTCCTGCGTCGCCCGTCGTGCGCCCGTCGGCCTGCCCGGGGCTCGTGCGCGTGGTCGCGGCCGCCGACGGCGGGCTGTGCCGGATCAAGCTGCCGGGCGGCCGGCTCGATGCGCGCCAGGCGCGTGCGATCGCCGCCGCCGCGCGCGCCTTCGGCTCCGGCACGATCGACGCGACCAATCGCGCGAATCTCCAGCTGCGCGGCATTCGTGACGGCGCGGCCGACGCGCTGACGCGTGCGTTGCTCGAAGCGGGTCTCGGCCCGCCCGTCGACGCCACCTCGAATGCAGACGCCGATGCGGCCGCGCTCGCCGCGAGCGACGACGTGCGCAACGTGCTGCTCAGCCCGCTCGCCGGCCACGACCCTGCCGCGCTCGTCGACAGCCGCGCGCTTGCCGCGCCGCTCTTCGACATGCTGGCGCGCGAGCCCCGCCGCGGCGAGCTGTCGCCGAAATTCTCGATCCAGCTCGACGGCGGCGAATCGGTTGCGGCGCTCGATCATCCTCACGACATCTGGCTGGCCGCCCGGCGTCGCGGCGACGGCGCGGTGCGCGTCGCGGCCGGGCTGGCCGGTTGTCCGCCGGTCGCGCACGATGACCCACCCGCTTCGGTCGATGTCGCGCCCGATCAAGCTGCTGCGCTGGTCCGCGCGCTGCTGCTCGCGTTTCTCGATCTCGCACCGGCCGACGTCACGCGGATGCGCGCGCTGCTCGCAACATGCGGCGAACGCGCGCTGCTCGAACGCGCGCAGCACTACCTGCCCTTCCCGCTTGAAGCCGATCCGGCACTCGCCGGCTGGCGCCGCACGTGCACCGACCCGACGCTGCGTTTCGGCGTGCGCCCGTCGCTCGATGCGACGCGCTGCAACGTCGGCGCGCAATTCGTGCTCGGCCGACTCGATGCCACCCAACTGGAACGGCTCGCGGCGCTGGCCGAAACCGACGGCGACGGCACGCTGTCGATGACGCCATGGCAAGGCGTGTTCTTGCATGACGTCTCGCGCGAACGCGCACCGGCCACGCTCGATGCGCTCGCGTCGCTTGGCCTCGTCTGCGCGTCGTCGGACCCGCTGGCGACGCTCGTCGCGTGCGCCGGCAGCGCGGGCTGCGCGAAGGCGCGCGCCGACACGAAGCACGACGCACGCGCGCTCGCCGCCCGCATCGGCCATGCAGTCGACGTGCACCTGACCGGCTGCGAACGCCACTGCGCGCTGCCGCATCCCGCGACGCACACGCTCGTCGCGGTGGCGCCCGCGCACTACGACCTTTACCGGCGCGACGCCGCCGCGGGCCTTGGCGCCCCGCTCGCGCGCCATCTGACGATTGACCAGGCCGCGGCCCGACTGACGGGCGCGCGGCACAGCCAGGACACCACCGATGCTTGACTACATTCGCGACGGGCAGGAAATCTACCGCCAGTCGTTCGCGACGATCCGCGCCGAGGCCGACCTGTCGCAGGTTCCGCCCGACCTCGAGAAACTCGCGGTGCGCGTGATCCATGCGTGCGGGATGGTCGACGTCGTCTACGACCTGCGCTTCTCGGCCGGCGCCGGCACGGCGGGCCGCACGGCGCTCGCCGCCGGCGCGCCGATCCTGTGCGATGCGCGGATGGTCGCCGAAGGCATTACGCGTGCGCGGCTGCCTGCCGACAACCGCGTGATCTGCACGCTCGGCGAGCCCGAGGTGCCCGATCTCGCGCGGCATCTCGGCAACACGCGTTCGGCCGCCGCGCTCGAGCTGTGGCGTCCGCATCTCGCGGGCAGCGTCGTCGTGATCGGCAATGCGCCGACCGCGCTGTTCCATCTGCTCGACATGATCGACGCCGGCGCGCCGCGCC
The DNA here is from genome assembly GCF_002223055.1 of Burkholderia sp. HI2500. Lineage (NCBI taxonomy): Bacteria > Pseudomonadati > Pseudomonadota > Betaproteobacteria > Burkholderiales > Burkholderiaceae > Burkholderia > Burkholderia sp. HI2500. The sequence continues at coordinate 1,474,903 of NZ_NKFL01000004.1, read as the reverse complement.
CCGCGCTGATCCTCGGTTTCCCGGTCGGCTTCATCGGCGCGGCCGAATCGAAGGCGCTGCTCGACGCCGACAGCCGCGGCGTGCCGTACGTCGCCCTGCTCGGCCGGCGCGGCGGCAGCGCGATGGCGGCGGCGGCGGTCAACGCACTCGCGACGGAGGTCGAATGACGACCGCGCGCGGACGCCTGTTCGGTGTCGGTGTCGGCCCCGGCGATCCCGAACTGATGACGATCAAGGCGCTGCGCGTGCTGCAGGCCGCGCCGGTGGTCGCGTATTTCGTCGCGAAGGGCAAGAAAGGTAATGCGTACGGCATCGTCGAAGCGCACCTCCAGGACGCGCAGACGCAGCTGCCGCTGGTCTATCCGGTGACGACCGAGGCCTTGCCGCCGCCGCTGTGCTACGAGACGGTGATTGCCGACTTCTACGACACGGCCGCCGAGATCGTTGCCGCGCACCTCGACGCGGGGCGCGACGTCGCGGTGATCTGCGAAGGCGACCCGTTCTTCTACGGCTCGTACATGTACCTGCACGACCGCCTCGCGCCGCGCTACGACACCGAGGTGATTCCGGGCGTGTGCGCGATGCTCGGGGGCACCGCGGTGCTCGGCCAACCGCTCGTCTATCGCAACCAGAGCCTGTCGGTGCTGTCGGGCGTGCTGCCCGAGCATGAACTGCGCGAGCGGCTCGCGCGGGCCGACGCGGCCGTCGTGATGAAGCTCGGGCGCAATTTCGACAAGGTGCGGCGCGTGCTCGACGAGCTGGGGCTCGCGAAGCGCGCGCTGTATGTCGAGCGCGCGACGATGGCGAGCCAGCGCATCGTGCCGCTCGACGAAGTCGACCCGATGGCGTCGCCGTATTTCTCGCTGCTCGTCGTGCCGGGGGAAAAATGGCAAGGATGACCACGCCGCCCGCGATCGTGATTCTCGGCGCGGGCGCGCTCGATACCGCGCGGCGCATCCAGGCGCGTTATCCGGGTGCGCTCGTGCATGGCCTCGCATCGCGTGTCGCGGCCGACGTGCCGTTCGACGATCTCGGCGCGCATCTGCGTGAACTCTATGCGCGCGGTGTGCCGATCGTCGCGCTGTGCGCGGCCGGCATCGTGATCCGCTGCATCGCCCCCGCGCTCGCCGACAAGGGCATCGAGCCGCCCGTGCTCGCGGTGGCGGAAGACGGCTCGGCGGTCGTGCCGCTGCTCGGCGGGCTGACGGGTGTCAACGTGATCGCGCGGGAAATCGCCGCATGCGTCGGCGTCGCGCCGGCGATCACGACGAGCGGCGAACTGCGCTTCGGCGCGTGCGTGCTCAATCCGCCGGAAGGCTATGCGCTTGCCGATCTCGGCCAGGGCAAGCGCTTCGTCTCCGATCTGCTCGCGGGCGCGTCGACGCGCATCGACGGCGCGGCGCCGTGGCTCGACGATGTTGCGCTGCCGCGCGACGAAGCCGCCGCGCATGCGATCCGCGTGACCCCCGACGCATGGCGCGGGTCGCGCGACGAACTCGTGATTCATCCGCGCAGCGTCGTGGTCGGCGTCGATGCGCGGGCTATCCACGCGGATGAAGCGCTTGCCGCACGCATTGATGCAGCACTCGATTCGCAAGGTCTCGCGCGGCTGGCGCTCGCCGCGATCGTTGCGCCCGCATCGGCAATCGGTGATGGCGTACTGGAAGAAGCGGCGCAAACGCTCGACGTGCCGCTGCGCTTCGTAGATGCCGACGCTGACGCGACAGATGATGCGGCCACCCTGCTCGGCCGCGCGTTGCGCGTCGCGCACACGCTGCGCGCCCCGACGAACGGCATCGCATGCGCGGTCGCGTCGCATCCGGTCGATCCCGCCACGCTCGGCCGTGCACGCGGCCGACTGACGGTGCTCGGCCTCGGCCCGGGCGGCGCCGAGTGGCTCACGCCGGCCGCGCGCGCCGCGCTCGAGGACGCGACCGACATCCTCGGCTACACGACCTACGTGAACATGGCCGGCCCGTTCCGCGCCGACCAGCGCGTGCATGGCACCGACAATCGCGAGGAGATGCAGCGCGCGCGCCATGCGTTCGAGCTTGCAGCCGAAGGCCGGCGCGTCGCGGTCGTGTCGTCGGGCGATCCGGGCGTGTTCGCGATGGCCGCGGCCGTGCTCGAAGCGCTCGACGAAGCGCGCGATCCGCACTGGGCCGCGGTCGACCTGCGCGTGGAGCCCGGCATCTCGGCGTCGCTCGCGACGGCCGCGCAGGCCGGTGCGCCGCTCGGTCACGACTTCTGCGCGATTTCGCTGTCGGACAACCTGAAGCCGTGGGACGTGATCGAGACGCGCCTGCGGCACGCGGCGCAGGCCGATCTGGTGATGGCGTTCTACAACCCGATCTCGCGTGCACGGCCGTGGCAGCTCGATCGTGCGCTCGATGCCGTGCGCGCGCACCGCAGCGCCGAGACGGTGGTCGTGCTCGGCCGCGACATCGGCCGGCCGGGCGCGACGCTCACGACGACGACGCTCGGCGCGTTGCGCAGCGACCAGGTCGACATGCGCACGATGGTGATCGTCGGCTCGTCGACGACGCGGCGCTTCGCAATCGGCAACGCACGCGAGTGGGTCTATACGCCGCGCTGGTATCGCTGAACCCGGTCAGCGCGTCGGCGTGACGCCGCGTGCGTCGGCCTGCGCGGTGCCGGCTGTGCCGTCGGCGCGCCAGAACCGGTACACGAGCACGCCGACGATCGCTTGCGTCGCGACCACGAACGCGACGCAGCCGGCCCATCCCCACCGATGCCAGCCGGGCACCGGCAGGATCGAGCCGAGGCTGCCGCCGAAGTAATAGCAGGACAGGTAGATGCCGATCGCCGTCGAGCGCGCGCTCGACGCCGCCTGCGAGATGAACGTATTGGCCGACGCCTGTTCGACGAACACGGCGGTCGAGCTGAGTGCGAGGCCGGCCAGGATCACCGGCACGTGGTCGGACAGCGTGAGCAGCGCCCCGCCGATCGCGAGCGCGGCCGCGGCAAGCCCCGGCGCGCGCGGGCCGCGATGCCGCGCGAGGCGTCCTGCCAGCGGGGTCACGACCACCGCCACCAGAAACACCGCATAGATCGCGCCGATCCCGACCGTGCCGAAGTTGAACGGCGCGCGGGCCAGGCGCAGGCCGACGAACGTGAACGTCGCGACCTGCGACGCGAGCACGCATGCGCCGATCGCGAACGATGCAAGCAGCGGGCCGCGCGTGACGATGCGCCAGGACGGCCCCGCGCCGCTATCCGCAACGTGCTCGACGCGCCGCGCGATCGCGCCGGACGCCGGCAGGCTCGCGTAGATCGCGACGCCCGTGACGAGACACAGCGCCGCGACGACGTCGAGCGCATGCCGCCAGCCCCAGATCGACGTCATCAGGTTGGTCGCGAAGCGGCCGGCGAAACCGCCGAGCGTCGTGCCGGCGACGAACAGCGCGCTGATCTCGGCGGAGGTGCCGCGATCGAAGCGCTCGGCGATATAGGCGATCGACAGCGCGAAAATGAAGGGCATGACGAGACCGGCTGCAAAGCGCGCGCCGAGGAACGACGTGAAACCGCCCGCCTGCGCGGACCACACGACCGGCAGCGCGACGGCCACCGCCGCGAGCGAGATCGCGACGCGCCGCTCGATGCGCGCGGCCAGCATGCCGACGAACGGCGCGATAATGGCGACGGCCGTCGTGGTGGCGCTCACGCCCTGCCCCGCGCGCTCCGCGCTGACACCGAAGGTGGCCGCGAGTTCGTGCAGGATGCCCTGCGTCGAATACAGATTGAGAAACGCGGCGAAGCCGCAGAGAAAGAACGCGATGCGCGTGGTCCTGTCGTTCATCGGAGCGGCCTGGTCGTCGATACCGACAGTCTGACGAGCGCGCCGCGTGCACGCCAATACCGTTTTCATCGCGATTGATACCGGAACGACAACAATGCTCGACCTGCGCCGCCTCCGCTATTTCGTGGTCGTCGCCGACGAACTGCACTTCGGCCGCGCGGCGTTGCGCCTGCGGGTCGCGCAGCCGCCGCTGACGCGCCATATCGCTGCACTCGAAAGCGAGCTCGGCGTCCGGCTGTTCGAGCGTTCGACGCGCGCGGTGCGGCTGACGCCGGAAGGCGCCGCGTTCCTCGACCATGCGCGCCACGTCGTCAGCGCGGCCGCCGAGGCCGAGGCGACCGCGCGCAAGATCGCGCAGGGCGTTGCCGGGCGAATCGTGATCGGCTATGCGAGCTCGATCCCGATGTCCGACACGTTCCCGGACGTCATCCGCGTCGCGAGCCGGACGATGCCCGACGTCGAGCTGGCGTTCCGCGAGGCGGCGACCGCGAGCCAGCGCCAGCAGATCGCGGACGGCACGATGGACATCGGTTTCGGCTGGGCATGGCACGGTGCGCCCGGCGTGCCGGTGGCATCGCTCGTCGTGTCGCGCGAACCGCTCGTCGCGGCCGTGCCGGCCGGCGATCCGCTCGCGAGCCGTGCGAGCGTCGACGTCGCGGCGCTTGCGCACGCAACCTTCGTCACCTTTCCGCCCGGTTACGGCTCGGCATTGACCGCGGCACTGGACGACCTGTGCGCGCAAGCCGGATTCACGCCGCGGATCGGCGCGACCGCCGCACAGATCACGACGCTCGTGTCGCTGGTGGCCGCCGAACGCGGCATCGCGATCGTGCCGGGTTTCACGGCCACGCTGCAGCGTCCGGGCGTCGTCTACGTGCCGCTCGCCGGCACGCGCGCGGTCGAGCAGATCGTGTCGTGGAACGAGCCGTTCGCGTCGGCGTGCGTCGAGCGCTTCGTCGCACTGGCGCGCTCGCTCGTGCAGCCGCCATCGGCTTGAAGCGCGACGAGCGACACGCGTCGGGCCTCTCCCGGTCGATCGGAAAAATCACCCGTGTCACGCATTCAGGAACTGTGTCGAATCGGCAAGATCGTTACGTATCGGGAATCAAATAACAAAAAGAACTCCTGACTATTCACTATTCGACGCGAATCCTCCAAGATGAGCACGCCGTCGGCCGGGCATGCCCGGTCGCCCGACCGGCGGCGATACGCGGGCCAGCGTATCCCTCTTCCACTTGGAGAACACAATGAACAACAATGTGTTGCCGCGTTTCATCCCGCGCGCACTTGCAGCGGGTTGCCTGCTTGCCGTGGCGAGCGTGTCCCAGGGCGCCGGCGTCTATGCGCCCTACGTCGACGTGACGCTCTATCCGACGCCGCTCGTCGACCAGATCGGCGTCCGGCAAGGCATCCAGCAGTTCACGCTCGCGTTCGTGGTCGCGGGCAACGGCTGTGTGCCGTCATGGGGCGGCGTGCAGCCGATCGGCAACGGCGCGAGCGGCGGCCTGCTGACCGCGCTGTCGACGTCGATCGCGAGCTATCGCGCGAAAGGCGGCGAAGTCGCCGTGTCGTTCGGCGGTGCGAACGGCACGCCGCTGATGCAGGCGTGCTCGACGGTTCCCGCGCTGGCGAGCGCGTACCAGACCGTGATCGACACCTACGGCCTCACGCACGTCGACTTCGACATCGAAGGTGCGTCGCAAACGGACACGGCCGCGGTCGCACGCAACTTCCAGGCGGTCACGCAGCTGCAGGCGAGCTATGCGGCGAAAGGCAAGCCGCTGCACGTCACGCTGACGCTGCCGACGATGCCGACCGGGCTCACGCAGGACGGCCTGAACGTCGTCAACGCGGCGATCTCGAACAAGACCGCGTTCGATGCGGTGAACGTGATGGCGATGGACTACGGCCCCGCGAACCTCGACATGGGCGCGGCCGCGATCAGTGCCGCGCAGGCGCTCTACTCGCAGCTCGATACGGCTTTCAAGTCGGCCGGCCAGCCGAAGACGAATGCGCAGCTCTGGCAGATGGTCGGCGTCACGCCGATGATCGGCGTGAACGACGTGCAAGGCGAAACCTTCACGCTCGCGAATGCGCAAAGCGTGCTGAACGCGGCGGTCAGCAACGGCTACGGCTTCTTCGGCAACTGGTCGGTCGGCCGCGACCAGGCGTGCCCGTCGGGCGGCACGTATGCGTCGCCGACCTGCTCGGGCGTCGCGCAGCAGCCGTACGCGTTCGCGACGATCTTCAAGCGGCTCGACGGCAAGTGGGGCACGGGCGTCACGCAGGATCCGAACTACGGCAGCGGCTCGGACGGCGGCACGCCGCAACCGGGTGCGCCCTGGGCGGCCGGCCAGGTCTATACGGCCGGCGCGACGGTCACCTACCAGGGCACGACGTACCAGGCGCAATGGTGGACGCAGGGCGACGTGCCCGGACAGGCCGCCGTGTGGAAGGCCGTCGGCGGCGGCACGGCCACGTGGTCGGCCACCACCGCGTATTCGGGCGGCACCTGCGTGATGTACCAGGGCGCGAAATACTGTGCGAAATGGTGGACGCAAGGCGACAACCCGAGTGCGGGCGGCGTGTGGGTGAAGTCGTGATGCGGCGTAGCGGCCGGCGCTAGGCGCGAGGCCTGCGCATCCGGGGCCGTTCACGGCGATCGCCCGCTACCGGATCGCCGGCGGACGGCCCGCTGGGCGGCGCGCCCTGCCCGCTTTCAGTCGCGCGCGTGCTCGGCCAGCAGCCTGGCCTTCGCGTCGACGAGCAGCGCCGCATGCGTGTCGCGATGCTGGCGAATCCGCTCGGTCGGCCCGACCACCGACAGCCCGTACCAGTCGCCGTCGAGCGTCAACGCAACCGCGATCGCCGACAGCTCGGGCGCGCTCTCGCCGAAGTTCTCGGCCCAGCCGAGTTCGCGAAACCGGGCGGTTTGCGCGACGAGCGCGGGTAGATCCGCCACCGTCGCATCGGTGAAGCGCTCGAACGGCAACTGCGCGCCGAGCGCCTGCTGTGCGTCGCCGGCCAGTTCCGCGAAGATCGCCTTGCCGATCGAATTCGCATGCAGCGGGCGCAGTTCGCCCGGCGCGCGCGTATAGCGGATCGCCTGCTCCGACTCGACGACGTCGAGATACGTGACCGCCACACCCTGGATCTTGCCGAGCACGGCCGTCTCGCGGCTCGCGTCGCGCAGCGCGACGAGATGCGGATGGACGGTGTCGACGACCGGGTCGGTCGCGTCGATCGCGGCGGCGATCGTCTGCAGGCGGCGCGTCGGGTAGTAGCCGCCGCGCTTGCGCACTTCGTACAGGTAGCCGCGGCTCACGAGCGTGCGCGCCATCGCGAGGCAGCTCGACGCCGGCACATTGAGCAGGCGCGCGAGTTCGGTGAGCGGCAGCGGCCGCCGTTCGGCGGCGAACAGCTCGAACAGGTCGAGCGTGCGGGCAACGAGTTTGACGTCCATGACGAGTGCTTGAATCGGAACGGGAAACCGCGCACCGGGCCGGCTGCCGGGTCGGACCGGTCAGTACGACTTCGGCAGCCCGAGCACCTTCTCCGCGATGTAGCACAGGATCAGTTGCGGACTCACGGGCGCGAGCCTTGGAATCATACACTCGCGCAGGTAGCGCTCGACATGGTATTCCTTCGCATAGCCCATCCCGCCGTGCGTCGCGACCGCCGTCTGGCAGGCCTGGAACGCGGCTTCCGCGCCGAGGTATTTCGCGGCGTTGGCCTCCGCGCCGCACGACTGCCCCGCGTCGTAGCGCGTCGCCGCCTTCATCACCATCAGCCACGCGGCCTCGAGCTGCATCCACGCCTGCGCGAGCGGATGCTGGATCGACTGGTTCTGCCCGATCGGCCGGCCGAACACGACACGCTCGCACGCGTACTGCGTCGCGCGGCGCAGCGCGGCCTGCCCGAGCCCGATCGCCTCCGCGGCGATCAGGATCCGTTCGGGATTCAGCCCGTGCAGCAGGTAGCGGAAGCCGTCGCCTTCGTTGCCGATCAGGTCGCCTTCCGGCACGCGCAGGTTGTCGATGAACAGCATGTTCGAATCGACCGCCTTGCGGCCCATCTTCTCGATCTCGCGCACCTCGACGCGCGAGCGGTCGAGGTCGGTATAGAACAGGCTCAGCCCGTCGGTCGGCTTCGCGACCTGGTCGAGCGGCGTCGTGCGCGCGATGATCAGCATCTTGTTCGCGACCTGCGCGGTCGAGATCCAGATCTTGCGCCCGCTCAGCACGTAATGGTCGCCGTCGCGGCGCGCCTGCGTGGTCAGGTGCGTGGTGTCGAGGCCCGCATCGGGTTCCGTCACCGCGAAGCACGCCTTGTCGCGCCCGGCGATCAGCGGCGGCAGGAAGCGCGCCTTCTGCGCGTCGGTGCCGAACACCTGCACCGGATTCAGCCCGAAGATGTTCATGTGGACGGCCGACGCGCCGGACAGGCCGGCGCCCGAGGCGCTGATCGTGCGCATCATCAGCGCGGCCTCGGTCATCCCGAGCCCGGCGCCGCCATGGGCCGGGTCCATCGCGATGCCGAGCCAGCCGGCCTCGGCGAGCGCCGCGTGGAAATCGGCCGGAAACCCGCCCGCGCGATCGCGTTCGAGCCAGTAATCGTCGCCGAAGCGCGCGCATATTTTCTCGATCGCGCTTTCGATCGCGCGCTGGTCATCGGTCAGGTCGAACTGCATGGCATGCACTCCTGGAAAAGGCCAAGCGGCTACGCCGCTTTCAAGAAGGAAAACGCCCGGCGGCGTCGAGGCTTCCGCTCCGACGCGCGTCCCCTTGCGGGATCGCCTTCCCGGCGGGTTGGCGCGAAGCGGAAGATCCCGCTCGCTCACAACGGAAACACGCCCACGATCACCGCGGCGAACACCATTAGCACCGTGGCGGCGAACAGGAACGGAATCGTGAATTTCTGGTGCTCGGCCAGCTCGACGCCGGTCAGGCCGACGATCAGGAACGTCGCGGGGGTGAGCGGGCTCACCGGAAAGCCCGTCGTCATCTGGCCGAGCAGCGCGGCCTGCGCCATCTGGATCGGCGGCACGCCGAGCAGCTTCGCGCTTTCCGCGAGCACCGGCAGCACGCCGAAGTAGAACGAATCGGGGTCGAACAGCAGGCTGAGCGGCATCGACAGCAGCCCGAGCACGAACGGCATGTGGCGCGCATGCTCGACCGGCACGTGCGCGACGACCACGTCCGCCATCGCCTTCAGCATCCCGGTGCCGGACATGATGCCGGTGAACGCGCCGGCCGCGAGCAGCACGCTCGCCATCATCAGCGCGGCCTTGGCGTGCGCGTCGATCCGCTCGCGCTGGGCCTGTACGTCCGGGTAGTTGATCACGAGCGCGGCGACCGTGCCGAGCATGAACATCACCATCGGGTCGACGATGCCCGCCACGAGCGTGACGAGCACGACGAGCGTCAGCACGAGATTGATCCGGAAGCGCTCCGGCCGACGCAATGCGCGCTCGTCGTCGGTCAGCGCCCGCGGCGCGATCGCGAGCGACGCCGCGCCGGCACGATCGAGCCCGAGCCGCTTCGCCTCGCGCACGCCGAGCACGTAGGCGGTGCCGAACACGAACACGAGCCCGACGATCTGCACCGGAATCATCGGCATGAAGATCGCCGAGCCGGGAATGTGCAGCGCCGCCGATGCGCGCAGCATCGGCCCGACCCACGGCAGGAAATTGACGCCGGCCGCCATCGACGCGACGCACGCGAGGATGCGGCGATCCATCCCGAGCCGCGTATAGAGCGGCATCATCGCGGGCAGCGTGACGAGAAACGTGACGGCGCCCGAGCCGTCGAGATGGATCAGCAGCGCGAGCAGCGCCGAGCCCATCACGATACGCGGCGGATGGCAGCCGATCACGCGCAGCACGCCCGCGATGATCGGATCGAGCATCCCGGCGTCGGTGAGGATTCCGAAAAAAAGAATCGCAAAAACGAACATCCCGGCGATCGGGCCGATGTTCTGTACGCCGTGCACGATGAACTTGCCGGTCGCGAGCCCGAACCCGGCCGCGAGCGACGCGGCCACCGGCACGACGATCAGCGCGACGAGCGGCGATAGCCGCTTCGTGATGATCAGGCCGAACAGCGCGACGATGGCGATCGCGCCGATCCATGCAAGCATGATGCGTCTCCTCTTCAGCCGGTGCGCGCGTCGTCGCCCGGCGTGGTGTTCGAGTGGCCGTGCGGCGCCGTCGGGCGCGCGACACGGCCGGCGGCCGCGATGCGGGTCAGTCCCGGCGTGTGTCGTGGTCGCGGTCTTCAGCGTTGGGCTCGGCGTCGGCAAACACCTGCGCCGCGTGTTCGTTCAGCGCGGGCGGCGGTCGCCGGTACGTGGCCGGCGTGCGGCCGAGCTTGATCGGCGACGCGATGCCGCGATGCCGGCCCAGCTCGACCTTCATCTGCCGATGCGCGACATGCGGATGGTCGAGCGCCGCATCGAGCCCGAGCACCGGCGCGCACGGCACGCCGCGCCGCATCAGTTGCTCGGCGAGCGCCGCGCCGTCGTGTCCGGCCAACGCCGTTTCGAGCAGCGTGCGCAGCGCGGCGCGGTTCGCGCTGCGCGCGCGGTTGTCCGCGAAACGCGGATCGTCGAGCCAGTCGCGCGTGCCGAGCACGTCGCACAAGCCCGCGAACTGCCCGTTGTTTCCGACCGCCAGAAAGATGTCGACGCTCGCCGTCGGAAAGCTGTCGTACGGCGTGATGTTCGGATGCGCGTTGCCGGTGCGCACGGGTGCTTTCCCAGAATGGAAGAAGTTCGGCGTATGCGGATGCAGGATCGACAGCGCGCAGTCGAACAGCGTCGATTCGACGAACTGGCCGCGGCCGCTCGTGTCGCGCTCGCGCAGCGCCATCAGCACGCCGAGCGCCGCGTTCAGCCCGGTGACGAGATCGACGATCGGCACGCCGACCCGCAGCGGCGCGCCGCCGGCTTCGCCATTGACGCTCATCAACCCCGCGAGGGCCTGCACGGCCGCGTCGTAGCCGGGCAGCCCGCCCAGCGGGCCGTCCGCGCCGAAGCCCGACACGCGGCAATGGACGAGGCGCGGAAACCGCGCATGCAGCGCGTCGAAGCCGAGCCCCCAGCGCTCCATCGTGCCGATCTTGAAGTTCTCGACGATCGCGTCCGCATGTTCGAGCAGGCCGAGCAGCCGCTCGCGGTCGGCCGGTTGCGTCAGGTCGAGCGCGATACCGAGCTTGTTGCGGTTCACGCCGAGGAAGTACGACGCGGTATCGCCGTCGAACGGCGGGCCCCAGGTGCGCGTCTCGTCGCCGGACGGCGGTTCGACCTTGATCACCTCCGCGCCGTGGTCGGCCAGGATCTGCGTCGCATACGGGCCACCCAGCACCCGCGACAGATCGATGATGCGCAATCCCGCCAGCGCGCCCTGCTGCTCGTGTTCCGCCATGCGTCCCGCTCCTGGTTCCGTTGATCGGCCTGCCGGTCCCGGTAGGCCGGCGCTTGGGCGCGGCCGTCCGGATTCGACGAATAATTCTTGTATGTGAATTTATATTCACACTCAGGAAATTCGTTGTCAACCCCGGCGGCACCCTGAGGCGAAGCGAAAGACGCCGCCGTGCGCAAGTCGGGGCGACACCGAACCCGGGCCGGTTGCGGTGGCATCCCGCCTTTCGTTAAGCTGGCGGGCAATCTTCATCTCAAAAAAATCGGACGGATCATTCATGAAACGGATGCTGCTGGCGGCCTTCATGCTGGCGTCGACGCTGGGCGTCGGACATGCGCAAACCCAGACGTTCCACTTCGGCGAAGGACAGACCGGGATGCCGGGGGGAGCGCCGCAGTCGTCCTCACCGACCGCCCGGCCCGCGCCCGCGCGCCGGCACGTCACGCCGCCGCCGTCCCACCATCGGCGGGCTGTTCACAAGCGCCGCCAGCCGCGTCACGTGAAGCCCGCGCGCAGCGGCATCTATACGCACGCGTGACTCGGCGTTTGCCCCGCGAAGGCGTGCATGGAACTGTCATGAACGGCCGCTAAGATCGGTACGGCGGCCTCTACGCCGTTGCGGCCGGCTGGCGGGTCGCGCGCCGCCGACATGCATTTCCTCCACGATTCAGCACCTGTTTGACCGAACATGCGTACCGGGCTGGACACTCTCGCCGTCATCAAGGAACGCGCCACGATCGTGTGCCGTCAGCGCAGCAGCGTGCTGCTGGTCGCCCGCACCGCATCGCGCTGGTCGCTGCCGGGCGGCACGATCCGGCGTGGCGAGACGCCGCTCGATGCTGCACTGCGGGAGCTTGCCGAGGAAACGCGGCTGGAGGGGCTCGCGCTCGACTACGCGGTGCAGTTCGGCGGGCTGACGAAGCTCCATCATGTGTTCGTGGCCGACGTGCCGGCACACCTGACGCCGCGCGCGAGCAACGAGATCGCCCGCTGCAAGTGGTTCACCGTCGACCGGCTCGACACGCTGCGTGCGAGCGTGCCGACGCGCAAGATCATCGAGCTGCTGCGTCTCGACTGTTTCTCGGCGATCGCAAGCGGCCGGCTGCGCTGACGTCGATAGCGCTCCCGCCGGTCATGCGCGCAGCAACGGGCCGGCCTTGCGTTCGAGCAACGTGACAAGTTCCGGCTGCATGTAGGCGTACCGGTCGGGAATATCGAGGCACACGATCTTCTTGTCCCGCAGATGCGCACCGAATTGCGCTGCCAGCCGCGCCTTGTGCGCACGCTCCATCACGAATACGACATCGGCCCAGTCGAGCTGCTCGGCGGACACGCGCGTGTCCGCATCGGGCGTGAGGCCCGCGGAGTCGGTTTCGACGCCCGGCCACGCGGCGAACACCGCTTCGGCCGTCGGGCTGCGCAGCCGGTTGCGGCTGCAGAGGAAGAGTGCCCGCGTCATGTCGCTTCGCGGTTGCCTGGCGCCTGCCTGCTCACCCTTGCGGAATCGTGCCCGGCCGGACGTACGCGAGCATGTGCGGCACGTAGTCGGCCTTGCCGAGTTCGACGCCGTGGTGGCGCAGGATTGCGTACGCGGTGATCGCGTGGAAATAGAACTGCGGCAGCGCCCAGTCGCGCGCGTACTGCTCGCCCGTCATGTCGAATGCGATCCCGTTCGGCATGTCGAGCGCGATCGGCCGCGCGGCACCGCCATCGAGCGCATCCGGCGCGAGGTCGCCGAGAAACGTGAGCGTGCCGGCGATGATCGCCTGTGCATCGGCGAGCGTGCCGGGCTGCGCATCCGCATGCCATCCCGCCTCGCGCAATGCGAGCAGTGCGGCCGGCAGCGGTTCGCCGCGCAGCCGGTGGATGGGCTCCATCGCCTGGAAGCACGAGAAGCGCACCTGTGCCGCGAGCGGATACATGTCGGGCGCCAGCTTCAGCGACATCGCCGCGTCGGGCGCGTCGCCCGCGGCCTGGCGGTGTGCGGCAGCCTTGTCGAGCCACGCGGACTGCGCGCGCAGCATCTGGGAGAAGGTCGGAACGAGAAGTTGAGTCGGTGACACGCGTGCGCTCCTATGCTGTGTTGTGGTTTGCGCCACGATAGCAGCGTAGGGACAAACCTGCATCCTCGCAGCAGCGATGCGCGCGATTGAGCGCGGATTCGGTGATATAGCGCATGGCGCGCAGGTGTCGCCCCGCGCAGGGCGATCACGACACGCGGCCGCCGTGACACAACCTCAAGGCTTGCCCTGTCGCGCCAGGAACCGGTCGAACTGCGCGGCAAACGCCTTGCCGTCGCGTGCGCTGAACGGCGCCGGCCCGCCCGTGTCGATGCCCGCGCTGCGCAACTGATCCATCATCGCGCGCGTCGACAGGCGTTCCTCGATGTTCTCGCGGCTGAACCAGTTGCCGCGCGGGTCGAGCGCATGCGCGCCCTTGTCGAGCACGGCGGCGGCCAGCGGAATGTCGGCGGTGATCACGAGGTCGCCCGCTTCCACCAGCTCGACGATGCGCGCGTCGGCCACGTCGAAGCCGGCCGGCACCTGCACCGCCTTGATGAACGGCGATGGCGGCGTGCGCAGAAACTGGTTCGCGACCAGCGTCACGCAGATTTCGGCACGACGCGCGGCGCGAAACAGCATGTCCTTGATGACGGCGGGACACGCGTCGGCATCGACCAGTACTTGCATGGCGGGTTGTTCCAATGGGTTGAAGCAGAAACGGCGATCATAGCGTACCGCCGGCCGGCCATCAGCCGGCGCGGCCCGTGCACAGCGCGTCGGCCGTCACCCACTGCGCGCCCCACGCCGCGGCCAGCCGCGCGCCCTGCCCGATCCGCACGGCCGCATCGTCGAAGTCGACGAACACGACGTGATCGGCCGCCGCGGGTTTCGCGGGCGTCTCGCGCGTGCGGCCGTCGGACAGCACCCACAGCCAGCGCTGCTTGGCCGGCGCGCGCCGCGCCGCGCGTGCGAGCATTTGCGCGGCGGCCGCGATGCCGTCCGCGAGCGGCGTGCCGCCGCCGCCTTCGACCGGTTCGAGCCAGCGCGCATTCCACCAGCGCGGCACGGCCGGGCCGAAGCGGCGCACGGCGCCATGGCCGCCGAAACAGATCAGCGCGGTTTCGACACGGTCGCGCGCGGCCTGGTCGAAATACGCGACGATCAGCCCCTTCGCCAGTGCGAGCCGCTCGTGCGACAGCATCGACGCCGAGCAGTCGAGCACGAAGCAATGCAGTGCGTGCGGCGTGCCGGCGCGTTGGCGAAAGCGCAGATGGTCGCGCTGCAGCGGGCCGCCGCGCTTCGCGGCGAGCGTCGCCGGCCACGCCACGGCCGTGCCGGCGCGCACCGTGCCCGGCACGCGCGCGGCTGCGCCTGATTGCCATCGAGGACCGCGAACGGTGTCCGCGGCGGCGCCGGCTCGATGGCTCAGCGTTTTTTTAGCGGCAGCGGCACCACGCCTTTCACGTCGCGCAGCCCGGCCGGCTCGGGCCGCAGGTAGCCCCAGTCGCCCTGGGATGCCGTGGCATCGTTCTTCGCCACACCCGACGCATCATCGGGGCGCTCGCGCATAGCTTGCGTATCGGGCGCAGAGCGACCGTCGCGTTCGTCGCCGCGTTGCGGTGCGCCGGACGAGGGCGGCGCGCCCGCGTGGCGCCGATGTCGCAGCACCGCGTCGGCCACCCGCTCCACATGCGACACCGTCACCGCGTCGGCCTGCTCCAGCGCGGCGAGCGCACGCGCCGCGCGCAGCATCACGAGATCGGCGCGCAGCCCGTCGACAGCCGCGTCGATGCACAGCGCGCTGACGCGTGCATGGACCGCATCGTCGAAATCGAGCGCCGCGAGCCGTGCGCGTGCCGCGTGAATCCGGTCGCCGAGTTCGCGCTGCGCGGACGCATGACGTGCGCGGAACGCATCCGGATCGAGATCGAAGGCAAGCCGCGCCTTCACGATCCGCTCGCGCTGCGCGGCGTCGAAGCAGTTCTCCAGCTCGACCATCAGACCGAAGCGGTCGAGCAGTTGCGGACGCAGCTCGCCCTCCTCCGGATTCATCGTACCGATGAGCACGAAGCGCGCATCGTGCGCGTGCGACACGCCATCGCGCTCGACGATGTTCACGCCGCTCGCGGCGACGTCGAGCAGCGTGTCGACGAGCCCGTCGGCGAGCAGGTTCACTTCGTCGACGTACAGCACGCCGAGATGCGCCCGCGCGAGCAGGCCCGGCCGGAAGCGCACGCCGTTTTCAGCGAGTGCATGCGCGAGATCGAGCGTACCCGTCACCTGCTCGTCGCTCGCCGACAGCGGCAGCGTGACGAACTGCCCTTCGGGCAACAGCTCCGCCAGGCCGCGCGCCGCGGTCGATTTCGCGGTGCCGCGCGGCCCGCTCACGAGCACGCCGCCGAGCGACGGGTCGATCGCGGCGAGCAGCAGCGCCTGCTGCAATGCGTCCTGCGCGACGAGCGCCGCAAACGGAAAAACCGCGCGGGCGCGGTGCGTCGTCGGATCGGTCATCGCCGTCCCCCTTCCTGGAGTTGTTCGCTCGCGAGCCAGACCGCTTCGATCCGTTCGCGATAGTCGCCCGACTGCTGCCACAGGCCGCGCTGCATCGCCTCGACGAAGCGTTCGCAGATGCCGTGCAGCGCCTTCGGATTGTGCCGTTCGAGGAACGCGCGGGTGGCGTCGTCGAACAGGTACGCGTCGGCGACGAGCGCGTATTGATGGTCGGACAGCACGCGCGCGGTCGCGTCATAGCCGTACAGGTAGTCGACCGTCGCGGCCAGCTCGGCCGCGCCCTTGTAGCCATGACGCTTCACGCCGTCGAGCCATTTCGGGTTGACGACCCGCGAGCGGATCACGCGCGCAATTTCCTCGCGCAGCGTGCGCATCTTCGGCGCGACCGGGTTCGCGTGGTCGCCGTGGTAGATGCTCGGCTGCTGCCCGGACAGGTGCCGCACGGCCGCCGTCATCCCGCCCTGGAACTGGTAATAGTCGTTCGAATCGAGGATGTCGTGCTCGCGGCTGTCCTGGTTCTGCACGACGACGTCGATCGTCGCGAGCCGCTCGCCGAACACGTCGGCCGCCGCATCGCCCGCGCTGTTCTGTGCGTACGCATGGCCACCCCACTGGCGGTAGGCATCGGCGAGATCGGCGTCGGTCTGCCAGCGGCGCTGGTCGATCAGGTCCTGCAGGCCCGCGCCGTAGCTGCCCGGCCGCGCGCCGAATACGCGCCAGCCGGCACGGCGCCGCGCTTCGTCCGGCGGCACGCCCTGCGCGACCCATTTCTCGCGTTCGCGCTCGATGCGCGCGCGGACCGGGTTCAGTGCCTCGGGTTCGTCGAGCGCGGCCACCGCCTGCACGGCCGCGTCGAACAGGTGCATCAGGTTCGGAAACGCGTCGCGGAAGAAGCCCGACACGCGCAGCGTCACGTCGATGCGCGGCCGGTCGAAGATCTCGATCGGCAGGATCTCGAAGTCGGTCACGCGATGGCTGCCGTGCGCCCATTTCGGCCGCACGCCGAGCAGCGCGAACGCCTGCGCGATGTCGTCGCCGCCCGTGCGCATCGTCGCCGTGCCCCAGACGGACAGGCCGATCGCGCGCGGATAGTCGCCGTGATCCTGCAGATGGCGCTCGATCAGTTGCTGCGCGGATTTCAGGCCGAGCGACCACGCGGCCTGCGTCGGCACCGCGCGTGTATCGACCGAATAGAAATTGCGGCCGGTCGGCAGTACGTCCGGGCGGCCGCGCGACGGCGACCCGCTCGGCCCCGGTGGCACGAAGCGGCCATCGAGCCCGCGCAGCAGCTGGCGCATTTCCTCGCCGCCGCACGCGTCGAGCGCGGGCAGCAGCGTCGCGCGGACGCGTTCGATCACGGCGAGCGTGTGCGGCCAGTCGCCGGGCGGTGTCGCGTCGTTGCCCGTTCCGCCGCCGTCCGCTGCGCACAGCCCGTCGAGCCATTGCTGCGCGAGCCGTTCAAGCCGCTCGCGCGTATCGCCCGCGTGGCGCCACGGCGATGCATCGAGCGCCTGCAGGATCGCCGGACGCGGGCCAACCCACGGCGCGGCCCAATCGGCCGCGAGCGGATCGAAGTCGTCGCCGAGTGCGAGATCGCGCGCCAGCGCACCGATCAGCCCGGCGCGTGCGCCCTTGCCGTCGCCCACCGGAAAGCGCGCGAGCGCGAGCAGCGTGTCGCGCCGCTGACGATCGATCGGCGACTCGCCGAACACGTGCAGCCCGTCGCGGATCTGCGCTTCCTTCAGTTCGCATAGCCACGCGTCGACGCGCGTGAGCAGCGCATCCTCGTCGCCCGTATCGCGCGGCGGCGACACGCTCAGTTCGTCGTGCAGCCGGTGCTCGGCGATCGTCGCGAGGATCGTCTTGCGCAGCAGCTTCGCGCGCCGCGCATCGACCATCAGTGCTTCGTAGTATTCGTCGACCTGCCGTTCGAGATCCTGCAGCGGGCCGTAGTTTTCCGCGCGCGTGAGCGGCGGCATCAGGTGATCGATGATCACGGCCTGCGCGCGGCGCTTCGCCTGGCTGCCCTCGCCCGGATCGTTGACGATGAACGGATACAGGTGCGGCAGCGGCCCGAGCGTCAGGTCCGGCCAGCACGCGTCGGACAGCGCGACGCTCTTGCCCGGCAGCCATTCGAGGTTGCCGTGCTTGCCGAGGTGGATGACCGCGTCGATGCGGTACGCATCGCGCAGCCAGAAATAGAACGCGAGATACGCGTGCGGCGGCACGAGATCCGCGTCGTGGTAACTCGCGTAGTCGTTCTCGCCGCGCGAGCGCGACGGCTGGATGCCGACGAACACGTTGCCCGCGCGCCAGCCGGCGATCGTGAAACGGCCTTGCCGCAGCGTCGGGTCGGCTTCGGGCGGGCCCCAGCGTTCGTTCAGCGCGTCGCGCACGGCCGTCGGCAGCCGCGCGAAACGCGCGACGTAGTCCGCCAGCGGGAAGCTCTGGAATGCGGGGCGCAACGCATGCACGGCCGCGTCGTTGGTCACGCCTTCGGTGAGCCGCGCGATCAGCGCGTCGCCGTCGGGCGGCAGGTCGGCCACCGCGTAGCCCGCGTCGCGCAGCGCCGCGAGCACGCGCAGCGCGGACGCCGGCGTATCGAGCCCGACCCCGTTGCCGATCCGCCCTTCGCTTTGCGGATAGTTCGCGAGAATCAGCGCGACGCGCTTGTCGGCGTTATCGAGCGTGCGCAGCCGGCACCAGCCGCGCGCAAGCGCCGCGACGAACGCGATCCGCTCGGCGTCCGGCTGGTAGCGCACGACGTCGACCTCGGTGTGCGGGCAGCGGTACGCGAGCCCCTTGAAGCTCACCGCGCGCGTGACGATGCGGCCGTCGACCTCGGGCAGCGCGATGTGCATCGCGATGTCGCGCGCATGCAGGCCCTGGTTGTCGGCCACCCACGCGTCGCGATTGCCTCCGGACAGGATCACCTGCAGTACCGGCGCGTCGCCGGCGAGCACGTCGTGCTCGGGGCTGTCGATCGCACCCGCCGCGAATGCGGTCGTGTTCAGCACGAGCGCGACGCCGTGCGTGTCGCAGAGCTGCGTGATGACTTCGCGGCTCACCGCGTCCTTCAGCGACGTGACCGCGATCGGCAGCGGATTCAGCCCTTCGACGATGAGCGCGTCGGCCAGCGCGTCGAACACGGCCGTGTTCGCGGCCTGCCAGTGCGCGCGATAGAACAGGATCGCGACGACGGGCGCGCCGGGCGTCCAGCGCGGCCGCCAGTCGTCGACGCTCGCGCGGTCGCGCGCCGGGTGATACAGCGCGGCGGCCGGCAGCGGGCGCGGCAATTCGGGTTCGTCGCCGAAGCCGAGCGTGTGGAAGGCGATGCTGCGCAGCAGCGCCTCGGCGTTGTGCACGCCGCCTTCACGCAGGTAGCGCCACCACAGCCGGCACAGGTCGGGCGCGACGGTGCTTTTCGCGACGAGGTTCGGGTCTTCCTGCAGGTCGCCCGAGAACATCGCGAGCTGCTGCCCGCGCTTCGACGCGAGCGACACGGCCTGCTCGATCCCGTACGGCCAGTACGCCTCGCCGCCGAGATGATCGATCACGACCGACTTCGCGTGCTGCAGCACGTCGTCTACATAGAAGTCGACCGACGCCGGCTGCCGCAGGAACGTGACGTTCGCGAGCCGCACGCTCGGGAAGCCGGCCGGCAGATGCGGCACGACGCTCGCGAGCAGCGACAGCGTCGTGTCGGCCGAGCTCAGGATCACGATGTCGGCCGGTTGCTGGTCGATCCGGACGACGCCCTGCGTATCGTCGACGAAACCGCCCGGCGTGGTGCGCAGCAGATGCATCGTGCGTTACGCCTGTTGCGGCTCGGCCGCGCACGCGGCATCGAACGCGCGTTGCAGCGCGGCCGCGTCGAGATCCTCGCCGATCAGCACGAAGCGGCTCGCGCGCGTTTCGCCGTCCTGCCAGCGACGGTCGAAATAGCTGTCGAAGCGGCGGCCGACGCCCTGGATCACGAGCCGCATCGGCGCGCCGGGCAGCGCGGCGAAGCCTTTTGCGCGGTAGATCGTGTGCGCTTCGACGACGCGCTGCAGCGCGGCGATCGTCGCTTCGCGCGTGCCGGCGTCGCCCGACACGACCACCGAGTCGAAATCGTCGTGATGGTGATCGTGATCGCCGTCGTCGGCCGAGCCGTGATGGTCGTGACGCAGGTGGATCGTTTCTTCGGATGCCGATTCGAGGCCGAGCAGCATCGCGAGGTCGAGCTCGCCGCGCGTCGCGCGCACGATCTTCACCTGCGGTGGGATTTCTTCGCGGATCGCGGTTTCGATCTGCGCGAACTCGGCGTCGCCGACGAGATCGGCCTTGTTCACGATCACGAGGTCGGCGGACGACAGCTGATCGGCGAACAGCTCGTGCAGCGGCGATTCGTGGTCGAGGTTCGGATCGGCGCGGCGCTGCGCGTCGACGGCCTGCGGGTTTTCCGCGAACTGGCCGCTGGCGGCAGCCGGCCCGTCGACCACGGTCACGACCGCATCGACCGTGAAGCTGTTGCGGATCGTCGGCCAGTTGAACGCCTGCACGAGCGGCTTCGGCAGGGCGAGGCCGGACGTCTCGATCAGCACGTGGTCGATGTCCGCGCGGCGCTCGACGAGCGCTTCCATCACCGGATAGAACTCTTCCTGCACGGTGCAGCACAGGCAGCCGTTCGCGAGTTCGTACAGCTGGCCCGCCGCTTCGCCCTGCGCGCCGTCGGCATCCTCGCAGCCGATGCCGCAGCCCTTGAGGATTTCGCCGTCGATGCCGAGCTCGCCGAATTCGTTGACGATCACCGCGATGCGGCGGCCTTCGGCGTGCTGCAGGATGTGGCGCATCAGCGTCGTCTTGCCGCTGCCGAGAAAGCCCGTGACGATCGTGACGGGAAGCTTGCGTAGGGTCATGGTAGGTCCTGTGTCGAAAATGGAATCAGCCCGGGATCGTCGCGTCGAGGGCGGCGTGGCAGTTCATCGGGTGGATCGCGGGCATGCCGCCGCGCGATCCGCACGGACAGTCGCGGGACGGGCGGGACGACGAATCGGACATGGTGCTTCCTTGCGAACGGTCGACATCGTGAATGCCAACACGGCTGCCGCCGGCCCGCTCGCGCTGCCTGCCATTCGCCACGCCGGCCGGTGCGGGTTCGCGCGGGGACGGATCGGTGGAGGAAGCGGGCAATACGCGGGCGTCGGGCCGGCTGCGGCCGTGGACGATGCGCCGCCTCCCCGCGGCGCTGAACCCCAACGTTTCGGCCGGTATCCGGGCTGACGAACACGCCGCTTCGCCTTCCCGGATGCACGGCATCCAGTGGCGGTCGTCCGCATGCGCGCGGCATGCGGCGAAGCGGCGTTGCGTGGCGCTTCTCGCGCGACGCGTTCGCTTACCGTTGCGGGGGCAGCACAGGTTGGCTCGACTGCGGCGCAGGCAGGCTCCCTGTTTCCCGTTTAACTGCGCGCACCGGAGCGGCGCGCGCGAGCACCAAAACGCGTGCGAGTGTAGGCGGCGGTGCGGGGAGCGTCAAGGCGGAGCGGGCCGCCGGGCCCGGTTCCGGATGGCCGCCGCGTGTGGCCGGAAGCCGTGCGCGGCGGTTCGCGCGGGGGAGTCGCTGTGCTATCGTAGCGCCGCGTTCGGTGCCCGCATGCGCATTCCGCGCGTGCAGTTAAACGGGAAACAGGAGGCGGCCCCCCGCCCGGCCTGTGCTGTCCCCGCAACGGTACGCCGCCCGCGCGACGCGCTTCCCCGCGCACGCGCCCAGGCCGCCCACGATGCCACTGCCCGTCAGCCGGGCGGGAAGGCTGCGGCCTGGCAAGCGGCCAGCCCGGATACCGGCCGACGCAAGGGGCGAGCCCGACGCTTGCCGAACGCCCGATCCGCGGGGGACGGATGAGGTGCGCTTTCCGCCCGCGTCCGCGCGGGCTTCGTTCGATCCGTCATGGCTTACCTGTCCGCTGGCCGCCGCCGTGCCGCCCGCCTGCCCTTTTCCACTGTGACGACACGGCGCGCGCCGTGCCGCGCCCGATGAGCCGCGCCTGGCTCGTCGGCGCCGGCCCCGGCGACGCCGACCTGCTGACGCTCAAGGCCGTCCACGCGATCGGCGCGGCGGACGTGCTGCTCGTCGACGATCTCGTGAATCCCGACGTGCTGCGCCATGCGCGCGCCGATGCGCACATCGAGCACGTCGGCAAGCGCGGCGGTCATGCGTCGACGCCGCAGGAGACGATCGTCGCCGCGATGCTCGCGCATCTGCGCGCGGGGCGCAGCGTCGCGCGGCTCAAGGGCGGCGATCCGTTCGTGTTCGGCCGCGGCGGCGAGGAGCTGGCCGCGCTCGGCGCGGCGGGATTCCCGGTCGAGGTCGTGAACGGCGTCACCGCGGGCATCGCCGCGCCGGCCGCAATCGGCATCCCGGTCACGCAGCGCGGCGACGCGCAGGGCGTGATCTTCGTCACGGGCCACGGCGCGGGTGCCGACGAACCCGACTGGCGCGCGCTCGCGGCCACGCGCATGACGATCGTCATCTACATGGGCATCCGCCGGCTCGACGCGATTGCCACCGCGCTGCGCGATGGCGGCCTGCCCGGCGCGACGCCGTGCGCGGCGATCGAGCATGCGACGCGCGCCGAACAACGCCACGTGCTCGCGACACTCGACACGCTCGTCGAACGCATCGGCACGACCGGCATCGGTTCGCCGGCGATCATCGTGATCGGCCGCGTCGCGGCGTTCGCCGACGACCCCGCGGTACGGGCCGCGCTCGGCAGCGGCGCATGATGCGTGTCGCACTCGGCATCGGTTTTCGTGCGGGCGTGACGGCCGCGCAACTCGATGCCGCGATCCGCGCGGCGCTGATGCCGTACCCGGCCGCCGAACCCGCGCTCGTGGCCACGCTCGCCGACAAGGCGTGTGCCCGCGCGCTGCGCACGCTCTGCGCGCGACGCGGCTGGCCGCTCGTCGCGTTTGACGTGGCGCAACTCGCGAGCCGCCCGGAACTGGCCGCGAGCGGCCCGTCGGCTGCCGCGCTCGCCCGCTTCGGCGTCGCGGGCGTGGCCGAGCCGTGCGCGCAGCTCGCGGCGCCGCGCGGCCGGCTGCTGGGCCCCAAATCCATCCGGGACGGCGTGACGGTCGCACTCGCCGGCCCGCTCTGAACCTTTTGTTTCGCTTTCTTTCGACAGGACGAATCCGATGAAAACCGACGCTGAATCCCATCAACGGATGACCGAACGCCGCCGTGCCGGCCACGAGAAGAAGCAGGCCGCCGCCGTCAACGAAAAGGGCCTGCTGATCGTCAACACCGGCAACGGCAAGGGCAAGAGCACGGCCGCGTTCGGCATGGCCGTGCGCGTGCTCGGCCACGGCATGCGGCTCGGTGTCGTGCAGTTCATCAAGGGCGCGCTGCACACGTCCGAGCGCGACTTCCTCGGCGCGGTGGCCGAATGCGACTTCGTGACGATGGGCGACGGCTATACGTGGAACACGCAGAACCGCGACGCCGACATCGCGACCGCGCGCAAGGGCTGGGACGAGGCGCGCCGGATGATCGAGAGCGGCGATTACCGAATGGTGATCCTCGACGAGCTGAACACGGTGCTGAAGTACGAATACCTGCCGCTCGACGAAGTGCTCGCGACGCTGACTGCGCGGCCCGAGTCGGTGCACGTCGTCGTGACCGGGCGGCATGCGCCCGATGCGCTGATCGACGCGGCCGACCTCGTTACCGAAATGCGGCTCGTCAAGCATCCGTACAAGGAGCAAGGCGTGAAGGCGCAGCGCGGCGTGGAGTTCTGAGCATGCCCGCCTGCCCCGCGTTGTTCGTCAGTGCGCCCGCGTCGGGCCAGGGCAAGACGTCGGTGACGGCCGGCCTCGCGCGGCTGCACCGCCGGCTCGGCCGGCGCGTGCGCGTGTTCAAGACCGGGCCCGATTTTCTCGATCCGATGCTGCTGGCGCGCGCGAGCGGCGCGCCCGTGCATGCGCTCGACCTCGGGATGGTCGGCGAGGCCGGCTGCCGCGCGCTGCTGGCCGACGCCGCGCGCGACGCGGACCTGATCCTGATCGAAGGCGTGATGGGGCTGTTCGACGGCACGCCGAGCAGCGCCGACCTCGCGGCCGCGTTCGGCGTGCCGGTCGTCGCGGTGATTTCGGCGAAGTCGATGGCGCAGACCTTCGCGGCGATCGCGTTCGGGCTCGCGCGGTTCCGGCCGGGGCTGCCGTTTCACGGCGTGCTGGCGAATCGCGTCGGGTCGGCCCGGCATGCGGAACTGCTGCAACAGGCGCTGCCCGACGACTTGCGCTGGCTCGGGCACGTGCCGGCCGATGCGGGCATCGCGCTGCCGGAGCGGCATCTCGGCCTGCATCAGCCGGGCGACATCGACGATCTCGACGCGCGGCTCGATCGCGCGGCCGACGTGCTCGCGCAAACGGCGCTTGCCGAGTTGCCGCCGGCTGTGGCGTTCGCGGAACCGGACGCCACGGCGCCGCTGCCACGTGCGCTCGCCGGCAAGCGGATCGCGGTGGCGCGCGATGCGGCTTTTTCGTTCACTTATCCGGCGAATCTCGCGTTGCTCGACACGCTCGGTGCGCAGGTGCGATTCTTTTCGCCGCTCGCCGACGAACCCGTGCCGGACGACTGCGACGCACTGTTCCTGCCGGGCGGCTATCCGGAATTGCATGCGGCGGCACTCGCGGCGAATGCCGCGACCGCGCGGTCGATTCGTGCGCACGCAGCGGCCGGCCGGCCGATCGTCGCGGAATGCGGGGGGATGGTGTATCTGTGTGAATCGCTGACCGATGTGGACGGCGTGACGACGCCGATGCTTGGGCTGTTGCCGGGTCACGCGACGATGCAGCGCCGGTTCGCGGCGCTCGGCATGCAGCAGCTCGACACGCGCAGCGGGACGATGCGGGGGCATACGTTCCATTATTCGCGGCTCGCGACGCCGCTGGAACCGGTCGCGCATGCCGCGCGTCCCGATGGCGCGCCGGGCTACGGCGAAGCCGTCTATTGTCGCGATGCGATCGTCGCGACGTACATGCACATGTACTGGCCGTCGAATCCGGATGCGGTCGTGGCGTTGTTCAGCGGGGAAGCGTTCTAGATTCGGGATCGCACGAGTCATACCGGGATTGCATGCCCCGTCGCAACGATCACACGCCTGCCTTGTGCGATTACAAATGTTGTTCGATGTCCATGCGTTGATGCAGGACCCGAATCACATCGATCGTGTATTCCGTTTCACGATAGAACACGACGTGGGAGCCCACGGCGTACCGGAAATATCCATCGCGAACAATGCAAGTCCGGCCGACCTTTTCACCGCGCGCCAGCGCTTCCATGGTTCCGATCAGATCGCGATGGTAAAGGTCGGCTTGCTTGAGTGACCAACGCCCGACGGTATAGCGCCAAATGTCTTCGAGATCGAGTTCGGCCAGCGGTGTGAGCTGAAGCTGTCTGCCTTTAACCGCCATGCGTCGCCCGCATCCGGGCCAGGAAGGCCTCGTTGTCGAATGGTTGGGGTGTTCCCGATGCCTCACCAGCCTTCAACGCTTCCTGCAATGCGCGCACCTGCGTTTCATGTGATTCGAGAAGTCGCAAGCCAGCTCGTACGACATCGCTCGCGGAACTGTATCGTCCCGACTGGACTTGAGCGTCGACGAATTCGGCAAAGTGGTCGCCCAGGGAAACGGATGTGTTTCGCGACATGAGTCACCTCCTGTTTCAATGCGGCCATCATATACCAAAGTTTGGTACTTCAGGCGCTCGGCCGCTGCGGCAACGTTGCCGAAGTCCAGCCTCGCGCCGCCTGTGCCGTTCCCTGATCACACCAGGAACGTCTCCGCCAGCTTCACCCAGTACGACGCGCCAGTCGGTAGCGCCGCGTCGTTGAAGTCGTAGCCGGGGTTGTGCACCATGCAGCCGCCCTCCCCGTCGCCGTTACCGATGATCAGGTAGCAGCCCGGCCGCTTCTCGAGCAGGAACGCGAAATCCTCGCTGCCGGTGAGCGGCACCATCCCGTCGATCAGGTTCGCATCGCCCACCCACTCGCGGGCGACGTTGCGCGCGAACGCGGTCATTTCCGCATCGTTGACGAGCACCGGGTAGCGGCGCTGGTAGTCGATCGTCGCGGTCGCGCCGAACACGGCCGCCTGCGCATGCACGACTTCCTTGATGCGCGTCTCGAGCAGGTCGCGCACCTCCGGCTTCAGCGCGCGCACCGACAGGCGCATCTGCGCGCGATCGGGAATCACGTTCGGCGCTTCGCCCGCGTGGATCGCGCCGACCGTGACGATCGCCATGTCGAGCGGCGACACGTTGCGCGACACGATCGTCTGCAGCGCAATGACGATCTGCGCGCAGACGACCACCGAATCGACCGCCTTGTGCGGCACCGCGCCGTGGCCGCCCCGGCCCTGCACGTCGACGATCACCGTATCCGACGACGCCATGAACGACCCCGGCAGGAAGCCGAACTTGCCCGTCGGGAAACCGGGCATGTTGTGCATCGCGAAGATCGCGTCGCACGGGAATAGCTCGAACAGCCCTTCGTCGAGCATCTTCTTCGCGCCGCCGAGCCCTTCCTCGGCCGGCTGGAAAATCAGGTTCAGCGTGCCGGAGAAACGGCGCTCGCGCGCCAGATGCTTCGCGGCCGCGAGCAGCATCGCCGTGTGGCCGTCGTGGCCGCATGCGTGCATCTTGCCGGCGATCCTGCTCTCGTACGGCAGGCCCGTGGCCTCGTGGATCGGCAGTGCGTCCATGTCGGCGCGCAGGCCGAGACGCTGGGCGCCGCTGCCGACCTTCAACTGCGCGACGACGCCCGTGCCGCCCAGCCCGCGATGCACCGTGTAGCCCCACGACTGCAGTTGCTCCGCGACGAGGTCGCTCGTCGCGAATTCCTCGAAACCGAGCTCGGGGTGGGCGTGGATGCGGTGCCGGATCTCGATCATTTCGTCGGCGAGGCTTGCGGGAATCACGCTGTGCGTCACGGTGTCGTCTCCTGTCCTGTGGGAAATATGCAGGCAAGGATAGTGGGTTCGACGGCAACCGGGCAGATGGAAAGTCGTCGCGGTAGCAACCGGCAGTTGCCATATTCGGCATGATGCGCGGCACGCGCAAGCCGGCCGTCCGGACGACTGCCGCGCGGAAGCCGAACGCGCAAAACTGTGTGCCACCCATCGATTTCTTGCGCATGAGGGCCCCGGTGACTATCGTTCAGAATCAAAAAATAGTTCCGATACATCAATATCTTGGGAATTCTTGTTCACTTTTTGACGCTTGTACATTTTTTGTGTACGCTGATAAAAAGGTGAACAAGCGATTCCCTTTGATGCCCGTGAACACTTCCCTCTCCGTGTCGGAACAGCACGTGCTCGACGAAGCCTGCGCCGCGTTCGAAAGCGCGACCCGGCGCTTTCGTGCCCGGCCCGTGCGTGTGCCGGCCGCCTACGAGGCGCGCGCCGACGCCATGATCCGCTTCGACGTTGCCGGGCAGGCATTCGAGATGCCGGTCGTCATCAGCCTGCGCGTCGAATCGCTGGCGGGCGCACTCGCGGAATTGCGCCGCCGCGGCGACACCGCAGCGCCCGGCGAACGGCCGCTGATGCTGGTCGCACCGTATCTTTCGGCGGAACTGGCCGCCGGCCTGACCGACCAGGGCATCCCGTTTCTCGATACCGCCGGCAACGCATGCCTGATCGAACCGGAGGCGACCGTGATGATCGCGGGCCGGCCGAAGCCCGCACGCACACCGCGCCGACAGGCGTCGCGCGCGACGACGCCGAAGGGGCTGGCCGTGATGTTCGCACTCGCGACACAGCCGGGCCTGGTCGCGCAACCGTATCGGGCGATCGCCGCTGCATCGGACGTCGCACTCGGTACGGTCAATCTCGCGATGGACGACCTGATCGCGCGTGGCCTCGTCGGGCAACGCCGCAACGGCGAGCGCCTGATGCCCGACTGGCCGCGCTTCGTGCACGAATGGGTCGCGCTCTATCCGAGCCGCTTGCGCGCGAAACTGCCGAGCCGCCGGTTTGCCAGCCTCGCGCCCGACTGGTGGCGCGGCGTAGATTTCGCGGCATTCGATGCGCGATTCGGCGGCGAGCCGGCAGCCGACCTGCTGACGCACGGCCTGAAACCCGCCTCGATCACCGTCTATACGCACGGCACCGCGTCGAACCGGCTGCTGCTTCAGGGCCGCCTGCGTCCGGACGAGCGCGGCGATGTCGAGATCGTCGAAGCGTTCTGGCCGCGGTCCGCGGAGCTTGCCTGGCGCGAGCAGGAAGTACCGGTCGTACCGCCGCTGCTGATCTACGCGGATCTCGTCGCGTCCGGCGACAGCCGCAATCTTTCCATCGCCGATCGCATCCATGACCGATACCTCGCCCAACCGCCCGCTTGAGGTCGACGCACGCCGGCCGCTGGAGCCCGCGGCGGTCGCGTTGCTGCAGGCCGTCGGCTCGGCCTGCGCGCGCCTCGACACGGCGTTCGTGGTCGCCGGCGCCACCGCGCGCGACATCCTGATGTGGCACGTGCACGGCATCCGGCCGGTGCGCGCGACGCGAGATGTCGACGTCGCAGTGTGCGCGGTGAGCTGGCCGTTTCACGCGCAACTCGTCGAGGCACTTGTCGCGACCGGGCAGTTCACGCGCGCACCGAAACAGCAGCAGAAACTGCTGTTCGACAGCGGCGCGCACGGTTTTCGCACGGAGCTGGATCTCGTGCCGTTCGGGCCGCTCGAAACGCCTCCGGGCGAAATCGCATGGCCGCCCGACGGTGAATTCGTGCTGAACGTGCTCGGGTTTCAGGAAGCCGTGGACACCGCACAGCCTGTGTCGATCGATGCGCGCACCGTGGTACCGGTGGCCAGCCTGCCGGCACTGGCGCTGCTGAAGCTGCTCGCCTGGAAGGACCGGCGTGCGCGCCAGAACAGCGATGCGTACGACCTGCTGTTCCTGCTGCGGAATTTTCACGACGCGGGCAATCGCGAACGTATCTGGGATGCCGCGCCGGACCTGCTCGAGATCCACGCGTTCCAGCCGGGACTCGCCGCTGCCGCGCTGCTCGCGCGAGAGGCGAAACGCATCGCTTCGCCGCAAACGCGTGACGCGATCCGTGCGCTGTTGTCGGACGAAGCAACTTATGCCGTGCTCGGCCAGGATCTGCTGGCACGTGCCTTTGCGCTGTTACCCGGTGAATTCAGCGATGACGCCGACCGGTATCTCGACGCATTCCGCAACGCCTTTCTCGCAGATGAACCCGCGTCGCGCGCTTGACGCGCCGATGCGCAACAGCCGAGCGATCGAACAGATCCCGAACGGCGCTCACGCCGCCCAGTCTTCGAGCGACAACCCGGCGACACGACCGAACTCGCGGCTGTTGTGCGTGACGAGCACCGCGCCCCCGCGCCGTCACGGCAATTTGAAAGTGTCGAAGAATGTATCGCGCTCGATCACGGTGAGCGCCGCGCGCTTGTGCGGGAAGTCGAACTCCTTCAGCGTGTAGAACCCGAGCCGGTGCATGTACGCGATGTGCCGCACGTGATCGACGCGCGGCTCGCCCACGAGCCGCTGCGTGCGCGGTTCGTCGACGAACATGTAGTGCAGCACCCCGCTCCACCACGCATGCAGCTTGCCGGCGCTCTGGAAGCGCGAATCGCCGATCAGCAGATGCAGCCCGCGGTCGTAGTCGTGCGCGTCGTAGAACGGCGCGAGACGGTCCTCCTTCGCCCAGTAGAACTCGAAATAGCCGAACGGCGTGTCGTCGAAATAGCCGATCATCGGGTGCATGTGCGGATCGGCGAGCCGCTCGGCGAGATACGCCGCGTGCTCGTCGCGCGTGCCGCGCTGGTCCCAGAAGTGCGCGACGCGATCGAGGTTCATCCAGCCGCTGAACAGGTCCGCGTGCGCGTCGACATCGACGGTGCGCAGGCTGAACGTCATCCCGACCTGCGGCATGGTGCGTGCGTAGATCTCGCCGGCCGGCGACGGCGGCCGCACCGGGTGCCGGTGGCCGTTCGTGATCACATGGCGCAGCGGCATGCCACCCGACGCGGGCGCCTTCAGCCACGGCCGCGGGTTCTGCCAGAACGTCGCACGCGATACGGTGAAGCGCAGCGCGTCGCCGGCAACCTGCGCGCCGTCGATCACGCCCTCGCGCACCGCGCGCGCGACGTACGCCGCCACGGCTGCCGCGTCGGCGTCGCCGAGCGGCACCGTGATCGTCGCCGCGTCGTAGCGCGTGTCGGTGTTGAACAGCGCGACGAACGCCGCGAGCAGTTCGTCCGGCGAGTCGTCGGGCCGCCACGCGTCGAGCGTATGCTCGGCGACGGCCATCGCCTGCCCGTGTGCGGCGCCGTCGAGCGCGGCGGCCACTTCACCTTCGACGGCGTCCGCGGTGCCGGCCGGTTTCGTCAACGTGTCTTCCATCACAGTGCTCCCGCGTCGTGGCGGTCGGCGAGGACGTGCAGCCCCCGCTCGAGTGCCGGAAACAGGCTGCGCTGGAAGTTGTTCCAGCGCAGTTCGAGAATCGTGTCGTCCGGCGCGATCGGCGTGTCGAGCACGTCGCAGATCACCTCGCCGGAATCGATGCCGTTGTCGACGTAGTGAAACGACGCGCCCGTCATCATCACGGGCTCGACGGACGACGTCGTGCCGTTCGACCAGTCGACCCGTTCGCCGCGCGCGCCGTGCAGCGCGTCGAGCGTCGCCCATGCGCCGCGCCGCTGGTACGGCGAGCCGTCGGCCGTGATGCCCGGGTGGATGTTGGCGATGCGCCGGTGAAAGCGCGCGCCGGGCCGCACGAGTTCGTCGAGGATCACGAGCAGCCCGTCGAGCACGACGACGTCGGCGTCGAGTTCGAGCAGGCGCTCGAGCAGGCGGCGCTCGAACGCCTGTTTGCCAGCCACGCGCTCGCGCGCGTCGCGCGGCAGCCGCCGGTACGTCGACGCAATCGTGCAGAACAGTTCGTCGACCGGACGGCCCTGCACCGTCAACCCTTCCGGCAGGATCCACGGGCGGCCCGGCGTGCGGGCGAAACCGTAGTCGGCGACTTTCGCGCGGTCGGCCGGCGAACCGTCGTCGTCGTCGACGATCACGCCCTTGAGCGTGTAACGCTCGCCGAGCGGCGAGTCGTTCAGGCGTTCGACGAGATATTCGAGCGGCGCCTTCATGTAGCGCGTGCCGCCCCGATAAGCGACCGGCTGGCCGGCACGATCGGCCGCGCCGTTGCGCAGCGACTGGATGTAGACGAGATTTTTCTTCGGCATGGATGCGTCGTGGAAAAGCGGACGAAGGCGCCGCGGCCCGCCCGCGCCGGCCGCGAGGGCCGGCCGGCGGGCCGCGGCGCGCATCGTCACCAGTTGTATTTCGCGGTCGCGATCACGGTACGGTCGGTGCCGAACACACAGACGTTCGCCGACTGGCAACCGCTGATGTAGTGACGGTTGGCCAGGTTCGTTCCGTTCACGGCGAAGCGCCAGTTACGCGTGTCGTAGTGCACGCCCGCGTCGAACAGCGTGACGCTCGATACCGTCAGCGAGTTGTCGGCCCCACCGGCCGACGCGCTCTGGTAGCGCACGCCGCCGCCCAGGCCGAAGCCCGCGAGCGGCCCCGTGTGCCACGTCCAGTCGGTCCACAGCGACGCCATCTGGCGCGGACGCGGAATGTCGACCGGCCAGTTGTTCAGCGACACGTCGTTGGCCTTCACGTTCTTCACGTCCTGATACACGTACGAGGCAATCACCGACAGGTTGCGCGTGACCTTGCCGGTCGCGCTCAGCTCGATCCCGCGCGAACGCACCTCGCCCGTCTGCACCGACTTCGTGCCGGTATTGTCCTGGCTCGGCAGCGCCGGCGTGAGCACGTTGGTCTGGTTGATCTGGTAGATCGCCGCGTTCAGCATCAGGTTCTTGCCGGGCGGCTGCCAGCGCAGGCCGGCTTCGATCTGCTTGCCGCGGGTCGGCTGCGGCAACCCGCCGCCGACCAGGTTCACGCCGATCAGCGGATTGAACGACGTCGCGTAGCTGACGTACGGCGACAGCCCGTAATCGCCCTGGTACGTGAGGCCGACACGGCCGGTGAACGCCGTGACGTCCGCCTTCGTCGACGTGCCGGCCGCACGGTCGTCCATCCGCATGTTGACCCAGTCCTCGCGGCCGCCGAGCGTCAGCGTCCAGCGGTTCCACTTGATCTGGTCCTGCGCGTACAGGCCGAACGTGTTCATCGTCGTGTACGTGTTGGTGCGGAACGTCGAGTCCGGCGTGAACACCGCCTTCGTGACAGGCAGGTAGACCGGGTTGTAGATGTTCAGCGGCGGCGCGGCAGCGAGCCACTCGCTGTCGGTCGCGGTCTGGCGGTTGTACTGGAAGCCGAGCAGCAGCGTGTGCTGGAGCGGGCCCGTCGCGAAGCGGCCTTCGAGGTTGTTGTCGATGTCGAAGCGGCTGTAGTTCATCTGGAACACACCGGCCCAGCGCGACACGTCGGTCGTGCTGCCGTCGACGAAGCCGTTGCCGAATACCGAGCCGTTGTCGAGCGACAGGTGCATCAGGCGCGTGTTCTGGCGGAACGTCCACGCCGGCGTCAGGTTCCGCTCGAACTGATAGCCGACCGACCACTGCTTCTTGCGGTAGTAGTTGAAGTTCGGATCGCCTTCGTACACGTCCTTGTTGATCTGACCGTTCGGGTTCGGCAGCACCGTGCCCGCCGCGGGCAGGAAGTTCGACGAGATGTCGCCCCAGTCCTGCAGATAGGTGGCCGACAGCGTCAGCGACGTATCCGCGTTCGGACGCCAGCGGAACGACGGCGCGAGCGCAACGCGCTGGTCGTTGTTCGGGCCGGTCAGCGCGTTGCCGTCGCGTGCGACGCCGACGAAGCGGTACGCGTATTTGCCGTCCGGGTCGAGCTTGTCGCCGACGTCGATCATGAACTGCTTGCGCGCGTAGTTGCCGATCTGCACGCCGGCCTCGCGCACGCGCTCGCCGTCGGCGAGCTTGGTCTGCACGTCGACGATCGCGCCGGGGTCGCCCGCGCCGTACAGCACCGACGTCGGCCCGCGCAGCACGCTGATGCTGTCGATCATGTACGGATCGACGCGCCAGCTCGCGAGGTTGATCGTGTTCGGCACCTGCAGCCCGTTCACGTACGCGGTCGGCGTGAAGCCGCGCAGCGCCGCGTACCAGTCGGAACGGTTGTCCGAGCCGTACGACGAGAAGCCCGGCACGTAGCGCAGGGCCGCGTTCACGTCAGTCGCGCCGGTCATCTCGATCTGCTGCGCGGTGACGACGTTGATCGTCTGCGGGATCTCGTTGATCGACGTACTGGTCTTCGTGCCGGTGCGGCTGCGCTTCGCGACGAGCCCGACCGTGCCGTCTCCTTCCGAGGCCGCGTTGACGTTGATCGTCGGCAGCGTGCCGGTCGACGCACTGGCCGACGCACTCGCGGCCGCACCGTTCTGCGCACTGCTGGCCGACGCCGCCGCGCCTGCGTTCACGGCCGGCGCCGTCTGGGCCTGTGCGTGCCCTGCCGCCACCCCGAACGCCACGCTCGCCGCGGCTGCGATCGCACGCAAACGCGTGCCTGTTGCCCACTCCATCTTTCTCTGCTCCAGTTTTTTCATGCGGTCTCCGACCGCGCCTTTGTCAAAGAGCGAAAGCCATCCGGCTCGCGCTCGCCCCGTTTTCCTGTCGTTTTTCCTGTGTTGCCCGGGCCGCGCCTTCTTCATGGGCGGGTGCGATCCCGTCTTCGAGCGACGCGCAGATTTCGTCCGCGCGGCGCGCCAGTACCGACAGCAGCGTGTCGGACAGGCCGTGGCTGTCTTCGCAGCAGCCTTGCAGGTAGATGCGCGGCGCGAAGTGCGCGGGCGTCGCGAGCAGGTAGTCGCGCGTGACGTCGCCGCGGGCGAGCGCGTCGCCCAGGTGCGGCGCGAGCCCGTCGAGCAGCGCCGAATGCGTGTCGCGGCGGTAGCCGGTGGCCAGCACGAGCGCGTCGAAGCGCTCGACGCGCGTGTCGCCGCTCATCCGGTCGCGCAGCGTCAGCTCGATGCGGCCGTCGGCGGTGCGCACCGCCGCCTCGATCGCGCTGTTCGCGAGCAGCGCATGACGCGGCGTGCCGTCGATGCGCTGCAGGTACAGCATTTCGTAGATCTGCTCGATCAGCGGCCGGTCGACCACCGCGTAGTTCGTGTCGCGATAGCGCTCGAGCAGCGCGCGGCGCGCGTCGTGCGGCTGCGCATAAACGACATCGGTGAACTCGGGGCTGAAGATCTCGTTGACGAACGGGCTGTCGTCCGCCGGCTTCAAGGCGCCTGCGCGCATCACGAGGCTCGCGTCGACATGCGGGAAGCGGCGCGCGAGATCGATGAACACCTCGGCCGCGCTCTGCCCCGCGCCGATCACCGCGACGCGGCGGCGCTCGCCGTCCGGCGACGCGACGAGCCGGTCGATGTCGGTCAGGTACGACGACGAGTGGATCACGCGGTCGCGGCCGAGCGCGGCGAACGCGTCCGGGATCGCCGGCGTGCCGCCGACGCCGACCGACAGCGCACGCGTGACGCGCTGGCGCTCGTGGCCGGCGGCGTCGCGCGACAGCACGCGCAGTGCGTCGATCTTCTCGCCGTCGCCGTGCACGGGTTCGATCGCGAGGACGGTCTCGCTGTAGTGGACGCTATCGTCGAACGCGTCGGCCACCCAGCTCAGGTAGTCGTGGAATTCGACGCGGGTCGGATAGAAGTTCTTCAGGTTGACGAATTCGTTCAGCCGGCCGCGTTCGAACAGATAGTTGATGAACGTGTAGCGGCTTGTCGGATCGCGCATCGTGACGAGATCCTTCAGAAACGAGATCTGCATCCGGCAGTCGTCGAGCAGCATGCCGCGATGCCAGCCGAATTCCGGTTGGCGCTCGATGAAGCAATGGGCGAGCGGGCGCGCCGCGCGCCGCTCCTCGAGGCGGATGGCCAGCGCCAGATTCGACGGCCCGAAGCCGACGCCGATCAGGTCGAATACGTTTTCTCTCTGCATGTCTCAGCTCCCTTGTCGGTGAATCCGGCGCGTCAGACGTGACGGCCGGAGAAGAACGTCTCGCGCAGCGTGCGCATCCACAGCGGCTGCGCGTCGGCCAGCGCGAGACGGCGCTGCCGCGCGAAGCCGTGCCGCGCGAGATGGTCGGCAACCCGCGCGTGGCCGGCCGGAACGGCACAGCCGACCGCTTCGGTACGCGGGTCGTCGAGAAACAGGTAATGCACGACGGACGGCAGCCAGCCCGCCACGCACTGCGGGCCGCGCCAGCGCGACTCGCCGACCAGCATCCGCAGCCCGCGGTCGTAGTCGCGCGCCGCGACGTGCGGCGCGAGCGCGTCTTCCTTCAGCCAGTACGCCTCGACATACGCGAACGGTTCGCCGTCGAAGCAGCCGACCAGCGGAATCACGTGCGGATCGGTGTCGGGCGCGGTGCCTTGCTGGCCGTCCGCGCCGGGCTGCGTGCCCGGCCAGCCGTCGCGCACGCGCGGTTCGTCGAACCAGCGCGCGAGGCGTTCGGCATCCTCGGCCGGCTGCCAGCCGCGCAGCGTGAAGCGCACGCCGAGCGCCGGCAGGTCGCGCGCGTAGACCTCGCCGCGCGGCGCGGGCGGCCGGCGCGGATGACGGCGGCCGTCGGTGAACATCGGCAACGTCGCGCACGGCAGATGCGCGCCGACGCGCCACAGATCGGCCTGCTGCGCCCAGCCTTCACGCATGCAGCGGCCGCCGTCGGCGAGCACGCCGCTCGCGCGCAACGCATCGAGCGCGACCGCCGGCCACGCGGCCGGGTCGAGCCGGATCGCGGCGTGGCGCGCGCTGTCCGAAAAGGCCGCGGCGAGTGCCGCCAGCAGCGCACGCCGCTGGTCGGCCGCTGCCGCGCGATGGTTGTACGCGACGAGGCGCAGCGCGCCGTCGTCGCCGAGTTGTGCGCGCAGCAACTGCGCGCCGATGCCGTCGCCCTGCGCGACGCGGATCTCCGCGCCGTCGCGCACCGCGAACAGGCCGTCCGCGAATGCGAGGCGGTAGGTGTCGAGCATCGTGAATCCGTCCGGACGCACTTCAGCCAGCATGGCGC
This sequence comes from Burkholderia sp. HI2500, assembly GCF_002223055.1. NCBI lineage: Bacteria > Pseudomonadati > Pseudomonadota > Betaproteobacteria > Burkholderiales > Burkholderiaceae > Burkholderia > Burkholderia sp. HI2500. Next base: position 1,439,083 of record NZ_NKFL01000004.1, on the reverse strand, counting down.
GCCTCCTGTCCCGTTTCCGTGTGCGCATCGAGCCGCGCGCCGAGTGCCGCGAGCGTCGGCGACGCGAACACGTCGGCGACCGTCAACGCGTGACCGACGCGGCTGGCCGCGTCGACGAAGCGCACGACGTCGAACGACGTCGCGCCGGCTTCGAACAGGTCGGCGTCAG